>NZ_JROH01000019.1 GCF_000786205.1 Sphingomonas sp. 37zxx | reverse complement strand
GCGTCCGCCGCCATGTCTTCTCCGAAACGCTCGGCACCGGCTCCACCTCGCGCCGCGAACACTGCGACTAGAAATTCGAGAAAGGCATCGGCTGGCGGAACGGTGATCGACAAGGGTGCGCTATGCAGCCGCGCCGTGATCGATGCGGGCGCATCCGGCGCGGTGGTAAATAGCCGATCGATACTCACTACCATATCCGGTCCAATCACCGTCGCTTGGTTCACATAGCCCGATACAGCGCCGAAATGTCCCGTGACCGTGCGACCACCGGGATAGCGCATCAAGAGACCGAACCCGATGTCGCCAGGCAGCGTTTCGCACGTGATACGCTGCGGCATCGCATCAAAAAATACTCGGCCCAGCGAAACCGCGTAAGGGCCAAGATCAAGCAACGCCCCGCCGCCGAGCGCAGGGTCATGACGAAAATTGTGTGGGGGCAAGGGTGGATAGCTGAACGCCGCAACGACATGATTCGGGACCGATCCAGCCGCGGCAAACGCCGCTTGAACCGCGGCGATTTGGGGGTGATAGGCATACACCGTCGCCTCGGCCAGCAGCCGTCCGGCAGAACGGGCCTTGCCGACCAATCGCAGGCTCTCCTGCGGGTCGGTGGTCGCGGGCTTGTCGACGATCACGTCGCGCCCCGACGCCAACGCCGCCGCAACCAGTTCGGCATGCAGACTGTTGACGGTTGAAATCCAAACCAGCGACGCCGCGCTACGGTCGAGCGCGTCGGCATAGTCCTTGAAATCAAGGCCAACCACGCCCGCCGGCCGAGCAATACTGTCGTGCCCCCGTCGCGAGGCAATGTCGATCCGCCCCACGCCAGCGGCCTCAAGCGCCGGCAACACGCGGCGCTGTATGATTTCGGAATTGGCCAGGATCAGCACGTGCGGAATCATCAATCGACCCCTGCTAGCTGTCTGGCGGCCTCGATACCGCGTTGCACGTGCGTGTCCCCAATCATCGCCGATGCCCGCTCAAACCGGGTTGTGCGCGGCCAGAAACGTCTCCAGCGCCTTCAGGAATTGCAGCCGGTCTTCACCTCGCGTGAAGTAATGATCGGCTTCGGGCTGCTCGATATACGTGACATTTTTGCCCGTCGCACGCAGGTCTTCGACCAATTCGCGCGATTGGGCGATGGGAACCACCCGGTCCTTCTTGCCATGCACGATCAGCATCGGGATCGAAAAATCCTTGGCGAAATTGATCGGGGACACCCCCTTCAGATCGGGTGCCTGCATCTTCAGCCAGTCCTTGCGCGCGCCAGCCCCCAGGAAGCTGCTGTCGTGGCGCTGCATCCGGTTTAGATCGGACACCCCGGCATAGGAAACCGCGCAGCGATACAGCCCTCCGTCACGCTGCGCCGCCCGCATCGCCGCATAGCCGCCATAGGATGCGCCCACCATGCAAACCCGTTTGGGATCGGCAATCCCCTGCGCCGTAAGCGCGGTCACCACGTCGTTCAGATCGTCCTGCATCGCCAGGCCCCATTGCCCCGCCCCCTTTTCGGTGAACGGCGTGCCATAGCCCGAAGACCCGCGATAATTGGGCTGCACCACCACATAGCCGCGATTGGCGAGGAATTGGGTCCACCAGTCCCATTCCTCCGAATCGCGTGCAAACGGCCCGCCGTGCGGCATGACGATCAGCGGCGCGTTGGTGGTATCGGCACGCGGCAGCGTCAGCACCGCCGCGATTTCCAGCCCGTCGCGCGCCTTATAGCGGATGGTCCGCACCGGGTGCAGCCGCTTCATTCCGATGGTGCTGTTGTTCGCGCCAAGCATCGTCAGCGATGCGTCGGCGCGATCATACACGAAATAGGCACCGGGCGCGTCGGCACCGCCAACATGGACGATCGCTTTTTGATGATCGCGGCTCAGCGACACGATCCGGGGCGATCCGTTCTTGATCTGGTCCGCGATGGCCTTTTGCATTGCCGCCATTTCAGGGTCGGTCCAAACGACTCCCGGCTGCTCCTGCAAGACGCTGATGCCGACATAGCCATAGCCGGTGGCATCCCGCCTGAGCCCCCCGATGTCATAGCCCTTGGTGGCGAATAATTGCTTGCCACGCTCGAGCGTCCGCACATCGAGTTCATACAGCGCTGAATAGCCGTCTTCATCGTCTGCGATCGTCAGCGCCTTGCCCGGCTCCCGCAGAAACAAGGTGGGTACCGTCAGGCCCTCAAAATGAGTGCGCGCCCGGTCGATGACCTGATAGCCGTCACGCGCGCTGTTGCGATACAATACCCGGCGGTTACGCCCGTCGTCGCTGGTGCCGATACCCATGCGGACGGTGCCACTCCCGTCGGCATACCAGTTCCACACCCCGTCACGGCCAACCTGCACCACCTTGCCTTTGCCGGTCGAGACATCGATTTCGCGGACATGGGGCCAAAAGCCTGTCTCATTCCGATAAATCGAGCTTTGGGATGCCATCAGGATGCGCGGACTGCCGTCATTGGCGAACCACAGCACGTCATCGGCATTTTGCCCGCCCTCCCGCGCGCCAAGGTCGACCAGCTTTCCCCCGGCGACCGGCACGCTGACGGCGCGGCGGATGTACCAATCGTCACCCTCAACCGGCACCAGCCTGCCGACGCCGATGACCAGCCAGTCGTCATTCACCCATTGCCACCAGTTGAGATCGACTTCCCCCGCACCGATCAACCGCCGTTTGCCGGTGTCCAGCGACAGGATCGAGAAATACTGGTTGCCATTCACCGCGATCTTGCCGGCGATCATCTTGCCGTTCGGTGACAGTTCGGGCTCCTGGGTTGCCGGAACCTCGGCAAATACCTCGGTGTCATAGCGTGGCGGCGAAGCCGCCGGCGGCTTCGCCACGCCCTGCGCCAGCCCGGCACCTGCCGAAGTCAGTGCCGCCATCAGCAGCCAATTGCGAAATCCAGCCATGCTATCCCCCAGTTCCCCAAGGATAGTTTGCCCATGCACAAGGCGGCGCGCAAGCCGGCAAACGCGCCATTCCCGTTCAGCGCGGCGGAGCCTGGCCGCCCACCGCCCGGTACAGCGCGATCCGGGTGCGCGCCGCGTCGCCCTGCGCTTCGATCGCCGCACTGCGTGAGGTGTTGGCGGTACGTTCTGCGTCGATGACGGTCAGGAAGCTATCGAGGCCGCGCGCATAGCGTTCGCGCGCCAGCGCCGCCGCGTCGCGATCGTCGACCGGGGAACGCGACCGTTCCTGAAAATGGTCCGCATTGCAGGTGTGGGCGACACTTGCTGACCCTGACGGACCCAACCCATCGGCAATCTGGGCACTTCCAATAACCCCTCGACATATT
>NZ_JROH01000018.1 GCF_000786205.1 Sphingomonas sp. 37zxx | reverse complement strand
CCCGTCATTCCCGCGAAGGCGGGAATCCATCGGCGCTGAGGTCGCGGCTGAGTTGCGACGCTAGCCCTTCTGGATCCCCGCCTTCGCGGGGATGACGATTGGGCGGAGGCCTTACTCCCCCGTCGGGAACCCGCGCACCTTCAGCAGCGCGTTCACATCGGGATCGCGCCCGCGAAATGCGCGATAGGCTTCGGCGCGGTCGGTTTCGTTGCCCGTCGACAGCAGCAGTTCGGCGAAGCGATCGGCGGTCGCCTTGTCCCACGGGCCGCCGGCCTCCTCGAACGCCGCCCAGGTGTCGGCGTCCATCGTCTCGGACCAGAGATAGCTGTAATAGCCCGCCGAATAAGCGTCCGACGAGAACAGGTGATTGAACTGCGGCAGGCGGTGCCGCATCACGATCTCCTTGGGCATGCCGATCTCGGCCAGCGCCGCCTTTTCGAACGCATCGGCATCGACCACGCCATCGGCGACGGTGTGCAGCTTCATATCGACGATCGCCGACGACAGATATTCGACCGTGGCAAAGCCCTGGTTAAAGGTCTGCGCCGCGATCACCTTGTCGAGCAGCGCCTGCGGCATCGGTGCCTTGGTCTGATAATGCCGGGCATATTTGTCGAGCACGTCGCGCGTCAGCAGCCAATGTTCGTTCACCTGGCTTGGATATTCGACGAAGTCGCGCGGCGTGCCGGTGAGGCCGGGATAGTTCACGTCCTGCAGCATCGAATGGATCGCATGGCCGAATTCGTGGAACAGCGTTTCGGCATCGTCGAGGCTGATCAGCACCGGCTGGCCCGGCGCTGCCGAGGCGAAATTGTTGTTGTTCGACGACAGCACATTTTGCGCCGGCGCAAGGTTGCGCTGCGAACGATAGGTGGTCGCCCACGCGCCCGACCGCTTGCCGGTACGCGCGAAATCGTCGCGATAGAACAGGCCGACTTCCTTGCCGTTCTTGTCGGTGACGTGGAACACGCGGACATTCTTTTCGAACACCGGCACCTGGCCGGTAATCTCCTTGAAGTTCAGCCCGTACAGCCGGTTGGCGGCGTAATAAGACGCATCGATGATGTTATCGAGCGCGAAATAGGGCTTCAGCTCGGCCTGATCGAGGTCGTAGCGCGCCTTGCGGACCTTTTCCTGATAGAAGCGATAGTCCCACGGCTCGATCGTGATCGGCGTGCCTTCCTTCGCCGCGATCGCCTGCATGTCGGCGACTTCCTGTTTCACCCGCGCGGTCGCGGCCGGCCAGACGCGCATCATCAGGTCCATCGCCGCCTGCGGCGTCTTGGCCATCGTGTCCTGCATCCGCCAATGCGCGTGCGTCGGGAAGCCCAGCAGCTTGGCGCGTTCGGCGCGCAGCTTGACGATCCGGGCGATCGTCGCGTTGGTGTCGGTCGCACCGCCATTGTCGCCGCGATTGACAAAGGTGCGCCACACCTTCTCCCGCAGTGCGCGATCGGTGCCGAAGGTCAGCACCGGATCGACCGCCGATCGGGTGTTGACGATCGCGAAGCCCGGCTGGCCGCGCTCCTGCGCGGCTGCCTTGGCGGTCGCCTTGACGCTGTCGGGCAGGCCGGCGAGCATCGCTTCGTCGGTCACCGTGATCGCGGTGCCTTCGTCGGCGAGCAATTTTTCGGAGAAGGTCGAAAATTCGGTCGCGAGCGCCTGGTTGATCCGCGACATCTCGGCCTTTTGCGCCGCGTTGAGCTTGGCACCCTGGCGGATGAAACTGTCATAGGTGCGCGTCACCAGCCGCTGCTGTTGCGCGTCGAGCCCGCTGGCGGTGCGCGCGTCGTAGATCGCCTGGATGCGCGCGAATAATTTGGGATCGAAGGTGATCTCGTCCCCCGCCGCCGACAGCTTGGGGCTCCATTCGCGATCGAGCGCCTGATAGGCCGGCGAATTCATGTTCGACGTCATCACCCCGAACACCGCCAGCACCCGGCCCAGCCTTTTGCCGGCATTCTGCATCGGCACGAAGGTGTTGGCGAAGGTTGGCGCGGCGCGATTGTCGGCGATGCGGCGATATTCGGCGCGGCGCTCGGCGATCGCGACTTCCATCGCCTGCGGGAACAGCGCCGGGGTCACCTTGTCCCAGGGCGGCACCCCGCCATAGGGGCCGGTCCAGTCGGCGAGCAGCGGATTGGCGGCGATGGCGGCGGCGCTGGCCGGTGCGGGCGCTGGCGCTGCGGTTTGGGCAGCCACGGTCATCGGCACGAGCGACAGCGCGGTCGCGGCAAGCAGGGTGATACGCAAAGCTGGTTCTCCGATCGGTGCATGGACGCAACATAGCGATCCCGCCCGCAACCGGAACCCCGCATGACCGGCTTACGCGCGCGATGCCCACCCCTCAAAGTCACGCTTGTCGTTGCCACCGATTTTGATGCAGGGACGCCGCCGGCAAATCACTTGCTGACAAAGTTCTGCGACAATAGCCGCTTACCCACCCCTGCATGCGTCCATTCTCGGGCGGCAACTGCGACTGGACCTGTTTCGATGATCGACCGCAACGGCGCACGCAACGCGCGCTGGCTTCTCCTGCTATCGGCTGCCACCGTCTGGCCCGCGCACGCGCAGGTCACCCCCGCACCGACCGAACAGGAAGTGGCGGGCGAGGGCGATGCGCGGGGCGTCGGCATGGCGGGCGACGGCTCGGCGGAGGCATTGTCGGAAAATGCACCCGACGACATCGTCATCACCGGCCAGGCCGAACGCGGCGCGGTGATCGGCGACGTGCCGCCCGAACAACAGCTAAGCCCCGCCGACATTCAGGCCTATGGCGTCAATTCGATCGCCGAACTGCTCACCGAATTATCGCCCCAGCTTGCCAGCGGGCGTGGACGCGGCGGCGAGGGGCCGGTGGTGCTGCTCGAAGGACGCCGGATCGGCTCGTTCCGCGAAATCGCCGAAATCCCGACCGAAGCGATCCTGCGCGTCGACATCCTGCCCGAAGAAGTCGCGCTGAAATATGGCTATAGCGCCAACCAGCGGGTGGTGAACTTCGTCCTGCGGCCCCGCTTTCGGGCGATCACCGCCGAAACCGAGATTGGCGGGCCGACCGAGGGCGGCAGCACCAATGGCGAAGTCGAACTCAGCTATTTGCGGATCAGCCCCGCTGGCCGGCTGAACGTCGGGTTGGAGGTCGAAGCGCGAAGCATGCTGCTCGAAAGCGAGCGCGATCTGTTGTCGAACCCGGCGGGCTTGCCCTTTGACCTGATCGGCAACGTCGTGGCCCGGGTGACCGAGGACGAGAACGTCGTGCCACCGGCGACAGGGACAGAGATCGACCCCGCGCTCAGCGCCGCCGCCGGTAGACGGGTCACCGTCGCCGCCGTTCCGGGATCAGCGGCCACCGGCTCGCCACTGCTCGCCGATTTCGTCGGCGGGGCCAATGTCCCCAATGTCACCGATCTTGGGCCATTCCGGTCGTTGCAGGGCGCGACCGAAGCGGTGCGCGGCAACGCCGTGCTCGCGCGCACCTTGTTCGGCAATGTCGCCGCCACCGCCACCATCGGTTTTGATTTCAACGACAATCGCTCGCTGCTCGGCCTGCCCTCGGTCGATCTGACGTTACCGGCGGACAATCCGTTTTCGCCCTTTGCCGGCGATGTCCGCGTGCTTCGCTACAGCGACGCGCTAGGCCCGCTGATGCGCGAGGCGCGGACCCGCAATGTCGAAGCGGCGTTCAGCATGAACGGCAATGTTTCCAGCTGGCGCTGGACCCTGACCGGCAATTATAATCGCCAGCAGACTGATACCGACACCGACCGCAAAGTCGATTCAAGCAGATTGCAGGCAGCGGTGGTTGCCGGCGCATCGCCGTTTGGCCCGATCGCGGCGAGCCAGCTTTCGCTGATCGCCCCCGACACCGCGCGCGCGATCAGCAATGTCGCACGGCTGGACGGCGTGTTGAACGGCAATGTGCTGGCGCTGCCCGCCGGTGATGTATCAACCACCTTCCGCATCGGCCTGCGCAGCCAGGATCAGGACGCCCGCTCGGTGCGATCGGGCGAGCCGCAGGAAACCGACATCACCCGCCGCAGCGGCAACGGCCAGCTCAATATCGACGTGCCGCTCACCAGCCGCCGCCGCGCGGTGCTCGACGCGATCGGCGATCTGTCGCTCAACGCCAATGTCGAGGTCGATCACCTTTCCGATTTCGGCACGCTCACCAGCTATGGTTACGGCCTGAACTGGTCCCCCATAACGCAGATTCGCCTGATCGCGTCGGTCACCAATGAAGAGGGCGCGCCGAGCCCGCAGCAAGTGGGCAATCCCGCGATCACCACCCCCAATGTCCGCGTGTTCGATTTCGTGCGCGGCGAGACGGTCGACGTGACCTTCCTCAGCGGCGGTAACCCGTTGCTCCGTTCGGACAGCCGCGACGTGCTGAAGCTGGGCATGAACCTGCGCCCGTTCGACGAAACCGACCTGAACATCCGCGCCGATTACACCAGCAGCACGATCGAGGATTCGATCGCCGGTTTCCCCACCGCGACCAGCGAGATCCAGGCGGCCTTCCCCGAACGCTTCACGCGCGACCCATCGGGCCGATTGCTCCAGATCGACAGCCGCCCGGTCAATTTCGCGCGCAACGAGCGTCAGGAATTTCGCTGGGGTTTCAACCTGACCTTGCCGGTGACGGGCACGGTCGAGCGCCAGGTGCAGGCGGCGCGCGATGCCGGCCAGGATCCGCGCGCGGTGCTACGCCAGGCCTATGGCCGCCCCGACCGCCCGCAGCGCCCGGCCGCAGACGGCACCGCCACCCCGCCGCCCGCCGAAGGATCGGCGGGCCAGACCGCCGCCACAGAAACACGCCCCAGCCCCCAGGGTGAACCCCCGCGCGGCGGCGAAGGACGCGGTCCGGGCGGACCCGGCGGCGGCTTCGGGGGCGGCGGCGGGCGCGGCTTTGGCGGGGCGGGTGCAGGCGGCGGCCGAATCCAGTTTTCGGCGTTCCACACCTATCGGATCAAGGAAACCATCCTGATCCGGCAAGGCGTGCCCGAACTCGACCTGCTCAATGGATCGGCGACCGGCAGCAATGGCGGGCTGGCACGCCACCAGATCGAGGTTCGCAGCGGCTTCACCAAGGATGGCCTCGGCGCCCGGCTGAACGCCAATTGGCAAAGCGGCACCCGCGTCGACGGCGCGGTGCCCAGCGACACGTTGTTCTTCGGCGATCTGGCGACGGTCGAGCTTCGGCTGTTCGCCAATCTGGGCCAGATTCCCAGCATCGTGCGCAACAATCGCTGGCTGCGCGGTTCGCGCGTCAGCTTTGCGGTGACCAATCTCTTCAACCAGCGGCTCGACGTCCGCAACGCCAGCGGCGAGGTGCCGCGGGGCTATCAGCCGGCGCTGCTCGATCCGGTGGGCCGTTCGGTACGGCTCGATTTCCGCAAGCTGTTCTGACGCGGCCTATCGCGGCGCGGGCGCGGCACTGGCAAGGCGGGTCGGCCTGCTGCCCAGTCCGCGCATTTCGCCCTTGCGGTACAACAGCGTGATCGCCACCCGGCGGTTGCGCGGATCGGTCGGGTCTTTCGCCACCATCGGTTCGCGATCGGCGACCCCCTCGATCCGCTCGAAGCGCGCATCGGGCAGGCCGCCCGCTGCCAGCCGCCGCCGAGTCGCCTCGGCCCGCCCGCTCGACAGCATCCAGTTGTTCATGTCGAGCGGGTTGCCATAGCCGAGCGAATCGGTGTGGCCGCGGATCATGATCGCGTTTTCCATCGTGCCGATCGATGCCGCGATTTCGCCGATCAACTCATCGGCCTCGGGTGCCAGCGCGGTGGTGCCCAGATCGAACATCGAATAATCGGCATTGTCGACCAGGTCGATCCGAAGTCCATCGCGCGTGTCGACAAAGCGCACTTGCTTGCCCAGCTTGGCGATGCTGCCATTGGTCTTCATCCGCTTTTCGAGCTGCTGGCGCAATTTCGAGAAATTCTGGCGGTCTTGCGCGTTCAATGCCGCCTGATCCTTCAGCGTGCCCTTTTCGCCCGACCCTACTTGCGTGCCGCCAACGGCTCCCACCGGCACCGTCATCGAACGGGTGCCGGTCTGGCCTGCGCGATTGGGGTAGTTATCCTGTTCGTTCAGCGATGAACCGCCCAGCAGCCCGTTCGACCCGGCACTGTTCTGCCTGAAGTCGATCAGCGTCGGCGCGAAATAATCCGCCAGTGCCTTGCGCTGCTTTTCGTTGGTCGCGCCCAGCAGCCACATCAGCAGGAAAAACGCCATCATCGCGGTCACGAAATCGGCATAGGCGACCTTCCACGCGCCGCCATGATGACCGCCATGGCCCTCGATATAGATTTTCCTGACGATGATCTTGGGCGGCTGGTTGGTGCCGTGGGGAGCAGGCGCCGCCATTTACCGACCCCGCAGGCCGTCGAACACCTCGGCAAAGCCGGGCTGGTTATGGTGCGCGATGCCGCTGCGCGCCGCCTCGATCACCAAAGGCTGCGGGTGGCCGTGTAGCGAGGCGATGATGATCTGCTTGATCGTGTGATAGATCGCGGCATCGGCATCGATCACCTGCTGCAGGCGCGTGGCGAGCGGCCCGACGATGCCATAGGCCAGCAACACCCCCAGAAAGGTGCCGACCAGCGCCGATCCGATCATCCCGCCCAAGATCGCCGGCGGCTTGTCGATCGACCCCATCGTCTTGACCACGCCAAGCACCGCCGCGACGATGCCGAGCGCGGGCAGCGCATCGGCCAGCCCCTGGAGCGTGGTCTGCGGTCCCTGCACTTCGTGGTGATGCGTCTTGATCGAATTATCCATCACATCCTCGACCGCATGAACGTCGAGCGTGCCCGACGACACCACCACCAGCCGCAGCGTATCGGCGATCAAATTGGTCAGTGTCGGGTCGGCCAGCAGCCGGGGATATTCGGTGAACACCGGCGAGGATTTGGGATCCTCGACATGCGGCTCGAGCGCGATCGGCCCTTCGACGCGCAGCATCTTCATCAGCTTGCTGACCAGGAAGATCGCGTCGAGATAATCCTGTTTCTTGTATTTCGGCCCCTTGACCACCTTCATGAAGCCGCCGCCCAGCGCCTTGATCTCGAGCATCGAGTTGCCGATGATCAGCGCGCCGACCGCCGCCCCCCCGATGATCAGCATTTCGTGCGGCAGCGCGTGCATCACCGGGCCGAGCGCGCCGCCGGTGATCGCGAAGCCGCCAAACACCATCGCGATCAGCACGACGAAACCAATCAAAACGAACATTGGCGCTGTTACCCCCGAAACGCTGTCGCGACCCTGTAGGGAAGAACGACCGCGCGCCCGGATGCTTGCGCCTTTGCCGGCGAAAAATTGTTGGTCGAAAGGATGATAGTGTCGTGCAGCGCCTCAGCGCAGATAGTCGAACAGGCTAAGCCCCGACAGCTTGGTGAAGCTGCCCTGCGCCGCCTGCAGCACCGTCATCGTTTTCTGCAATTCGATGATCGCCGCGCTCACATCGATATCCTCGATACCCGATCGTGTGGTTTCGCGGTCCAGCTTCACATCGGCCAGCCGCCCCATCTCTATGTCCAGCCGGAACCCGCGCGCGCCGACACTGGCGCGCGTCGCCGATACCGCGTCGAGCGCGCCGGCGATGGCCTCTCCGGCACCTTCGGGCACCTCGCCCTCGCCCAGCGCCGTCGTCATCGCGGTCAGCGCGGCGAGCGCATCGCCCAGCGCGCGATCGCCGGCTTCGCTGACCTGCACATCGCTGCCGTTGCCGATCGGAATCGCCGCCCCGCCGGTGCCCCCGGCATAGACGATCGCGCCGGTCGCATCGCGGATGAATGCTTCGTCGCCGCCGCCGCCGAAAATCGCCTGGCCGCGAATGTCGCGGGTGTTGGCAAGCGCCAGCACGTCGTCGAGAATAGCCTGCACCGATGCCCCGATCGCCTTGCGGTTTTCGGGCGACAGGGTTTCGCTGCCCGCCTGGATCGCCAGCTCGCTTGCGCGCTGCAACTGCTCCTCGATCGCGCCCAGCGTGGTATCGGTCTGGCTCAACACGCTTTGCGCCAGGGCGATATTGGCCTTGGCCCCGACATCGTCGGCGCCGGCCTGTTTCAATCCGGCAAGATAGCGATAGGCCGGCGCATCGTCCGATGGCGCGGTCAGCCGCTTGCCGCTGGCGATCTGCCCCTCCAGCGTCACCGCGGCGGCGCTCAGCGCCCCCATCTGGGTGGTCGATCGGGCATAGAATTGGTTGGTCGAGACTCGAATCATCGCATTCACCGAATATCTAGGATCGACTGGATCGTTTCGCGTGCCACCTGAATCACTCGGCTCGATGCCTGATAGGCTTGCTGGAACCGCATCAGGTTCACCGCTTCCTCGTCCAGATTGACGCCTGCCAGCGAATCGCGCGACGCGGTCGCGGCCTGGTGGATCGCGTTCTGCGCCTGCGCCACCGACCGGCGACCGCTGATCGCCGCGCCATTGCCGACGACCATGTCGGTCAGCGCGGCTTCGATGCCGCTGCCGGTCCGCAGATCGGCCAGCGCCTGCAGGTTGCCATTGTCGCGCGAACCGCCGCCGACGGCAGCGGCGGCGATGCCGCGCGGATCATCGAGCACCAAGTTCACCGTCGCCGCGCTATCCCCGGCAAACATCGCCGCGCCGGGATTGCCCGCCAGGTCATGCCCCCCCGCCTGCACCGCATTGACGCCTTCGACGAACTGCGCTGCCATCGCATCGAGCGAATCCCGCGCGCCGGCGATCCGCTGTCCGCCTTCGATAATGCCCGCCAGCGCCCCGCCATATACCGGCGCGGTGCTTTGCTCGCCGCCGCGATGCACCGCGATCGATCCGGCACCATCGGCATTGGTGACAAAGGTGACGCTGCCCGCATTGTCGCCCGACACCAGCACCGGCCCTGCCGCGCCGCCGATCCGCAAGGTCGCGCGCCCGGCGGCGTCGAACGTCGCGTCGACATCGACCAGCGTGCTCATCTGCTCCAGCAGCCGGTCGCGCTCGTCGAGCAGGCTGGCCTGGCCGGCACTGCCGTCACCGACCCGCCCCAGGCCGGCATTCACCGTCGCCAGCGCCTTGCCCAGCCCGTTCAGGTCGCGCACGACTTCATCGGCTTGTCCGGCAATATCGGCCGCGGCAGCCTCGAGCGCGCTGCCGGTGGCGCGAAATGCCGAGGCGAGCCCGGCGGCCTGTTCCAGCATCACCGCGCGCGGCGCACTGGCCGACGGGTCCGCCGCGACATTCTGGGCAGCGTTGAAAAATGCCGCCAGCCGCTCGTCGAGCTTCGGGCCGGTCAGCGCGCCTTCGATCCGCTCTAGCCAGACCAGCCCGGTTTGCGTCCTGGCGAGATCACTGCCCGCGCTGCGCACCTCGGCGTCGCGAAAGGCATCGCCGGCGCGATCGACGCCCGATACCCGCACCCCCTGCCCCGCCAGCGCCAGCCCGTTCAACAAGCTGCTGGGCGCGCTGACTTCGTTCAACGCCGCCGTCCGCCGCGCATAGCCGGCGGTGCCGACATTGGCGATATTCTCCGACGTGGTGGTCAGCGCATTTTGATAGGCCCGCACCCCGCTGGCGGCGATCGACAGCATGTCGCTCATGCGGTCAGGCCATTCGCTGGCGCAGGCGGCGTACCGGCCCCGGCTTCACCCGCCGCTGCCGATTTCGCCAGGAAATCGGTCATCGCCTTGCCGATGCCGAGCGGTGCATGCGCTGCCATCGCCTTGGCGGTCTGCTGGTCCTGCATGTCGCGAAACTGGTCGAGCGCCTTGGATTCGAACAGCGAGTCGGACAATCGCGCCGATCGCATCGATTTCAGCATCATGCCGACGAACAGGCTCTCGAACTGCGCGCCTGCCTTGTCCAGATTGTCGCTGGTGGCCAGCCGGGCGGTGTCGGTCGACACCGTCGGCTGGTTGACGCCCGGAAGCTGAACCACAGGGATCGTCACAGGATGATCAGCTCGGCCTTGAGCGCGCCGGCTTCCTTCAATGCCTCCAGGATCGCGACCAGATCGGCCGGCGATGCGCCGATCGCGTTCACCGCCTTCACCACATCGGCAAGCTTGGGTCCGGGCTCGATCAGGAACATCGGCTTTACTTCCTCCTCGATTCCGATCGCGCTTTGCTGCTCGACCGCAGTCTGCCCCTGGCTAAAGGGTGCCGGCTGCACCACGCGCTGTGCCTCATCAATACGCACCGTTAGTTTACCGTGCGTTACCGCCGCCGGACTGACCCGCACCGCCGAATTGATCACCACAGTGCCGGTGCGCGCATTGACGATCACCCGCGCCGCAGCTTCGGCCGATTCGACGCTGAGGTTCTCGATCTCGCTCATCAGCATCGTGCGGACATCGGCCCCCGGCGGTGCCGTCACCGATACCGACACCGCATCGACCGCGCGCGCGCGCATCGTGCCGAAGCGACTGTTGATGACCGCCGCCACCCGCTGCGCGGTGGTGAAATCGGCGCGCGCCAGGTTGAAGGTCAGCGTCGGCGTCGTGGCAAAGCCGGTTTCGACCGCACGCTCGACCGTCGCGCCATCGGGGATCCGCCCGGTCGAGGGGACGTTGACGACGATCTTCGACCCATCGGCACCCTCGGCCCCCAGCCCGCTCACCGCCAGATTGCCCTGCGCCATCGCATAGATTTGCCCGTCGGCCCCCAGCAGCGGGGTGAGGATCAGCGATCCGCCGCGCAGGCTCTTGGCACGCCCCATCGACGACACGGTGATGTCGATCCGCTGGCCGGGCTTGGCAAAGGCTGGCAGTTCGGCGGTGATCATCACCACCGCGGTGTTCTTCAGGCTGGGATTGATCCCCGGCGGCAATTGAAATCCAAAGCGCGCGGTGACGCCCTTCATCGACTGGACGGTATATTCCAGATTGTCGTCGCCGCTGCCGGGCAGCCCGACGACGATGCCATAGCCGGTCAACTGGTTCGATCGGATACCCTGGAAACGGCCAATGTCCTTGACCCGCTCGGACGCAAGAGCGGGCTGCGCGGCCATCAGGGCCAGCAACAGGGCGGTGGCAAAGGCGCGAAGCATCGAACGCATCCTCATCAAAACGGGCTGATCGTCTGGAAGAAGCGGCTGAGCCACCCCTGGCGGCTGGCGCGGGCGACGTCGCCCTTGCCGGTATAGCTGATCCGCGCATCGGCGACGCGGGTCGATGGCACGCGGTTATTGGCATCGACATCGATCGTGCGGACGATGCCCTTGATCTGGACGAACTCGTCGCCGCGATTGAGCGTCAGCCGCTTTTGCCCCTGCACCAGCATCGTGCCGTTGGGATAGACTTCGGCCACCGTGACGCTGACTTCGCCGGTCAGCGCGTTCGCCTGATCGGCAGCGCCGACGCCCTGGAACCCGCGACTGCCACTTGCCTGTGCATCGGTCGGGCGGAACAGCGACAGCGGCCCGGTCGAGGGACCGACCAGGCCAAGGCTGCCCTTGCTGTCGAGGTTCGACGCCGCCGATTTCGACGCTGCCGTCCGCTCGACCAGCACGATCGTCAGCGGATCGCCCCGCCGGCGCGCACGCTGCCCTTCATACAGCGCGGCATAGCCATCGGCGGGCTGGAAAATCGAACCATTGGCCGGTTCGGCCACCGCGAGTGGCTCGGGCAACGTCGCGGTGAAGTCCTCGGGCGGTGCTTTCTGGCCAAACAGCTGCGCGTTGGCAGGCGATGCACCGATGCCGGCGATCGCGAGCATGGCAGCGCCGATCGCAAAGCGCACTCCCCTCCCGCCTGCGGGAGGGGCTGGGGGAGGGCATGTCGCCAGACCGCGACGAGTGCAGGAAATGCCCTCCCCTAGCCCCTCCCGCAAGCGGAAGGGGGACCGCGGTGCCGCCTGCATCTCAGAGGTTCTGATTGACATATTGCAGCATCTCGTCGGTGGCGCTGATCATCTTGGAATTGACCTCATAGGCGCGCTGGGTCTCGATCATGTCGACCAGCTCCTCGACCACGTTGACGTTCGATCCCTCGAGCATCCCCTGGCGGATCTGGCCGCGCCCATCCAATCCGGCGACGCCCAGATTGGCGACCCCGCTGGCGGCGGTTTCGATCAGGTAATTGTCGCCCGTCGCCTGCAACCCGGCCGAATTGGGAAAACCGGCGACCTGCAACTGGCCGATCTGGCTCGCCTCGGTCTGGCCCTGGATCGTTGCGCTGACGATGCCGTCGGCACCGATGGTCACCGACGTCGCCCCTTCGGGAATCGTGATGCCCGGCATCACCTGATAGCCTTCGCTGGTCACCAGCAAACCTTCGGGCGAGCGCGCGAAATTGCCCGCGCGGGTATAGCCAAGCTGGCCGCCCGGCAGCGTGATCTGGAAAAACCCGTCGCCGTCGAGCGCCACGTCGAGCGAATTGCCCGTCGTCTGCAACGATCCTTGCGTGTTGATCCGCGCGGTGCCCTGCACCCGCACGCCGGTGCCCACCGCCAGCCCGGTGGCGTAATTGGTTTCCGCCGTGCTCGCCGAGCCGGCGGCGGTCACCACCTGATAGGCAAGCGTTTCGAACGCCGCGCGATCGCGCTTGAACCCGGTGGTGTTGACGTTGGCCAGGTTGTTCGAAATCACCCGCATCCGCGTATCCTGGGCGTCGAGCCCGGTCCGCGCGATATGCATTGCCGCACTGCCCATGATATTGCTCCCTTAACCCTGAATTCGCATCAACGATGCGCTCGATTCGTCCATTTTCTTGGCCTCCTTCAACAGGTTGGCCTGCACTTCATAGGATCGCTGCAGCTCGATCATGTCGACCAGCGCCTCGGTCAGATTGACGTTCGACTGTTCGAGCGATCCGCCCACCACCTTGGCTTCCATGTCTTGCGGCAGCACGCCGCCGCCTTTGACATGCAGCAGATTGTCCAGGCCTTTCACCGTTTGAGACCCCTGGGTGCTCACCAGCTTCAGCCGGTCGATCACCTGCGGCGCGCTGCCGGGTTCGGCCCCGCGCGGGGTGATCGACACCGAACCATCGTCGGCGATCATGATCCGGTCGTGCGGCGGCACCGTGATCGGCGTGCCGCCCGCGCCCAGCACCGGAAAGCCGTCGCCCGTCTCAAGCAGCCCCGACGGCGCGACATTCAGGTCGCCGCGCCGGGTATAAGCCTCGCTGCCGTCGGTGGCCTGCACCCCGATCCAGGCATCGGTGGTCACCGCCACGTCGAGCGGTCGTCCGGTCGAAATGATCGTGCCCGCCCGCCGATCGGCGTCGGTGACTTCCTCGGCAGAGGGCTGGCGCGAATCGAACCCGCCATCGCCCTTCAGCATCAGCCGCTCGAACGTCACCCGGTCCTGGCGATAGCCGATGGTCGACGCATTCGCGATATTGTTCGCGATCGATGCTTGCGCCGACATCTGGCTCTTGAGCCCCGACATCGCGGTGTAGACCAGACGATCCATCGGCTAGCGACCTCAGCTACGGATATTGACGATGGTCTGCGAAATCTGGCTCGATGTATCGAGCGCCTTCGCATTCGCCTGGAAATTGCGCTGTGCCGCGATCAGCGCGACCAGTTCTTCGGTGATGTCGACATTCGATCCTTCGATGATGCCCGACATCAGCCCGCCCAGGCCGTTTTGATTGGCCTCGCCCAGCACCAGATCGCCCGCCATGCCGGTCGTGGCCCAGGTGCCGTTGCCAAGCTGGCGCAAGCCCGATGGGTTCGCGAAATTGGCGATGGCCACTTTGCCCAGCGCCTTGTTGTCACCGTTCGAGAAGGTGGCGAACACCATGCCCTCGGCATCGACCGCGACCGATTCGAGCTGGCCGATCGCCGCGCCGTCCTGGCTGCGGCTTTCCACCACGAACGGCGCGGCGGTCAGCTTGGTGCCGGCTCCGAAACCAAGCGCGATCTGCTGTTCCGACGTGCCGCCCGATGGGGTGAAGGCATCGAACATCGTCGGCGCGGTCGGCGTCGTCAGCGCGCCGGCACTGTCGAACGTCAGCGTCACCGCATCGGCACCGCCGGCGGTCAGCAATTGATCCCCGACAAAGCTGTAGACCGCCCATTCGGACGTCGGGTCGGCGACCGTCGGCGCGGTCTGGCGCACCATATAGCTGGTCATCGTCAGCGGCGCGCCATTGCCGTCATACACCGTCGTCTGGGTCGACTGGTTGTAGCTTGCCGGGTTGAAGCGATCGAAAGTCGTAACCGATGGGATGTTCGCCCCCGAATTGAGGTTCACGGTCAGCGCCACATTGCCCGTCGGCGTCGGGGTGCCGCTGGTCTGCGGCAGGCGCAGGCTGATCAGGCTGTCGATCCCGGCGGCCACCACCGCGCCCGATCCGTCGACCGGATAGACCTGAAGCTTGCTGCCGTTCGAATCGACGACGTAGCGTTCGCGGTCGATCAACATGCCGCCGTTACGGGTGAAGTTCACCTTCGACCCATCGGCATCGGGCTTCACCGCGAAGAAACCGTCACCCGAAATCGCCAGGTCGAGCGTCGATCCGGTCTGCACCAGCGTACCCTGGCCGAATTGCTGGCGGATCGCCTTGGTGACGACGCCCGATCCCACCACGCTGGTCGGGTTCGCCGACACGCTCGAGGCAATGACATCGGCGAATTCGGTACGGCTTTTCTTGAAACCGTCGGTCGCGACGTTCGCCAGATTGTGCGAAATCGTCGACATTTCCTTTTGGCTGGCCTGCAGCCCGCTCAGCGATGTGTAAAAGGACATGGAAATTGCTCCTGTGCTTGGATTTCAGCCGATCGAACGGATGGCGGAGGATTTGACCTGGCCGATGCCCGGCAGCGAGAGGACCGGCTCGCCATCGACCAGGCTGACCGAGCTGACCGGTGCCCAGACCAGCGTTTTGGTGCTCACGATCGTGTCGCCGTTGCGCGCGGTGGGGACGATGGTGAACGGCCCGTCCCCGGCGGCAGCACCGGTTTCGGTCTTGCCGTCCCAGTCGAAGGTGACCGTGCCCGCTTTTTGCGCACCCAGGTCTAGCGTGCGAAGCGTGGTGCCATCGGCGGCCTTGATCGAAACCGACAATTCGCTGGTGTCGCCTGCCAGCTCGATCCCGCCCTGCAATCCGCCGGTGGTGCGGGCATAGGCGACATTCCCCTCGGCCAGCACGGTGCGGCCCACCAGCGCGGCGGCCTCGGTCATCCCCGATGCGCCCAGCTTGTCGGCAATCGACTGCAACGTCGACGACATTTCGGTGATCCCCGCCAGCGACGAGAATTGCGCCATCTGCGCGACCATCGCGGTGTTATCGACCGGCTCGAACGGGTCCTGATTCTTGAGCTGCGCGGTCATCAGCGTCAGGAAATCATTCTGGTCGAGCGTCTGCTGCTCGGCGCGCGTGGTCAGTTTCGGCTCGGTCGCGCCGCCGCTGCGCTTGATGCCCAGACCGGCGAGCGTTGCGTCAAAGCTGCTGGCCATGATCAGCGCCCCAGCCGCAGTGTTTCGGTGATCAGCGACTTGGCGGTCTGCATCACCTCGACATTGTTCTGGTACGTGCGCGCCGCCTCCATCATGTCGACCAGCTCGCGCGTTTCCTGGACCGCGCTTTCATAGACATTGCCCTGCGCATCGGCGAGCGGATTGCCCGGATCATAGCGCTTGATCGGCTCCTCACCGGCGGTGACGACGCTTTCGACATCGACCGTCGCCAGGTTCGACGCGGTGTCGAAATGGGTGCGGAACACCGGCTTCATCGTGCGATACGCCGCCTCGGGCGTGGTCGCGACCGCGCCGGCATTGGCAAGGTTCGATGCGGTGGTGTTCATCCGCACCAACTGCGCCGACATCGCGCGCCCGCTGACTTGAAAGATGTTCATCGGATTGGAACCGGTCATGCTCATTCGCCCTTCAGCGCGCGGGTGATGGTGGAGATGCGCCCGTTCAGGAACGCCAGCGTCGTCTGATAGGCGACGGCGTTTTCGGCAAAGGCGGTCTGCTCGGTCGAAAGCTCGACGGTGTTGCCATCCATCGAAGGCTGACTGGGCACGCGATATTTGGTCGCCGCGCCGATCGCCCGCTCGGTCGATCCGCCGGGCATCGCAATGCCTTTCAGTGCCGCCTGGAAATCAATGTCCTTGGCCTTGAACCCGGGGGTCGAGGCGTTGGCGATGTTCGACGCCAGAATGCCCATGCGCTGCGACCGCACCGACAATGCCCGTCCGTGTACGCCGAAGAGCCCTTCATTCGCCATCTGCCGGTTCCTTGTCCCAGGTCATGCGGACGGATAGCAGCAAGGGGCGTGCCAGTTTTTGCATCAACCCCCCGTGCCGAGCCGGTCGAGGCCAAGGCGGGCAAAGCGCAGCGCGAAGGGTGCTCCAGCAACCGGCAAAGCCTTGCCGCCCCCGGCAACACGCTGCCCGCACCGGCAAACGCCGATTTCGGCACGGTCCTTGCTGTACCCGGCGCATGACCGACGCCCTCACCCCCTTCCTCGACCCGCTCGCCGCCGGCATCGTCGTCGGCGGGACGCTGGCCGCCTGCATCCTGCGCTTTTCGCTCGCCAATCTGGCGCGCGCGGTCGCCGCGCTGCGGGCATTGCCGCGCGCCGAACATGACGCCGCGCCAGAGCTGGCGCAGGTCGCCGCGCTTGGCCGGATCGCGCGCAAACACGGGGTGATGGCGCTCGATCGTTCGGTGATCGACGATCCCGATGTCGCGATGGCGATCGCCCGCATCGTCGATGGTGCCGGCCCCGATGACGTCGCCGCCGCGATCGTCTACGCCCGCGAAGCGCGGATCGAACGACACCTGACCGCAGCGCAAGTCTGGGCGAGCATCGCCGAAGCCGCGCCCGCCTGTGGCCTGGTCGGCACGCTGATCGGGCTGGTGCAGATGTTCAGCGCGATGCAGGATCCGGCAACGATCGGCCAGGCGATGGCGGTGGCGCTGCTGGCGACGCTTTATGGCGCGCTGATCGCCAATCTGGTCGCCGCGCCGATTGCCGGACGGCTGCGCCGGCTCGCACGCGCCGAGGCCTTTCAGCGCGCGCGCCTCGAAGCGCCGCTGGTGGCGCTGGCGACCCGCGAAATGCCCCGCCATCGGGAAATAGCCGCGTGAGTAGCGGCACCGCCCGGTTCGATGCGATGACGGCGGATCGCCCGCTGTGGCTGATTACCCTGGCGGATCTGTCGCTGTTGCTGGTCGGGTTTTTCGTCCTGCTACAAACCGACATGATCGATCGCCAGGCACTGGCCACCGCGATCCGTGCGGGGTTTGACGCGCCCGATGCAATGCCGGCACCGATTGCGCTCGACCGCGCGGTCGTGCGCGGATTTGCCGTCGGGCAGGCCGCGCTGCCCGCCACGATCGCCCCCGCGCTTCGCTGGGCCGCCAGCGCCGCGCGCGATCCGCGTACCCGCCTGCTGGTGACCGGCCATGTCGATGGATCGCGCGCCGATCGTGATCCCTTGGCCGACAATGCCGCCTTGCTGGCCAGCGATCGCGCGCGCGCGGTGGCGGCGGCATTGGTGCGCGCCGGTGTCGTCGGCCGCGACCGTATCATGATCTCGACCGATCCTGCCGCCAGCGGTCGCCAGGTAACGCTGGCGGTCGGCTTTGCCGGCAACGCAGACGCCGACCGGCAAAATAATGCCGCCCGGCAACCCATGCTTGCCGCCCCTTCGAACCGGAGCCAGCAATGATCCGCCTGCTTATCCCCGCGCTGCTGATCGCAGCACCAGCCACAGCGCAGCAGCGCAGCTTCCAAAGCACCGCGCTGCTCGACAAGGCGGTCGAACAATTCACCGGCACCGCGACCGGCAGCAAAGGCGGCGCGGTGGCGGCGATCGACCAGCGGCTGAAGCTTGCGCCCTGTGCCTTGCCGCAATTCGAATGGCGAAGCCCCGCGCGCGACGCCGTCGTCATCCGCTGCATGGCCCCCGTCTGGCGCATCTTCGTGCCCGTGCTCGCCGAGCCAAAGGCCGTCGCCCCGATCGCCGCCACCGCGCGCGCCGCGGTCGCCCCCGCGCCCAAGCCCGAGATCATCGTCAAACGCGGCGATCCGGTGATGGTCGAGGCCGGCTCCCCCGGTTTTTCGATCACCCGCGACGGCATCGCGATGGGCGATGCTTCGGCGGGCAGCCGGCTGATGGTGAAGGTCGATCCCAAAAAGCCGCCGATCCAGGCGGTAGCGGTCGAGGCGGGCCGAGTGACGCTCCCCGGCTGGGCGGAATAATTTTTTCTAAAGCTTTTCGCGAAGGCGTCGTTACTTCCCATGTCGGCTGCAATCAGGATGTGCGGACATGGTGGACTCAATCGGCCCAAAGCCAATCGCAACGAACGACGTGCAGCGCATCGCTGCGGTCGGCGCGGCGGCGCGCGCCAACGATGTACAGACCGGCCCCGACCCCAAACCGGCGGACGCCCAGGCGGGATCGCTGTCGGCAACGATCAGCGACCTTGCGAGCAAGCCGCCGATCGACGCCGAACGGATCGCCCGCATCCGCCGCGCGGTGAAGGACGGCACCTTCCCGATTTCACCTGCCACGATCGCCGACCGCATGCTGGCCCTGAAGCTGAACTGGAAGCCCAATGACCCGGCATGACGCATTGGTGCAGGTGATCGAATGCCTGCACGCCGAAATCACCGCGCTCAAGGCGAACGACACCGCCGGCCTCGAACGCGCAACCGCCGAGAAGCTCGCCGCGATCGAAGCGGTGGCGTGCCGCCAGGACGAGGCGATGACGCCCGAGCTTCGCGCACTGGCCGAAGAAGCGCATCGGCTGAACGAAGCCGCGCGAATCTATGTCAATCTGATGGCGGCAAATGTCCGCCGGCAATTGCAGGTTCTTGCCGGCAATGGCACCGCGCCCTATCGCGCAGCGCCGACGCTTGCCTATGGCTAAAGCGCGCGGAAACCGGCGCGGCTTGGGCTAACACGCACCCTTGCTTCACCTTCTGGCACGCTCTTTGCTGATCACCCCCGTAAACCGGGGGCATCACCAGACCAATGCGCGCACCACCTGCCGTTCCTACCGTCACCGCAGCAACCGGCACGCATGGCGCGATCGCCAAGGCGAGTGCCAAGACCGGCGTTGATTTCAACTATCTGCTGGGTCAGGCGCAGGTCGAAAGCGGCATGCGGACCAACGCCCGCGCCCGCACCTCCAGCGCGACCGGCCTGTATCAGTTCATCGAACAAAGCTGGCTGGGCGTGGTCAAGCGCCACGGTGCCGAACACGGCATGGGCTGGGCGGCAAACAGCATCGAGCAGACCGCCGGCGGCCGCTATGTCGTCAGCGACACCGCGACTCGAAGTGCCATCCTGTCGCTGCGAACCGACGCCAACGCCGCATCGCTGATGGCCGCCGAACACGCATCGGATAACAAGGCGGCGATCGAGGGCAGCCTTGGCCGCGAAGCCAATGGCACCGACCTGTACATGGCGCATTTCCTGGGGCTGGGCGGCGCCAAGAAGTTCCTCGCCGCAATGGAGGCAGTGCCCGATCGCGGCGCGGCGGCCATGTTCCCGGCGGCGGCGCGCGCGAACCGCTCGATCTTCTATGCGCCCGATGGCAGCCAACGCTCGCTCGGCGACATTTATCAGCGGTTCGCGGGCAAGCTCGATCGCGGCGCGCAGGTGGCGGGCGCGACCGGCACCGCATCGGGCAATTTCTTCGCGGATGCACAAGCGCCCGCCTTTCCCGCCCCCTTTGCCGGCATCGACGTGATCCTGGGCAATGAGGCAAGTGGCGGCGACGATCGCTGGCTGCAGACGACGATGGCCAATCTTAACGTCGTGCGCGCCGCCGACCGCGCCGATCCGGCCCGCGCGGCAACGCTGCGACCCACCCCCGAAACCGCGCGGCTCGCCTATCTGATGCTCGCGAATCTGGGGGCATGATGAACGCAAGCATGTTCTCGGCGGCCAATCTCGGCTCGCTCACCCGATCGACCGCGCTGCCCGGCGCGATCCTGCTGCTCGTCGTGCTGATGGTGGTGCCGATCCCGGCCTTCCTGCTCGATGTGTTCTTCATCCTCAACATCATGATCAGCCTTGCGGTGCTGATGGTCGCGCTCAACGCGCAAAAGCCGCTCGATTTCTCGGCCTTCCCCACGGTGCTGCTGTTCGCCACGCTGTTCCGCCTCGGCCTCAACGTCGCCTCGACCCGCGTGGTGCTGGTGCACGGGCATGAGGGCGAGGCAGCGGCTGGCCATGTGATCGAGGCGTTCGGCAGCTTCCTGATCGGCGGCGATTATGTCGTCGGGCTGTTGGTGTTTTCGATCCTGCTGATCATCAACATGATCGTCGTGACCAAGGGCGCTGGCCGCGTCTCCGAGGTATCGGCGCGCTTCACCCTAGATGCCCTGCCCGGCAAGCAGATGGCGATCGACGCCGATCTGAACGCCGGGCTGATCACCCCCGACGAAGCCCGTGCGCGCCGGATCGAAGTGTCGACCGAGGCCGATTTCTATGGCGCGATGGATGGTTCGTCGAAATTCGTGAAGGGCGATGCGGTCGCGGGGCTGTTGATCCTGGCGATCAACATCGTCGGCGGGCTGATCCTGGGCATGGTCAGCCATAATATGGCGGTGGGCGAAGCGGCGCAGACCTATATCCTGCTGGCGATCGGCGACGCGCTGGTGGCGCAGGTGCCAGCACTGATGCTGTCGATCGCCGCCGCCGCGATCGTCACCCGCGTTAAATCGAGCCAGGATCTGTCGGGCCAGATCGGCGCGCAGTTCGCGTCACACCGCACCTGGACCCCGGTGGCGGGCATCCTGGGGCTGCTCGCCTTCCTGCCCGGCATGCCGACGCTGCTGATCCTCGCTGCCGCCGGCGCTGCGGGCTATGGCGCGTATCGCCTGCGCGCGATCGCCAACCGCCCGCCGCCAGCCGAACCGCTGCCGCCGCCCGCCGACCTGTCGCGCATCGGCTGGGACGAAGTGACCGAGAATATGCAGGTGATGCTCGACATCGGCTATGGGCTGGTGCCGCTGGTCGACGAGCGCAAGGGCGCGCCGTTGATGAGCCGGATCACCGGGGTGCGCCGCCAGCTTTCCAAGGATCTGGGCTTCGTCGTGCCGCAAGTGCGCGTGCGCGACGACATCAACCTTGCGCCCTTCACCTATCGCATCGTCATCGGCGGCGTGATCGTCGGCGAAGACAGCGTGTCGCCCGACGAGATGCTGGCGCTCAACACCGGCCAGGGCTTTGGCCGACTGACCGGCAAGGCGGCGAAAGACCCCACCTTCGGCCTCGACGCCACCTGGATCGCGCCGGGCGACGCCGATGCCGCCACCGGTGCCGGCTATCTGGTGGTCGATCCGGGCACGGTGATGGCGACGCACCTCAACCATCTGCTGTTGCAGAACGCCACCGACCTGCTGGGGCCGGATGAAGTGCAGTCGTTGCTCGACGGGCTGAAGGACAAGGCCGGCGCATTGGTCGCCGCGCTGTGCCCCGCGCCGTTGCCGCTCACCACGCTGACGCAGATCCTGCGCGGGCTGCTGGCGGAAAACATCCCGCTCAAGGAATTCCGCCGAATCGCCGCCGCCATCGCGGTCGCGGCGCAGCGCACACACGACGCCGACGAGCTGATCGAGGCGATCCGCCCCGAGCTGGGCGCGCTCATCATCCAGAAACTATGCGGCGTGCGCGAACCGCTGCGCGTCATGACGCTGGAGGGTCATTTGGAAGCATTGCTTGGCCAGGCGGTCCGCTCGGACCCGTCGCGCCGCCACACGATCGAACCCGATCTTGGCCGCCGTATCGTCGATGCACTGCAACAGGCGGCGCAACCGTTGCTGAACGAGGCAAAGCCGTTTGCATTGGTGGTCCAGCCCTCGATCCGGATCGCGGTTCGCAAACTGGTGAAGACCTGCCTGCCCGACACCCCGGTAATGAGCTTCTTTGAAGTGCCCGAGGACAAATCGGTCGAAGTCGTCGCGGTGATCGGCGCCCCCGAGGCGCTGGCGGCATGAAGCTGATGGCGCAACCATTGGTCTATACCCCCACCACCCCCGCGCGCGATGTCGAGGCGCTGGTGCGCGAACATCTGCCGCTGGTGCGGCGGCTTGCCTGGCATGTTCATGGCAGCATGTCGGCGCTGGTCGAGGTCGAGGATCTGATCCAGGTCGGCATGGTCGCATTGGTCGAGGCGGCGAACAGCTTCGAGGATCGCGGCGCGGTCACCTTCCGCCAATATGCCATCACTCGCCTGCGCGGCAGCATGATCGACGAACTGCGCCGCCAGGCAACGCTGACGCGCGGGGCGATGAAGCGCCGCCGCGCCTATACCGATGCGCTGGCCGCGCTAACGCACGAGCTTGGCCACCGCCCCGACGATCTGCTGATCGCGCAGCGGCTGGGCGTGAGCGTGGAAAAGCTTCGCCTCGAATATTCCGCCGCCGAACCGCTTCGGTTCGATTCGATCGACGATGTGTATACCGACGAGGGGCCGTGGTTCATGGACGATGGCCCCGACGCTTTCGCGCAACTGGCCGAAGGCGATCTGCGCGCGGCGCTGGTGGCGGCGATCGCCGCGCTGCCGGTGCGCGAGGCGCAGGTGGTGCAGCTTTATTATGTCGAGGAACTCAACCTCGAAGAGATCGGCCAGGTAATGGGCGTCGGCGCGGCGCGCATCTGCCAGATCAAGGCCAGCGCCCATGCGCGGCTGAAGAAGGCGCTGGCGAACGCGGTCTGAACCGCGACGATTTTACGCTGGACCACCCTTTT
This sequence comes from Sphingomonas sp. 37zxx, assembly GCF_000786205.1. GTDB lineage: Bacteria > Pseudomonadota > Alphaproteobacteria > Sphingomonadales > Sphingomonadaceae > Sphingomonas. The sequence continues at coordinate 44,654 of NZ_JROH01000018.1, read as the reverse complement.
TTCGTCATTCCCGCGCAGGCGGGAATCCAGAACCACCGCACTGGCATATGGGTTCCCGCCTTCGCGGGAATGACGACAAGCAAGGCGTCCTAACACGCTAGATTTTCGCGTCCCCCCCCCCCTGGCCCGACCGGGAACATCCCAAAACATGAAAAACCCCGGTGACGGCGGAACCGTCACCGGGGTTTCGCGCGCACGCTCCGCTGGGAGGTAGAGCGGCTGCCCCGACACTGCCTTAACTGGGGGGTGGCAGTGCCGGGGTTTCCTGATGCAATCGCTTACCGCAGCAGCGACAGGACGCCTTCCTGGCTCTGATTGGCCTGCGCCAGCATCGCGGTCGACGCCTGGCTCAGGATCTGCGCCTTGGCGAGCGCGGTCGTTTCGGCCGAGAAATCGGCGTCTTCGATTCGGCTGCGTGCGTCGGTCAGGTTGGTCATGTTGGTGGTCAGCGTGTTGACCACCGATTCGAGCCGGCTCTGGCCTGCGCCGAGCGATGCGCGAGTCTCGTTGACTGCCTGCAACGCGGTATCGAGCGTTTCCAGCGCGGCCTGGGCGCTCGCGGCATCGCTGACGTCCACACCGCCGGTAACGACCGTCGCGCTGCTTTCGGGAACATAAAAGGTGTCGCCGACTGCCAGTGTCTTTTCGGTGCCGATGTCGGCGGTGGTGACGGCTGCACCTTCCATCTCTGCGGCATAGGCAACATCTTCGGCGGTGACCCGGCGGGTCGTGCCGATCAATGCGTCGCCAGCGACCAGCGCGGTCGAAAGACCCGCAGCTGCCGAAGCTGATGCCTCGGTGCCGCTGACCGTGACCAGGTTCAGTGCGCTGATGCTCAGCGTGATCTGGTCGTTTCTGCCGGCACCGACCTGGATTTCGATGTTGTTGTCGGCGGTCGCGCTGAACAGTTCGACGCCGTTGAATTCCGATGCCGAAATGTTGATCAGCTGCTTCTTCAGCTCGTTGACTTCGATCTGCATATTGTCGCGATCGCCGTCCTGATAGGTGCCAGATGCCGACTGGACTGCCAGCTCGCGTACCCGCTGCAGAATGTTCGATGCTTCGTTCAGCGCACCGTCGGCGGTCTGGGCCAGCGCCATGCCGTCATTGGCGTTGCGCACCGCCTGGTTCATGCCGCGGATCTGCGAGGTCATCGACGTTGCGATGGCGAGGCCGGCGGCGTCGTCCTTGGCCGAGTTGATTCGCTTGCCGGTCGACAGGCGCTCCATGCTCGCGGTCAGCGAGGTATTGGCAGTCCGCGAGGCATTGGCGGCGCGCAGGGCGCCGATATTGGTTCCGATAACCGTCATGTCCGTGTCTCCATTTCCCGTACCGCCCACCTATCCCCCCACAAGCGGGAGCCGAGCAGTCACAGCAAGAAACGGCTGCCGATGGCCGGGCTTAAGGGAAAAAAATGCCCCGCACTTGCCGATCGGCCTTCTACGCGCGCGCGTGTAGTTGCTCGCGCGGCCACACGGGCAAAAGAAGCGGAAAAATCTTGCCGCGGCGGCAATATTTTACGCGGCGTTAACCAGCGTGTGTGTACGTATGATTCTCAGAACGGGGGATTTTTATGCGTTCGATCTATCCTTCAGCCGCAGCGATGCGGCTGCACTATCCACTCGTCTCGACCTTGCGGGCTCAGGGTCTCGCAGTAGCTACCACCGAACGCGAACGCCCCCTCCCGGGTGACCATTTTGTGATCCTGGCCGATGAGGCAGCGCCGGTCGCTGCCCGCACCCTGATCCTGGGCGGCAAGCCCGGCACGATCACCCCCTTTATCGACGGTCACTCGGCGCGGATCGGCTTCGATCCCGACGATGCGGCGATCGCGGCAGGCTTTGCCAGCGCGCTGCTTCGCGGTCCCGAAGCACCCGTCGCCGCCGATCCCGAGAGCCTGGCGTTGCTGACGCTGGCGCAGCGAGTCGCCAAATCGGACATTACCGTGCTCATCAACGGCCCCACCGGCACCGGCAAGGAAGTGCTTGCGCGCACCATCCATCGCGCCTCGCCGCGCGCATCGGGGCCGTTCATCGCGATCAACTGCGCCGCACTCCCTGAATCGATGCTCGAAGCGATGCTCTTTGGTCACCAAAAGGGTTCGTTCACCGGTGCGTCATCGGGCGGCCAGGGTTTCTTTCGCGCCGCCAATGGCGGCACGCTGCTGCTCGACGAAGTCGCCGAAATGCCGATCGGGCTGCAAGCCAAATTGCTGCGGGCATTACAGGAGCGCGAAGTGGTGCCGATCGGCGCGACCCAAGCCGAGCCGATCGACGTGCGGATCATCGCCTGCGCCAACCGTGATCTGCACGCCGAAGTACAGGCGGGCCGTTTTCGCGCCGATCTTTACTACCGGCTCAGCGTCTTTCCGCTCACCACCCGCGCGCTGGCGCAGCGGCCCGACGATGTGCCGGCGCTTGCGACCGCGATGATCGTCCGCCATGCCGCCGGTCACAGCAGCATGCCCTGGCTGTCGCGCGATGCGCTGGCGATGCTCGAGGCGCATGACTGGCCGGGCAATGTCCGCGAGCTGGAAAATGTGATCCAGCGCGCATTGCTGTTGTGCCACGGCAAGACGATCACGCCCGCCGACATCATCTTCGACCGGCCAACGCAGCAACGCGCATCGAACGACAGCCCCGCGCGGCTCAGCAACATCGTCCAGATGAGCGAGTTCCAGGCGATCCGCGACACGCTGGCGGCGTGCAACGGCAGCCGGATCGAAACCGCGCGCCGGCTTGGCATTTCCGAACGCACGCTTCGCTATCGCCTGGCCAAGGCGCGCGAACAGGGTGACGATATCGGTCGTCACCAGGATTGGAAGGCGACCGCATGAGCGTCAACGGCATCGGCGGCAGCGGCAGCGGCGCGATGAGTGTCGACCGGATCATGGCGATGCGTGCCCAAATCCTGGAGAAAAACCAGGCGCTGTCACGCGCCAATCAGGAGGTTGCGGTCCCCGCGACCGAACCGCCCAAACCCACCGGCTTCAGCTCGACGCTCGAAGACATGCTGGGGCAGGTCAATCAGGCGCAATCACAGGCGGGGAAATTGTCCGCCGCCTATGAACGCGGCGAAACCGTCGACATCGCCAAGGTCATGCTGGCGCGCCAGCAAGCCTCGGTCGGGTTCGAGGCAACGCTGCAGGTCCGCAACAAATTGCTGTCCGCGTACAAGGACATCATGAGCATGCCGGTGTAATCGCAGATGGAAAACGCCCTTACCCCGCTCGCCCCCGCCCGCCTCGCCGCGCCGCTCGCCCAGGCGCGAGGATTCCTCGCCCAACCCGCGATCCGCAAAAGCCTGCCGCTGGTGTTGCTGATCGGCCTGATCGCCTCGGCGGCGCTTGCCTGGATGATGCTGGCGACACCGCCGCAGCGGGTGTTGTTCACCCAGCTTGCCGACAACGACAAATCGGCGGTCAGTGACGCACTCGCCGCCGCCAGCATCCGCACCCGTTTCGACCAATCGGGCGCGCTGACGGTGGGCGAGGATGATTATCACCGTGCACGCATGCTGCTGGCAGGACAGGACCTGCCAAAGGCAGCTCCCGGCGGCTATGCCATCCTCGACGAACTGCCGATGGGCGTCAGCCGCGCGGTAGAGGGCGAACGCCTGCGTCAGGCGCGCGAAAGCGAGCTGGCGCGCTCGATCGGCGAGATTGATGCGGTCGCCGATGCCCGCGTCCATCTGGCGATGCCCGAATCCTCGGTCTTCGTGCGAGACAATGCCCAGCCTTCGGCATCGGTGATCGTCCGGCTCGAACCCGGTCGCACATTGTCTGACGCGCAGGTGCGCTCGATCGTCAACCTGGTCGCCTCGTCGGTCGGCGGGATGAAGCCCGACAGCGTCACGATCGTCGATCAAATGGGTGCCTTGCTCAGCCGCGACGATGACGAACGCGGCACCAGCGTCGGCGATGCGCGGATCGATTATCAGCGCCGAGTCGAGGACAAGTTCCGCCTCCAGCTCAACAAGCTGCTGACCCCGCTGGTGGGGGCGGGCAATTTCAGCGCCGAAGTCCAGGCCGATGTCGATCTCGACGAAGCGCAGGCAACGCGCGAACGCTATGACAAGGAAGGCGTGATCCGCGCCGAACAGGGCAATTGGGTTGGGCCGAACGGCACCCCCGGCGCGCCCGGCGGCATCCCCGGGGCGCTGTCGAACACCCCGCCCGCCGCTGCATCGCTTACCAACCCCAATGATCCCGCGACTCAGCCGGGTGCCGCCAACACCACCGCACCCGCCAAGGCGAGCGAAGAGTTCGCGCGCACCTATGACCTGGGCAAGGAAGTGTCGGTCACCCGCACCGCGCCCGGCGGGATCAAGCGGCTGTCGGTCGCGGTGCTGCTGCGCGATCCCGAAGGCAAGGCACGCACCCCGGCGGAAATCCGTCAGATCACCGATCTGGTTCGCGCCGCAGTCGGCTACAACGCCGAGCGCGCCGATCAGGTGACGGTGGTCAGCCGCGCCTTTTCGCCCGCGGTCACCGATGCGGCCCCGGTCGCCTGGTATGACGCGGCATGGGTGCCGATGGTCGCGCGCAACGCCACCGCATTAGTGATCGCTTTGCTGGTGCTGTTCGTCGGCGTCCGCCCGCTGGTGAAATCACTGGCCAAGAAGCGCGAGGAAGCTCCCGCGACCGAACGATCGCCGCTGCCCCTGCCCAGCGCCGGCGGTTCGGCGGTCGAACAGGTGACCGAGGGTCAAACCCCGGTCAGCATCGACATGCTTCAGAATGCGCGCGGCTATGACGACCGGGTCGGTCTGGTGCGCGGCTTCACCCGCGACAATCCGGCGCGCGCGGCACTGGCGGTGCGCGACATGATCCGGGCCGACCCATCGTGATCGAACCCGCCGTTCGCCACTATAGCGGGGTCGAGCGCGCCGCCGTGCTGATGATGCTGGTGGGCGAGGAAGAGGCCGCCGCGATCCTGCAAAAGCTCGATCCCGAGGAAGTCCGCCAATTGGGCAAGGCGATGTTCGCGGTCGCCGATGTCAGCGAGATCGAGGTCGAGCATGTCCTCGACGATTTCATCGATCGCGCCCGTGAACGCACCGCGATCGGCTTCGACCCGCGCCCACGTATCGAGGGCATGATGAATCGGGCGCTCGGCCCCGACAAGGCCGATAGCGTGCTCGCGCGGATCACCCCGCCCGAGGCGGCTTGCGCGATCGACCTGCTCGACTGGCTCGACGCGGGCGAAATCGCGGCGCTGATCGAAAGCGAACATCCGCAGATCGCCGCCGTGCTGATCGCCAATCTTGATCCGCTGGTCGCGGCGCAGGTGCTCGAACTGCTGCCCGAGGCGATTCAGCCGCAGATCCTGCACCGGGTCGCGCGGCTGGGACCGATCACGCCCGAAGCGATCGAAACGCTCAAGGCGGCGCTATCGTCGCGGATCGGCCAGTCGTCGTCCACCGCCGGGCTGCAACTGGGCGGCACCAAGGACGCGGCCAAGATCCTGTCGAGCGGGCGCAAGACCACCGAAACCCGCGTTATGCCGAAGATTGCCAAGATCGACCGCGAAACCGCGCGCGCGATCGAAGAGGCGATGTTCGTCTTCGACAATCTGCTCGACCTCGACGACAAGAATCTGGGCATCCTGATCCGCAACATCGACAGCGATCTGCTGGTGCGCTCGCTCAAGGGCGTCGACGAACCCGCGCGTAACCGCTTCCTTGGCTGCATGTCGGCGCGCGCCGCCGACGGAATCCGCGACGAAATGGAAGCGCGCGGCCCGATGCGCCTTTCCGAAGTGCTCGACGCGCAAAAGGCGGTCATCGCGATCGCCCGCCAATTGGGCAAGGACGGCACGATCATGATGGGCGGGGGCGAGGACGATTATGTCTGACTTTACAGCGGGCTTTTCCAGCCGTCATGTCCATGCCGGCGAAGCGCTGCGCCGCGCCTTCGCCGCGCCTGAGGGTTTTGCCCCGGTCGATCCGGGCGCGCGGGTCGCCGACAAACCCGCGCCCAACCAGCCACGCCATTTCGAACCCGCCGATCGCGCCGCCAAGCCGACTCAGGGCTGGGACATGTTCGATCCCGAAATCGACCAGCCGATGGCCGCCCCCGCGCCGCAACCCTTTGTCGATCCGATCGCGGTGGCGCATGACAAGGGCTATGCCGAGGGGCTGGCGGCGGCGCGCGCCGAGATCGAGGCAGCCACCGCCCGCGACCGCGCCTTGGTCGATGCGCTGGGCCGCGGGCTTGCCGATGCCGCGCATTTCGATCGCGAACGCTTCGCACAGCAATTACGCCAGACGGTGCTGCACCTGGTTACCCGGCTGGTGGGAGAGATCGGCGTCTCGCCCGAGCGGCTGGCCGGGCGGATCGACGCCGCAGTCGATCTGCTGGCCGATGCCGCCGAATCCTCGCTGGTTCGGCTGCACCCCGATGATGTCCGGCTGATCGAGGGCCGATTGCCCGACATGGTGTTCGCCGCCGGCGATCCCAGCATCGCGCGCGGCAGCTTCATCATCGAATCGGCGTCCACCATCGTCGAGGATGGCCCCGAACAATGGATCGAACAGCTAACCGCCGCGATCGATCGCGTGCCGCTCCCTGCGCAATGCTGAGGCGGCCAATGCTGATCCACCCATGCTGAACACCTTCGCGCATGACTATCTCGAACGACTGGCAGCGCCCGTCTTCGTCGCCAAACCGCGCGTGTCGGGTCGGCTTGCCTCGTTCGACGGACTGTCGATGGAGGCGGTTGGCCTGTCGCTGCCGGTGGGCACCGTCTGCGCGGTCGGCACCGGCAAGGGCGCGGTCGAGGCCGAGGTAATCGGCTTTCGCAACGGGCGCACCTTGCTTATGAACCTGGGCGGGCCTGCCCCGCTGCTGCCCAACGCCCCCGTCCGCCCGATCGGCCGCCAGGAACAATCGGGCGCGGGCGAGGCCGAAGTCGGCGCGGCGCTGCTTGGCCGGGTGATCGACGGCGCGGGCAAGCCGATCGACGGGCTTGGGCCCATTCGCGGCGCGCACTACTGGCCGCTGGGCGGCAAGCTGCAAAGCCCGCTCGATCGCGGCCGGGTGCGCGAGCCGATGGACGTCGGCGTGCGCGCGATCAACGGGCTGCTCACCATCGGCCAGGGCCAGCGGGTCGGCATCATGGCGGGGTCGGGGGTCGGCAAATCGGTGCTGCTGGGCATGATCGTGCGCGCGGCGCAGGCCGATGTCGCCGTCGTCGGGCTGATCGGCGAACGCAGCCGCGAAGTATCGGACTTTCTGGAAACCAATATCCACGGGGCCGCGCGCCAGCGTTCGGTGGTGGTGGCGGTGCCCGCCAATCATTCGCCGGTGCTGCGGATCCGGGGCGCGCTGCGCGCCACCGCGATCGCCGAAGCGTTTCGCGACGAGGGCAAGCGCGTGCTGCTGATCATGGATTCGCTCACCCGCGTCGCGCATGCCGGGCGCGAAATCGGGCTGGCGCTGGGCGAGCCGGCTTCGGCGCGCGGCTATCCCCCCAGCGCGATCGCGATGCTGCCCGGCTTGATCGAGCGCGCGGGCACCTGCGTCCATTCGGGCGGGTCGATCACCGCCATCTATACCGTGCTTGCCGATGGCGATGACGGCAACGACCCCGTCGTCGATTCGGCACGCTCGATCCTCGACGGGCATATCGTGCTCAGCCGTGCGCTGGCCGAACGCGGCATCTATCCAGCGATCGACGTCGGCCCCTCGGTCAGCCGGGTGATGACCGATATCGCGGGCAAGCAGCACGTCCACGCCGCGCGGGTGCTGCGCCGGCATCTGGCGACCTATGAGGAAAATCGCGATCTGGTGCTGATGGGTGCCTATCGCGCCGGGGCCGATCCGGCGATCGACGCCGCCATCGCGGCACATGGCGCGGTGCTGGAATATATCCGCCAGGACGCCGATTCGATCGTCTCGCTTGATGCCGCGATCGAGGAGCTGGTCGGCGTGTTCGGCGATGGCTGAACGCTCGGCCAAGAAGCTCGATCGGTTGTTGCGCGTCCGCACGCTGCAATTGGGGCTGGTGCGCGCCGATGAAGCCCGCGCGGCGGAAAAGGTGGCAAGCGAAACCGCGCTGCGCGACCGGATCGAACAGCTTGCCGCCGAAGTAGCCCCCGCACCATCACCGACGCCCGCCGCCGCGCTTTCGCTGATGGCGGGCGCGCAATATCGCGATCGGCTGCACCAATCGGCCTTCACCGCCGAACGCCGCGTCAGCGTCGCGCAAGACAGCCTGGGCCAGGCGCGCGACGCCAGCCGCGAGGCGCGCCGCGACCAAAATGCAGTCGAAAAATTGATCGAGCGGGCCAATACGCTTGCGGTGCTGAAAGCCCTGCGCGCGCTCGAAACGCTGCCGGCAAGCGCGCCTCGTAAACGGCACGATCCTTGCTGATCGCGTAAGCGATGCAGCCGATGACCAACCTCCTCCATTCGAGCCTGCTGGCAGTCCTGGCCTCGCCGACGCCGCCGCGTGCCGACTCAGCGCAGCCGCTGCCCGACAGCGGCACGCGCTTTGCCGCGACGCTGGCAGGATTGCAGCCCGTCGCCGAGCTGCCCGCCCCTGAAGCCAGGCTGTCGATCGCCGCGCCGGTCGAGGCACCGATCACCCCACTCTTGCGGCCACCCTTTGCCGCCACCGGCAAAACCCTGCCGCCCGCCGCTGCCGTCGTACTTGCCGCCACCGCCCCGATCGCGCCGGCGATGCTGGTTGAAGCCGAAGCCGCCGAAGCGCCGCCAGTTCCACAGCCGGTCAAACCCACCGTAACGCCACCCCCGACGCGGCCAACGCCGATCATCGACAAGCCACTCGCCAGACGTCAGCCCGGCTCCGAGCAATCCGCATCGGAGCCAACCGATCAGCCGCCCGAAACGACCAGCGATACCGACGCAGGCGAAGCGGAGCCGACCGCCCCCGCCCCCGCCCCAATCGACACCACAGTCGCGCCAATCCAGCTCGCCCCCACCGACAATCCCTTGCCGCTGCCCACTTCCCCCCCGCCCACGTTGTCCGGGCCTTTGCTCGTTGCTTCGCCGGCAACGTCCGAACCCAACCCAGCGCAGCCCATCATCGCAGCCGCACCGGCTCAGCCCCGACGCATGCCGCAACAAGCTGTCGCCGCGCCCGCCGCCGATCCGCCAGCCATGCCTCGCGCTCCGGAGCCTCCTTTCGAGCAGCCCGTGCTCCCCGCCCGCCAACAGGCCGCACCCACCCCCGCCGCAGGCACGGCTGACACGCCGCATCTCGCCAGCCAGCCCATCGACACCACCCAAGTCCTGCGCGCCCGCAGCAATGTCGCGTTTCCGGCAAGCCAGGCTACCCCGACCGCCGAAACCCCCGATCGGGCACTACCGGCGATCGAGCCCGCACCGCTTGGCACCGCACCGATCGAGCGTAGCGCCGCACTGGAGGCGCCGGCTCCCCTCGCACCCGTCGCCACCAATGATCCAGCATGGATGGACGCGATGATCGAGCGGATCGAGACGCTGCGCGACACCGCCGGCGCGCGCGAAACCCGCATCCGCCTCACCCCCGACGCGCTCGGCACCGTCGAGGTGACGATTCGCGAAACCGCCGATGGCGTGCAGGTGCAGCTTACCGCCGACACCCCCGCCGCGCGCACGCTGCTGGCCGAAGCTGCGCCGCGCCTGACCGAAATGGCCGACGCGCGCGGGCTAAAGCTTGGCCAGCTCGACGCCGGCACCGGCCAGTCGGGCGACCAGCGCGCCCCGCCCGAGCCCCAGCGCGCCCGCCCCAATCGCACCGCCAGTAGCGAGCAAGCCGCTGAAGCCGATGAACGAATAGCATGAGCAGGAATATTGGATCATGAGCGACAAGACAGACGAAGCGCCAGCCAAGAAGAAAGGCGGCATCGGCAAGTTGATCGGCATCGGCGTCGCCCTGGTGGCGCTGGTCGGCGGCGGCGTCGGCGCGGGGCTATATGCCAGCGCCTCTGGCATGCTGGGCGGCGGTGAGCCCAAGGCCGAAGGGCCGCGCCTGGTTCCCAAGGACGAAGAGAAGCGCGCGCAGAAGAAGGAAGGCGAAGGCGCGGCGGGCGGCGAGGCCCCGCCCAAGGGCGAAGGCGGCGATCGCTATGCGTCGAACTATTACGCGCTCGAAAAGGAGTTCACCTCGAACCTGTCGGGCAGCGTCCATTTCGTCCAGATCGGGCTCGCCGTGTCCACGCCCTATGACGACAGCGTCATCGAAGCGCTCAAGACGCACGAAATCGCGGTGCGATCGGCGGTCCTGATGGCGCTGGGAGAAACCGACGAGGAGCAGGTCTTCACGACCGAAGGCAAGCGCGCGCTGCAAAAGCGTCTGGCCAAGGCGATCAACGCCACCTTGCAGGAAAAAGAAGGCTTTGGCGGCATCGGTAACGTCTACTTTACCAATTTCGTTGTTCAGTGAGACATGGTTAACGGCCCATCAGGAAATGCAGCGTCCGACCGGCGCGAACGTCCCCGGCAGGATGCGGCGCACACCGCCGCGCTGGGGATCGCAAACCTGAATCCGTTCGGCGACCTGCACACGCTCCAGCATCTGTCGGCGCGAATGGCGCGCAGCATGCGTGGGGTGTTCGAGCCGGTGCTTCGCCGCGCGATCCGCACCTGGGCCGAGCCATTGTCGGTCGAACGCTTCGCCGATTATTGCGCCGAACGGCCCAAGGGGCTCACCGTCTGGCTGCCGATGGCGATCCAGTCGCCCACTGCCAAGCCTGCCGCCGGGCAGGCGCTGATGGTGATGGACGCCAAATTCGCGCTGGAGCTGCTCGATCTGTTCTTTGGCGGGTCGGGCGATGCGCCGCATCCGATGCCAAGCGAATTGTCCCCCGCTGCCGAAGCGATGATCACGCGGATCGGCACCCTGATCGCCGAACCGCTCGCCGCCGCGTGGGAGCCGGTGGCGCGCCTTTCGTTCGCGCCGGGACATCCTGAAACCAGCTGTGCGATGCTCGCCAATCTCGACGATGACGACGCGATGATCGTCACCCGCTTCGGCATCGCTGCGGGCAATGACAAGCCGGTGTTCGTCGATCTGGTCTATCCGGTCGCCGCGCTCAAGCCGATCGGCCCCTCGCTCAATGCCAAGGTGCATGGCCGCACCGCCGAGCCCGAACCGGAATGGCGCAACGGCCTCACCCGCGCGGCGATGGCGGTGAAGTTTCCCGTCCGTTCGGTGCTGGCCGAACCCACCATCTCGCTTGGCCGGCTGCTCGAACTAAAGGAAGGCGATGTCATCCCGATCAGCTTTGGCCAGCATGTGCCGGTGATGATCGGCACGCATCGCCTGGGCACCGGCATCGTCGGATCGGCCAATGGCCATGCCGCGATTTGCCTGCACGCGATCGAACGACTCGATGAAGAGGATTATCCATGAACGACATGACCGGCGCATTCCCGGTCGACTCCGCAGTCGCCGCCAATTTCCGGCTGCTGCAGGACGTCGACGTGAAGCTGACCGTCGAGATCGGCTCGACCAACCTGACGCTGCGCGAATTGCTGGCGCTGGGCGAATCGAGCGTGATCGAGCTTGATCGCCAGTCGAACGAATTGCTCGACGTGTTCGTCAACGGCACGCTGATCGGCCGCGGCGAAGTGGTGACGGTGGGCGAACGCTTCGGCGTGCGGATGACCGAACTGGTGAGCCCCGAGAAGCGCGTCCGCTGAGATGATGTGGTCCTATATCCTCAAGCTGGCGGTACTGCTGCCCTTGGTATGCGGGCTGCTGATCGGGTGCCTGTTCCTGTGGCGCCGGCTCGAAGCGCGGCTGCCGGGCAACCAGGGCGACCGGCTGCTGAAGGTGCGTGAGACGATGATGCTGTCGCCGGGGCTCAAGCTGGCGGTGATTGATTTTGAAGGCCGGCGACTGTTGGTATCCGTGGGTCGCGGCGGGGTGACCTTGCTCGACAAGGCAGCCGAATGATGCGCGCATCGATGCGGCTACCTGCCCTCACCCCGTTCGCACTGCGCTTGTCGAAGCACGGCTCTTCTTTCGCCGGTCGAGAAGAAAAACGGCACTTCGACAAGCGCAGTGCGAACGGAGTGAGGGTCGTATGCCAAATACTGGCGGTAGTTGCGCTGGTGTTGCTGGTGTTGCTCCTCGCCGATCCGGCAATCGCGCAGACCGTCGCCCCGCCCGGCGCGCCTGCCGTCCCGAATGCCGGCGATGCCATCGACCGCGCGCTGGGCGACCTTGGCGGAGGGGGCGAGGCACCGCTGGCGCTGTCGCTGCAAGTCCTCATCATCATGGGGCTGTTGTCGATCCTGCCCAGCATCCTGCTGATGATGACCAGCTTCACCCGGATCATCATCGTGCTCGCGGTGTTGCGTCAGGCGCTGGGGCTGCAACAGACGCCGCCCAATCAGGTGCTCATCGGCCTGAGCCTGTTCCTCAGCTTCTTCATCATGGCCCCGACGATCAGCCAGATTAATACCCAGGCGATTCAGCCCTATGCCGCCGGGCAAATCGGCGCGACGCAAGTGATCGAGATCGGCGGACAGTCGCTCCACGCCTTCATGCTCAAACAGACGCGCAAGAAGGACATCACGATGTTCTCCGACATCGCCAAGACCGGCCCCTATGCCACGCCGCAGGACGTACCCTTTTCGGTGCTGCTCCCCGCCTTCGTCACCAGCGAGCTCAAGACCGCGTTCCAGATCGGCTTCCTGATCTTCCTGCCGTTCATCATCATCGATCTGGTGGTGGCGACGGTGCTGATGAGCCTTGGCATGATGATGCTGTCGCCGACGATCATCTCGCTGCCGTTCAAGCTGCTGTTGTTCGTGCTGGTCGATGGCTGGGCGCTGACGATGGGATCGCTCGCCAATAGTTTCGTGAGTTAGGGGGGTGCGCGCCTGATGGACGCCGATTATTTCCTCACCGTCGCGCGCCAGGCGATGTGGATCCTCGCGCTGGCGTCGGCCCCGATCCTGTTGCCCGCGTTGCTGTCGGGCCTGATCCTGGGGATGATCCAGGCCGCGACGTCGATCCAGGAACAGACCTTGTCATTCGTGCCCAAGCTGATCGTCGTGGCGATCAGCCTGGTGATCTTCGGCGGCATGATCCTGACGTTGATCGGTGATTTCACGATCAGTATTTTCGAGCGGATCCCGGATCTGGTGCGGTGAGGGGTGCTTTTTCTTGCTCCCCTCCCGCTCGCGGGAGGGGCTGGGGGAGGGCCTGTTCGAACAGAAGCCGAACCTTTGTCGACACACCCTCCCCTAACCCCTCCCGCACGCGGGAGGGGGACTTTTTGCCATGCTAGGACTCGGCCTCTCGATCGAACCCGCATTGTGGACGCTCATCTTCACGATGGTGCGCGTCGGCGCGGCATTTGTCGCCGCGCCAGTGTTCAGCGCGGTTTCGGTGCCGGTGACGGTGCGGATCACGCTGGCGGGCGCGATCGGCATCCTGGCGATGAACACCAATGCGATCATCGCGCCCGAACAAGTCTTTGCGTTCGAAACCTTCCTGTCGATCGCCGCCGAAGCGCTGGTCGGCCTCGCGCTTGGCTTCATCCTGCAAATCGCCTTCGCCGCGCCATTGCTGGCGAGCGAGGTCATCGGCACGTCGATGGGGATCGGCTTTGCCGCTGCGATCAATCCGCAATCGGGCACCTCGACCCCGGCGCTGGGCAATTTCCTGTCGATCCTGCTGACCTTGCTGTTCCTGTCGGTCGACGGGCATCTCGTGCTGGTCGAGCTGGTGGTGCGAAGCTACGAAGTGCTGCCGCCGGGCGCGGCATGGCTCAGCGTCGCGGCGCTTCGCAACATCGCGTTTTTCGGCGGCTATGCGTTTCTGGCCGGGTTCCTGCTGGCGTTGCCCGTCGGCTTCCTGCTGCTGTGCCTCAATCTGATCGTCGGCATGCTGTCGCGCTCGTCGCCCTCGCTCAACCTGTTCGCGGTCGGGCTGCCCGCCAGCCTGCTCGCGGGCGTCATCGCGCTGTTCGTCGCGATGCCGGCGATGGGCGATTACATGCTGGTGATCATTGACGAAGCGCTGACCGCCGCCCGCACGCTGGTGCTGGGCTGATGGCGGAGAATGGCGGCGAAAAGACCGAAGCACCAACCCAGAAGCGCAAGCAAAAGGCGATCGACGACGGCGACATCCTCAAATCGCGCGAGTTCGGTACTGCTATCGTCGTGCTGCTGGGGTGTAGCTGGCTGGTGCTGCTGGGGCCGGCGGTGCTGGGTGCATGCCGCGAAGTGATGGCGGCGGGCTTCCGCTTCGGGCGCGCCGATGTCGAGGATTTCCAGCCCTTCCGCCCGATCGGCGAAGCGCTGTGGACGCTGGCCCCCAGTGTCGGCGGGCTGCTGATGCTCACCTTCGTCGCGTCGATCCTCAGCCAGGCGGGGCTGGGCTCGATCGCCTTCAACGGCAAATTGCTCGCGCCCAAGGGATCGCGGATCAATCCGGGTGCGGGCCTGAAGCGCATCTTTGGCGCACAGGGCTGGATCGAGCTTGGCAAGTCGCTGCTCAAGGTCGTGCTGCTCGGCAGCATCGGCTGGTGGCTGCTCGCCGGCACCGCTGAATCGACGCTCGGCTATGTCTCGTCAGACCTGCAACAGGCGCTGGGCGGTCTTGGCGAACAGCTCACCTTGCTGCTGCTGTGGATGTCGGCAGGGCTGGTCGCGATCGCGGGCATCGACGTGCCGATCGTCGCGTTTCGCCGCATGCAAAAGCTGAAGATGAGCAAGCAGGAGGTGAAGGACGAGCATAAGGAAACCGAAGGCTCGCCCGAGGCCAAGGGCGCGCAGCGGCAGCGGCAGCGCGAAATGGCCAAGCGCGGCTTCCGCAAGGCGATGGGCGAGGCGCATGTCGTGCTGACCAACCCCACCCATTTCGCGGTCGCGCTGCGCTATGAACAGGGGCGCGATCAGGTGCCGGTGGTGGTGGCCAAGGGGCGCGGCGCGACCGCGCTGGCGATCCGCGAGCTGGCGGGCGACATGGCGGTGCCGGTGCTCGAATATCCGACCCTCGCGCGCGCCGTTTATTACACCAGCCGCGAGGGGCAGGAGGTGCGCGACGATCTGTATCTCGCGATCGCGACCGTCCTTGCCTTCGTCTTTGGGGTGAACGCCAAGGCGGGCGGCATCCAGCCGCCGGTGATGGTGCCGCCGGGCGCGCGCTTCGACGAAAACGGCAACGCTTCGCCGCAATCGGCTTAAGAAAGGCCGCGCGCGGTCGATCCTGATCAAGACAACCGCCGGGGAATAGTTGCGCGATGGCCATCGAATCGATTGCAAAGACACTCGGCACCGGATCGGGCATCGACATCGGCGCGCTGGTCACCAGCCTGGTCGACGCGCAATTCGCCAACAAGACCGCGACGCTCGACCAGCGCGACAAGGCATTGGCAGCTCAGGTCTCAGCGGCAGCCGAACTGAAAAGCGCGATTTCGGGCTTTTCCTCGGCACTCGCCACCCTGTCGCGTAGCGGCACCCTGTCGACCCAGCCGTCAAGCTCGGACACCTCGGTGCTTCGGGCATCGGCGCTTTCGGGGGCGACGCCCACCAATATCGACACCGCGATCGAGGTGCGCCAGATCGCCTCGGCACAGGCATCGAACAGCGCACCCCAACCCGACCGCACCGCCGCGATCGGCACCGGCACGCTGACCCTTACCTTCGGCAGCGCAACCGTCGCCGATGGCGCTATGACCAGCTTTACCCCAGGTGCCGGCGCGGCCATCGCCATCACGATCGATGCCGCCAATTCAAGCCTCGACGGTATCGCCGCCGCGATCAACGCCAGCAATGCCGGCGTCACCGCCAGCATCCTGAGCGACAGCGCGGGATCGCGGCTGATCCTGAAAGGTGCGACCGGCGATAGCCAGGCATTCACCCTGACCGCCGACACCCCCGAACTGGCGGCCCTCGATGTCGGTATGGGCAAGACCGGCACCGCGATCGGCACTGCCGCGCGCGACGCCATCGTCGCGGTCGATGGCGTAACGCTGCGCCGCGCCAGCAATTCGATCAGCAACATCATTCCGGGGGTTCGGCTCGATCTCGTTTCGGCAAGGCCCGGCGCGGCGGTCACGCTGGGCAGCACCCCGCCCACCGCCGCGCTGACCCAGGCGGTCGAGGATTTCGTCGCGACCTATAACGAGCTGCAAAACATCCTGCGCAGCGCGACCGACCCGATGGGCGGGCCGCTGCGATCGGATAATGCGGCCACGGCGCTGCAACGCTCGCTGCGTGAATTGGTGACGGCCCCCTTGGTGACCGGCGGTCCCGCCGGATCGCCGACCACCTTGGCGCAGATCGGCGTCGCCACCCAGCGCGACGGCAGCCTGCGGATCGATGCCGCCACCCTCGCTCGCACGATGACGAGCGACCCGGCAGCGATCGAGGCGGTGTTCGCCAGCGGCAAGGGGCTGCCCGCCGCATTGGCGGCGGTCGCCACCACCGCGACCAATCGCACCACCGGCCTGGGGGCCAGCGAAAGCCGCTATTCGGCACAACAGGCCGATCTTGCCGACCAGCGGGTCGACATCGCCGATGCCAGCGAACAGCTCCGCACCCGGATGACCCAGCAATTCGCCAGCATGGATTCAAAGGTGGCGGCATATAAATCGCAGCAGGATTTCCTGACCCAGCAGATCGACGCCTGGAACGCGCAGCGTTCGTAATGGCCCGCTACGCAACCGCCTTCGCCGGCGATCCCGCCGCGACCTATCGCACGATCGATCTGGCCAGCCGCACCGGCGGGGCCGATCCGCATCAACTGGTCGAATTACTCTACGAAGAACTGGTGCGCTCGCTCAATATCGCCGCCTGGGCAACCGAACGCTGTGATTTCAAGCTGAAGGGCGATCGGGTGACTCGCGCCACCGCGATCCTGTTCGCGCTGGAAAACGGCCTTGATTTCGAGCGCGGCGGCGATGTGTCGCGAACGCTGGCGACGCTGTATCGCGGCATCCGCCAACAGGTGGTCAACGCCAGCATCGGCGATGACCCCGCCCCTTTCCGCACCGCCGCCGGCGATCTCGCCGAAATTGCCGGTGCCTGGCGAAGCCTGCGCGCCGGCTGATCGACTTGGTGCAGCAAGCGAAACGTCGGCATGGCGCAGGCGCGCCGCATGCGGTAGCGGGTGAGTGATGCAGCCGTTCCACATCGTCGCCATCGGCGGCACTCTCCGCGCCGAATCGGGCACCAGCCGCGCACTAGCCGCCGCACTCGCACATGCCGAGCGCGCGGGCGCACGCACGACGTTGCTGACGGGTGCCGCGATCGACTTCCCCAATTTCGATCCCGATCAGGCGCTCTCCAACGACGCGATCGTCCGGTTTCTCGACGTGGTGCGAACCGCCGATGCGCTGGTGATCGGGTCGCCTGGCTATCACGGATCGCTGTCGGGGCTGGTGAAGAACGCGCTCGATCATATCGAGCTGCTGCGCGGCGATTCGCGCGTCTATCTCGATTCGATGCCGGTCGGGATCGTCGCGGTGGCGGCGGGATGGCAGGCGGCGGTATCGACGCTGCAGACGCTGCGGACGATCATCCACGCCTTGCGGGGTTGGCCGACGCCGATGGGGGTCGCAATCAATTCGGCAGCGCCCGGCAATCCGCTTGCCGATGCCGATTCGCAGCTTGCGGTGATGATGCAGCAGATCGACACGTTCCTGCGGCGGTGAGCCGGGGCGGGTCGTAGGGTAGCTTACCGCCCGCGCATCGCCAGATCGACCGACAGTCCCTCGCTCGGATCGACGGGCGGCGCGGCACACGCGATGCGGATCGCATCGGCGCGCGCGCGATCGAGGATCGCTGGCGGCACGCCGGGGCGGTGATAGACCCGATCGGCCTGCGCCAGCATCCGCGCCGCGCGCAGCGTCAGCGCGTCGGGCTCGGCTGACACCAGATCGATCCGCACCAGCCTTGGCAAGCGGGCACCGCGCTCGTTCGCCAGCCAGCGATTGACGCTGCCGCTATCGATCTGGCCAAAGGGATCGAGCGCCCCGCCCTCGCCCAGCGCGTCCGAAATCGCGTTGCGGCGGGCGCGGCCATCGGGGAAGCGTTCGCGCATCGCCCCGCGCGCGGCGGCAAGCGCGCTCGCCAGCGGGCCGAGCGCTTGCGGCAACAACCCCTCCAGCCGCTGGCGCAGCGCCGCCGCCAGCCCAGCCGACGCGCCGCCGGTCGCCACCGCGATCAATACCGGCGAACGATCGACGATCGCGGGCAGCGTGAAATCGCACAGTTCAGGCCGGTCGACGACATTGACCAGCTTGCCCGCCGCCTTGAGTTCGGCGGCGATCCGCGCGGCTTCATCACCATCGTCGAGCGCGACGATCGCAAGGCGCGCGGTGTCGCTTTCAGGCACGGGAACAGCGCCCGCACGTTCGAGCAGGCGGCGCTTGGCATCGGCAGCCTCGCCCTCGCCGATCAGGATGACAGGCTTACCGTCGAGGCGGACGATGATCGGCAGGCCGGTTTCGCGCATGGCTTAACCGCGTGCCCCCTGCCCCGTCACAGCCACTCGGGAATCCGCTCGGCCGCCAGGATCGCCTGCGGCGTCACCCGCTCCGAAACCACGGCAAAGCGCGCGCCGTCGACCAGCACTTCGGGCACTTTCGCCCGGCTGTTATAAGTGCTCGCCATCGTCGCGCCATAGGCACCAGCGGTGCGGAACACCGCCAGATCGCCGCCCGCAACGGTTTCGATGTCGCGCCCCATCGCAAAGGTGTCGCCGCTTTCGCACACCGGCCCGGCGATGTTGGCGGTCATGCGCCCGCCGGTCGGGCGCACCGCGACGAAATCATGATAGGCGTCGTATAATGCGGGGCGCGCGAGATCGTTCATTGCGGCATCGACGATGACATAAGGATGGCCGCTCGACGGCTTCACCCATATGACGCGCGTCAGCAGCACCCCGGCATTGCCGGTGATCACCCGGCCCGGCTCGAACATCAAGGTGACGTCCCAGCCGGCGGTGGCACGCGCCACCATCGCGCCGAACGCCGCCGGCTCGGGCAGCGTCTCGCCGGGGCGATAGGGCACGCCAAGGCCGCCGCCCAGATCGACATGGCTGATCGCATGGCCCGCCGCGCGCAGTTCGGCCACCAACTCCCCGACCCGGTTGAATGCCCGTTCCAGCGGCGCGAGATCGGCAAGCTGGCTGCCGATATGCACCGCAACGCCGCGCAGGTTGAGGCCCGGCTCCTTGGCCAGCCGATCGAACATCGCCGGTGCCTGGTCGATCGCCACGCCGAACTTGTTCTCGGCGCGCCCGGTCGAAATCTTGGCGTGAGTCCCGGCATCGACATCGGGATTGACCCGCAATGTCGCCGGTGCCCGCTGCCCGCGCGCGGCGGCAAGGCCCCCGAGTACGCGGCCTTCTTCCTCCAGCTCCAGATTGAACTGGCCGATGCCGGCATCCAGCCCGGCGACCAGCTCGTCGCGAGTCTTGCCCACGCCCGAAAACACGATGTCGCCCGGCGCGATGCCCGCCGCCAGCGCCCGCGCCATCTCGCCGCCCGAGACCACATCGGCACCATAGCCCTGCGCCGCCAATATCTTCAGCACCGCCAGATTGGGGTTGGCCTTCACCGCAAAGGCGACATGCGTCCGCCCCGCCGGCGCAACCGCGTCGCGAAACACCTGGGCATGCCGCTCGAGCGTGGCGCGCGAATAGATATAGACGGGCGTGCCGACCGCTTCGGCGATCGCCTCGACGCTGACGTCCTCGACGTGCAGCACACCTTGCTTATGCGTGAAATGGTCCATCGGTTCAGCGCGGGGGCAGCGCGAAGGGATCGTTCGGCCGCTCTTGAGAAGTGGTGAGAAGCTCGTCGCTGCGCGCGGGGCGTTGCTGCGAGGTCGAGGTCACAAGTTGTTCGGCGGTCGGCTGCGATTGCGCGCCATAGGGCGCAACCGGCAGCGTCTTGCCCGGCGCGGGTTCAAGCCGCCCGCGCGCGCCGCATGCCGACAATGCCAGCAGCGCGACGGGGATCAAAAGGAAGCGGATCATGCTCGCTTCTCGCGCAACGCCCGGCCTGCGGCAATGGCTTCGCGCACGCGATCCGGCGCGGTGCCGCCAAAACTGCGACGGCTGGCGACCGAGGCGTCGATGCTCAGCACGTCGAACACGCGCGCGTCGACCCGCTGGTCGATCGCGGTCAGCTCGGCCAGCGGCATCGCCTCCAGCTTGCAGCCAAGCGCCTCGGCACGCGCCACCGCGCGGCCGGTGACGTGATGCGCCTCGCGGAACGGCAACCCCGCCTCGCGCACCAGCCAGTCGGCAAGATCGGTGGCGGTGGCAAAGCCGGCATCGGCAACCGCGCGCATGCGATCGGTGCAGAAGGTCGCGCTTTCGATCATCCCGGTCATCGCCGCGATCGACAGGCCCAGCAGGTCGTGCGCCTCGAACACCGGCGGCTTGTCGTCCTGCATGTCCTTTGAATAGGCCAGCGGCAGCCCCTTCATCGTCACCATCAGCGCCATCTGACAGCCCAGGATCCGCCCCGAATGGCCGCGCACCAGCTCGGCGGCATCGGGGTTGCGTTTTTGCGGCATGATCGAGCTGCCGGTCGACCATTGGTCCGACAGCGCGACGAAACCGAATGGCTGCGACGCCCACAGCACGAATTCCTCGGCCAGCCGGCTGAGGTGCAGCGCGCATTGCGCCGCGCTCGCCAGATAATCGATCGCGAAATCGCGGTCGCTGACCGAATCGAGCGAATTGTCAGTGGGGCCGTCGAAGCCAAGCGCAGCGGCGGTGGCGTCGCGATCGATCGGGAAGCCGGTCCCGGCCAGCGCCGCCGCACCCAGGGGGCAGCGGTTCATCCGCGCGCGCGCATCGGCAAAGCGGCTGGCATCGCGCGCGATCATCGCGTGATACGCCATCAGGTGATGGCCAAGCGTCACCGGCTGCGCCGATTGCAAATGGGTGAAGCCCGGCATCACATCGCCGGCATGTTCCTCGGCACGGGCAAGCAATGCGTCCTGCATCGCGCTCAATGCGCCCAGCACCTCGTCGATCGAATCGCGCACCCACAGCCGGAAATCGGTCGCGACCTGATCGTTGCGGCTGCGCGCAGTGTGCAGCCGTCCGGCGGCGGCACCGATCTTGTCGGTCAGCCGCGCTTCGGTCTGCATATGAATGTCTTCGAGCACCAGATCGTCGGCGGGACCGTCCTGCTCATAATCGGCGGCTACCGAATCGAGCCCGGCAAGGATCGCGGCGACATCATCGGCGGCGACGATGCCCTGCGCGCCCAGCATCGCGGCATGCGCTTTCGACGCAGCGATGTCCTGACGCCACATTCGCTTGTCGAACGGGATCGAAGCGTTAATCTCACGCATCACCGCTGACGGGCCTTCGGCAAAGCGCCCGCCCCACATCTGATTGGAACTGTCCGTGCGTCCAACTATCGCGCTTCTCCTTGGCCTGGGCCTGCTCGCTGGCGGCTGCGATAGGCAAGACGGCGAAGCGGAGCAAGCAAACAGCGCCGCTGCCGCCAACACCGTCGCCGCCGCTCCTGCCGCCGCCCCTGCGATGGCGGGTGCCGACGAAGCGATCGGCATGCTCGATCGCAGCCACAAGGGCGAAGCAGCGCCCGATTTCGCCTTTGCCGATGCCAAGGGGGTCAAGACCACGCTTGCCGCGTTCGCGGGGAAACCCGTGCTGCTGAACCTGTGGGCGACCTGGTGTGCCCCTTGCGTCAAGGAAATGCCGACGCTCGACGCGCTGGCGCAGCGCGAGGGCGATGCGCTGAAGGTGCTGACGATCAGCCAGGATCTCGACGGGCCGACCAAGGTGGTGCCCTATTTCGAAAAGGCCGGATTCAAGGCGATCGAGGCCTGGACCGACCCCGATCTTCGCTTCTCGGTCGGGCTGGGTGCCAATTTGCCTACGACGATCCTCTATGATGCGGCGGGCAAGGAAGTGTGGCGGATGACCGGCAGCATGGACTGGTCGAACAGCGCCGTGAAACAACTGATTGCGGAAGCTGGCGCGGCCTAAGACACCGTGGCGGCAACAGCCGGCACCGCCGATCGCATGAGCGACACGCTGGCCGTATTGCGCGACGCAGCAAAAAGCGTAACAAAGGATCGAAATCGGAACGTTACCGTAAAATAATTGGTTGTTTGGCTGATTTATCGCGGCTTCATCCTCGCCAGGCGGGGGCGAGGCAGTCACCCTTTCCTTTCGTGCGAGACCTGCCGTTGCATCGTAAAATCGCATGCCTCGTTCCCGTGCTTTGCCTGCTTGCCGCCTGCGGGGGCGGTGCCGACGATGCCGCCGCAAAGGCCAAGGGCAAGGGCACGCCCGAAGTCGGCGTGGTCACATTGCAGGCCGAACAGGTGCCGCTGACCACCGAACTCGCCGGTCGTGCCGCCGCGTTCGAGACTTCGGACGTTCGCCCTCAGGTTTCTGGGGTGATCAAGGCGCGATTGTTCACCGAAGGCAGCATCGTCCGCCAGGGGCAGACGCTCTACCGGGTCGATCCCAGCATCTATCAGGCGGCGGTGGCCGAGGCCGAGGCGAACCTTGCCAGCGCCCAGGCCAATCTGACCGCGCAATCGGCACGCGCCGACCGCTTCCGCCCGCTCGCCGAGATCGAAGCGGTGTCGAAACAGGAATATACCGACGCACAGGCCGCCGCGCGGCAGGCAGCGGCAGTGGTGCAGCAACAGCGCGCCTTGCTCGAAACCGCCCGGATCAACCTGCGCTTCACCGATGTGCCGGCACCGATCACCGGCCGGATCGGCCGCAGCATCGCCACCACCGGCGCGCTGGTGACCGCCAACCAGGCCGAGGCGCTGACGATGATTCAGCGGCTCGATCCGATCTTCGTCGATATTCAGCAATCGAGCGCCGACCTGCTCGCGCTTCGCCGCGCGCTGGCGACCGACAACACCATTCCCTCGACCGCCGAAGTCCGCCTCCGGCTCGAGGACGGCAGCGATTATGGCCAGGTCGGCACGCTGCAATTCGCCGAGGCGATGGTCGATCCCGAAACCGGCGCGGTGACGCTGCGCGCGCGCTTCCCCAATCCGCAAGGGTTGCTGCTGCCGGGCATGTATGTCCGCGCGCGCTTCAGCCAGGCTACCGCGCGGCGCGCGATCCTGGTGCCACAGGCGGGCATTTCGCGCGATGCGCGCGGCAATGCGACGGTGATGGTGGTAGGTGCCGATAACAAGGCCGAGCGGCGCAACGTTCGCGCCGAACAGACGGTGGGCGACAAATGGCTGGTCACCGCCGGGGTGGAGGTTGGCGACCGGGTGATCGTCGAAGGGCTGGGCCGAGCGCAGGCTGGCCAGCCGGTACGCCCGGTGCCGGCAGGTTCGCCCGCACAGGTTGGTCCGCAGGGCACAGGCGCCGCCAAGGCCGGGAACTGAACGCGCCATGATCTCGCGGATTTTCATCGATCGCCCGATCTTCGCCTGGGTGATCTCGATCGTCATCATGCTCGCCGGGCTCGGCGGCATCCTGTCGCTGCCGATCGAACAATATCCCGACATCGCCCCGCCCGAGGTGAACATCCGCGCCAATTATCCCGGCGCATCGGCGGAAATCCTCGAATCCTCGGTCACCCAGGTGATCGAACAGCAGATGACCGGCATTGACGGGCTGATCTATTTCTCGTCGCAATCGAGTTCGGCGGGATCGGTCACCGTCACCGTCACCTTCGAAAAGGGCATCGACCCCGACATCGCCCAGGTGCAGGTGCAGAACAAGGTGCAGCAGGCACTACCCCGGCTGCCGCAACAGGTGCAGCAACAGGGCCTGACCGTCACCAAATCGAACGCCGATTTCCTGCTGGTCGTCTCGGTCTATGACGAAACGAACCGCACCACCAACATCGACGTGTCGGACTTTCTGGTGTCCAATCTTCAGGACCGGATCGGCCGCGTTCCGGGCGTCGGCGACGTCAACGTCTTTGGCACCCAATATGCGATGCGGATCTGGCTGAACCCGTTCAGCCTGTCGGGGTTCAACCTGGTTCCAGCCGACGTGATCGCAGCGATCGAGGCCCAGAACACCCAGGTTGCCGCCGGCCAGATCGGCGCGCTGCCGTCGCTGCCCGGGCAAATGCTCAACGCCACCGTCACCGCCAAATCGCGGCTGACATCGCCCGACCAATTCGAACAGATCATCGTCAAGACCCAGACCGACGGGTCCAAAGTGCTGCTGAAGGATGTCGCGCGGGTCGAGCTGGGGTCGGAGAATTACAACACGATCAGCCGGCTGAACGGTCATCCGGGTGCCGGTATCGCGGTGCAGCTGGCCCCCGGTGCCGATGCGCTCGAAACCGCCGAACTGGTGAAGGCAGAGGTCGAACGCCAGTCGGCGAGCTTCCCCGATGGGTATAAATACGCCTATCCCAATGACTCGACGACCTTCATCAAATTGTCGGTCGAAGAGGTGGTCAAGACACTGATCGAGGCGATCGTCCTCGTCGTCATCGTCATGTTCGTGTTCCTGCAAAGTTGGCGCGCGACGCTGATCCCCGCCATCGCGGTGCCGGTGGTGTTGCTCGGCACCTTTGGCGTGCTGGCGATCTTTGGCTTCACCATCAACACGCTCACCCTGTTCGGCCTCGTCCTGTCGATCGGCCTGCTGGTCGACGATGCGATCGTGGTGGTCGAGAATGTCGAGCGCGTGATGGAGGAAAACCCCGAGCTTTCCCCGCGCCAGGCGACGATCCAGTCGATGAGCGAGATTCAGACCGCATTGATCGCAATCGGGCTGGTGCTGTCGGCGGTGTTCGCGCCGATGGCGTTCTTCGGCGGGTCGGTCGGCGAGATTTATCGCCAGTTCTCGATCACCGTCATTTCCTCGATGCTGCTGTCGGTGGTGGTGGCGCTGGTCCTCACCCCCGCGCTGACCTCAACCTTGCTGAAACGCCCAAGCGACCACCACCAGCCCAAGACGCGCATTGGCCGCTTCGGGCGGCGCATGGGCGACAAGTTCAATCGCGGCTTCGACCGGGCATCGGACAAATATCGCAACGGCGTGCGCTGGGTGCTTGGACGCCGGATCATGGCGCTGGTGGTCTATGCCGGCCTTTGCGTCGCGCTGGCGCTGCTGTTCGTCGGTTTGCCCACCAGCTTCCTGCCGACCGAGGATCAGGGCCGCGCGCAGATCCAATATACCCTGCCCCCCGGCGCCACCAGCGAGCGGACGCTGGCGGCGGCGCTGGAGATCGAGAAATATTTCCTCGGGCCGGCGGGGGCCAATGTCGATGTGGTATATACCATCGTCGGATCGGGACCGGGCGGCGCGGGCCAGAATGTCGGGCGCGGTTTCGTCAGCCTTGCCCCCTGGAGCGAGCGCAAGGGCGCCGAAAACGCCGCAGCCGCGATCACCCGGCGCGCGACCCAGGATTTGTCCACCCTGCGTGATGTCGAATTCTTTGCCACCAACCCGCCCCCGGTGCGCGGTCTGGGTCAGGCGGGCGGATTCACGATGCAATTGCTCAACACCGGCGGGCTGGACCGCGAAACCTTCCGCGCGCGCCGTGACGCGCTGCTGACGGCGGCACGCAATGATCCGTTGCTGACGGCAATCCGCCAGAACGAACTCGCCGATGTCCCGACGTTGGAAGTGGTGATCGACCAGGCACGCGCCGGCGCGCTGGGGCTGAACCCCGGCCAAGTCGATGCGACGCTGTCGGCGGCCTGGGGCGGCGTCTATGTCAATGATTTCGTCGATCGCGGGCGGGTGAAGCGCGTATTCGTGCAGGGCGACGCCCCCTATCGCGCGCGGCCCGAGGATCTCACCAACTGGTTCGTTCGCGGGGCCAATAACCAGATGGCCCCCTTCTCGTCCTTCGCCGAAACCCGCTGGTCGACCGCGCCCACCACGCTCGGTCGCTTCCAGGGCCAGCCAAGCTACCAGATCCAGGGCGAGCCCGCTCCCGGCGAAAGCTCGGGCGCGGCGATGGAGCGGATGATGGAGTTTGCCGCCGAGCTGCCCGGCGTCTCGGTCGAATGGTCGGGCCTGTCGTATCAGGAACGGATTTCGGGCGGCCAGGCGCCGCTGTTGTACGGGCTGTCGCTGCTGGTCGTGTTTCTGTGCCTGGCGGCGCTGTACGAAAGCTGGTCGGTGCCGTTTTCGGTGATGCTGGTCATTCCGCTGGGGCTACTGGGGGCGGCGCTGGCGGTGTGGCTGCGCGGGCTGGAAAATGACGTGTATTTCCAGGTCGGCCTGCTCACCACCATGGGGCTGTCGGCCAAGAACGCGATCCTGATCGTCGAATTCGCCGAACAGGCCGAACGCGAGGGGGCATCGCCCGTCGAAGCATCGCTGCAAGCCGCCAAGCTTCGCCTTCGCCCGATCCTGATGACCAGCTTCGCCTTCATCTTCGGCGTGGTGCCGCTGGCGATCTCGACCGGGGCGGGTGCCGCCAGCCGAGTCGCGATCGGTACCGCGGTGATCGGCGGCATGATCGCGGCGACCGTGCTCGCGATCTTCTTCGTGCCGCTATTCTACGTCATGGTGCGAAAGCTGTTCGGCGGCAAAGTGCATGGCCATCCCGAAAGCGTCAGCGAAAAGCACAAGGCCGAAACCCTGAAAACGCCCGAAGGCGACGACGGTCGGGGGCCGGTGACCGCATGAAAACCCGCCTGATCCTGGCTGCGATGCTGTTGCCGGTCGCCGGATGCAGCCTAGAGCCACGCTACGAACGGCCAAGCCCCACCGTGCCGGGTCAATTCCCGGTGGGCGGCCCCTATCCCGCGCTGCCGCCAAGCGGCGCGCAGCCGGTGCGCTACACCGACATCTTCCGCGATCCCCGATTGCAGACGATCATCGGCCGCGCGCTGGCGAACAACCAGAATTTGCAGGTGGCGCTGGCCAATGTCCGCTCGGCACGCGGCCAGTTGCGCATCGGTCGCGTCAATCTGTTGCCTTCGCTCGACGGATCGGGCGGAGCGTCGCTGGCGCGAAACCGGGGCGCGGCGCAGGGCTTTGGCGGCGGCGGCAGCATTACCGAAATCTACAACGCGCAGGTTGGCCTGACCGCGTTCGAGATCGACCTGTTCGGGCGGGTCCGATCGACCGCCAATGCCGCACTCAACGAATATCTCGCGACCGAAGCGGGCGTGCGCGCGGCGCGGCTGACCTTGGTCGCCGAAACCGCCAGCGCCTATTATACGCTCGCCACCGATCGCAGCCTGCTCGCCATCGCCGAGGAAACATTGGTCAGCGCCCAGCGCTCGGTCGACCTCACGCGCGCGCGGCTGCAAGGCGGCATCATCGCGCGCACCGATTTGCGTCAGGCCGAAACCATTCTGCAACAGGCGCGCGCCGATCGCGCCGATCTGACCGCAGTGGTGGCGCAGGATCGCAACGCGCTGCAATTGCTGGTCGGCGCACCGGTGACCGACGCCGAGCTGCCGCAATCGATCGAAACCGCCGACAGCCTGCTCGCCGAACTGCCGGTGGACGTCGATTCGCGCATATTGCTGGCCCGCCCCGATGTGGTGCGCGCCGAATATGTGCTGCGCGCGGCCAATGCCCGGATCGGCGTCGCCCGCGCCCAGTTTTTCCCGGCGATCAGCCTGACCGGCGTAACCGGCTTTGCCAGCAACGCGCTTGGGTCGCTGTTCACCAATCGCGCCTTTACCTATAATGGCGGTGCCGATCTGAACGTGCCGCTGTTCGATGGCGGCTTCAACCGGGGCAATCTCGAAACGACGCAGGCGCAGCGCGACATCGCGATCGCGCAATATCGCCTGGCGATCCAGACCGCGTTTCGCGAAGTGTCCGACGCGCTGGCGCGGCGCGGCGTGGTGGCTGAACAATATGCCGCGCAACTGGCGTTGCAGGAAGCAGCCGCCGACACCTTCCGCCTGTCCGACGCCCGCTATCGCGAGGGGATAGACGGCTTCCTCACCACGCTCGACGCGCAGCGCACGCTATACACCGCGCGCCGCTCGCTCGCCCTCACCCGGCTGGTACGCGCCGACAATCTGGTGACGCTATACCGCACCCTGGGCGGCGCAGACCTGGTGCCAGAGGCATCGATCGCGCCACCCGAACCCCCACGCGGCAGTGAAGCGTTGCGCGGGGCACGCTGACGAGGTCAGGTCGGGTCGCTAGCCCGCGTCCGGATGGTGTCGATCAGCCAGCGCAGGCCGGGATCGTTGGCGCGGGTGACATGATATTGCGCCATCTCGACCAGTTTCGGGATCGCGACCGGCGGCGGCGCGGCGGCGATGGCGAAACTGCGCGCCATCAGCGTGAACAGCCGCCCCTGCATCAGCGTCAGCCAGTTGGTTTCCTGCAACAGCCAGGGCAGCATCGCAAAGCTCGGCACCGTCATCGCCACCCGTCTTTGGATGCCGATCCGGTCGAGATAGGCGTCGCCGAAGCTCGGCAACCGCTCCTCGCCGATCGCGACCAGCACATGATCGTGCGCCAGCATCACCTCGCGCGACGCACCCGCCGCCAATGCCGGGTGCCCGATCCGCCCGACCAGCCGATACTCATCTTCCAGCAGAATGTCCGAAGGCAACGCCTGCGTGGCATAGGGCTCGAGCGTGATGAGCAGGTCGATGCCGCCACTGTCGAGCAATTCGATCCGCCGCTGGCTGGGCAGCAACAATTCGATCCGCACCCCCGGCGCGACTTCGGCCAGGCGGGTGATGATCGGGAACAGCACCGCGGTGGCGATGTAATCGGATGCCATCACGCGGAACGTGCGGCTCGACGTGGCGGGATCGAAATGGCGCGACGTCGCGACCACGCCCTCCATCGTCGCCAGCGCCGCCTGCACTTGCGGCAACAGCGTTTCAGCGAACGGCGTCGGATACATCCGCTTGTTATGCGCGATCAGCAATTCGTCGCCGAAAAAGCTGCGCAACCGCGCCAGCGCATTGCTCATCGCCGGCTGGCTAAGGTTCACCCGCTCGGCCGCGCGCGACACGCTGCGGCTTTCCATGATCGCCTCGAACGCGACCAGCAGGTTCAGGTCGAGGCCTTTGAAACGCACGCGCGGCTCCATTCACATGATGGATCGATATACATCCAATCAATCACTTTTTCAACGCCGCGCACAGGCTCTAGACGCAGCCCCATAGGGTCGGTGCACAGCCGGCATTCATTCAGGGAGCAGGACCGCCATGAGCCGCGTCACCGAAATCCGCTATGTCGGCTATGCCGTCGCCGATCTCGAAGCCGAACAGACATTCTACCGCGACGTTTGGGGGCTCAAGCAAGTCGCCGACCAGGACGGCATGCTCTATTTCGCCGCCGAGGGGCATGCCGAACATCACGTCGTTCGCCTCCGCCAGGCCGAGCAAAAGCGCATCGACGTCATCGCCCTCGCCACCGACAGCCGCAGCGACGTCGAGGCGCTGCACGACAAGGTTGTGGCGGCGGGCTGCACGATCATTTTCGCGCCGCGCGACCTGGCGACGCCGGGCGGCGGCTATGGCTTCCGCTTCTTCTCGAAAGACGGGCTGCCGTTCGAGATTTCGAGCGATGTCGCCCCCGGCACTGCGCGCCAAATGGTGCGCTGGGACGCGGTGCCGCAAAAGATCAGCCACATCGTGCTGCATTCGCCCGACCACAAGGCGATGGTACAGTTCTTCGTCGATGTGCTGGGCCTGCGCGTCAGCGACTGGCTGGGCGACTTCATGTGCTTCCTGCGGTGCAATTCGGCACACCATCGGCTGGCGCTGTTGCCGGGGCCGGCGTGTCTCAACCACGTCGCCTATGACATGCTGACGCTCGACGACATGATGCGCGGGATCAGCCGCCTGCGGAAGATGGGGACCAACATCCTGTGGGGTCCGGGTCGCCACACCGCCGGCGACAATACGTTCAGCTATTTCACCACGCCCAACGGCTTCGCGGTCGAATACACTTCCGAACTCGAACATGTCGATTTCGAAAGCCATGTCGACAAGGTCCATGTGCCCGGCCCCACCGTGATGGACCAATGGGGCATCGGCGTCGGCGGCCCGCAGACGATGCCGCATCCACAGGCCGATGCCGGCCTGTTCACGCCGGTGGAGGCATAAATCATGGCGTTGTTCGAATATTTCCCCAATTACATCTGGAACCTGTCGGTCGCGATCGCGCTCGAAAGCGGCGGAAAGATCGGCGAGATCGTCGATATGTGCCAGCCGATCCGCGATGCCGCCGCGAACGGTGCCGATGCCGGCACGCCGCAGTTCATGGCGCAATGGGTGGCGATGGCCGATCGCCTGATCGACCTGGCGAACGAGGATGACTCAGCCGGCCGCAGCTTTTCCGCGTCGGACAAGCTCGAACGGGCGGCCCTCTATCTGTTCATCGCCGAACGGATGCAGGGGCATGGCCATCCCGGTCGCCACGAAACCTATGCCAAGGCGCGCGCCGCGTTCGACCGTTCGACCGGTCTTGGCGCGATCAACCGCGAGCGGGTCGAAATCCCGCTCGCAACCGGCACGATGCCCGCCCTTTTCACGCGGGCAAAGGGTCCGGGGCAGCACCCGGTGGTCGTCTATTGCAACGGCCTCGATAGCTGCAAGGAGCTGCTCTACTGGTCGCGCCTGCCCGAGGCGCTGGCACGGCGCGGCGTATCGACCCTCAGCGTCGACCAGCCCGGCAGCGGCGAGGCGCTGCGGCTGCAGCACCTGCCCGTCGATCCCCACAGCGAAAGCTGGGCGGGCAAGGCGATCGACTGGCTGGAGACTCAGCCCGATGTCGATCGCACGCGGATCGGCATGACGGGTATCTCGCTCGGCGGCCATTTCGCGCCGCGCGCGGTCGCCTATGAACCCCGCTTCGCCAGCGGTGCCTGCTGGGGTGCCAACCACAATTGGGCCGAGGTGCAGCAAAAGCGGCTGAAACGCGAAGGCGAAAATCCGGTGCCGCATTATTGGGCGCATGTGATGTGGGCGTTCGGTGCCACCGACATGGACGATTTCCTGGCCAAGGCGAACGACATGAACCTGAACGGCCATATGGACGGCGTGAAGGTGCCGTTCCTGGTCACGCATGGTGCCAGGGATCGCCAGATCAGCGTCGATTACGCGCATGATTGCTACGACCAGCTGGTCAATTCGCCGCGCCGCGAGCTGAAGCTGTTCACCGATCGCGAAGGCGGCGTCGAGCATGTCGGGGCCGACAATATGAGCTTTGGCTGCGATTACATCGCCGACTGGTTCGCCGACACGCTGGGCGGGCGTACCGCGTGATGCGGCTGGCGACGCTGAAGCGTGGCGGGCGGGACGGCACGCTGGTTGCGGTCGACGCCGATGGCACGCGGGTCGCGCCGGTCACGGGCTATCCGACGCTACAATCCGCGCTCGACGATTGGGACGCGGCGCAGCCTGCCCTGCGCGCCGCGGTCGCGGCGGCTTCGTCGGGTGAGCGCGTGGCGGCGGACGCCTTCGCCGCGCCGCTGCCGCGCGCGTGGCAGTGGCTCGACGGATCGGCCTTTCCCAATCACGGCGCATTGATGCAGCGGGCGTTCAACCACGCCCCGATCGAAACCACCCTGCCACTGATGTACCAGGGGATGAGCCACCAGTTCATCTCCCCCACCGACGATGTGCCGATGCCGAGCGAAGCCGACGGGATCGATTTCGAGGGCGAGTTCGGCATCATCACCGGCGACGTGCCGATGGGCTGCCCGGCGGATCAGGCGCTGGCGCATATCCGCCTGATCGTGCTGATCAACGACTGGTCGCTTCGCGCGATCGCGCCGGTCGAGATGAAGACCGGGTTCGGCTGGGTCCAGGCCAAGCCCGCATGCAGCGCCGCACCGTTTGCGGTGACGCCCGAAACGCTGGGCGGGGCATGGCGCAATGGCCGTGTCTGCCTGCCGCTGACGGTCGAGGTCGACGGCACCTGGTTCGGCCATCCCAATGGCGCGGCGATGGAATATGGCTTCCACGATCTGATCGCACACGCCGCCCGGTCACGCTCGCTGCCCGCGGGCACGATCATCGGGTCGGGGACGGTGTCCAATCCCGAGCACGACACGGTCGGATCGACCTGCCTGTCCGAACGCCGCGCGATCGAGATGATCGCCGGCGGCACGCCGAAAACCCCGTTCCTGTCGTTCGGTGCCCGAGTCACGATGCGCGCAGGCGAAGGGGATTCGCCGTTCGGGGTGATCGATCAGCGGGTCGTGGCGGGTTAATTCCCGTCCGACACCGTCGTCCCGCCATCGACGACGATCGTCTGCCCCGTCGTGAACCCGCCGGCATCGCTGGCAAGGTATAGCGCGGTGGCGGCGACCTCTTGCGGGGTGCCGGCACGGCGCAGCGGGGTCAGCCCCAGCCGCCGGTCGGCACGCTCGGGGCTCGACAGGATCGCCTCGGCCCAGTCGGTGGCGATCAGCCCCGGCGCGATGGCGTTCGCGCGGACCCCCGATGGTCCCCATTCGACGCTAAGGTTGCGCGCCAACTGCGCGATCCCCGCCTTGGTGATACCATAATGCCCCAGCCGCGCATTGCCGCGCAGCCCGGCGATGCTCGACAACAGCACGATGCTGCCCCGCCCGCGCGCCGCCATGCGCGGGGCGATCGCTGCGGTCAGCCGGATCGGGTGGAGCAGGTTGATCGCGTATAGTTGCTCGCGCTCGGCTTCGCTCACCGCGTGCATCGCTGCGACCGGCCCCGCGATACCCGCGTTACAGACCAGGATGTCGATCCCCCCGCTTCGCTCCTCCGCCGCATCGGCCAGCCGCGCCAGGGCGGCTGCATCGGCCACGTCGGTCGGCAGCGAGATCGCGCCGAGCGAGGCGGCGAGCGCGTCGCATTCGGCGGCGTCGCGATCCGCCAGCACCAGCCGCGCGCCAGCCCCGGCGAACAATCGGGCGATCGCCAGGCCGATCCCGTGCACCGGCCCGGTGACGAGCGCGGTCCGACCGTCGAGCCGAAACCCCGCGAGCGGGTCAGATGTCGGCAAGGGCGGTCTCGACCAGTTGCGCCAGCGTGCCGTCATGCGCAAACCCCAGCGCGTCGGCGCGCGGCGTGGCGAGCGGCGGATAGCTGCCGAACATCCGGCGGGTGGCGGCGTCCTCGGCATGATCGATGCCGCCCACATCGCCATGCCGCGCGAGTTCGGCGATGAGGTCGCCGATCCGCACCCGCAAAGCCGGCAGCGTCACCGCCGCCTGTGCGCTATCGGGGCCAAGCGCCGCAGCGACGAGGTTCGCGGCGCAGGTGCGCGCCGACATCAGCCAGCTGGTCGCGTCGGCGGCGGCCGGCAGGGTGTAGCGCCGCCCCTGGCGCGCGGCATGGAATACGTCGCTCAGGAACGCCGAGCCAAAGCCGTTCCCAGCCGCCGGGCGAGCGACGATGCCCGGCAGCCGCAGCACCATTCCCGCAACCGCCGCGCGCCGAACTGCATCGGCAAAGGCAAGCTCGACCATCGCCTTGTGCGTGCCATAGACGCTCGCCGGACGAACCGGCGTCATGTCGTCGACCGGCTCGGCCAGGGCGTGGCCGAACACCGCGATCGAGCCAGCGATCACCAGCCGCCGCCCCGCCATCCCGTCGATCAGCGCCAGCGGCACGTCTAGGTTGATCGCGCGCGATGCCGCGGCATCCTGCTCCGCCGCGCCACCGGGCAGCGCCGCCAGATGAATGACGACGTCGCTTCGGTCACAGATCGCGCGCAGGAATCCCGCGTCGGTCAGGTCGCCGGTCAGCGTCGGTGCCACTCCTGCCCGGTCGAACGCGCGATCGACCAGCAACAGTGCAACCTCGGGATGCTGGGTCGCCAGCCGCGCCGCCACCGCGCGACCGACAAAGCCCGCCGCGCCGGTGATCGCGACCCGCATCAGCGCTGGAGTTCGGGCTCGAACGCGCCGTCGATCAGGATGAAGGCGATCCGGCAATTGCGGTCGGAGCGGTTCGACCAGCCATGATTGGTGCCGCGCTGGATCACGATGTCGCCGGCGCGAACGGTCGTCTCGCCCTCGTCCATGATCAGCACCAACTCGCCCTCCAGCACAATGCCATAATCGATCGTTTCGGTACGGTGCATCAGCGCGTGGCGCGTGCCGCTGCCGGTGTGCGCCGACGCATCGCCCGCGCCGATCTCGGCGAAATGCAGCCGTGCCTCTTCGGGAGACATGGTGCGGATCTCATCGCTTTCGGGCGGGATGTCGAGCACGCGGATTCGCGTGCCGCCCTTGGGCGGGGCAAGCTTGATGCCGTCCTCATGCGGCTCGCCCGATGCCGCGTCGATCGACACCGGCGTGGCCTGGGTGTTCCAGATTTCGTGGAACATCGGACCCGACGGGCCGCCCACCTGCTGCACGCGCGGTGCCGCGCCATCGTCCTGGATGATCGCCAGGCCGGCGGCGTTATGGCCGGTGACTACGCGGCGGACTGGCTTGGTCATGAACGAACTCCTTGGGGATAGGGGGTGGCGCGCGCCGGGCGCAGCAAGGCGACCCCGGCGGCCAGGGCCGCAGCGGCGGCGAAGAAGATGAAGGTGCCGCTCAACCCGCCGAGCAGCCCGGCCAGCGCGGCGGCGGTGATCGGGGCGACGAATTGCGCCAGGAAGAATGCGCCGGTCCACACCCCCGTCCCGCGACCGCGCGTCTCGGGCGGCAGGCGGCGCAAGACCCAGGCGAGCATCGTCGGCAGCATGATACCATTGCCGATACAGATGACGACCGCAGCCGCGGCGGTCACGTAAAAGCTGGTCGACAGCGCGACCCCGACATAGCCGATCGCCACCAGCGGCAGTCCCAGGCCCAGCAGCCGCTGGCCGGGCCATGCCTTCAACCGCCCGAACGTCATCGACCCCAGCATCACGCCAAGGTTCGCCGCCGCTCCGGCAAGCCCGATCAGCGCGGGCGAAGTCACGCCGGTCGCCTCGATCACCGGACCGAGCTGGACGATGATCGTGTAGAACGACAGCCCGACGCCGAACGTGATCGCGACCAGCCCGGCAATCCCGCGCGTCACCGGCGCGGCGAGCGCAGCCGCCGACCTGGCCTCGATGCGCGAAGGTTCGAACAGGATGAGGGCGGCGGCGAGCGCGACCGGCAGCGCGAGCAGGTACAGCCAGAACGGCCCGCGCGATCCCAGCGCCTCGCCCAGCGCCCCCCCGGCGGCGATCAGCACGATCGCGCTGACACTGGCGGTCGCGATCTGGATCGCCACCCATTTCTCGCGTCTTTCGCCCTCGAAATAATCGCCGACCAGCGCGGTCGCGACGGTCATGATGATCGCCTCGGTCACCCCCAGCAGGATGCGCACGCCCAGGATAGCATACAGGTCCTGCAGCAACAGCGGCAGCAGGCCGAACCCGGCATAGCCGATCAGCGCGCCGATCAGCAGCCGCTTGCGCCCGACCCGGTCGGACATCCAGCCCGCCAGCGGCGAAAACAGCGCAACGCACAGCGCCGGCACGGTCAGCGCCATCGGCACCAGCACCGCCGAGCCGGGCACTGCGGCGAATTCGCGCAGCAGCAGCGGCAGGACCGGCACCAGCGCGATGATCGCCATCGTCGGCATTACGGCGGTCAGCATCAGCACGACACCGTGCCGGGTGGATGCCAGCCCGGGCGTGCAGGCGGCGGAGCGCTGGCCGGTCATATCGGCTTGGCCACCATGTCGAACATCTCGTGCGTCGCCTTGGCATTGTCGACCGGCGGCCCCTTGCCGATCTGGCCCATGCAGATCGCGATGCTCGAGTGCACAATATAGGCGCAGCGGTCGAACCGGCGGTCGCGATAGGCGGTCAGCGCGGCCTCGACGTCGTCGTGCCGGTCGAGTTCGTCGGCAAGCACCAGACTATCCTCGATCGCCATCCCGGCGCCCTGCCCCAGATGCGGGGTGGTCGCGTGGACCGCGTCGCCGAGCAGCGCCACCCGCCCGCGATGCCACGGCCCCTCGATCAGCAGCGCCTCGAGCGGGCGATAGACCACGCCGTCATCGTCGGTGACCTGCTCCGAAAGCTCGCGGATCAGCGGCGCGCAACCCGCCATCTTTTCGCGCATCTTCGCGGCCAGCCCCTCGCGCGGATAGCGCGGATTGTCGGGTTCGGGGGTGGTGACATAGATGTACATCAGCTCGGGCGAGATCGGCACCAGCCCGACGCCGGTCGGGCCGTTATACGCATGCAGCGCATCGAGGTC
This sequence comes from Sphingomonas sp. 37zxx, assembly GCF_000786205.1. Lineage (GTDB taxonomy): Bacteria > Pseudomonadota > Alphaproteobacteria > Sphingomonadales > Sphingomonadaceae > Sphingomonas. The sequence continues at coordinate 8,624 of NZ_JROH01000018.1, read as the reverse complement.
GGCGGGCCGTGGCAGATTGTAGCGCCACACCGCCTGGCCGGTATATGCCGGACGCGGTGCTTCGGGAAAGATCAGCTCGCGCACTTGCGAATAGACCCCGTCTGCGCCGATCACCAGGTCGAACCGCTCGCGCCGTCCGTTCGACAGCGTCACATCGACGCCGTCGCCATCATCGACGATCTGCGTCGCGGTGACGCCCAGCACCACCTCGGCACCCGCGCCGATGGTGCGATCGCCCAGCAATTTATGCAGCGCGCGGCGGCCGATGCCCATATTGGCCGGATAGCCGTCGACCAGGCGCGGGGTCGGCACGCGCGCCACCCGCATGCCATTGGGCGCATAGATTTCGACCGCGTCAAAGCCGACGCCGGTCGAGACATATTCGTCGATCAGCCCCAGTTGCGCCATCGCGCGGATGACGTTCGACTGCTGGATGATGCCGACGCCATAGACCGACCATTCGGGATCGCGTTCGATGACGGTGACGGCGAATCCGCGCGAACAAAGGCCAATAGCGGCGGTCAAACCACCAATGCCGCCGCCGATGATGAGGATGGATTGTGGACGCATCTATTGGACTTTCACAAAGTGCATGCGGCGGCAGGCCGGCATGCGCCCGGCCCGCCACCTCGCCATCAGAAGTTAAACCCGACGCGAACGCCATAGGTGCGCGGCGGACGTAGCGTGCCGACGGGGAAGTCGAGGATCGGGCGCGTGCCGGCGCGGGCCAGCACTTCCTCGTCGGTGATGTTGTTGATGAACCCGGTCAGGTTCCACCCGCCACGGCTCTCCAGCGTCAGGAACGCATCCGCCATCGCGAAGCCATCCTGCTTCTGGTCCTCGCGGTAATTGGCGTCAAGGAAGCGGCTGCTTTCGATATTACCGCGCGCGCCGGCGATCAGCGACAGGTCGCCGGTCAGTTCGAACGTCCGCTCATAGCCAAGGTTGAGCGCCCAGTTCGGCGAATTGACCGTCGGCTTGCCCGAACAGTCGATGTCGAAGAAGCGCGCGGCATTGACGCCGGGGTTGGCGGCCCGGCTGCCCAGCGTCCGGCACCCGGTGGTTACCGGCGCGCCCGTCGGCGAAAAATTCGACGTTTGCAGGCTGTCATATTTGCCGTTCAGATATTGGACGTTGAGATTGAACAGATCGCTGCGGCTGGGGGCGAACCGCGCCTCGAACTCGGCACCATAGATGCGCGACTTGCCCGCGTTGACGGTGACCGATCCCTGGCCGAACAGCCCGTTGCCGGTGGGGACGCCGCCGATATGGGTGATCTGCTGGTCGCGATAGTCCCAATAAAATGCCTCGACATTCAGCTGCAATTTGTTGCCGAAGAACCGGTTCTTCGCGCCGACGGTGTACGCGGTCAGCGTTTCGGGGTCGAAGGTGTTGTTGGGCGGCTGTGCGACGAAGAAGCCGCCCGATTTGAACCCGGTCGCGACATTGGCATAGACCAGCGACGCCGGCCCGGCATCGAGCTCGACCCCGGCCTTCCAGGTGAACTTCTCGAAGCTCAGATTGCCGGTGAACGGCGCGCTCAGCGGCGGCTCCACCGGGCGCGGCAGGCCGCCCGACGCGGTCGAGGTGAATTGCCGCTTGTCCTCGCCAGTATAGCGTCCGCCGGCGACCAGCCGCAGCGCGCTCGTCACGTCGAACGTCAACTGGCCGAACGCGGCGACGCTTTCGGTGTTGAGCCGCGGCGTGAATCGCGTCGTCGAAATAGTGCCCTGGCGGAAGAAGTTTTCGGTCGCCTGGTTTTCGCCGAAATAGAAACCACCGATGACATATCGCAGCCGCTGCCCCTCGTTCGATGCCAGCCGCACTTCGATCGACGACTGTTCGGCAAGGTCGGAAAAGTCGCCGGCAAAGCCCGGCAGATAGGTGCGGAACTTCACGTCCGAACGACGCCACGCCGGGATGACTGTCAGCGTGCCGAATCCCGTATCGCCGACCACGGTGGCGCTGACGCCGAAGAATTCATTGTCGAGGAACCCGTCGGTCCCGGCCTGCGCCACGCAGCCGCTGGTGATGAAGCCGCCAAGGCCGCCGCAGAAGGGCGGGGCGAACAAGGTGGCGGCATAACTGCTGATCGCAGCGCGCGCGCGCGGGTCGGAAACGCTGACGCGATCCTCCAGCGGCGGAACCGCGAAACTGGCGTTGGGCAGCAGCACCGCGCCGGCACCCTTGCCATGCTGGCGATAATAATCGGCGACCAGCGTGGCCGACCACATCGCCGATGGCTCGATCAACAGCGATGCACGCACCGCCTCGCCCTTGTCGTCGTCATAGCCGTCGGAGATATAGCCATCGCGATCGACGACCTGCGCGGCGACCCGCAGCGCAACGACGTTGCCGATCGGCACGTTCAGCGCCAGGAAACCCTTCTTGCTGTCGTAATTGCCATATTCGAACAGCCCCTCGCCGCTGAATTCGCCCAGGATCGGGGCTTTCGGCAGGACGTTGATCGCGCCGCCGGTGGCGTTGCGGCCATATAAAGTGCCCTGCGGCCCCTTGACCACTTCGACGCGCTGAAGGTCGTAGAACGCCCCCGCCGGCGCGGTCGGCCGGCCGACATAGACACCGTTGAAATTATACGCGACGGCGTTTTCCGAAAAGCTGTTCTGCGAATTGGTACCGACGCCGCGCAGGAAAAAGCTGGTGGTCCCGCCGGTTGGCTGCACCACCAGCGATGGCACCAGCTTGCCGAGATTGGCGGTTTCGGTGATGCCCGACCGGGCCAGATCGTCGCCGGTTACCGCCGATACCGCGACCGCCGCGCGCTGCAGCGATTCCGATCGGCGCTGTGCCGTCACGATGATGTCGGCAAGGCCCGTTTCGGCCTCCGCCTGCTCGCCCGCCTGCGATGAATCTTCTTGCGGGGCTGTGGATGCCTCCTGGGCATGGGCAGTCTGTCCGCCCAAAGCCAAGATTGCGGTGGCCCCCGCCAATAACGCTCGTTTCATGCTTTCCTCCCCATAAACCGCTTCTCCGAGCGCTCTGTGTTATGGAGAGTGACAATTCCTCGACCATAGGCATAACGATTTGTTTTGATGCAAAACCACAAATGGAATTGATGGAATGCGGCTGGATCAGTTTGATTTGAACTTGCTCGTTGCCTTCGACATGCTGCTCGAGGAACGGAGCGTGACGCGGGCGGCGGAGCGGTTGCACCTGACTCAATCGGCGATGAGCGCCGCGCTCAAGCGCCTGCGCGAAGCCTTTGCCGACGACATATTGGTGCAGCACGGCAAGCGGATGTTGCCAACGCCGGGTGCGCTGTCGCTGGCGCCCCAGGTTTCGGCGGCGGTGCTGAACCTGCGCGGTATCCTGGCCAGCGGCATGCGGTTTGACCCATCGCAATCGCGGCGCTGTTTCCGCATCGTCGCGTCGGACTATATCACGTTGGTGCTGATCAGCCCGCTGCTGCGGTCGCTGCAACGCGAAGCGCCGGGTATCCAGGTCGAGATCACCTTGCCGCGATCGGACAATCTGGAACAGTTGGACGATGGCGAGATCGACCTGATCATTTCGCCCGAGCAGTTTCTCGACCCCTACCATCCGCGCGAACTGGTGTTGGAGGAGCGGCATGTCGTCGTCGGATGCGCCACCAATCCCGCGCTGCAAAAGCCGCTGGATGCCGAAACCTTTTACAATAGCGGGCACGTCGTTGTCAGCGTCTCGCGCGATGGCACCTTCATCGATAACTTTTTGCGCGGGATGCCCGAACAGCGCCGGATCGAGGTGATCTGCGCGGCCTTCACGCAGGTGCCCTGGATGCTGCCTGGCACCACCCGCCTGGCGCTGATGCACGAACGGCTGGCCCGCGAACTCGCGCCGCAACTGTCGCTCGTGATACGCCAGCCCCCCTTCGCGTTGCCGATCATGCGCGAGATGATGCAGTTTCACAGCGCCCGCGCCGCCGACCGGGGGCTATCCTGGCTGCGCGAACGGATCATCGCGATGATGAATACCGAGCAGACGGCGCCATCAGCCTGACCGCGCTACCAGCGATTGGGCCGGCATCGAGATCGGGTGTTTTTGGAAGCCGGCAGCGGCTCATAGCTGCTCGCGCGATACGCCGGTGCTCCCTCGGTGGTGACCCAGCGTGGGGTCGGGGCGGTTGCCGCGGCGCGCAACCCCTCACGGCCCGCGACCCGCGCGATTGCGGGGCACTCGATCAAACCGGCAGCGGGATCAGTCGGTCAAGCCCAAGGTTACAGCATAATTTGCAATTTCACTAATGCGAATGAGTTGCAGTGCGAATGATTGTCATTTAGAGAGCTGCCTGAGCTGCGGATCCGTGTCCGCGGTAGCAGGGGCAACAATCTCAATGACATTTACGCCGTGCATTCGGAGGCATATCCGGTTCGGGGGCATTGCCGCCTGCGTGATAGCGCTTTCCTTGCCTTCAAGCGCATTCGCGCAAACTGAAAGTGAAAGCTCGGAGACCCCCGCCGGAGAGATAATTGTCACAGGGACAAAGCGTGGCGATTCGCTGCAGGACACCGCCCAGAGCGTGACCGTACTCCGCGCTGATGATACCACCGGATTTCTCCAAACCTTTGATGCCTTCACCCGCGTTCCAAACGTGACCATCGTGCGCGATGGTATCTTGCCCACAGTCCGAGGTCTTGACGGCAACGGAACGGCGCAAGGCGGCGGGGGCGCGGTGACAGGCTCGAACCCACGGTTCACGTCTTATATTGATGGCGTGGCGCGGACCTACAGCGCTGTGCCTGATGGTTTCGGCGGACTCTGGGACATCAGCCAGATCGAAATCCTGCGCGGCTCTCAGTCGACCACCTTTGGCCAGAACTCGCTGGCAGGGGCGCTGGTGCAGGTCACCAATGACCCGAAGTTTACTAACGAGGCTGCAATTCAGGCCGGCATTCGCAGCGGAGGGACAACCCTGAACGGCGCTGCGATGGTCAATCTTGCGCTCAGTGACAATCTGGCTGTGCGCGTAACCGGCCAGGATGTGCGCGGCAGCAGCTTTGTCGACTTCTCCACCAGTGGAGGAACTGGCCTGACTGCTGAAGACCGTGAGCAATTGTCGGACGAACGGTTCTCAAACTACCGCGCCAAGGTTCTGTTTGCGCCGACGGAACAAACGTCACTGCTCTTTGCGGCCAACCTTGAACGCAGCCGCCGCGCCTATCCCAATGATCAGGTTTCCCTGTCCAATGCGTCATTCTCCCTCAATGGCCCAATCACCTTCGTCGAGAATGAAAACTCCGTTCTTTCGCTGACTTTGAACCATGAATTCAGCCCCAAATGGTCGGTCGAGGCAGTGGTTTCGCGGCAGACGTCGATTTCCGAATTCACGCCGCCATCGGTCGGATCACCGGATCCAGCGCAGTATCTCGACTTCACGTTCGACGTTGAGCAATGGGCCTTCGAGCCCAAGCTCATCTACCGCGATCAGCAAACCCGCACCCGCTTTCTTGCAGGGGCCTATCTGCTGGATCGCCAGCGGACCGATCTGGGCGCTCCCGGCTCTTCCTTTGTGCTTGCAGCAGACGATGAGGTGCGCAGCATTTCGGTCTTTGCCGATGCCACCATCGAGCTTTCGCGCAGTTTTGATCTGTTGGTCGGGGGACGCTATATCGAAGACAGTCAGACCCGTGTTTTCTCGGGATTTGGCGGATTCTTTGGCTTTGACTTCGACCGCACCGACAGGCTGTTTCTGCCCAAACTTGGGATGACACTGCATGTTTCGGACGACGCATCACTCAGCCTGACCGGTTATCGCGGCTACACGGCAGGCGGCGGCGGTGTGAGCTTTGTGACCCGCACACCCTACAGCTTCGATCGCGAAATCTCGGACACAATTGAATTTGCTGCCCGCACTTCCTGGCTGGATGGGCGGCTGATCATCAACGCCAACGCATTCTACAGTGAGTTGGAAGATCAGCAGAACTTTGCGACCGGCCCCGCCGGCCCTAACGATTCGATCATTCTCAATCTCGCGCGTTCTCAATCGGCCGGTCTTGAATTTGATGTCAGTTACGCACTGGCTGACACGGGCCGGATCGGCGCTGCCATCGGTTTGCTTGAGACCGAGATCACCGACTTTGGCAGTGCCGCCAATGATACATTCAATGGAAATGACTTTGCCCAGGCTCCCGGCATGACTGCGAATGTCTATGGCAATATTGAAGTATTGGACGAGTTGACGCTGGGCGGAAATGTCGAATATTCAGCTGCCCGGTTCTCGGCATTCGATAATTTGCCCGAAGATAGGCTTGGCAGCTTCGTGCTGGCAAATGTCAATGCGCGCTATCGCATCAGAGGTATCACGATCGAGGGCTACGTAAACAATCTGTTCGACCGGGTTGTTGATAGCCAGCGTTCCTTCAGCTTTGGTGTACGCAATGTTCGTCGCCCACGTACATTTGGGTTGAACGTGACAGCAGGGTTTTAATCCGATGTTCCCAGAAGGTCGCATAGTGGTGTCGCCGCGCACGGCATTGATCATGCGCTGGATCATGGCAGGCCCGCTGACCCTGATCGCAGCCACCGTGACAATGGCTGCAACCCCGCTGTGGTGGCCCAAAGGCGCTGCTGGGATCGATAATCTGGTGTTCGCGATCCTATTGTTCCCGGCGTTTTGGGGGCTCTATGTGTTCTATTCGCTCATTGACGCCAAAGTGGTTCGAGCACTGATCGTCATTATGGCCGCTATCGCAATCAATATCAGCCTGATCTATCTTAATTTCTGAAGAGGAGGCACGCGATGAGCATGGTTGATAAGGCGACATCCAAACGCTTGCTCTCAGTGCACGGATGGTCCGGCGTTATCCTCGGCCTCTTTCTATATGTGGTGGTGATTACAGGAACCGTGGCGGTGTTGGCGCATGAAATCGGTAGCTGGTCAGTCAGTCGCACCAACGACGCTGCATTCAGCCAACCACTCGATTCCCGCGTCAAGGCCCTCGCCGCTGAAGTTGATCCAAAGTTCCGTGAGGATCTTGCAATCTATCCCAACGCAGCCGGCTCCATGGCGGTGTTCTTCCATACGCACGGAACTAATGCGGCAGGTGAACCTGATGATTTGGGGGTACGGTTCTTGCTGGAGCCCGGGACGTTGCGAGTGCTGCAGCGCGACGAAGGTTACGGGACGGAAATGCCGGGTGACCGGCAAGGCGCGCTCGAAGACTTCATCTCCACCCTGCATATCAGCTTGCATGCGCCCAATCCGATCGGCCTATACCTCACTGGCATCGCTGGGTTTGTGATGTTGTTTGCTGTGGTTTCTGGTCTGATTTTGCACCGGCACCTGATAAAGGATTTGTTTGTCGCGCCGCGCCGTTCAAGTCGCCTGCTCAATCATCGCGACCGTCATATACTCGCCGGGAGCTGGACCCTGCCATTCGGCTTTCTGCTCGCCTTTACCGGGACGTTTTTCAGTTTTGCCGGAGCGATTGGCTTGCCTATCGTAGCGATGGTCGCATTCGGCGGCGATCAGGTAAAGATGATCGAGACACTCGTGGGCGCACCGCCTCCCACTAGCTCTGCCGCAGCCCCCATGGCGAGCCTAGATACGATTTTGGCCGATTCGCGCGCCCGCTTCGGCACTGATCCTGATTTCATCAATGTCGCACATTGGGGGAAATCGGACGCGGTAGCTCAAGTGACTCATGGGCCTATTGGCTCCTCAATTAAACCTACCAACCTGATCTATGACCTGTCCACCGGCGCTTTCGTTAAAGAGAAGCCGGATATCGGTACACGCCCGTCTCTCGGAAGTGCCGTATTTGCTTGGATGGGACCGTTGCACTTCGGCCATTTTGCTGGACTTCTATCTAAAGCTATCTGGATCGCACTGGGTCTAGCCACGTGCTATGTTAGCCTGACGGGTCTGCGCCTTTGGGTCGAGCGCCGCTCCGGCTCCAGCACTTGGCGTTGGCTTCGTGATGTTATTTCTTTGGTCGCATACGGAGTTCCCGTTGCACTCGTGGGCTCAGCGGCAGGGTTCTTGTTGACGTATCCTTTGGGCGACACTGTGAGCGCAACCGCTCGGGGCTTTGTGTCTGGCCTCGTGATCGCAATGATCGTCGGCGCAGTTCAGTTGTGGTGCAACCGAGCTGGTCTTGACATGGCACTCAAATTACTACTCGGGCTCGGGCTCGCCAGCCTGCCACTACTGCGAATAGGTCTTGGTGGAGTGGGCTGGGCTGGCTTGCTCGGCACCGGCGTTGCCATCCCTTTGGTGATCGATCTGGCAATGCTAACCGCTGGAGGCCTTTTTCTCGTGCAACTAGTAATCGGCACTCGGTCATATTTGATGGGCGAGCTAAACACGGAGACCGATGCCGAACTTGAGGCGGCGGAATGACGACCTTGTTCGCATTCGCAATAACCTTTGGGATCAGTATTTCAGGTCTCGTTTATCTAATCGCCATCGATCCAAAGCGCAGGCGTGTTTTTGCTATCAATAGGGCATTGCGCATACCTCCAAGCAAACGTGTTGGATGGCTAGTCGTCATACTCCCGGCTGTAGTGCTCGCTTTGTCGGGTCAAATCAGTGCAATGTTGGCGTGGTTTGGGGCTGTAACAGTGGGTGCCTGGCTGCTTGCGAGCCGTTATCCGCGCTAGTGGTCCGATTCTGACATTTGCTA
>NZ_JROH01000001.1 GCF_000786205.1 Sphingomonas sp. 37zxx | reverse complement strand
TAGCCAAGCCCTTTTTCAGCAGCCTGTTAGAAGAAGGGTGCGCGAGGCGAAGCGAGCGGGAGAGCCCTCTCCTGCTTGCGGGAGAGGGTTGGGTGAGGGGCCTTCCTTCGATACATTCCACCGATGCCAGCGATCCGCCCCACCAATCCGCACGCGCGAACGCTGCGGCTGAACGCTACCGATGCCGAGAAGCACTTCTGGAGCGCGGTTCGCAACCGGCAGCTTGGCGGGTTCAAATTCAGGCGGCAGGTGACGATCGGGCCGTATATCGCCGATTTCGTCTGCCCCGAGCGGCTCCTGATCGTCGAACTCGACGGCGGGCAGCATGGCGAAACCACCGATGCGACTCGTACTGCCTATCTTCGCGGATGCGGATACCTTGTGATCCGGTTCTGGAACAACGACGTGATCGAGAATATCGAGGGGGTTCTGGTTACGCTGTTGTCGCACCTCGAAGCCGATGTGCCCGTTGACAGACCCTCACCCAACCCTCTCCCGCAAGCGGGAGAGGGCTTTTAAGAAGAACGCCATGTCCAGCTATACCCACCGCCTCGCCGCGCTGCGTGCGCAACTTGCCACCGATACGCTCGACGGGTTTGTCGTGCCGCTCACCGACGAGCACCTCTCCGAATATGTCGGGGCCTATGCCCAGCGGCTTGCGTGGCTGACTGGGTTTGAGGGGTCGGCAGGCACTGCGGTCGTGCTGCCGCAAGCGGCGGCGATATTTACCGATGGGCGCTACACCATCCAGGTGCGCGAGCAGGTTTCGGGCGAGAATTGGCAATATGTGCCGGTGCCGCAGGTGAGCGTGGCGGGCTGGCTGGCCGAACATGCAAGCGACGGCGCGCGGATCGGCTATGATCCGTGGCTGCACACCAGCGCCTGGGTGGCCGAAGCGTCCAAGGCGCTGGCGGCGCGCGGGGCGGTGCTGGTGCCGGTCGATGCCAATCCGATCGACCGGGTTTGGGCCGAACAGCCCGCACCCTCGGGTGCCAAGCTTACGCCCTATGCCGATGCACTCGCGGGGCGCTCTTCGGCGGACAAGCGGGCCGAGGTCGCGGGCTGGCTAGAGGCGCGCGGGGCCGATGCGGTGGTGCTCTCGGCGCTCGATTCGATCGCGTGGACCTTTAATATTCGCGGCGGCGACGTCGATAACACGCCGGTCGCGCTTGCCTATGCGATCGTCCATGCCGATGCGACCGCCGATCTGTTCGTGGCACCAGACAAGCTGACCGACGAGGTTCGCCGCCACCTGGGCAACGCAGTACGGCTGCATGAGCGCGGCGACTTTGCCGCCGCGCTGGCGGGGTTTGCGGGCAAGCGCGTGGTTGCCGATCCGGCGGGCTCGGTCGCGGCGATCTTCGATGCGCTCGCGGCGGGCGGTGCCAAGGTTATCGCGATGCGCGACCCGGTGCTGCTTGCCAAGGCATGCAAGAACCCGGCGGAAGTCGCAGGCCATGAGGCGGCGCAATTGCGCGATGCCGGGGCGATGGTACGCTTCCTGCGCTGGATCGAGGCCGAGGCACCCAAGGGCAGCCAGACCGAATTGTCGGCGGCGGCGAAGCTTCGCGAATACCGCGAAGCCACCGGCAAATTGATGGACCTGTCGTTCAACAGCATCTCGGCGACCGGCGCACATGGCGCGATCCCGCATTATCACGTCACCGAAGAATCGAACGCGCCGATCCTGCCGGGACAATTATACCTGATCGATTCGGGCGGCCAATATCTCGACGGCACCACCGACATTACCCGCGTCGTGCCGGTGGGCGCGCCGACGCCCGAAATGCGCGACCGCTTCACCCGCGTGCTGCGCGGGCATATCGGCATCGCCACCGCGATCTTCCCCGAAGGCACCGTCGGCGGCCAGCTCGATTCGTTCGCGCGGCGGCCCTTGTGGGAAGCGGGGCTCGATTTCTCGCACGGCACCGGCCACGGCGTCGGCGCGTATCTGGCGGTGCATGAAGGGCCGCAGCGGATCGCCGCGCCCAATTATCCCGGCGGCGGGCCGGCCGAGCCGTTGCTTGCGGGCATGCTGCTGTCGAACGAGCCGGGCTATTACAAGGCCGGCGAATACGGCATCCGAATCGAGAATCTGATCCTGACCGAGCCGCGCGAAGTGCCCGGGGCCGATCGCGCGATGCTGGGGTTCCGCACGCTCACCTTCGTGCCGATCGAGCGCGAGCTGATCGAACCCGCCTTGCTGTCGCCCGCCGAGCGGGCCTGGATCGACAGCTATCATGCCAAGGTGCTGGCCAAGGTCGGCCCGACCGTGGAGGGCGAGGATCGCGCCTGGCTGGCGGCGAAATGCGCGCCGCTGGACTAATTATTCGGAAGGCTCGCGCGGAACGGCGGGAGGCACGGCGGCAGACTCCTCGCCGCGCGCCTGCGCCTTGCGCCGCCGCAGATTGTCGCGCAGCGCTTGCGCCAGTCGCGCCTTTTTATCGTCGTCGGTGGTCATGGGTGTTGCTGTACGCCGCGCAAGCCGCGCTTGACAATCACCCGCTCCCCTGCACATAGGCCCCTCCCCGCCCGCAAGGCTGCGGGGCGTTGCTGCTGTAGCTCAGTGGTAGAGCGCGTCATTGGTAATGACGAGGTCGGGAGTTCAATCCTCCCCAGCAGCACCATTTTCCGAAATACCCCGCCCTCAAGGCTTCGCTTGCCGGGGGGCAGCGGACCCCGGAGGGGTGCCGGTTCGATCAGGGTATCACCAGCCGGAGGACGCCGGGATCGGGAATATCCGGGCTCGGCTGGTCGCGATTTGGCGGGCGGGTGGGCCAGGCGAGCGCGATGCCGCTTGCGTCCTCGACGGTGTTCAGCACCATCCCCGGCGGCACCGCGATCGATCCCGCCAGCGTATCGGCGAGCAACGTGCCGGGCGTTTCCTCCAGCCGGGCAAGTGTCTTGGCATCGAGCAGGAAATCGATCGGCTTGCCATCGCGGATCACCGATATACGGATGCGGTCGCGGCCCACCGGCCGCGCACCCTTTACCGATAGGCGGCTGTTCAGCGAACCGCCGCCGCGAAAATCCCAGCGAAAACCCTGCCAGTCGCTGACTTGCGCGATCCGCCAGCCTTTACCCTCGACGCGGGCGACATAGATTTGCGTGTTTCCCGCCCGGTCGAACTTGTGGAAGGTGATCATCGCGGCACCAGCGGGGTCGAAGCCGATGACGGTGTTGTTGTTGATCATGCCGCCCTCGACCGGCACCGGATCGACGATCTGCGCGGTCGACAGCCGGATCGGCAGTGACAGCGGCGTGCCGTCGGCGCGCTCCCAGCGCACCATATCCCGGCTGCGGGCATAGGACAGATCGTGATTGGTTTCCGCCATCGGCGTCTCGCGCCAGACCCACGCGATGTGGAAATACCCGTCCGGCCCCAGCGCCGGCCCCATGAAATAGGCGTTGCGCTGCCCCTCGCCATCGGTGAGCGGGGTTTGCAGCAGCGGTGTCCAGCGCTGCGCGGCTGCGTCATAGACGTTGTAGATTTCGTTGCCGTTGCCGCTGCCGCCGTCGCGATATTTGAAGACCAGTCGCCCGGTGCCGTCGTGCAGGAAGATCGGATAGGTCATCCGCGCCTCGATAGCCGGATCGACCATCACGCGCTGCCGGGTAAGGGTGCGGACGTCGCCGGCAACGCCGCTGCGATAATAGACCAGCGGATCATTGTGCATGTTGGCGGCGACATGGATATGGCCCGCCGGATCGAGCGCCATCGCGATGTAATTATGGCTGTCCCAGCCGAGCCAGCTATCGAGCTTGTGATACACCCAATCCGCCGAACGCCGGGACCGCGATGCGACCGTCAACTGGCGGTTGGCATCATAATAAGCGACGAAGATCCGGTCCGCCGTCACCTGCAGCGCGAAACGCGCGCTGTGGCCCGACCACACCCGGTCAATCGCGCTGAGCTGCGCCGGGGCCGATTGCTGCGCCGACACCGGGGATAGCGCGGCGCAGATGGGCAGCAGCGCGGCGGCGAACAGATGGCGGAGCATTGCGGCGGTCTCCGTTCAGGAAAAGGTGGCGCTTACCAGCGCAGGCGAGGCTGGATCAGCGTTGTTTGCGGGTGATGGCGGCGTTGAAATCGGGGTCTTTCTTTGCCACCCAATCGACGAATTTCTGGATCGACGGGTTCGCCAGCAGCCCGGCAACGTCCATGCCGTGGCGCTGCAATTCGGAATTGGTGAAGGTGGTGGTCACCGTTTTCTGGCAGATCGGGTGCATCGGCACGACATCGCGCCCGCCCCGGCTCTTGGGCACGGGATGGTGCCAGATAATGGTGGTGCCGGTGGGCCGCCCGCATAGCCAGCAGTTCGGCACCACCGCCGGTGCGGCATCCTCGTTCCGCGGCGCTTCATCGCGCTCATATTTCGATTGCTTGCGGGCCATGCCTATCCCTGAAATCCGACGACGCCCTGCCGATCGTCGGCGGGCGGGCGGCATCTCTACACCAGCATCGGGCCTGCGCCAGCATCGAGGCGTACCGATAGCCAATGCCGCCATGAGGATGCCATCATTCACACAGATTTTGCGCCTGCCTGTGCAAATCATTCGCCAAGGGTTCAGCTTGATAGGGTAGCATGAAGTCATGCGTATCCGTTCCCTGTTGGCAGCAGCGATGCTGCCTGCCCTTTTGACCGGCTGTGTCTTTGGCGGCGGCGATGGGGCTGCGCGGCGGGCACCGACGAGCGCCAGCCGCACGCCGGCCCCGGCGTCGCTGCCCCTGCAGCCAAGCGCCGAGACGCTGCAATGCCAGGCCGATCTCAACCGCGACCGGGTGGATTATCGCCCCCTGCCCAATCAGGATTTCGGCGGCGGTTGCCTGGTGGTGGGGGCGGTGCAACTGCTCGACATCGGCGTGCCGGTGGCGGGGCTGAAATCGATGCGTTGCCCGCTGGCGCGCAATTTTTCCAATTGGGTGCGCTATGCCGTCGCCCCCGCCGCGCGGCAGATCCTGGACAGCGACGTGGTGCGGATCGAAAGCTATGGCACTTTCGCCTGCCGACCGATCGCCGGCAGCGCCCGATTGTCCGAACATGGCCGCGCCAATGCGGTCGATGTCGCGGTGTTCGTGCTGGCCGATGGCCGGCGGATCAGCGTGCTCGACGGCTGGCGGGCGGGCGACGATCGCGAGCAACGCTTCCTGCGGACGATCCACCAATCGGCGTGCAAGCGATTCACCACGGTGCTAGGCCCCGAATATAACGCAGCGCACGCCAATCATTTCCATTTCGACATGGCCGGCAACAGCCTCTGCCGCTGAAAACCGGTACCCAGCGATACTAATCATTGCCAAGCGGTGCGGCTTGCGGCTATCGCGCCGACCCATTAATGGTCTTATAAATAAGACAGAATTTTGGGGGAGAGAAACATGGTTCGTTCAGCGCTGTTCAGTTCGGTCGCGGCATTGGGATTGCTCACCCAGGCAAGCGGCGTCCATGCCCAGACGGCAACCGCCACACCCGATGCCATCGCCGCGCCCGCCGCCGAGCAGCAGGACGACCCAGCCGACGAGATCGTCGTCACCGGCTATCGCGAATCGCTGCGCCGGGCGCTGATCGAAAAGCGCGATGGCGACCGCGTGCAGGAAGTATTGTCGGCACAGGACATCGGCAAGCTGCCCGAAGCGAGCATCGCCGAATCGCTCGCCCGCCTGCCCGGCGTCACCACCAATCGCGATCGCGGCAACGGCACCGCGATTTCGATCCGCGGGCTTGGCCCCAATCTGGTCAACACATTGCTGAACGGGCGCGAAATCGTCTCCGCCGAAGCCAATCGCAACATCCGCTATGAGCAGTTCCCCGCCGAATTGCTGAACGGCGCGTTCGTGTTCAAATCGCCCACCGCCGCGCAGGTGGAAGGCGCGATCGCCGGCCAGGTCGATCTGCGGACGGTCAAGCCGCTCGAGCAGAATGGCAGCAAGCTGGTCGTCAATATTCGCGGTGGCCTCAGCACCGAAGCCGACAAGGTGCAGGACGCCGATCCCTTTGGCTACATCGTCAGCGCCAGCTATATCGGCCAGCTTTCGGACACACTGGGTTTCGCGATCGGCTATTCGGGCCGCCGCCAGGCCGTGGCGACCACGCGCACCAACATCTTTCGCTATACCAACAGCTTTGCCGACCTAGACGGCGATGGCCAGGGCAATGACAACATCCCGTTCGGCTTCGAAGCGCTGGCACGCGGCGGCGACGACATTCGCCATGGCGCGCTGGGCGCGATCCAGTGGCAGCCGTCGAGCAACCTCGAGGTCAATGCCGATTTCCTCTATAGCCATGTCGCCTTCGACGAAACGCAGCGCGGCTTCCGTGTCGAGGGCCTGCCGTTCGGCAACACGCTGAGCGGCGGCGTCGGCCAGGGAGGCAACATCACCGGCATCACCACCACCGTGTTCCCGGGCAATGAATCGTTCGGACAGGTGGTACGCGGGGTGAATGAGTTGTTCTTCTTCGAGGACGATCTGTACGCCGGCGGCCTGAATGCGCGCTGGTCTGCGAATGGCTGGACGGTGCGCGGCGATGCCGCCTATTCGACCACGCGGCGCGACCAGCAATTCCTGACGCTGCGGACCGAGCCGGTCGGCTTTGCCCCCACCACCAGCTTCCAGTCGTTCCGCGGTCGCCGGCCGACGATGACGATCAATGCCGACCTGACCGACCCCAATCTGTTCCGGATCGCCGATTTCCAGATCCCTGAAAATGGCGGCGGCGCGCCGATCATCAACGACGAGCTGAAGTCGGGCATGCTCGACATCGAACGCGAACTGGGCGGTGGCCTGTTCCGGTCGATCGTCGTCGGCGGTCGCTTCACCGACCGGTCGAAGGATTATACCCAGCGCACCCAGTTCGGCTTTATCGACCCCGCCGCGCGCGCGTCGACGCCCGATAATCTGCGGAACCCCAATTTCTATTTCGGCGATCAATATGCCGGGCTGCCGGGGGTGCAATCGATCCGCATCCTCGACGCGGTCGAGCAATTGTTCGGCCCGATCAATCCCACCCAGTCGTTCTTTGACCAGCGATCGAGCTGGGAGGTCAGCGAGAAGACCTATGCCGGCTATACCCAGCTGAACCTCGCCGGCAATTTGTTCGGCCTGCCGGTCAGCGGCAATGCCGGCGTCCGCATGATCCGCACCGAAACGCTGTCGGCCAGCACGCAGATCAACCAGACGGAGAACCCCGACGGATCGGTGACCAACACCGCGGTGCCGGTGGCGACGCCGAACAACTTCACCGACTGGCTGCCCAACCTGAACCTGAATTTCAAACTGACCGACAAGCTGCAACTGCGCGCCGGCCTGAGCCGGGCGGTGTCGCGCGCGCCGCTCGACGACCTGAACGCCGGGTTCGGCCTGTTCAACTTCGGCGCGCCCGAAGCGGTCGGCGGCAACCCACTGCTCGAACCGTTCCGCGCCAACCAGGCCGATCTTAGCCTGGAATGGTATTTCGGGCGTGACAGCGCGTTGACGGTGGCCGGTTTCTACAAGGATCTGGATACCTTCATCGTGCCGCAGGTGACAACGATCCTGGCCCCCAACCCCGCCGGCGGCCCCGACATCGAGGGTACGTTCCGCCAGCCGGTGAACGGCAATGGCGGTTATATTCGCGGCTTCGAAGTGCTGTTCCAGACGGCGTTCAGCTTCCTGCCGGCCCCGCTCGACGGCTTTGGCGTCTATGCCAATTACAGCTTCACCGACAGCAACATCACGGTGCAGGAAGACGATAATGCGATCGGCGACATCGCGTTGCCGGGGCTTTCAAAGCATGTGTTCAACACCGTGCTGTATTACAGCAAGGCTGGCCTCGAGGCGCGCGCGGGCTATCGCTATCGCGACAGCTATGCGACCGAATTGGGCGATACCGATCGCATCCTGTTCACCGCGCCCGAAGGCGTGCTCGATTTCCAGCTGAGCTATGAATTCCCCGACACCACCCCGGTCGGCGGGCTGACGCTGATGTTCCAGGCGAACAACCTCACCAACGAACCGTTCGAAACCTATTATGGCGACCGCGCGCTGCAGGGCCGATTCGAGCAATTCGGCGCGCGCTATCTGTTCGGCTTCGGATTCAGCCTGTGATCGGCCGCACGATCACCGGGCTGATGCTCGCCGCGTCGCTTACCGGCGGCGCGGTGGCGCAGGATATACGTTCGACGCGGCCCCAGGAAGTGCGCTCTACGCGCAGCGGTTTGTTCCTGGGGGCCGATCTTTCCTACGTCAACGAGATGGAAGATTGCGGCGCGGTGTTTCGTGCCGGTGGCAAGCAGGTCGATCCGTTCAATTATATGGCCGAGCGCGGCGGCAACATCGTGCGCGTGCGGTTGTGGAACGATGCCCGCTGGACTCGCTACAGCGGCTATGACGATGTCGTGAAGACGTTGCAGCGCGCCAAGGCCGCCGGGCACAAGACGCTGCTCGACTTTCATTATTCGGACGATTGGGCCGATGGCGAAAAGCAGTTGCCGCCCGCCGCCTGGGCCAAATTATCGACCGACGAACAGGCAAAGGCGCTGGGTGCCTATACCAGCGAGACGCTGCTGAAGCTGCACGCACTGGGGCTGATGCCCGATTGGGTGCAGGTGGGCAACGAGACCAATGGCGAGCTGATGGCGGGGCCGACGGGCGAGATCAACTGGGCGCGCAATGCCAAGCTGTTCAACGCCGGGATCGCGGCGGTGCGCGCGGCGGGCAAGCAGACCGGCACCAATCCGCAGATCATGCTGCATATCGCCCAGCCCGAAAATGTCGTGCCCTGGTTCGATGCGGCGACGGTGGCCGGGGTGCTCGATTACGACCTGATCGGCATCAGCTATTATCGCAAATGGTCGAAATCGACGCCGGCGCAACTCGGCGCGACGATCAAGGCGGCCAAGACGCGCTACAAGGCCGATGTCGTCGTGGTCGAAACCGCCTATCCCTTTTCGACCGAGGGGGAAGACAGTTCGCCCGACCTGCTGGGGGCCGACACGCTGATCCCCGGCTATCCCGCCACGCCCAAGGGGCAGCTCAAATATCTGACCGACATGACCCAGTTGGTGGTCGATAATGGCGGCATCGGCGTCGTCTATTGGGAGCCTGCCTGGGTTTCGACCCAGTGCAAGACGCGCTGGGGCACCGGATCGAATTGGGAAAATGCGGCGTGGTTCGGGCTTGGCCGGCATGAGGCGCTGCCCGCGTTCGATTTCCTGTCGCGCGACTATCGGGTGGGGAAGTAGATGATGCAGGGTCGCGCGCTGCTGCTGGCGCTGCTGGCGCTTTCCGCCGCACCCGTCGCGGCGCGCGACATCCCCTTCGACACTGACTGGCGCTTCCAGCGCGCGGCGAGCGACACCGCGACCGCGCCCGATGCGGCGGCGTGGCAGACGGTGACGCTGCCGCACACGACGCGGATCGAACCGCGCGTGGTGAACGACCAGTGGCAGGGCATCGCCTTTTACGAAAAGAGCTTCGATGCGCCCGCCGATTGGGCCGGGCAGACGGTGCTGCTGCGCTTCGAAGCGGCGATGAACGTCGCCGAGGTGTCGGTGAACGGCGTCGCGGTGGCCAGCCATGACGGCGGCTATCTGCCCTTCACGATCGACCTTACGCCGCACCTGAAAGCGGGTGCGGGCAATGTCGTTCGCGTCCGGCTCGACAATCGCGACAATCCGCTGACCGGCCCCAAGCCGCTGAAGACGCTGGATTTCAATACCTATGGCGGGCTGTATCGGGGGGTTCGACTGATCGTGAAACCGCCGGTGCATTTGAGCGACGAGATGCTCGAGGGCAAGGTGGCGGGCGGCGGGCTGTTCGTTACCTATCCCGAGGTCAGCACCGAGCGCGCGACGATCGCGATTGCCGCCGATGTCCGCAATGGCGGCGCGGTGCCCGCGACTGCGACCGTGCGCCAGCAATTGTTCGACGGGGCGACGATGGTTGCCGAGGTCAGCGCGCCGCTGGCGGTCGCGCCGGGCACGCTGGCGCGCAGCGAGCAGCAGATCGTGCTTGCCGATCCCAAGCTCTGGTCGCCGCGCAGCCCCAGCCTGTATCGCCTCGTCACGACGATAGAAGGCCCCGGCGGCGGCAGCGACGTGACCGAGCAGCGGATCGGCATCCGCCGCTTCTCGATCGACGAGCGGGGAATTGCGATCAATGGCGAGCGGCGCTTCCTGCGCGGGGTCAACCGGCACCAGGAATATCCCTATGTCGGCTATGCGCTGTCGCCGCAGGCCGAATATCGCGATGCCAAGGCGATCAAGGAAGCGGGCTTCGACTATGTGCGCCTGTCGCATTATCCGCATTCGCCCGCCTTCATGCGCGCCGCCGACGAACTGGGGCTGGTGCTGATCGACGCGATTCCGGGCTGGCAATATATCAATCCCGATCCGCGCTTCCGCGCCTACACGCTGCAAACCTGCCGCGACATGATCCGCCGCGACCGCAACCATCCAAGCGTCATGGCGTGGGAATGCTCGCTCAACGAAACGCAGATGCCCAAGGCGCTGGTGGAGGACTATATCGGCATCGCGGCCCAGGAATATCCGGGCGGCCAGGCCTATTCGGCGGGCTGGCAGAATGACGGTTTCGACATCTTCCTCCAGGCGCGCCAGCACCGGTTGCAGCATTTCGAGCCGCCGGGCCGCGCCTATATCGTCTCCGAATATGGCGACTGGGAATATTATGCCCAGAATGCAGGCTTCGCACAGGATAGCTGGGGCGACCTGAAGGCAGCCGACCGCACCTCGCGCCAGCCCTTGGGCGCGGGCGAGGCGCGGCTGCTGCAACAGGCGACCAATGTGCAGGAAGCGCATGACGACAATCTGTCGACCCCGGCCTTTGCCGACGGCTATTGGGCGATGTTCGACTATAATCGCGGCTATGCCGACGATCTCGAGACATCGGGCATCATGAGCATCGAGCGGCTGCCCAAATTCGCCTACTCGTTCTTTGCATCGCAGCGGGATGCCAGCGAGGTATCGCCGCTGTTCAAGAGCGGACCGATGGCGAAGATCGCGAGCTATTGGACCAGCGCGTCGTCGCCCGATGTGCGGGTGTTCACCAATGCCGATGAGGTCGAATTGCTGCTGAACGGCAAGTCGCTTGGTCGCAAGGCGCCGGTGCGCGGGCGGATTTCGGGCAGGATCGCGCATCCGCCGGTGCATTTCCATATGGGCGGCTTCGCGCCGGGCAGGTTGGAGGCCGTCGCCTATATCGGCGGGCGCGAAGTGGCGCGCGACACGGTGACGACGCCCGGCGCGGCGGCGGCGCTTTGTACCGCGATCGACGATGCCGGGGTGCCGGTGGGGGCGAACGATCTGGTGTTCGGGCGCGCGCAAATCCTCGACGCGCGCGGCAATCGCGTGCCCACAGCGAACACCGAAGTGACCTTCGCTGCGGGCCAGGGCTGGGAAATCGTCGGCCCCGATCGCGTCGCCGCCGAAGCCGGAATCGCATCGGTACTGCTGCGCGCCACTGGGGAGGCGCGCGCGGGCGTTGCGGCAACCGCTACCGGGCTGGCCGCAAACGGCGCGTGCGCGGGGTCTTAAGGCGGGACGGCAATAGGCTGATCGATCTTCTCTTCGTCATTCCCGCGAAGGCGGGAATCCATAACCCCTGCACTGGCATATGGATTCCCGCCTTCGCGGGAATGACGGAAGGATTATGGTAGCCTTGTTTACGGCTTGGCTTCGGTCAGCCGTGCCAGCCAGGCCTGTGCCTGCTTGGGTTCGCCCACCGCCTGCGATGCGACCGGCCCGCGCGAGGCGAGGAATTCGCGGTGCAGGTCGAACGGCTCGAGTCCAAGCTGATCGCGCGCCGACTCGATCGCATCGGCAAGATCGGTCAGCGCCTCGACCACCGGGGCCACCGCTGCGCGCGCGTGGCGATCGCTCTGATGGTCGAACAGGCCCCATTTGCCCGACGCGGTGGTGCGAAGCGCCGCGATCAGCGCCGCGGTATATTCCGCCTCTAGTTCGAGCCGGCGCTCGTCGAGACGGGCAAGTCGTTCTGCCTTTGCCATGCCATCGCCCTATAGCGCGGGGCCGATCGCGGCAATCGGCCCCGCGCCTCAGTCCCCGGTGACAAACCCCGCGCCCCGCGCTAGGTGCCCGCCAACATGTTCCAGATTCGTCGCCTCCTGTCGCGCCACCCGGCGCTTGCCGCGCTGCTGCTGGCAGCGGTGCTGGCGATGAAATTGCTGGTGCCCGCCGGATACATGACCAGCGTATCGGGCACGACGATCACCGTCGCGGTGTGCAACGGCAGCGGGCCGATGACGATCACCATCCCGATGGAAGGCCACGACCAGGCCGATCGCAGTGACGATGCGATGCCCTGCGCCTTTGCCGGGGTGCCCGGCGCGATGCTGGCGGCGACCGATCCGGTGCTGCTGCTGGGCGCAATCCTGTTCGTGCTGGCGCTGGGGCTGTCGCGCAGCCGGATCGTGCTGCCGCGCGCCGCGCCGTATTTGCGGCCCCCCTTGCGCGGGCCTCCCGCCCTCACCTGAACCAGCGAAGCGCCGCCGGCATATCCGGCGGCATCTGATCCGCGCGCGACCCGCGCGCCGCTTTTCCAGGTGAATTTTACATGGCTATCCGTTGCTACGCGCCGATCGGCGCGCCCTTGCTGTTGCTTGCCGCCCTTCCTGCCCATGCCGATGATCGCGAAGATCGGGAGCGCGACACCATCGTCGTCACCGGCCAGCGCCTGGCCGACCAAGCCGAAGCCGCGCTCCAGCGCACCCCCGGCGGTGTCGATGTCGTTGCCGCCGAGGAGTTCGAAAACACGCTGGCGGTGTCGCTGCGCGATGCGCTCGCCTTTTCGCCGGGCGTCTATGCCCAGCCGCGCTATGGCCAGGAAATCCGGCTGTCGGTGCGCGGATCGGGGATCAGCCGGGGATTTCACATTCGCGGGCTGATGCTGTTCCAGGATGGCGTGCCGATCAATCTGGCCGACAATAGCGGCGATTTCCAGGAGCTGGACCCGCAGGTGTTCGAGCGGATCGACGTGCTGCGCGGCGGCAACGCGCTTCGGCTGGGGGGATCGACGCTGGGCGGGGCGATCAACGCGATCACCCCCACCGGGCAAAGCGCGCCGGGGATCGAGGCCAGGATCGACGGCGGCAGCTTCAACACGTTGCGCGGCAAGGTGGCGGCGGGCTTTGCGACCGCGCGCGGCGATGCCTATCTGGCGCTGACGCATGACAGCTCGGACGGTGACCGCGAGCATGCCACGCGCCAATCGACCCGGCTGAACGCCAATGCCGGCATCCGGCTGACCGATAGCGTCGAGACGCGCTTTTACGGCACGATCAGCGACATCGACCAGGATTTGCCCGGCACGCTCAATCGCGCGCAAGCCCTCACCAATCCGGGTCAGGCGCTGCCGGCGCTGATCCTGGGCGATCAGGCGCGCGACGTGAATTCGATCCGGTTGCAGAACCGCACCACCATTGATCTGGGGCGCGGCACCGTGTCGGGCGGCGTGTTCGCCAATGCCAAGCAGCTTTATCACCCGATTTTTCAGGTGATCGACCAGAAATCCTTTGATTATGGCGCGTTCGTCCGGCTCGATCTGGCGAGCGAGATTGGCGGGATGCCACTCGATCTGGCGATCGGCAGCACCGCGCGGCTGGGATCGGTGAATGCGCGCCAATATATCAATATCGGCGGCAAGCGCGGGGCATTGACCGCGCGATCACGCCAGGAAGCGCAGACGATCGACAGCTATGGCGAGCTGCGCCTTAGTCCGCTGCCCGTGCTGTCGCTGATCGCCGGCGGGGTGCATTCGCATGGTCGCCGCCAGGTGACCAATTTCCTGAACGGCGCGCGCAGTGGCGAGGCGAGCTTCGATGCCTTTTCGCCCAAGCTGGGGCTGTTGTACGAGCCCAACGCCAGCATCCAGTTCTTCGCCAATGCCAGCCGGTCGATCGAACTGCCGGGCTTTAGCGACCTAAACCAGACGCCGTTCGCCAGCGGCGGCGTGATCGCTCCCGGCTTCGTCGATCTCGACCTGCAACGCGCCTGGACGTTCGAGGCGGGGACGCGCGGCACGGTGGGCATCGCCAAATGGGACGTCACCTTTTACCGCGCCGATATTCGCGGCGAGCTGTTGCAGTTCGATCAGGCCCCCGATGTTCCCGCCGCCACCTTCAATGCCGATCGCACCCGGCATCAGGGGATCGAGGCGGGGATCGACCTTGATCTCACCACCTGGCTGCGGCTGCGGCAGGCATATCAATATAACGACTTCACCTTTCGCCGTGACGCGCAGTTCGGCGACAATCGGCTGCCGGTGGTGCCGGAGCATGTGTATCGGAGTGAGCTGACACTGGGCACCGATCGCGCCAGCATCGCGCCGGTGATCGAATGGGTGCCGCGCGGGGCGTTTGCCGATTATGCCAATACCAGCCGCGTTCCGGCGTACACGCTGCTTAGCCTGCGCGCACAGGCGACGCTTCGCGACGGGCTGACGCTGTTCCTGGACGCGCGCAACCTGACCGATGAAAAGGCGATCGGCGACATTTCGGCGGCGGTGCGCGCTACCCCGGCGTCGGTGATCTATTATCCGGTCGAGCGCCGCGCAGTCTATGGAGGCGCGCGTGTCCGCTTCTGATCGACGTGCATCGCTGTATCGGTCGGTGTGGCGATGGCATTTCTATGCCGGACTGCTGGTGCTGCCGTTCCTGGGCTGGCTGGCGATCACCGGCGGGCTGTATCTGTACAAGGCCGAGATCGAGCGGCTGGTCTATGCCGACTGGATCGCGGTCGCGCCAGCCACGCCGCTGCCGGCGGCGATGCTGGTGCAGCGGGTTGGCGCGCAGACCGGGGTGAGCGTGACTCAGATCACCCGCCCCGCTGCTGCGGACGAAAGCTGGCGGATGACGGTGGTGAAGGATGGCGAGCGGCGCACCGCCTTTGTCGATCCGGGCACCGGGCGGGTGCTGGGCACCACCCATGCTGGCGGGATCATGGCGACGGTAAAGTCGCTGCACAGCCTGGCGATCACCGGGACGATCGGCAACGCGCTGATCGAGATTGCCGCCGGCTGGACGATCCTGCTGGTGGCGACCGGCGTGTATCTGTGGTGGCCGAATGGGGCCGCGCCGGCACTGGCGCTGCGCGGCAGGATGCGCGGGCGGTTGTTCTGGCGCGACCTGCATGCCTCGACCGGGGTCATCGCGGGTGCGCTGATCCTGTTCCTGGTGGTGACCGGCATGCCGTGGAGCCTGGTATGGGGCAAGACGCTGCACCGCGTGGTGGCGCAGCAGGGGCTGGGCCGGCCGCTGCCGCCGGTGCCGAGCGATCATCACCCGCTGCCCTGGTCGCAGGAGCATGTGCGCATGCCGGCATCGGGAGGGCATGGCGACATCGGCGTCGATCGCGCGCTCGCCATCGCTGCCGATCGGGGGATCGCCGCGCCCTGGATGCTGACGCTGCCGGCGACGCCCGGCGCGCCCTATCTGATGTCGCAAGTGCTGGCCAAGGCGAGCGATGCGCGGGTGCTGTATATCGACGCCAGTAATGGCGCCGTGTTGCAGGATGCGGCCTATGCCGATTTCGGTGCGCCCGCGCAGGTGATCGAATGGGGCGCGGCGGCGCATGAGGGGCGGCAATATGGCGAGGCCAACCGGCTGGTGATGCTGGCCGCCTGTATCGCGATCCTGCTGCTGGTGATCAGCGCGCCGGTGATGTGGTGGAAGCGCCGCCCGGCGCGCGGGCTGGGTGCGCCGCCTGCCCCGATCCATCGCGCGCGCGGGCTGGCGGGGCTGATGCTGGCGGCGGGAATCGTCTTTCCGCTGACCGGGCTGACGATGCTGGTCGCGCTTGCCGGGGAACGGCTGGCGCGGCGATGAGAGCTGGTGGCGCGGCGTTGCTGCCGCGCCACCAGCCTAACGGGTCAGCCGCGCTTGCCGATCAGGGGGAAGCTGCCGAACGCACCGGCGGTGACCTTGCCGTTCAGCTCGTCACCCTCGACCGTCGCTTCGCAATCGAGCGTCATCGGCATCGGGACGGTGATGTTCATCTTCCACGTCAGCGTATCGCCATCGACCGCGCCGGTGACGTCCGACGTACCCATGCCGCCGGCGAAATTGCCGGTGAAGCTGTCATCCGCCGAAGTGACCGCCAGCGTCGCCTTCTGGTCGCCCATCGGCGATTTGACCACTACGTCCCAGTTTCCGTCCACATTCGCCATCTTGTCTCTCCCAAGCCTATCGAGAATCACTGAGCCACGGCGGGGGCACCCGCGGGCGCGGCTGCTATCACCTCGACAGGCAGGCCCAGGCTGTCAAGCTGGCCGCGCACCTTGGCAGCATCGCCGACCACCACCCAAACAAAGCCCTTGGGGTCGATCGTCTCGCGTGCCGCAGCGTCAAGTTGCGCCACCGTGAGCGCGCGATATTTTTGCGCGATGCCGTCATAATAATCGTCGGGACGACCATAGAGGTCGTTGCCTTCCATCGCGCTGAGCACCTTGCCGCTGGTTTCGAAATTGCCCGCAAGCTCGCGAGTTTCGCCGTCGATCGTGCGGCGGAACTCGACATCGGTGATCCCCTGTGTCGACAGGAAGCCCGCTACCTGCTCGCGAAGCGACGCAAGCGCGGGGCCGGTCTTGTCGGCCTGCACCGGCGCGTTGACGATATAAGGCACCGCGCCCTCATAGCGCGAATAGCCGCCGCGCGCGCCATAGGACCAGCCCTTGGCCTCGCGCAGGTCCATGTTGATCCGGCTGAGGAAGCCCGAGCCGAGCACTTCGTTGGCGGTGAGCACCGGCAGCAATTCGGCCTTTGGATCGAGCTTGGTCAACTGGCCGCCGGTGATGATCGATTGCGGCGAATCGGGGCGATCGACCAGGATGATCCGCTCACCGCCGGCTTGCGGCTTGGTATCGATCGCCTTGGTCCCCGCCGGTCCTTGCGCGCGCCAATCGCCCAGCGCCGATTCAAATGCGGCGCGGACATCGGCCAGCGGCAAATCGCTCACCACGAAAATCTTGGCCTTGTCGGGGCGGATCCAGGCGCGGTGAAAGGCGACCAGATCTTCGCGAGTCGCGGCCTCTACCGCTGCCGGATCGCCCGTGCCCGCCGCCAGCTTACGGTAGGACGAGCCTTCCGCATACAGCAGCGGCGGCAGCGTCCGCGCGGCCATCGCGCCGGGATTGGTCAGCTCGGCCGAAATCTGCGCCAGCCGCTGACCGCGCACCCGCTCAATCTCGCTGAGGGCAAAGGCTGGGTTACGGACGACATCGCCGAGCAGCGCGACCGCTGCTGCAAGATTGGGGCTGGGCGCGAACAGGCTTAGGCCGCTGCGATCGGCATCGTTACCCGCACCGATCCGCGCGCCAAGCCGCTCCTGCGCTTCGGCCAGCGCAATCGAATCGCGCGTGGTGGTGCCTTCTTCGATCGTCGCCATCGTCAGGCCGGCAATGCCAAGCTTGCCGGCAGGATCGGCGACGATGCCCGCGTCGAAGCTGATGCTGACCTGGGTCGTCGGCACTGCCTGTTGCCGGGCATAGACGAGTTCGATGCCGTTCGACAGGCGCGTGCGCTCGACCGTGGGGAAGCGGATGTCGCGGACGTCGCCGATCGCAGGCATCGCGCCGCGATCGATCTTTGCCGGACCTTGCGCGGCGGCAGGGGAAGCCTTGGCCGTCGCGCCAGCGGCAGGGGTCGCCTCCTGGTACGCCTCGCGCGCGCCGGGTTCGATCGTCAGCGCATAAACCGGACGCGACAGCCATTTATTGGCCGCCGCCTTCACCCCCGCAGGCGTCGCCGCGGCGAACAGCGCGAGCTGCTTCTTGAAATAGAGAGGATCGTCGGCGAACAGCGCGCCCGATGCCAGCGTGCCCGCCTTGCCGCCGCCGCCGCCAACCGCCTCCAGCCCGGCGAGCCGGCCCGAGATCGCGGTGGTCGCGACTCGCTGGACTTCATCGGCGGTGGGGCCGGTTTGCAGGAAATCGGCGATCACCGCGTCGAGCCGAGCCTCGGCCTGCGCGACGTCGACGCCGGGGCGCACATCCATCTGCACGCCGAAATAGCCGATCTGAGTCAGCGCTTGGGCGAACGCCGCGACGCCGACCGCAAGCCGTTCCTTGCGGACCAGCACATTGTCGAGCCGAGAGCTGGCCAGCCCGCCAAGCACGCGCGCGGCGACGTCGAGATTGGCCGAATCGGGGTCACGCAAGCCCGGCACCGCCCACAGGCGATAGACGCGGGTAGTGGCCACCCGATCCTTCATCGTTTCGCGCACCGGCGCGGGTAGTGTCGGCACCGGCGCTGGCGGCGCGACGCTTTCGGGGCCACGGGGAATCGCACCAAAATATTTTGCCATCAGCCGCTTGGCGGTGGGCACGTCGATGTCGCCCGCCAGCGCGACCACCGCGTTGTTGGGACCATAATAGCTGCGGAACCAGGCCTTCACATCCTCCAGGCTGGCGGCCTGGAGATCGGCCATCGAGCCGATCGTCGAGTGGTGATAGGGATGGCCCGGCGGGAACAGCCCTTCGCTCAGCTTGTAGCGGAACAGGCCGTAAGGCTGATTGTCGCCCTGGCGCTTTTCATTCTGGACGACGCCGCGCTGGTTATCGAGATTTTCCTGCGTCACCGCACCGAGCAGATAGCCCATGCGATCGCTTTCGAGGAACAATACGCGCTCCAAGCCGGCGGTGGGCACCGTCTCGAAATAATTGGTGCGGTCCTGGTTGGTCGTGCCGTTGAGGTCGGTCGCGCCGAGCGTGCGTAGTGGTTCGAAATAATCGCCGGGGGCGTTTTCCGATCCGTTGAACATCAGATGCTCGAACAGATGCGCAAAGCCGGTCTTGCCCTTTGGCTCATGCTTCGACCCGACGTCGTACCACACCGACACGCCCACCACGGGTGCCTTGCGATCGGTATGCACCAGCACGCGAAGCCCGTTGGGCAGCGTGAACTCCTCATAGGGAATATCGACCTGCGCGATCAGCTCGGACACCGGCGCCGGGCGCGGCAACGTGGTTTGGGCGGTCTGGGCGGTCTGGGCGGTTTGCGCGATGGCAGAAGTGGTGAAGGCAGCAAGCGCGACACCGGCAAGGATATGAGAGACGAGGCGCATCGGCGAGGTTTCCAAATGGTTTCAATCGCGACGATACCCAGCCGCGCGCCGGGGGCAAGCCCCGCATTGGTACCGTAGCCCAGCGCCGGCGCACTTGCCGCGCCTTTTGCCGGGCTTGCGAGCGTTCGGTGTTGCGTTAGACCTGTCGCAACCTCTGCTGGAGACGAGCTTTCGATGCGCATGCTGACTTTCGCCGCCATTTTGATGCTTTCTACCTCGGTCCAGGCGCAGACCGGGCCGGCCCCTGCGATCACCCCCGACGGCGTGCGCGCGCATGTCGAATTTCTGGCCGACGATCTGCTCGAAGGGCGCGACGCCGGCACGCGCGGACACGAAATCGCCGCGCGCTATGTCGCGACCCAGTTCCAGGCGCTGGGGCTGAAGCCCGCCAATGGCGATAGCTGGTATCAGCAGGTGCCGCTGGAGATGCGCGCATTGGGCGAGCCGGCGACCTCGTTCGTGACGATCGGCGGCGCGCCCTTCGCCAATGGCAGCGAGGCGATCGTGCGCGCCAACCTGCCCGGACCGCAAAAGGCGAGCGGCGGCGCGGTGTTCGTCGGCTATGGCATCGTCAGCCCCGAAAACCGGATCGACGATTATGCCGGGCTCGACGTGGCGGGAAAGACCGTGGTGATGCTGTACGGCGCGCCCAAGAAGCTGCCGAGCGATGTCCGCGCGGCGCTGGCGCAGGACAAGGGCAAGGCGGCACTCGCCAAGGGGGCAGCGGCGGTCATCACGCTGTTCGATGCCGAGATGGTCAAGCAATATCCCTGGGAGGTGGTGGTCGGCGAGGCAGGCGGCCCCGCCACCCGGCTGGCCGAGCCGAGCGACAAGCCGCAGGAAACGACGCCGGTATCGGCGCTGCTGAGCCCGGTCGCCGCCGAAGCGCTGTTTGCCGGCGCGCCGACCAGTTACCGGCAAATGCTCGCCGCCGCCAACAAGGGGCGTGCGCTCAAGGGCTTTGCGCTTAAGCCACCGGTGGCGATCGAGGGGACGAGCAGCACGCGGACCTTTACCAGCCCCAATGTGATCGGCGTGATCCCCGGATCGGATCCGGCGCTGGCGGGCGAAGTCGTGCTGCTGATGGCGCATCTCGACCATAATGGCACGCGCGCCGACACCAAAAGCGAGGACAAGATCTTCAACGGCGCGATGGACAATGCCGCCGGCACCGCATCGATGATCGAGGTCGCGCGCGCCTTTGCCGCATCGGGCAAGGCCCCCAAACGCACGGTGATGTTCGCGGCGGTCACCGCCGAGGAGGACGGGCTGCTGGGGTCGCGCTATCTGGCGACGCATCCTGTGGGCGCGGGAAAAGTGGTGTCGGTGGTCAATCTCGACATGCCGATCCTGCTGTACGATTTCACCGATGTCGTCGCGTTCGGGGCCGAACATTCGACGATGGGGCCGCTGGTGGCGGCGGCAGCGGCGAAGGACGGGGTGAAATTGTCGCCCGATCCGATGCCCGAGGAAAATCTGTTCACCCGATCGGACCATTACAGCTTCGTCCAGCAGGGGGTGCCCTCGGTATTCCTGGTGACCGGCCATGCCAATGGCGGGGCGGCGGCGTTCAAGACCTTCCTGGCGACGCATTATCACAAGCCGAGCGATGACCTGAAGCTGCCGTTCAACTGGGCGGCGGGGGCAAAGTTCGCGCGGGTGAACTACAATATCGCGCGCGACCTGGCCGACGCGGCGCAGGCCCCGCGCTGGTATGCCGACAGCCCGTTCGGGAAGCAGTTTGCGGCGGATGCGCCCAAGGCGGTGCGGGCGAAATAGGGGGACGAGGGATCCCATACCCCCGTTCGTCCTGAGTAGGGGCTGAGCGCAGGCGAAGACCCGTATCGAAGGACCTGCCCCAAGCGAGCCGGTGCTTCGATACGCCGCTTCGACAAGCTCAGCGGCTACTCAGCACGAACGGGGGGTGGGGTGCGACTGCCCTACCCCGCCCCCTCCCGGTCAGTCCGCCTTTGCAGCCGCAGCTTTCTTCGCGGGTGCCTTCTTGGCCGCAGCCTTTTTTGCCGGGGCCTTCTTCGCCGCCGCCTTCTTCACCGGCGCCGCCGCATCCTTGGCCGGGGCCTTTTTCTTCACCGCTGCCTTCTTCTTCCCCTTGGGCGGGCCGAGCGCCGCGCGCGCGTCGATCAGCGCGGTGGCTTCCTCCAGCGTCAGCGTGTCCTTGTCGGCGGTCTTGGGCAGGGTCGCGTTGGTGGTGCCGTCGGTGACATAGGGGCCATAGCGGCCCTCCATCAGCTTGATCTCGCCGCCGCTGGTGGGGTGTTCGCCCAGCACCTTGAGCGGGGCCTGCGCCCCGCGCGCCGCGCGACCGCCGCCGGCGGCGGCCTCGGCCAGCTTCACCACCGCCGCGTTCATGCCCGTCTCGAACACATCGGCGGTCGTCGTCAGCCGGCCATATTTGCCGTTATGCGCCAGATACGGGCCATAGCGACCGATCGACGCGGTGATCGGCTCGCCGGTTTCGGGGTGGAGGCCGATGGTGCGCGGCAGGCTCAGCAGCTTGACCGCCCAGTCTAGGTCGAGATCAATGTCCTTGGGGATCGACGCGCGCGCCGCATCCTTGCCATCGCCCATCTGGATATACGGCCCGAATCGCCCCGAGCGCCGGACGATGTCCTCGCCGGTATCGGGATGCTTGCCCAAGGATTCGGGGCCGGTGTCGTCACCATCACCGCCGCCGGGCTGGGCGAAGCGGCGGGTATATTTGCAATCGGGATAGTTTGAGCACGCAACGAACGCGCCGAACTTGCCGCCGCGCAGCGCCAATTGCCCCGCGCCGCAATTGGGGCAGAGCCGCGGGTCGCTGCCATCGGCCTTGGGCGGGAACAGATAGGGTTCGAGGAACTTGTCGAGCTCGGCGGTGACCTCGCTCGGCTTGAACTCCATCACCTCGGTCGTGCGCGGTTTGAAATCGCGCCAGAAGGCGTCGAGCACGGTCTGCCATTCGGCGCGCCCGCCCGAGACGTCGTCGAGCTCTTCCTCGAGCCCGGCGGTGAAATCATAATTCACATATTTCTGGAAGAACCGCTCGAGGAACGCGGTGAGCAGCCGCCCGCTTTCCTCGGCAAAGAAGCGGTTCTTTTCGACGCGCACATAGGCGCGATCCTTGATGACCTGAATGATCGAGGCATAGGTCGAGGGGCGGCCAATGCCGAGCTCTTCCATCCGCTTGACCAACGACGCTTCGGAAAAGCGCGGCGGCGGCTGGGTGAAATGCTGTTCGGCGGTGACGCCGTGCTTGGCCGGCGCATCGCCCGAGCGCAGCAGCGGCAGGCGACGCGAATCTTCGTCCTCGCTGTCGTCGCGGCCTTCCTCGTAGAGCGCAAGATAGCCGGGGAAGAGTACCACCTGGCCGGTCGCGCGCAGCGCCACCGAACCGGTGCCGTCCTCTAGCTCGACGGCGGTGCGCTCCATCCGCGCCGACGCCATCTGACTGGCGAGCGCGCGCTTCCAGATCAAGTCGTACAGCCGGCCATGATCGCCCGATCCGGCCCGATCCTTGGTGAAATCGGTCGGGCGGATCGCCTCATGCGCTTCCTGCGCGTTCTTGGCCTTGGCGACATACTGGCGCGGCTTTTCGGGGATGTAGCCGCCGTCATAGCGGTTCACGATCGCCTTGCGCGCATCGTCGATCGCGCTGTGATCCATCTGAACGCCGTCGGTCCGCATATAGGTGATCGCGCCGTCTTCGTAGAGCGCCTGCGCGATCCGCATCGTGTGGCTTGCCGAAAAGCCCAGTTTCCGCGCGGCTTCCTGTTGCAGCGTCGAGGTGGTGAAAGGCGGCGGCGGATTGCGCGTTGCGGGCTTGGTCTCGACATTGGCGACGCTGAAGCGCCCGGCCTCGACCGCCGCCTTGGCGCGCATCGCGGTGCCTTGTTCACCGATCGTCAGCCGATCGATCTTTTTGCCCTCGAACTTGGCCAGCCGCGCGGTGAAGCGCGTCGAATCATGCTCGAACTCGGCGGCGACCGACCAATATTCCTGGGGCAAGAACCCCTCGATCTCGCGCTCGCGCTCGACGATCAGCCGCAGCGAGACCGACTGGACGCGGCCTGCCGACTTGGCCCCTGGCAGCTTGCGCCAAAGCACCGGCGACAGCGTGAAGCCGACGAGATAGTCGAGCGCGCGGCGCGCACGATAGGCGTCGATCAGATCGGTATCGAGCTGGCGCGGCGCTTTCATCGCGGCGAGCACCGCCGCCTTGGTGATCGCGTTGAAGGTGACGCGCTCGACCTCGCGGGGCAGCGCCTTTTTCTTGGCGAGCACTTCCTGGACGTGCCAGCTGATCGCCTCACCCTCGCGATCGGGATCGGTCGCCAGGATCAGGCGGTCGGCCTGTTTGGCAAGGTCGGTGATCGCCTTTAGCTGCTTGGCCTTGTCGGCGTAATTTTCCCATTCCATCGCAAAGCCGTCATCGGGGTTCACCGATCCGTCCCTGGGCGGCAAATCGCGGACATGGCCGTAGCTGGCGAGGACGCGATAATCGCTGCCCAGATATTTCTCGATGGTCTTCGCCTTGGCGGGCGATTCTACGATGACGAGTTGCATATGGTCTTGTCTGGCCCTGTTTCGCGTACACGCGCGAGGATGGAGAGGCGCACGCACCGCCGTCAAGCCGCGAACCGCCTGGCGGCATCGGTTCATACCAAGTGTTAAGCCTGGGATGGCATGGTCCGCTTGCCCCCAACCGACAGGTATTGCGCGTCCATGTATTCGTTCGAACGCCTCATCCGCGAACACAAGGCGATCGGCGTGCTTGCCGGCGAGCTGATGCGCGCCGCGCAAGGGGCAGCCGATGCAGAGGGCGGCCGGCGCGCGCTGAGCGCCCTTGCCACCGAGCTTTGCGATCATCTGGCGAATGAGGATGCCGACATTTATCCGCTGCTGATCCTGAGCAAGGATG
This sequence comes from Sphingomonas sp. 37zxx, assembly GCF_000786205.1. GTDB lineage: Bacteria > Pseudomonadota > Alphaproteobacteria > Sphingomonadales > Sphingomonadaceae > Sphingomonas. Next base: position 216,380 of record NZ_JROH01000001.1, on the reverse strand, counting down.
AAGGGGCAGCGGCGATGGCGCGCGATGCGATCGCGGTGCATCAGTCGCTTGCCGCCGATTTCACCGCCTATGCCGCGCATTGGACGCAGGATGCGATTGCCGCCGATTGGGAGCGTTTCGCCGATGCAACCGATGGCCTGATGCAGCGGCTGGGCAACCGAATCCGGACCGAGAATGAATTGCTCTATCCGCTGGCATTGCGCGCCGCGCACATCAGCCTGCGCGGATAGGCCCCTGCGCGGCTGAAAGCTCAGGCAATCAGGCTCACCCGCCCGCCGGCGTGCCGTTCCAACCGGCCTGCCAGTTCGAGTTCGAGCAGCACCGTCTGCACCACGGCGGGGGCCTGGCCCGATTGGCGGATCAGTTCGTCGACGCTCACCGGCACCGGGCCGAGCAGGGCCGCGATCGTGCGGCGTTCGGCGTCACTGGCATCGGCGGGCGGCGGCCCTTGCCAGCCGCTGCCGGGCGAGCGAAGCGCGCGCGGGTCGATCGGGCGAACCGCCTCGAGGATGTCGTCGGCGGACTGCACCAATGTCGCGCCCTCGCGGATCAGCAGATTGCACCCCTGCGCGCGCGGATCGAGCGGGCTGCCGGGCACCGCCATCACTTCGCGCCCGGCTTCGGCCGCCAGCCGCGCGGTGATGAGCGATCCCGATCGCGGCGCCGCCTCGACCACCACGGTGCCGACCGCGCAGCCGGCGATGATCCGGTTGCGCGAGGGGAAGAAGCGCGCCAACGGCTCGGTGCCCGGCGGCTGTTCGGCGATCAGCAGCCCCTGATCGCCCACCCGCGCCTGAAGCTCGGCATTTTCGGGCGGAAAGGCGATGTCGATGCCGCTGGCGATCACGCCGACCGTGCCGCTTTCGATCGCGCCGTGATGCGCGGCGGTGTCGATCCCGCGCGCCAGGCCGGAAATGACGGTCACCCCCGCCTCGCCCAGCGCATGCGCGAGCAGCCGGGCAAAGCGGCATGCCGCTGCCGAGGCGTTGCGCGCGCCGACCATCGCGATGCAGGTGCGCGCCAGCAGCGCCACGTCACCGCGCACGATCAGCGCAGGCGGTGCTGTTTCGGTCGCCGCGAGCAAGGCGGGGTAATCGGCGTCACCGATCATGCAATAGCGCGCGCCCAGCCGCTGAACCCGCGCAATCTCGTCACGCACCGCGCGTTCATCGGCGATTCGCGGTGCTGCGCCACCCCCGCGCGCCGCGAGCATCGGCAATGCTTCAAGCGCGGCGCTGGCGCTGCCGAAGCGGGCGAGCAGTTGCGCGAAGCTGACCGGGCCGATTCGGGCTGAGCGGATCAGGCGCAGATGCGCCAGCCGCTCGCCCGCCGCCCCGGTGGCGTCAGCCACGCTGCGCCGCGCCGATGCGGGGCTCGGTGCCGTTCATCAGCCGTTCGATATTCTGGCGGTGCTTCCACAGCACGATCAGCGCCAGCGCCAGTAGCAACAGCACCAGATCGAACCGCCCCATCGCCGCTGCCCCCACCGGCGCACTGAACGCCGCCGCCAGCCCCGCCACCGATGAGATCCGCAGCAAGCCAAGCAGGCCGAGCCACACCACCGCATAGATCACCGCTGAGGGCCAGTGCAGCACCAGCACGATGCCCATCAGCGTCGCCACCCCCTTGCCACCGCGAAAGCGCAGCCACACCGGATAGCAATGCCCGATAAAGGCGGCGGCGGCGGCCAGCACGCCGTTGCCGGGCGCAATCGCCTCGACAATCAGGATCGCCACCGCGCCCTTGAGCGCATCGAGCAGCAACGTCGCAGCCGCCAGCCCCTTGCGCCCGGTTCGGAGCACGTTGGTGGCACCGATATTGCCCGATCCGATCGTCCGCAAATCGCCGGCACCGGCCATGCGCGTCAGCAGCACGCCGAACGGAATACTGCCCAGCAGATAGCCAATCGCCAACGCCGCTGCCGGTGCGACCCACAATATTTCGGTTTGCACGCCCTACCCCTCGTCGATCGCGCCAGATTAGGCGGGTTGTGCCCGATCCGCAACGACATGGATCAGCGTGCAGGGTTCGATGCGCGGCGACGTTGGCAAGCCGGCGGCGGATGCTTAGAGGCCCTCGAGCATGACCGATCCGCGCCCGATCCTGTTTTTCGATTCCGGGGTCGGCGGCCTTTCGGTGCTGGCCCCGACGCGCGCGCTGCTGCCGCAGGCGTCCTACGTCTATGTCGCCGATTCGGCGGGCTATCCCTATGGCACGCGAAGCGAGGCCGAAATCGCCGCGCGGGTGCCGGCGCTGCTGGGGCGGCTGGCCGAACGCTATCGCCCGCGATTGATCGTGATCGCCTGCAACACCGCATCGACGATCGCGCTGGCAGCGGTGCGCGCGGCGCTCGACCTGCCGGTGGTGGGCACGGTGCCCGCGATCAAGCCGGCGGCGGCGATCAGCCGCACGCGATGCTTCGGGGTGCTGGGGACGCAGGCGACGGTGCGCCAGCCCTATGTCGATGACCTGGCGGCGCGCTTCGCCGCCGATTGCACGGTGATCCGCCACGGCTCGGCCGAGCTGGTGGCGCTGGCCGAGGCCGAACTGCGCGGACAGCGCCAGCCCGATTCGGCGTATCGCGCGGTGCTGGCGGGGCTGTATGACCAGCCGGGAGCAGCCAAGATCGATGCGATCGTCAACGCCTGCACCCATTTTCCGCTGGTCGCCGATCGGCTGATCGCGGTGGCACCGGGGCCGGTGCGCTTCGTCGATGGGGGGGATGGGATTGCGCGTCGCGTGGCGTATCTGACGCAAGATCAGGCCTGGCCCGCCTCACCCGCCCCCGGTGTTGCGGTATTTACCCGAATCGATACAGAGACTGCAGCGCTGGCACCCGCGCTGCTGGCCCGCGGGCTGGAGCGGATCGAATCGCTCTGAAACAGCGCGGTTCAGCTCGCAGAGGAGCCGGAGGTCGGGGGCGCGGCAACCATCGGGGCGACTTCGACCCGGGCGTGATAGCGTTTCGCCATGCCCAGATGCGCCAGACGCGCGGCGATATCGCTACAGCGATCGGCGCGCGCGAGTTCCTGGCGCTCACGCTGCGCGAAATAATCGGTCTCGCTTCGGCTGCTCATCGCAAGAAGCTCCTAATATGCAAGCGGAAGGCTGTTGCTCCCTCGCGGGCCGGCTTGAGACTCGGACGCACCGCGATGGATTTTCTCTATCATAATGATCGAACGCGCGCATTGATCCAGAGCAACAGCGTGGTTGCCGACGATTCCCCTTCACTGAGTGCGCTACGGGATTTGGGGCTTTCGACTGGAAATCCACCGCCTCATTCGCTAGGTGGCACCCCATGATACGAGAGGCCAAGCCCGCAATCGATTATGCGCGCGTTTTTTCGCAAGCGATCGATCGACTGCACGCCGAAGGGCGTTACCGCGTGTTCATCGACATTTTGCGGAACAAGGGCGCGTTTCCCAACGCACGCTGCTTCGCCGGCCATAACGGGCCGAAACCGATCACCGTCTGGTGTTCGAACGACTATCTGGCGATGGGGCAGCACCCCAAGGTGATCGCGGCGATGGAAGAAGCGCTGCACGATGTTGGCGCAGGATCGGGCGGCACGCGCAATATCGGCGGCAACACCCATTATCATGTCGATCTGGAACATGAGCTTGCCGACCTGCACGGCAAGGAAGCAGCGCTGCTGTTCACCAGCGGCTATGTCTCGAACGAGGCGACGCTGTCGACGATCGCCAAGCTGCTGCCCGGCTGCATCATCTTTTCAGACGAACTGAACCACGCATCGATGATCGCGGGTATCCGCAATTCGGGCTGCGAAAAGCGGGTGTTCCGCCACAACGACCTGGCGCATCTCGAAGAATTGCTCGCCGCCGAAGAAGAGGGCGTGCCCAAGCTGATCGCGTTCGAAAGCGTCTATTCGATGGATGGCGATGTCGCGCCGATCCACGCGATCTGCGATCTGGCCGACAAATATAACGCATTGACCTACCTCGACGAAGTTCATGCCGTTGGCATGTACGGTACGCGCGGCGGCGGCATTTCGGAGCGCGACGAATGCGCCAGCCGGCTGACGATCGTCGAGGGCACGCTGGGCAAGGCGTTCGGGGTGATGGGCGGCTATATCGCCACCGATCGCACGATCGTCGACGTGATCCGCAGCTATGCGCCGGGGTTCATCTTCACCACCAGCCTATCGCCGGTGCTGGTGGCAGGCGCGCTTGCGAGCGTGCGGCATCTGAAGGGCTCGTGCGAGGAGCGTGACGGGCAACAGGCCGCTGCCGCGCGGCTCAAGGCGATGTTCGACGCAGCCGGCCTCCCGGTGATGGATTCGACCACGCATATCGTGCCGCTGATGGTGGGCGATCCGGTGAAGGCCAAGAAGATCAGCGACATCCTGCTCGCCGAATATGGCGTGTACGTCCAGCCGATCAATTATCCGACCGTCCCGCGCGGTACCGAGCGGCTTCGCTTCACCCCCGGCCCCGCGCATGACGAAGCGATGATGCGCGACCTGACCGCCGCATTATGTGAGATCTGGGGTCGGCTGGAGCTCAGGCTGGCCGCCTGACCTCCGCCGCCCAGGCATAGCCGCGATAGAGCGGTCTAAAGCACGCAACCCCGCCCGCCGCATCCGCCGCGCTCTCCACGATGCGCAACAGATCGCCGCGCGGGGTGACGTCGAACTTGCGCAGCCAGGCGAACAGCCCGGTGCGGAACGGGCGCGGCAACCGTTCCTGCTGGCCGAAATCAACGATGTGCAATTGCCCGCCGGGTGCGAGCGCGGCGGCAGCAGCGGCGATCGCGCCCTGCCAATCGGGGATCATCGACAGCGTATAGCTCATGAACACGCGGTCGAACGCGGGCACGCCGAACAGGGCGGCTGGGGCGAAATCGGTGGCATCGCCCTGCGCCAGCGTGATCCGATGCGACAGCCCCGCCCTGGCGACATTGGCGCGCGCGGTTTCGAGCATCGCCTGCGAAATGTCGAAGCCATAGCAATGCGCCTGCGGCCAGCGGCGCGCGGCGACGATCAGATTGCGCCCGGTGCCACAGCCGACTTCGAGCACCGTTCCCTGTGGCGGCGGCATCAGGTGGCGGATCAGCCGGTCGCGCCCGAGCAGATAATATTTGCGCGTCAGGTCATAGAAATGCCGCTGGGTGGCATAGATCGAATCCATCTGCCCGGCATGGCGCTGTGCCTCGCTCATCGCTTGAACACGTACAGATGGACGCCGCCATAGATCGCCGATCGGTCGCGGCGGGTGTAATCGAGCGATTCATCGGCGCGATAGTCCCAGCGATCGAGGATCGAGTCGGGCACGCGGCCCGGCAGCAGCGTCGGCGCGGCGGCGGTGCGGAACAGCACGCGCGCGCCGGGGCGGGCGGTGCGGGTGATGCCGGTCCACAGCCGGGTCAGTACCTCGTCGGTCATCCAATCCTGCGCGTCGAGCAATATGTAGCGATCGAGCGAGGCATCGGGCATCGATTCGAGATAGTCACACATATTGGCATGGCGCACCTCGACGCGATCGACGCGATCGACCACCGCCTGGTAATTGGCGGGCTTGAGATAGGGCGGCAGCGACGCCGCCGGTCCCTCGCCATAGCCGCGCCCAAACGCCTGCCAGGCGAAATAATTATCGGCGAGCGCGAAGTCGCAGGCGAGCTTTTCGAGCCGCTGCTTGAGCACCGCCGAAATCCCCTCGGGATCGTCGCCCGCCAGCGCGACATATTGCGCAGGGGGGATGCCGAGGCCGAACAGCGAGGCCGGCTGGTCGGTGAGCCAGCGGACGAACTTCTTGTCGAACACCGGCGCCAGCTTGGTCTCGAAAATCTGGCGCTGTTCCTCGATCGTTTTGGCCTGGAGGATGATTCGCGGATCGATGCCATAGAGCTTGGCGACCAGATGCGCCGCACCGATGAAGCCGCCGAGCAGCCCGCGCTTGTAAAAGCCCTTGGAGAAACCCGAGATGCGGCGCTTGCCGATCAGCCCGCGCCCTTCCCAATAACGCCGGCTGGTCTCGTCGAGATGCGGCGCGACATATTTGCGATAGGCGTCGATATTGTCGGGGCGGTTGGCCTCGCCGAAGAAGCGGTGGAAGGCGGCGTGATCGGGCAGATGCCGCGCGGCGGCGATCTTCAATTTGCCGAGCGCGATGTGCGCGGTGTTGAGATCGACCGCCGTGATCGCGGCCGGATCAGCGGTGAGATAGCTCAGCACGTTGCAGCCGCCCGAGGCGATCGTCACGACATGGCAATCGGGCGTGATCGCCAGCGCCTCGAGATCGACTTCAGGGTCTTCCCATATCTGGGCATAGACCAGCCCGCGAAACGCGAAGGAAAAGGCGCGTTCGAGCAGCCCCTGCTTCGACAAATGCTCGTGACGATGCACCGCGTCGCGGACGGCGTGGTTCTTGGGGGCTTTTGCAAGCGAGGCCATGGGCTATCCTTCAAGGAAGCGCGCGGACGGGTCCGTGCATCCAACCGCCGATAGTGATGCTGTGTGACGCTTCGATGTCAACACCGGCGCGGGGCCAGGCGCGGCGGGTGAAGGCGATATGTCCACGGGGGGTGGTGGCGCTATCGATCGCTCGAAGCTAGATACGCGCAGCATTCCCGCGAACCTGAGAGAACCCGCCCGTGCAACGCAACATCATCATCGCTTCGGATCATGCCGCGTTGGAGCTCAAGGCGGCACTGGCAGGCTGGCTGCGCGAGGGTGGCCATGCGGTCGACGATCTGGGGCCGCATGACGGCGCGAGCGTCGACTATCCCGATTATGGCTATCGGCTGGCGCAAGCGGTGGCTGGCAGCGATGCGATCGGCATCGCCTTGTGTGGATCGGGGATCGGCATCTCGATCGCGGTCAACCGCCACCCCGGCTGCCGCGCGGCATTGGTCAACGAACCGCTGTCGGCGGCGTTGGCGCGCGAGCATAACGACGCCAATGTCATCGCGCTGGGCGCGCGGCTGGTGGGGGTGGAGATGGCCAAGGCGTGCGTCGCGGCGTTCTTGGCGACCGAGTTCGGCGGCGAGCGCCATGCACGGCGCGTGGGCAAACTGGGCGCGCCGGTGCTGGGGGATTAGGGCAACGCGAAACGGGTTGCGGGAAAACGGGCCAGGAAAACGGGCCAGGAAAACGGGCCAGGAAAACGGGCTGGGGAAACGCGCCTAGCTCATCACCCCGATCGCCAGCGTCAGCCCGCCCAGCCCCAGCGACAGCGGCACCCGCAGCGTCATCCACCATGGCGGCGCGATCCCTTCCGCCACCAGCCGGCGATCGATCGCCAGACTGCCGACAATCCCCAATCCCAGCAGCATCAGCGACGGCCCCGGCCAGGTCATCCCGACCGCCCAGGGGATGGTGCTCACCAGCGCCACCAGCGACGGCAGCACCGCCATGCCGAACACCCATCCGCGCGCGGTATGGGCAGGCGCGGCGGCGGCAAGGCCCCACCACAGGCCACCCAGAAAGCTGAAGATGATCGCGGCATAGGCGAACGCCAGCGCCTGCGCCGAAAACGCCCATTCAGGATTGCCCGGCAGGATCGCGGCGAAGGCAGCGATTTGCGGCAGCAGCCCCGCGAAGCCGAGCAACCGGGCGTTGGCGGGAATGGCGGCGAAGCGGCTGGCGGGCGGGGAGGCGGATTGGGGCATACCCCCTTAATGGTGGGTGGCGTTCGGCTTCGCCAGCATCTAAGGACACAGCCGACCGGTGCGCCGCTCCAGATGCTGGCGCCCATCCGAAAGGTACCGCCGCATGAGCACCAATCCGCAAACCCTGCACGACCTTCAGCCCGACGGCTTTTTCACCCGCGACCTCGCCTCGAGCGATCCCGAAATCTTCGCGGGCATCGAGCATGAGCTGGACCGCGAACGCCACCAGATCGAGCTGATCGCGAGCGAGAACATCGTGTCGAAGGCGGTGCTGCAGGCGCAAGGATCGGTCTTCACCAACAAATATGCCGAGGGCTATCCCGGCAAGCGCTATTATCAGGGCTGCGCGCCGTCGGACGAGGTCGAGACGCTGGCGATCGAGCGCGCCAAGGCGCTGTTCGGGTGTGGCTTTGCCAACGTCCAGCCGCATTCGGGGGCGCAGGCCAATGGCGCGGTGATGCTGGCGCTGGCCAAGCCCGGCGACACGATCCTGGGCATGAGCCTCGATGCCGGCGGTCATTTGACGCACGGTGCCAAGGCGGCGCAGTCGGGCAAATGGTTCAACGCGGTGCAATATGGCGTTCGCCGCGAGGATCACCTGATCGATTTCGACCAGGTCGAGGCATTGGCCAAGGAGCATCGTCCCAAGCTGATCTTTGCCGGCGGTTCGGCCTATCCGCGCCAGATCGATTTCGCCAAGTTTCGCGCGATCGCCGATGAAGTCGGGGCCTATCTGCTGGTCGACATGGCGCATTTTTCGGGCATCGTCGCGGCGGGGCATCACCCCTCGCCCTTCGGCCACGCGCATGTCGTGACGACGACGACGCACAAGACGCTGCGCGGTCCGCGCGGCGGCATGATCATGACCAATGACGAGGCGCTGGCCAAGAAGTTCAACTCGGCGGTGTTCCCCGGCCTTCAGGGCGGCCCGCTGATGCACGTCATCGCCGCCAAGGCGGTCGCGTTCGGCGAGGCGCTTCGCCCCGAATATAAGAGCTATATCGCCGCCGTGGTCGAAAACGCCAAGGTGCTGGCGGCGACGCTGAAAGAGCGCGGATCGGACCTCGTCTCGGGCGGCACCGACACGCATCTGGCGCTGGTCGACCTGACCCCGCTCAAGGTGACCGGCAAGGACGCCGACGAGGCGCTCGAGCGTTCGGCGATCACCTGCAACAAGAACGGCATCCCGTTCGATCCGCTGCCGCCGATGAAGACCAGCGGCATCCGCGTCGGCAGCCCCGCGGGTACCACGCGCGGCTTTGGCACCGCCGAGTTCCGCGAGATCGGCAACATGATCGCCGACGTGCTCGACGCGCTGGCGGCGAACGGCGAACATGGGGACCCTTCGGTCGAGGCCGACGTTCGGTTGAGGGTGCGCGCATTGTGCGAGCGCTTCCCGATCTATCCGGAGCTTTGAACATGAACCAGAACGACACCGGCATCGACAAGACGCTCGGCAAGAGCATGGCAAAATGGGGCGCATTGGGTGCGGTCATCGCGATCCCGGTGCCGTTCATCGGCCCGATCATCGGCGCTGCCGCCGGCGCTGGCTATGCGTATTACAAGGGCAAGAAGCGGGTCTGAATGCGCTGTCCTTTCTGCGCCCATGAAGACAGCCAGGTAAAGGACAGCCGCCCGAGCGAGGACGGCGGCGCGATCCGCCGCCGTCGTCAATGCTCGGCCTGCGGCGCGCGCTTCACCACGTTCGAGCGGATTCAGTTGCGCGAGCTGTCGGTGCTCAAGAGCGAGGACCGCCGCGAACCGTTCGACCGCGAAAAGCTGATCCGATCAATCTCGATCGCCTGCCGCAAGCGCCCGATCGCCGCGCCGCAGATCGAGCAATTGGTATCGGGCATCCAGCGCCAGCTCGAAACCTCGGGCGAGACCGAGGTGGGGACGAAGCGGATCGGCGAGATGGTGATGGAGGGGCTCAAGGGCCTCGATTCGGTGGCGTATATCCGCTTCGCGAGCGTGTATAAGGACTTTCGCGAGGCACGCGATTTCGAGGAATTCGCCGGCAGCGTGACCGAGGTGGCGCGGGGGTGAAGGGTTCGTTCCTTACCCCGTTCGTCCTGAGGTGGGGCTGAGCGAAGGCGAAGACCCGTATCGAAGGACATTGCCCCACGCGACCCAGTCCTTCGATACGCCATTTCGACAAGCTCAATGGCTACTCAGGACGAACGGAGAGGAAAAACGCTGTCGCTGGCTTCTTTTCCGCAAGCCGCATACCGTTTAGCACCCCATCCAAACCGCGCATCGAAGGACCGCGAGTGGCATTCCACACCTATATTCTGCGCTGCTCCGACGGACATTATTATGTCGGCCACACCGATAACCTTGAACGGCGGATCGCGCAGCATCAGGCGGGCGAAATGCCCGGCTATACCCAGACCCGGCTGCCGGTCGAGTTCCTGTGGTCGGCCGATTTTCCTTCTCGCGCCGAGGCGTTGCAGGTCGAGTTGCAGCTTAAGGGCTGGGGGCGTCCCAAGAAGGAGGCGTTGATCCGCGGCGATTGGGCCGCGGTGCAGGCGCTGGCGAAAAAGTCCTTCGATACGGGTCTTCGACAAGCTCAGCCCCACCTCAGGACGAACGGGGAAGAGGATCATTCCGCACCCCAACTCGCCCCGCCCCCCGTCCTCATCCTTGTCCGCCCCCAGCTCGGCGAAAATATCGGCAAGGCGGCGCGGGCGATGCTCAATTTCGGGCTGACCGAGCTGCGGCTAGTGGCACCGCGAGACGGCTGGCCCAATCCCAGCGCCGGCCCGGCCGCCAGCGGGGCCGATCGCGTGCTGGCCGAGGCGACGGTCTATGACAGCGTCGCCGACGCGGTCGCCGATTGCGCGCATGTGTTTGCGACGACGGTGCGGCGGCGCGGCGTCGTCAAACCCGTCATGACGCCCGAACAGGCGGCGGTGGCGATCCATAGCGATTCGTCGCGCGCGGCGATCCTGTTCGGGCCTGAGCGTTCAGGGCTCGACAGCGACGATGTCGCGATCGCGCGGACGATCATCACCGTGCCGATCAACCCCGAATTCGGATCGCTCAACCTGGCGCAAGCGGTGATGGTGGTCGCGTATGAATGGTCGAAGCATGTCGCGCTGGCGCAGCCATCGCGCATCGAGCCCGATCCGCCCGCGCTGCAGGCCGATCTCGACGGCATGATCGGCCAATGGGATTCGATGCTGGAGGAGGCGGGCTATTTCTTCCCGCCCGATCGCACCCCGGTGACCAAGCGGATGATGCGGACGCTGCTGACCAAGCCCAATTGGAGCGCGCAGGAGGTGCGGACGGTGCGCGGGATGCTGACCGCTTTGGCCAAGCCGCAAAAACGCTGACGCGGGTTAGCGCCGGTCGAACGCCGCCAGTTCATAGGCGATCGACGCTTCGACCAGCCGTTCCCACAACTCGCCGACCACCGCCTCGGGCACACCCATGTCGCGGGCATGCGCTTGCGCATTGGCGATCACCTGCGCCTTGCGCGCTTCGTCGCGGACCTGGCCGCGCTCGGGCTTGATGCGCGCGGCGGCGTCCATATAGCCAAAGCGCGTGGCGAGCAGCGCCACCAGTTGCGCGTCGAGCGCATCGACGCCGGCACGAACATCGCGCATGGTGGTGCAATCGGCGGGGGGAAGAATATCGGCCATGCCCGCCGCTTTCGCGCAGGCGGCGCAGCCTGTCCAGCTTGACTCGCAGCCCCCTCGCCGCTAACGGCCACGGCTTCGCAATCGACCCCGCACCCCGGTGAAGCGGTGGTCCTGCCGGTCCCAATGACTTTTCGTTTAAGGTCAGGCCGATCCAAGCAGCGCGACGACCGGGATCGCATGGCATTCGGCCGTGCGGTCAACCGCAATTGCTACAAGGACTTAACGTATGTCGAAGCGCAACAGCGCCAAGTACAAGCTCGATCGGCGGATGGGCGAGAATATTTGGGGTCGTCCCAAATCGCCCGTCAACAAGCGTGAATATGGCCCCGGCCAGCACGGCCAGCGCCGCAAGGGCAAGGTGTCGGACTTCGGCATCCAGCTTCGCGCCAAGCAGAAGCTCAAGGGCTATTACGGCGAAGTCACCGAAAAGCAGTTCCATTCGACCTATGTCGAGGCGGCACGCCTGAAGGGCGATACCAGCCAGAAGCTGATCGGCCTGCTCGAGCAGCGGCTCGACATGGTGGTGTATCGCGCCAAGTTCGCACCGACGATCTTCTCGGCGCGCCAGATCGTGAACCACGGCCACATCCGCGTGAACGGCGTGAAGTGCAACATCGCCTCGCGCCGGATCAAGCCGGGCGACGAAATCTCGCTGGGCAGCAAGGCACAGCAGATGGCGCTGGTGATGGAAGCACAGACGCTGGCCGAGCGCGACATCCCCGATTACATCGCGCCCGACGGCAACGCCAAGGTGACCTTCACCCGCGTGCCGACGCTCGACGAGGTGCCGTATCCGGTGAAGATGGAACCGAATCTGGTGGTCGAATTCTACTCGCGCTGATGCACGGGATTTAGCGCAGCTAAATCCGGCACCGAGCGACGGCGCAGCTTTGCCGCGACGCAGTTTCAGGAAAAGGGCGGTGCCGAAAGGTGCCGCCCTTTTTCATGCGGCGCGCAATCGCCTGCCTCGTCATTCCCGCGAAGGCGGGAATCCATAAAGGCGAAGCTTGCCGCTCATTGCCGACGTCCGAGACCATGGATTCCCGCCTTCGCGGGAATGACGATCGGTGGGCAGGTGTGGACAAGCCCCCCGCTGCGGCTACCATCGCGCGCATCCCCTTCCGCCGGAGTATCCGATGCGTATCCTTCCCCCCGCGATCCTTCCCCTCGCCTGCCTCCTCCTCGCCTCGACCGCCGCCAGCGCGCAGACGGTGCCGATCGACACCTTTCGCGATGCGGTGAAGACCCTGTCGTCGGACGAATATGAAGGCCGCGCGCCGGGCACCAAGGGTGAGGAAAAGACGCTCGCTTATCTCGTCGAACAATTTCAGGCGGCAGGGCTGGAGCCGGGCAACCAGGGCGAATGGTTCCAGGATGTGCCGCTGGTCGAAATCACCGCGCGCAACGTATCGCCGCTGACCTTCACCGGCGGCAAGACTCCGATGCGCCTAGCCTATGGCCCGCAAATGGTGATCGGCACCTATCGAGTCACGCCGCGCATCGACCTGAAAGACTCCGACGTCGTCTTCGTCGGCTATGGCGTCAACGCGCCCGAGCGCGGGTGGAACGACTATGCCGGGGTCGATGTGAAGGGGAAGACCGTCGTCATCCTGATCAACGATCCCGATTGGGCGAGCAAGGACATGACCGGCGACTTCGGCGGGCGGGCGATGACCTATTATGGCCGCTGGACCTACAAATATGAAGAAGCCGCGCGCCAGGGTGCCGCCGCCGCGATCATCGTCCACCAGACCGCGCCCGCCGCCTATGGCTGGAACGTCGTCCAGTCGAGCTGGACCGGCGCGCAGCAATTGGCCGACAGCGCCGATGGCGGCGCGAGCGAGAGCAAGGCGATCGGCTGGATCCAGCTCGATCAGGCCAAGGCGCTGTTCGCGGGCGCGGGCAAGGATTTCGATCAGCTCGCCGCCGCCGCCGCGCGCAAGGGGTTCAAGCCGGTGCCGCTGACCGGCGTGAAGGCTTCGGTGAGCTTTGACAATCAGGTCCGCAAGCACGCCTCGAAAAACGTGATCGGTATCCTGCCGGGCACCGCGCGACCCGACGAGGTGGTGCTCTATACCGCGCATTGGGATCATCTCGGCCGCTGTGAAGCTGCGCCCGATGGCGACGACATCTGCAACGGCGCGATCGACAATGCGACGGGCACCGCCGCGCTGGTCGCGCTGGCCAAGGCCAATGCGGCAGCGGGCGCGACGCCGCGCAGCCAGGTGTTCCTGGCGGTAACCGGGGAGGAATCGGGGCTGCTGGGCAGCGCTTATTATGGCGACAACCCGGTCTATCCGCATGCCAGAACCGTCGGCGGGGTCAATATGGACGCACTGCAAATGGCTGGCCCGGCGAAGAACGTGACCGTGGTCGGCGCAGGCAAGTCCGAGCTAGACGGCTACCTCAACCGCGCGCTGGCGGCGCAGGGCCGCGTCGCCAGCCCCGAGCCGACCCCCGAAAAGGGCTATTATTACCGATCGGACCATTTCAGCCTCGCCAAGCATGGCGTGCCGATGCTGTATGTCGATGGCGGCAACGATCTGGTCGAAGGCGGCGTCGCGGCGGGCGAGGCTTATGCCGCAGCCTATGAGAAAAACGCCTATCACGGCCCCAAGGACGAGTTCGATCCCAAATGGCGCTGGGACGGGGTGCAGCGCGACCTCGACCTGTACTACGCCGTCGGGCGCGCGCTGGCGACGAGCGATGCGTGGCCCAACTGGGTGGCCGGCGACGAATTCCGCGCGATCCGCGACAAGAGCCGGGCGGGGGTGAAATAAGGGGGCACCTTTCCCGCAAAGGGGGGAAGATGCTTTCCTCCCACCGCTTCCCCCATTACATCGCGCGCCATGACTCTCCCCCCTCCCCCCGAATGGGCATCGCATGATGCGGTGTGGATCGGCTTTCCCAGTGACCCCGACATCTGGGGCGCGCCGATCGACGGCGCGCGCGCCGAGACCGCCGCTTTTGCCAACGCGATCGCTGCCCAAGGGCGCGGCGAGACGGTGTTGCTGGTCGCCGCCGATGCCGAAGCCGCCGCCGCCGCGCGCCCGCTGATCGACGCGCAGGTCGAACTGATCGTCGAACCCTTTGGCGATGTCTGGCTGCGCGATACCGCCGCGATCGTCACCGGCGACGGCAGCGCGCGCGATTTCGGCTTCAACGGCTGGGGCGGCAAGTTCCACTTTCCCGGCGATGAGGATGTCGGCGCGCGGCTGGCACGGCGGCAGGGCTTGCGTTTCGAAACCTGCGACTGGGTGATCGAGGGCGGATCGATCGACGGCGACGGCACCGGGCTGGTCGTCACGACCGAGCAATGCCTGCTCAACCGCAATCGCAATGCCGCGCTGTCGCAGCAGGATGCCGAGGCGCGGCTGCTGAGCGATCTCGGCTATGATCGCGTGCTGTGGCTGGGCGACGGGCTGGTCAACGACCATACCGACGGCCATGTCGACAACCTTGCGCGCTTCGTCGGGGTCAACCGGCTGGCGATCCCGGCCCCGGAGGAAAACGACCCCAATTGGCTGATCTATCAGGACGCGGTGCGCCGTGCCGAGGCGTTCGGGGTCGACGTCGTCCGCCTGCCCTCGCCCGGCCGGGTGATCGTCGAGGGCGACGTGGTGCCCGCCAGCTATATGAACTTCTATATCGGCAATGCAGCGGTCGCGGTGCCGACCTATGGCATGCCCAACGACGCAGCCGCCGTCGCGGCGGTGCAGGCGCTGTTCCCGGATCGCGAAGCGGTGGGGCTGCGCGCCGACCATATCCTGACGGGTGGTGGGAGTTTCCACTGCATCAGCCAGCAATTGCCGCGAATCTAATTCCCCCCTCCCGCTTGCGGGAGGGGTCGGGGGTGGGGCTATCCATCACCGGCAAACCAGTGTGCGGATACGCCCACCCCTAACCCCTCCCGCAAGCGGGAGGGGGACCAGAAGAGGTAGCCCATGACCACCATCACCGTCGCCGCGATGCAGCTTGCCTTTGGCCCCGACCTCGGCGCCAACATCGCCGCGGTCACCGAGCTTGTGCGCGAGGCACATGCCAAGGGCGCGCAGGTCGTGCTTCCCCCGGAACTATTCGAGGGTGAATATTTCTGCCGTACCGAGGAGGAGGAATGGTTCGCCACCGCGCGGCCCGTTACCGAACATCCCGCGGTGCTGGCGATGCAGCGCCTCGCTGACGAGCTGAACCTCTACATCCCCACCAGCTTTTTCGAGGCCGACGGGCCGCATCATTATAATTCGCTGGCGATGATCGGCCCCGATGGCGGCGTGCAGGGGGTCTATCGCAAGAGCCACATTCCCGATGGCCCGGGCTATGAGGAGAAATTCTATTTCCGCCCCGGCAATACCGGCTTCAAAGTGTGGGACGGCCCCGCCGCCCGCCTCGGCGTCGGGGTGTGCTGGGACCAATGGTATCCCGAAGTTGCGCGAGCGATGATGCTGATGGGGGCCGAAATCCTGTTCTATCCCACCGCGATCGGGGCCGAACCGCATGATGCCACACTCGACACGCGGCATATGTGGCGGCGCGCGATGCTTGGCCATGCGGTGTCGAACGTCGTGCCGGTGGTCGCGTCGAATCGCATCGGCGTCGAGCATGGCCAGGCATTTTACGGCCACAGCTTCATCTGCGACGAATATGGCGAAATGCTTGCCGAATTCGGGGCGGAGGAGACAGGCGTGCTGACCGCCACGCTCGATTTGGCGCGGGTGAAGAAGAACCGCGCCGGCATGGGCTTTTTTCGCGATCGGCGGCCGGAACTATATCGCCGGCTGGTCGAGGACATCTGAAGCCGTGCGCCGGGCTGCCATAATCCCGCGGTCGCCTGCCCTAAAAACCGCTAATAATGGCTAGACGAAGCCCCGTTTCATCCCTTAACGCTCGCTGAATACTGGTTCGCAACGGTCGCTGAAACATATCAACCCAAGGTGACGACATGGCCGCTGATCTGCCCAAGGCACATGAGTGGCAGGCCGAGCATCTCCGCTTGGCGATCGACGCTGCGGGCGTGGCCTTATGGGCATGGAACGTCGATACCGACCTGCTGACGATGGACATACGCGGCTTCCAGCTGTGGGGCGTCGCGTGGAGCGACAAGGTCACCTTTGCTGAATTGTCGCTGCGCATTCACCCCGCCGATCGCGACCGCGTGCGATCGGCCTTCGCCGCGACCCGCGCGACACTGGGTGCCTATGAGACCGATTTTCGCATCCTGATCGGCGACGAAGTCCGCTGGATCGCCGCGCGCGGCCAGGGCGAGGATGTCGGCATCGTCGGGCGCACGATGTTCGGCATCTTCCTCGACGTCACCGGGCGCAAACAGGCCGAGGAAGGCCATGAGCTGCTGGCGGGCGAAATGAGCCACCGCGTCAAGAATCTGCTCGCCATCGCCACCGGCCTGACCGCGATCACTTCGCGATCGGCGACCAGCACGACGGAGATGGCGCGCGAGCTTACCGGGCGGCTGGCGGCATTGGGGCGCGCGCATGATCTGGTCCGCCCGCTGCCCAATGGCCAGGGCGGCGCGGCGCTGCTGGGCGACCTGATTTCGATCCTGCTGGCCCCGTATAACGACCTGGGCGCGTTCAAGGGGCGGATTCGGGTCTCGGTGGAGCGGCTCGGCGTCGGCGAGGCGGCGGCGACGGGCATCGCGCTGATCATCCACGAACTCGCGACCAATTCGATGAAATATGGCGCGCTGTCGCAACCCACCGGCACGCTCGACGTCACCAGCGCGGCCGAATCCGAGCATGTCGTCCTCACCTGGGTCGAACGCGGCGGTCCGCCGGTCGATGCGCCGGGCAAAGCCGAAGGATTTGGCAGCCAATTGGTAAAGCGCAGTGTTTCGAGCCAGCTGGGCGGATCGATCGATTATAACTGGGCGGCTGAAGGATTGATCGTCACGCTGGGCATCAAACGCGATCTGCTGGCCGCATAGCGATATTTGCCCGCGCTGCTCGACTTGGGGCCAAAGCGGGGATAGCGTATAGGTTGATCGCCGAGGGAGAAGCGCTTGTGAGCATGTTGCTGGTCACTTACCCCAAAAGCGATGGGGCGCGATTCGACGCCGATTACTACACCGCCGAGCATCTGCGCCTGGTGCGCGAGGGATGGACGCCGCACGGGCTGACCGACGTCCATGCGCTGTTTCCCAGCGGTGCCGGCGATACCGGCTTTACCGCGATCGCGGTGATCAAATTCGGCGACAATGATTCGCTGCAGGCGGCGCTTGCCTCGCCCGCGACGCCCGGCATCATGGCCGATGTGCCCAATTTCACCGATATCGAGCCCTCCATGCACTTCATGAAACGTGGCTGAGGCCCTGCACCCCGCCGATCGCTATGGCGCGGTCGCCCGCTTCCTGCATTGGAGCATGGCGGCGCTGATCCTGATCAACCTCGCGCTGGGGCTGTTGCACGACTGGCTCGAGGATATCGGCTTTCAGGCGATGGGCCTGCACAAATCGCTCGGGCTGACCTTGCTGGTGCTGATCGTCGTCCGGATCGGCTGGCGGCTGGCGCATCGACCGCCGCCGCTGCCCGGCAGCATGTCGGCGAAGGAAGCGCGGCTGGCCACCGCCGTACATATCGCACTCTATGCGCTGATGGTGGTGATGCCGCTCAGCGGCTATATCTTCTCGTCGGGCGGCAAATATCCGCTCACCTATTTCGACCTGTTCAGCGTCCCCAAATTGCCCGTCACCCGCGACGACATGATCGTCGACCTGTCGCATGAGGGGCATGAGATCCTCGGCTGGGTGATGCTGCTCGCCGCGATCGGGCACATCGCCGCCGCCTTGCGCCACCATCTGGTGCTGCGCGACGGCATGCTCAAGCGGATGCTGGGCTGAAGGATCAATAGCGCGCGGGTTCAGCGCCAGCCCAGCCAAATCTGTGGTGTTTTGGGGGCCTATGGTACTTTGGGGTAATGCGGTTGACCCCGTCGCGCCGAGCATGCACCGAATGGGGCCTATCCATTGGAAGGCCCGGCATTTTGCAAACCCCCAATTCGCTCTGGCCCAATTCGCTCCGGCGCATCGCCTTCGCCCTGCTCGCGGGGACCGCCACCCCGGTGTTGGCGCAAAGCTTACCCGGGCAAGCGCAGCCCGACATCGTCGTGACGGGCGGCGGTATCGACGAGGTCGATCCCCGATCCGACGCGATCGCGATCCTCGAACGTGACCGGCTGACCCGCACCGCAAGCAATCGGCTCGAGGATGCGCTGGCCGATGTCGCGGGCCTGCAATCCTTTCGCCGCGCCGATTCGCGATCGGCCAACCCGACCAGCCAGGGGATCACGCTGCGCGGCATCGGCGGCAACGCCTCCAGCCGCGCGCTGCTGATCCTCGACGGCGTGCCGCAGGCCGATCCGTTCGCCGGCTGGGTCGCCTTCCCCGCCTACGCCCCCGCACGCCTGGGCCGCGTGCGCGTGCAGCGCGGCGGCGGCAGCGCGTTATGGGGTTCGGGCGCGCTATCGGGCGTGATCGAAATGACCAGCGCCACCCCCGATCAATTGTCGCCGCTGACCGCCGATATTTTCTATGGCGAGCGCAATTCGGTCGATGCGCAAGGTTCGGCCAGCCTGGTGCGCGACAGCGGCTTTGCCAGCTTTACCGCCGGCTATGCGCGCGGTGACGGCTTCGTGCCGATCATCGCGCAAGATCGCGGCGCGGTCGATCGCGCCGCGCCCTATGAACAATTCAACGCATCGGCGCGCACCGTGTTCGCCATCGCCGCCGACACCGAATTGCAGGCAACGGTGCAGGGCTTCACCGACCGGCGCGAGCGCGGCCAGGCATTTACCGGGATCGAGAGCGACGGCGCCGATGCCAGCGTTCGGCTGGTGGGGCGCGGGCGCTGGGGCTGGTCGGCGCTTGGCTATGTCCAGACGCGCCGCTTCGCCAGCAGCTTTGCCGCGATCGCCGCCGATCGCAGCACCGCGACGCAGACGCTGAACCAGTACAACACCCCCGCCACCGGGCTTGGCGCGCGATTCGAAATCGCGCCGCCATTGGGCGAGGCGCTGTCGGTGCGGTTGGGCAGCGACGTTCGCGAAACATCGGGCGAGACGCGCGAATTATTCACCTATGTCGCCGCCAATCCCACCCGCCGCCGCGTCGCGGGCGGCACCACGCGGACGCTGGGCGGCTTTGTCGACCTCAAGGCGACATTGGGCGACCTGCGAATCGACGCCAATGGCCGGCTCGACGGCTGGTGGATCGAGGATGGGCGGCTGTTCGAGGCGACGCTGGCGACCGGGGCGACGCTGACCGACACGCGCTTCGCCGATCGGTCGGGCACCCAGCCGACCGGGCGCTTTGGCCTGGCCTATGCCGCCGCCGATCCGCTGACGCTGCGCGCGGCGGTGTATCGCGGCTGGCGGCTGCCGACCCCCAACGAGCTGTATCGCCCTTTCCGCGCCGGGGCCGACGCCACCGCCGCCAATGCCGAACTCACCCCCGAAACGCTCGAAGGGATCGAGGCCGGGGTCGATTTCGCGTTCGACGACCGCTTCACGCTGGCAGCGACCTTGTTCGCCAACCGGCTGAACGATGCGATCGCCAACGTCACCGTGGCGCGCGGGCCGGGCACCTTCCCGGGTGTCGGCTTTGTTTCGGCAGCGGGCTTTTACCGCCGGCGCGACAATCTCGAATCGATCGAATCGCGCGGGGTCGAAATTGACGGGCGCGCGCGGCTGGGCGCGTTCACGCTGGGGCTGTCCTATGCCTATGCCGACGCGACCGTCACCGCCGGGCCGCTCGCGCCCGCGCTCGACGGGCTGCGCCCCGCACAGGTGCCCGCGCACCAGGCGGCGGGCACGATCGGCTGGGCCAGGAACGACTTCCTCGCCTCTGCGGCGCTTCGCTATGTCAGTGAGCAATTCGAGGATGACCAGAACAGCCGCTCGCTCGGCGACGCGCTGACGCTCGACGCGGTGCTGGCGGTGCCGGTCGCGCAAGGACTGGCGATCGAGGGGCGCGCGGAAAACCTGTTCGACGCTCGGGTCGAAACCGGGTTCAACGGCACGGCGCTCGAACGCGCGCGGCCACGCCAGCTTTGGATCGGTATCCGTGCCGCGATCGATTGACGTAGCGGTATCGGCGGGGCGGCGGCGGATGCAAAAGCTTGCCACCCCGCCCATCGGCACTCTTGCCCTTGCCCCCCAAAATGCCATATTTCAGGGCGTGATGTTGACCCAGACCAATCCGCCGATGCTGATGGCCGAAGACGGCGATGACCGCGATAACGACAATGGTCGCGATTCGCTGGGCGTCGCCACGCGGACGCGGACCAAGACCAAACAGCCGACGCCATATCGCGTGCTGATGCTCAACGACGATTATACCCCGATGGAATTCGTCGTGCTGTGCCTTCAGCGCTTTTTCCGCATGAATATGGAAGAGGCGACCAGGGTGATGCTGCACGTCCATCAAAAGGGCGTCGGCGTATGCGGCGTGTTCACCTATGAGGTCGCCGAGACCAAGGTGAGCCAGGTGATGGACCTGGCACGCCAGAATCAGCATCCGCTGCAATGCACGCTGGAAAAGGCCTGACGGAGCGAAATCCTGACCCGCCAGGCCCGGCGTCAACGCCCCTTGGGCAGCCAGGACAGATCCAGCCCCTGGTAGCGATCGACATAATTGGTCGCGGCCATCAGCCCCGCTTCATCGCGGATCGCGACCTTGGTGCCGTCGCGGCCGATCATCCCCTCTTCTTCCAATTGCCGCAGCATCCGGTTGACATGCACCGCCGTCAGCCCGGTCGCATCGCCGATTTCCTCCTGCGTAAGCCCCAGCATGAAGCCATTGCCGGTGCCGCTGTCGTCGGTCCGCTGGCGGTTGCGTAGTTCTAACAACAGCGACCCCACCCGCGCCTTGGCCGATGTGCGCCCCAGCGCCGCTAGCCGATCGGTCAGCGCCACCCGCTCGATCTGGCCATAGACCAGGATCATCGCCGCCAGCCGGGGATGGGTTTCGACCAGTTCGCTCAACCCCGATTTCTCGAACGGACAGACGACGCATTCGGACAGCGCACAGATCGTCTCAGGCGCTTCTTCATACAGGATCGCCGACAGGCCGAGCATGTCGCCGGGAAAATGAAAGCGCAGGATCTGCCGCGCGCCATCGTCCAGGATGACATAGGTCATCATCATGCCCTTGCGCAGCACGAACAATTCGTTGCCGGTATCGTGCGAGCGCCGAAGCACCGATCCGCGCTTCACCGTGCGGTTGCGCTCCTCCAGCCGGGCCAGCGCCTCGCGCTCATGCTCGGTAAGCGTAATATGCTCGCTCAATACCTCGGCGAAACAACTCCCAGCCACGCAATGATTCTCCCTGTTTGGTCGCGCCCATCACCCTTGTTTCGGGCCGCCGCCATAACCTCGATCAATCGGCAGATAATGCGAAGCTTGCGCCGTGGTTCCGGTGCGATAGAAGCCGCGCATGGATCGCATCATCATTCGCGGCGGCAATCGGCTGCAGGGCCGCATCGCCATTTCCGGGGCCAAGAACGCGGCGCTCACGCTCATGCCGTGCGCGCTGCTCACCGATGAGCCGCTGACGCTGCGCAATTTGCCGCGGCTGGCCGATGTCGACGGCTTTGGCCATTTGCTCAACCAGCTCGGCGTGTCGACGATGGTCGAGGGCGCGCACCCCACCGATTTCGGGCGGGTGATGACGATGCGCGCACAGCGGCTGACGTCGACGGTCGCGCCCTATGACATTGTTCGCAAGATGCGCGCGTCGATCCTGGTGCTGGGGCCGCTGCTGGCGCGCGCGGGCGAGGCGACGGTGTCGCTGCCCGGCGGCTGCGCGATCGGCAACCGCCCGATCGACCTGCATCTGAAGGCGCTCGAGGCGCTGGGGGCCGAGATCGAGCTGGCGGCGGGCTATGTAAAGGCGACCGCGCCCAAGGTGAATGGCGTCGCCCGACTGCCCGGCGGGCGCGTCAGCTTCCCGATCGTGTCGGTTGGCGCGACCGAGAATGCGATCATGGCGGCAGTGCTCGCCACCGGCACCAGCGTGATCGAAAATGCCGCGCGCGAGCCAGAGATCGTCGATCTGTGCAATTGCCTGCTGGCGATGGGCGCATCGATCACCGGCATCGGCGGTGAGACACTGACGATCGAGGGCCGCGACCGGCTGCACGGCGCGACCTATCGCGTGATGCCCGACCGGATCGAGGCGGGCAGCTATGCCTGTGCCGCCGCGATCACCGGCGGCGCGGTCGATCTGGTGGGGGCCAGCGCCGCCGACATGCGCGCGACGATCGCCGCCTTGGTGAGCGCGGGCGTTTCGGTGGAAGAGCGCGGCGATTCGCTGTTCATCCAAGCTTCAAACGGCCTCAAGCCGCTGACGCTGTCGACCGCGCCTTATCCCGGCTTCGCCACCGACATGCAGGCGCAGTTCATGGCGATGCTGACGCAAGCCGAGGGTGCCAGCCTGCTGACCGAGACGATCTTCGAAAACCGCTACATGCACGTGCCCGAACTGGCGCGGATGGGGGCCGACATCCAGGTGACCGGGCGTTCGGCGGTGGTGCGCGGGCGCACCCCGCTGGTCGGCGCGCCGGTGATGGCGACCGATCTTCGCGCGTCGATGAGCCTGATCATCGCAGGGCTTGCGGCGCAGGGCGAGACGCAGGTCAGCCGGATCTATCACCTCGACCGCGGCTATGAGCGGCTCGAGGAAAAGCTCCAGGGCGTCGGTGCTGACATCGAACGCCTGGGCGACGGCTGACCCCTTATTCCTCCCCCGCAGGGGGAGGGGGACCATGCGCAGCATGGTGGAGGGGGGGCACCACAAGCGACATTGCTCGTGGAAAGCCCCCTCCACCGCTACGCGGTCCCCCTTCCCGTTCCGGGGAGGAACTTGCCAGGCCAATTATCGGCCGCAGCCAGCGCACGCGCCGCCCGACCAGATAAAAGCCAACACACGCCGCCACCGTCCCGCCCAGCAGCAGCGCGAACTCGGCCCAGGGTGACAGCCCCCACCCCAACGTCTCCCACGCGATCAGCACGATCGCGGTGTGGTGGATCAGGTAAAAGGGAAACACCGCCTCACCCAGCCTCTTGCGCCAGCGATGGTCGCGGTTCCAATAGCGATCGGCGAGGTGGAACAGCGCCAGGATCATCGCCCAACCCATCGCCACCCGCGCAAAGCGATCGGCCATCATCACCAGATGCGGCGGCACCGCTTCGCCCTGATAGCGAAGCTCGGTCGCCACCACCACCGCGCCGGCCGCCACCGCGATTGCCAGCGCGGGCTTCCAAAGGCGATCGACACCCGCCCACAGCGCAGGCTGCGCCGCCAGCGTGAAGCCGAACAGGAAGCTAGGGAAAAACGTCGCATGCCCCGGCCAGTCGGTGAACAATCCCTGTTGCTCGGGCACGGTGAACAACAGCGCCAGCCGCACGATGCCCATCACCGCGATCGGCACCCATAACAGCCGCCCGCCGTGCAGCAGCCAGCCGACCAGTCTTGGCCCCGGCACCCGCCCCAGCGCGCCCATCGCCACCGCGACCATCGTATAGGCCCATAGATACACGACGAACCACAGATGCTCCCAACTGGGAAACAGCTCGCCCCAGAACGATCCGACCCGCCAATAATCGCGCGTCCAGAAATGCCAGTAGCTGCCCGGATAGCCGTGATCGACGATCTGGACCCACATCTCGATCGGCACCAGCATCACCATGCCGAACGCCAGCGGCAGCAGCAGTCGCCAGTTGCGCGACCGCACGAAGGCGCGCGCGCTGTCCGATCGCAGCAACAGCATCCGCGATGCATAGCCCGATACCGCGAACAACAGCGCCAGCCGCCACGGCGTCAGCGCCGCCATTGGCGCGATCAGCGCGGGATAGCTGCGCTGGGTATCGATCACCCAATGCCAGGGCGCAAAGACCATGCCGATATGATACAGGATCAACAGCGCAAAGGCGGCGATGCGGAGCCAATCCAGTCCATAATGGCGCTGCCCCGCCGGCTTGTCGGTCCCGGCAATCGCCTCCATCTGCACTAGGCTGGCCTTCGATAGGGGACGCGCGCTTTCGTGCGGCGGTTGCTGACGCTATAGGCAGTGCCAGGTAACCGAACCGTTAGCGAGATTTCTCATGTCGATCAGACCATGGCGCGACATCACCCGCCGCCGCAGCCGGCAGATCATGGTGGGTAATGTTCCCGTCGGCGGCGACGCGCCGGTGACCGTCCAGACCATGACCAACGCGCCGACCAGCGACGCCGCCGCGACGATCGCGCAGATCCGTCGCTGCGAGGAGGCGGGGGCCGACATCATCCGCGTGTCCTGCCCCGATGTCGAAAGCACCGCCGCTTTGGGCCAGATCGTCCGCGCCGCGCGCGTGCCGATCGTTGCCGACATTCATTTCCACTATAAGCGCGCGCTCGAAGCCGCCGATGCCGGCGCTGCCTGTCTGCGGATCAACCCCGGCAATATCGGTTCGCCCGCGCGCGTCGCCGAAGTCGTGCGCGCTGCCAAGGCCAATGGCTGCGCGATCCGCATCGGCGTCAATGGCGGCTCGCTCGAGCGCCACCTGCTCGAGAAATATGGCGAGCCCTGCCCCGAGGCTTTGGTCGAATCGGCGCTCGACCATATCAAATTACTCCAGGACCACGACTTCCACGAGTTCAAGGTGGCGGTGAAGGCATCGGACCTGTTCCTGGCGGTCGCCGCCTATCAGCAGCTCGCCGAAGTCGTCGATTGCCCGCTGCATTTGGGCATCACCGAAGCGGGCGGCTTCGTCGGCGGCACCGTCAAGTCGGCGATCGGGATGGGCAGCCTGCTGTGGTACGGCATCGGCGACACGATCCGCGTCTCGCTATCGGCCGAGCCCGAGGAGGAAGTCCGCGTCGGCTTCGAAATCCTCAAGGCTCTTGGCATCCGTAATCGCGGCGTCCGCGTCGTTTCGTGCCCCTCGTGCTCGCGCCAAGGATTCGACGTGATCCGCACCGTCCAGAAGCTCGAAGAGCGCCTCCAGCACATCCGCACCCCGATGAGCCTCTCGGTCCTGGGATGCGTCGTCAACGGCCCCGGCGAAGCGCGCGAGACCGACATCGGCATCACCGGCGGCGGCAATGGCAAACACATGGTGTATCTGTCGGGCGTCACCGACCACCATGTCCAGGACGAAGGCATGGTCGATCACATCGTCCGCCTGGTCGAGGCTAAGGCAGCCGAACTGGAGGCAGCCGAGGCGGCGAAGGCGGTGGTGGCGGCGTGAGGGATCACTCGGCCCGCAACGCAACCCCTTGATCCCGCACTATCATTCCGCCAAGGTCTCAGGAAAGCGGGGAAATTGGGGCATGGCGATAGGGCAGATCGGAAATAAGCGGGCGGTCACGGGAGCGCTCGGCGCTCTGGTTTTCAGTTTGCTGGCAGGTTGCGGAGGTGGCGGCAGCACAACACCAAGTCCAACACCGGCACCGCCGCCTGTGAACCGCGCGCCAGCCTTCACCTCGGCTGCGACCGCAAATACCCTCGAAAACACGGAGGCAAGCTTTTATCAGGCAGTCGCAACCGATGCCGATGGCGACGCGCTCAGTTACTCGATCGGCGGTGGGTCTGATGCTTCGCGGTTTCGGATCACGTCTGGCGGCCAGTTGTTTTTCCTGGTTGCACCCAATTTCGATCTTCCCAGCGATGCCGATGGTGACAATGTCTACCGGGTAGATATCGTCGCCAGCGACGGTCGAATAACGACGACTATCACCCTTGGAGTCACCGTGACCAATTCGAAGGAGGGGGTTGCCGTTCGCCGGGTAGCCAGCGGATTCAATAGTCCTGCCGCTATAGATGCGGTAAGCGACACGCTGTTACTGATCGCCGAACGATCTGGCGCGGTATACCAACTCAATCCGCAAACTGGCGGAAGATCGCTGCTGGTGCAGGTCGAGAATGTTGGTGGAGTAGGCGTAACCGCAATCGCTGCGGCTCCTGATTTTGCTACAACGGGCACGTTCTTCGTGATGCACACCACGGAAACCGGCTTTCTTGTCCTTCAGCGATATCTGCGCAGTCGGGCAGGTCCGACGCACCCTGACAATTTGTCCCTGATATTGGGGATCAACGCCCCCCAATATGCAGGCGGTGGATCGCTCGGCTATACCGCTAACGGCACCCTGTTCGCAGCCACCGGCGACGCTGGCGGAAGCGGCGATCCTGCGGGCAGCGCGCAGGATGCAAATTCGAGGCTCGGCAAGATTTTTCGGATCACGGCGAACCCGGATCCCTATGCAGGTGCAACGGTACAGTTCTTCCTCGTCAACCCCGTTGGTAGCGGCCTGCATCAGCCCAACGGGTTCGCTCGGTTTCAGGACGGGTTCCTGATCACCGACCAAGGTGAATCGATCGCCGACGAAATCAACTTTCTATCCAATGGCACCACTATCACGAATTTCGGATGGCCCTTCCGCGAAGCGACGCGCACGGTCCGAGGGGGGGCCGTGAATGGCCTTACCGATCCGGTCGTCGAATACCCAATCGGTGCCGCCGCGCGTCCGGGACGAGGGATCATTGGCGGCGCAATCGGGCCGAGCACGATAGCATCGCTCCGCCAGCAATATATCTTCGCCGATCGTGACGGGGCGATCCTCGCCGTGCCGGTCGCGTCGATCCGCGCGGGGACCACGCTTGGCACGACAGTGCAAGAGCGTCGCACCGCCGATTTCGTACCCGATCAAGGCACAATCGATCGCCCGGTGGCGATCGCTGCGAGCGCGACCGAGAAAATGTACATCGTCGATGCTGATGGCGAAATATTCAGTGTGGAGGGTAGTTAAGCCAAAGCGGAATTTCATCGGGGCATGGCGGCGTGCCCCAACGTGCAGGGTTGGCGGAAAGCCGACTGGTCAGACCGTTGGCGGATTATACATATTCGAGCCGCTGGCCCCACCCCCACACCCCCGCTAAGCCCGCCCCATGCCCCGCCCCACCCCCGCTATCGCCGCTTTCCTCGTCGCCTGCTTTGGCGTTGCGATGTTTTCGGTGATGGATGTCGTGATGAAGGGGCTGGTGCTCGGCATCGGCGTCTATTCGGCGGTGGCGTGGCGCAACCTGGTCGGCGCGTTGATCGCGGGCATCGCCTGGGGGGTATCGCGCCCGCGCCTGCCGGGACGCGCGGCGCTGGCGCTGCATGGCCAGCGCGGGGTGGTCGTCGCCGCCATGTCGCTGCTGTTCTTCTATGCGATCAGCGTCCTGCCGATTGCCGAGGCGATCGCGCTGTCATTCATCGCGCCGCTGATCGCGCTCTATCTCGCCGCGATCCTGCTGGGCGAGACGATCGGGCGCGCGGCGATCCTGTCGTCGATCATCGCGCTTGTCGGAGTCGCGGTGATCCTGGCCGGGCGGCTGGCGGGTGCCTATGAGCCGGCGGCGCTGAAGGGGGTGGCGGCGGTGCTGCTGTCGGCGGTGCTGTTCGCCTATAACCTCATCCTCGCGCGCAAACAGGCGATGGTCGCCGGCCCGATGGAGATCGGCTTTTTCCAGACGCTGACGGTGCTCGCGATACTGGCGCTTGCCGCCCCCTGGCTGCTCGATTGGCCGCGCGCGACCGACTGGCCCGCGATTATCGGCGCAAGCGTGCTGGCGGTGGCATCGCTGATCGCGATGGGATGGGCCTATGCGCGGGCCGAGGCGCAGTTGCTGATCCCGGTCGAATATACCGCGTTTGTCTGGGCGGCGATCTGCGGCTGGCTGTTCTTTGGCGAGCGCGTCACCGCGACCACGCTGGCTGGCACATTGCTGATCGTCGCGGGCTGTATCCTCGCCGCCCGCGCCCGCCCGCCGATCGCCGAGCCCGTCGTCGAAAGCGCGATCGCCTGACACCGCAAGCAAAAACCCCGCCGGTGCCTGCGCGCCGACGGGGTTGTTCACAACCGCAAAACGGGTCGGCTCAGCCCTCGCGGCCGGCCACGTCGTGGTTCATCGGCTCCTGGCCCTTGGCCTTGGCCGCCTCATAGCGTTCGATCGCCTCGACGGTGACTCGCTTTGCCTCATCGGCATCGCCCCACACCCCGACGCGGACCCATTTCTTCTTTTCCAGGTCTTTGTAATGGGTGAAGAAATGCTCGATCTGCTCGAACACGATTTCGGGCATGTCGCCGCGTTCGGAGACGTTGGAATAATAAGGGAAGGTCGAATCGACCGGCACGCAGACCAGCTTCTCGTCGCCGCCGGCCTCGTCCTCGAGGTTCAGCACCGCGATCGGACGTGCGCGCACGACGCAGCCGGGAATGAACGGCGAACGTGCGATCACCAGCGCGTCGAGCGGGTCGCCATCGGGGCTGAGCGTATGCGGGACAAAGCCGTAATTCGCCGGATAGCGCATCGGCGTGTGCAGGATGCGATCGACGAACAATGCGCCGCTTGCCTTGTCGAACTCATATTTCACCGGCTCGCCGCCGGTGGGAACCTCGATGATGACGTTCAGGTCGTCCGGCGGGTTCTTGCCAACCGGCACCATATCGATCCGCATGCAATTCTTCCTTATTTCCGTATCGCGATACCAACGGCGCGCGCCCAATCCCGCCTACATGTCCCATGCTGCTACAAGCGCACGGTGGCAAGTGCCGACGAAGGTCGCGGTCAGCGCGCCGTCAGCAGCCGATCGAGCCCGCCCTGGCCGGTGCCGATTTTTTCCAGCCGCGGATAACGCAAGCCACCGCGATAATCGATCGTCACCTCGCGAAAGCCGTCGCCGTCCTTCAGCATCAGCTTCACCGGTGCCTGGCCGCCCTTGTTGGTGCCGCCCTTGTTGGCGGTCACCGCCGCCTTGATCCGGTCGGGGGTATAGCTCGCGCCATTCACCGCGACGATCTCGGTATCGACATCGATGTCGGCGCCGAATGCCGGGCCGTCCCACTTCACGCTCGAAACCTTGCCTTCCTTGCCGATCGCCATGCCAAGCGAATAGGTCAGGTCGAGTGTGCCGGCTGCCTCCTGCGTCTTCAGAAACGCGGTCGGCTCGTCGGTATAGATGATCCGATAGCCATTGGCCTCGAACCCGCCCAGCGGCGCGCGCTCGCCCAATTCGGTCAGCCGCTTGTTCAGAAAGCCAGCCCAATCATAGGGTTGCACGCTGTTCAGCGTCGTCGCCACGTCCTCGAACGTGTAAGGTAGCACGCCCCAGTCGCCATCGTTCATGCCGAAAAACGCCTTGGCGAAATCGTCCATCGATTTCTTGCCGCCCGATTGCTGGCGAAGCATCGAATCGACCTCAAGCCAGATCAGCAGCCCTTCATTGTAATAATCCTCGCTTCGCTGCCAGCTTACCCAGCCCTTGGGCCTCCGTGCCGAGATGATCGGGTCGTTGACGGTATCGCCCACCGGCCGCCACTCGCGCCCTGGCCGCGCATCGAGCGACGCGCCGATCGACGCCAGCATGTCCAGCGTGTCCTGTTTCGAGACGATCCCCGATCGCGCCTGCAGCACATAGCCCCAGAATTGAGTCTGGCCTTCATATACCCACAACAGCGAATTGCGCATCGGCGTCGCGAAATCGGGGGTGAACAGGTCGGCCCCGCGGCGATATTTGCCGTTCCAGCTATGCACCAGCTCGTGCGGCAACAGGTTGCGGCGGCCCGGCCCCTTGTCCCATTCGGTGAAATAGCCCGGCGTCACGCCGTTTTCCGAACTGCGATGATGCTCAAGCCCGATGCCACCCATCTTGTCGGTGATCGCCAGCAGGAATTCATAGCGGTCGTAATGCTGCGCGCCGTACAGCTTCATCGCCTGCTCGATCAGCCGGCTGTGCGCGGCGATATGTTCGGGCTTGGCCGCCAGTTCTTCGGGCGTGTCGGCAAACACGTTCAGGTCGACGCGGTCGCTAAGCTTCCATTCCTTGTAATGTGCCCCGGCGAACACCGGCGAATCCTGCAAGGTTTCATAGCTGGTCTGCTGATAGGCATAGGTCGAGCCATTGCGCGTCGATGGCAGCCCAGACGCGGCGGTCCAGCCCGCCGGATAGCGCACCGTCGCCTGGATCGGGATTTGCCGCGTGAAATAGCCCGCCGGATACAGGCTGACCGATTCCCATTGCAGGTTCAGCATGGCAGGCGTCATCACGATCCGCCCCTGGTCGCCCTTGTTCGCCGACAGGAACTCGAACGACAGGTTCAGCTCGCGCACCCCGCTCGGCACGTCGATATGAAAGGCATAGGCATTCACCAGATCGCGCGTCCAGCGCACCGGCTTGCCGCCCGCGATGATCTTCAGCCCGGCCAGCTTCTCGATCTGCCCGCGCGGCGCGTGGTTGCCCGGCAGCCATTGCGACATCAGCAACGTCATCGGCCCCGATTCGACGACCGGGATCGTTTCCTGGACGCGAAAAATCGCGCGCTCGATGTCGGTCGCATCGACGTCGAGCTTGATGACGCCGGGATAGGCGATGTCCATCGCGGTCGGCACCGTCTGTTCGATCGGCACCGGCTGGGGCGCAGTGTTCTGCACCTGCGCCGACGCGGCGGTGGATGCGAGCAACAGGGCAGCGAACGCAAGGCTACGGGGCATAAGCGCTTTCGGAAGGTGGAAATGGACAACCGCCAGTAAAGCGGGCCGACGGGGCAAGGTAAAGGCTTAATCCCGCTCCCGCTGCCGGAAGAGGGTCACCACCGCGCACCCTTCACCCGTTGCTTACCATTCCCGCGCTACCCCCGACCGATGCACCCCGCCGCCGCCCTTGCCCCCCACGCCGCCGCCGATCCGCGCCCGGCATCGGCGGTGTCGAGCGGCACCGGGATGGCGGGGCTGGCCGGCATGGCGCTGTGGCTGGGCTTCGCGCGTTGGCATGGGCTCGACGGCCCCTATGGCGCGCTGGTCAATCTGCTTGCGTGCGGCATCCCGATGATCCTGTGGTCGTTGCTGATCGACAAGGTGCATCGCAATCCCTCCACCGGCCTCGATTGGGCCAGCCCACGTCCGTGGCGCGACAGCATCGACATCAGCCTCACGCGCCTGGCGGGGCTGTGGATCACCTTTGGCGGCATCGCGCTGATCTATTTCACCGCGCGATTCTATCATGACGGCATCTTCGTCTTCGCGATCGAATGCATCGCCGCCGCCGCCCCGTGGCTGTTCCTCGCCTCGATCCCCTATGTCTTCTTCACCGATCGGATCGTCACCGATCCGCGCGACGGCACCTGGCATCTGGGGGCATGGGCGATCGGCCTCGACGAGGCGATCGACCGCGCGGCGATCTGGAACCATCTGCGATCCTGGGGAGTGAAGGCCTTCTTCCTTCCCTTCATGCTCGGCGTCCTGCCCGGCGGTTATAGCCAGCTGATCCGCCTCGACCTTACGCAGGTTCTGGCCGACCCGGTCGCGCTGTCGATGGCGCTCATCACGCTGATGTTCGTCATCGATGTCGGCTTTGCCACGGTCGGCTATATGCTCACGCTCCGGCCGCTCGACGCGCATATCCGCACCGCCAACCCTTATGCCAGCGGCTGGGTGGCGGCGCTGATCTGCTACCCGCCGTTCATCCTGATGAGCCCCGGCGGCCCGCTCGATTATCACCCCGGCAGCGGCGAATGGAGCGATTGGTTCGCCGGCCACCCGCTGCTGCTGAGCCTGATCGGCGCGGTGCTGGTCGCGCTGACGCTGATCTACGCCTGGGCGACGGTCGCGTTCGGGCTTCGCTTCTCGAACCTCACCCATCGCGGCATCATCACCAACGGCCCCTATCGCTGGACTCGCCACCCGGCTTATCTGTCCAAAAATCTGTTCTGGTGGCTGTCGACCATCCCGATCCTCACCACCACCGACAGCCTTAGCGACGCCGCGCGCAACACCATCCTGCTGGGGCTGGTCAGCGGCGTCTATTACTGGCGCGGCAAGACCGAGGAGCGGCATCTGGCTGCCGACCCCGCCTATCGCGACTATTCGGCCTGGATGGAGCGCAACGCCCCGATCCCGCGCGCACTGGCGTGGCTGCGCGGCAAGCCGGCAAAAGCTGAAGGCCGTCCTTAGAAGCGGTTCTCGCTATAGATCGCACAGGCATCGCCATCCCAGGCGGTGTTATACCGGTCGAGCAGATATTGCGCCGGCACCTTGCCGCTGCGAACGATTTCGCGCAGCGGATCGAGATAGCCGGTCTCATCATCGCCAGCGCCATTGCCGCGCGCCCGCGCCGCAAGCCCCGCATGCGAGATGTCGAGCACTTGCCCCGCAATATCGCGCAGCCGCCCGCCGCCGGGCAGCGGCGCATCGAGCGCCAGTTTGGGCACCGCATTGCGAAGCGACTCGCGGTCCTCCATCGACCAGCCCTTGACCAGATCCCACGCGGCATCGAGCGCGCCCTGGTCATACAACAGCCCCACCCACAAAGCGGGCAGCGCGCAGATTCGACCCCAGGGACCGCCATCAGCCCCGCGCATTTCCAGGAAGGTCTTCAGCCGCACTTCGGGAAACGCGGTCGACAGATGATCGGCCCAATCGTCGATCGTCGGCTTTTCGCCGGGCAGCACCGACAATTCACCGCGCAGGAAATCGCGAAAGCTCAGGCCCGCCGCGTCGATATAGCTGCCGTCGCGATAGACGAAGTACATCGGCACATCGAGCGCATAGTCGGTGTAGCGATCATAGCCAAAGCCATCCTCGAACACGAACGGCAGCATCCCGGTGCGATGCGGGTCGGTATCCGACCAGATATGGCTGCGATACGACAGCATGCCGTTGGGCACGCCCTCGGTCAGCGGTGAATTGGCGAACAGCGCGGTCGCCAGCGGCTGCAGCGCCAGCCCGACGCGGAATTTCTTCACCATGTCGGCTTCGCTCGAATAATCGAGGTTCACCTGGATCGTGCAAGTCCGCAGCATCATGTCGAGCCCCATGCTGCCGACGCGCGGCATATGGTTCAGCATGATCTTATACCGGCCCTTGGGCATCACCGGCAGGTCGGCGCGCGCCTTGTCGGGCCACATGCCAAGGCCCAGGAACCCCAGGCCCAGTTTTTCGCCGACCGCCTTTACCTGCTGCAAATGGCGGCCGGTCTCGGCGCAGGTCTGGTGCAGATTTTCCAGCGGCGCGCCCGAAAGCTCCAACTGCCCCGCCGGCTCCAGGCTGACGGTGCCGTCCGGCCCGGCGAGCGCGATGACGACGCCCTTTTCCTCGATCGGGGTCCAGCCGAATTCGGTCAGCGCCATCAGCAGGTCGCGGATGCCGCCCGGCTCGTCATAGCTGGGGGCGCGGCAATCATCGGTGCGATACACGAATTTCTCATGCTCGGTGCCGATGCGCCAGCGGTCGGCGGGCTTCTCGCCGCCGGCGAAATATTCGACCAGCTGCGAACGGTGTTCGATCAGCGGGGCTTGGGTGACCGATACCGTCTTGGTGCTCATAGACGCGCATTACGCCGCTCGCGCGCCGAGCGCTAGAGGGCGGACAAACTGATAAAACCGCGCATCGCCTTATCATCACACAAAAAAAGGGGAGACCGGTTGCCCGACCTCCCCGATTTTTTCGCTCGTTTCCCCGGAAGCTCCAGGGAAACTGGCAATTACATGCCGGCGCCTGGGCCGTAGGTAACTTCCACGCGACGGTTCTGCAGTTCGCGCACACCATCGGCGGTGTCGACGCGCGGCTGCGATTCACCGAATGCTTCGGTCGAAATCGCGGTATCTGCGATACCACGGCCCGACAGGTACGAACGGACCGAGTCAGCGCGACGCTGCGACAGACCGACGTTGTACGTTGCCGCACCCGACTTGTCGGCGTGACCGGCAAGCATGACCTGCGCGTTACCGCAGCTCTGGTAAGCCGACACGGCGTTGTCGAGGATGCTCGACGCTTCCGGCGTGATGTCCGAGCGATCCCACTCGAAGAACACGATGTACGGCCCGGGGGTGCAAACCTGCTCAACCGGCGCTTCAGGCGGCGGCGGGGGAGGAGGCGGCGGGGGCGGAGGAGGCGGCGGGGGCGGCGGCGGCGGTGGGGTCGGCTCGCCGAAGTTGAAGATCAGACCACCCAGGATGCTGTGCGAACGGAACCGCGTGTCGAGCGCAGCGCCCGTGTTTGCGATCACGTTGACGTTGTCAGCGTTGAAGAAACGATACTTCAGCGAGACATCGACATTTTCGCTCAGCGGTGCGCGAACGCCCGCCAGTGCCTGCCATGCAAACACGGTGTCGCTGTCGTCCAGCAGAGTCACGGCACCGATGCCGTAATCTTCGAACTTCACGCGTGCCACACCGGCACCACCGCCGACAAAGCCCTGGATGCCGTCATCGGGACCGAAGTCCAGAAGGCCGTTTACCATGAAGCTAAGTGCCGACGCGCGGCCGCTTGCATTATTGTCATAGTTACCAGCCGGGATACCCGCGAGCGGGACCGTGGTCTGGTGGCCATCGACGCCTGCGCGACGATAGCCGACTTCGGTTTCAAGGCGGAACGCCCCGAAATCATAACCGACCAGCGCGTCGACATCCCAGCCGTAACGCGAATCGGTGCTCACAACGTTGGTGTCAGTGTCGGCGAGGTCGAACTCGACATCCTCGACGATCATTGCACCGCCCTCAACGCCCACATACCACGCACCATCGCGGGCCAGGACGGGAGTGCTCAGTGCGGTGGACGCAAGCGCCACAGCTACGGCAATCT
Source organism: Sphingomonas sp. 37zxx (assembly GCF_000786205.1). Taxonomy (GTDB): domain Bacteria; phylum Pseudomonadota; class Alphaproteobacteria; order Sphingomonadales; family Sphingomonadaceae; genus Sphingomonas. The sequence continues at coordinate 181,501 of NZ_JROH01000001.1, read as the reverse complement.
TCCGCATAAAAAATCCCCTTTCTCGGTTGTCACTACGGACAGCGCAAACTCCCTATACTCGGGTTAGTTTCCAGGCAAGCGAAACAAAAATCAGACTGTTGCCCGAACAGCACAGGTTAAGCCGTTGCGATAAGACCATGCTCGCGCAGCGCAGCCAGTATCCCGACGACCGCAACCCGGCCTTGCAGGTCGATCGTTTCGCCTCCGACCGGGTTTGCCACCGCTGCTTTTTGCGATCCGACCACCTGTTGCCCATCGATCAACACCACACGCGCCGCAACCTCGCCCAGCCGCCACGCGCCGCCTCGGAACCGGGCCTCGACACCATCGGCGATCGACCATGCCCGCATGCCCTCGCGCGCCGCCACAAAGCGCCAGCCATTGGCGGTCCACCCCGCAATCGCCCCGTCCTGCCCTGCCCATGCCCCGCTCGCGCCGGTGCCGACGATCCAGCACGCCCCTGCCACCGGGTCGGCGGGCGGCACACTCATTCCCACCGCCTGCACCGCCGCCGCCAGCATCAGATCGATCCGCACCAGCGCTTCATTATGGATGATTTCCTTTTGCGCTTGGCCCGCATGCAGCAGCGGCAATGCCAGCCGGTCGGTCTCGTCATCATTCATTGCATGTCCCCCTCGCTGATTTCGCTCCTGCGCGACGCGCCCACGGTGCCCAATTGAGCAACCGTCGCGCGCCAGCCCGGCGGCGGGGACGGCAGCACCACCCCTGCCTGCGCTGTCACCACCTCGCCCCCCGCCACGCGCACCGCATAACGTTCGGCTTCCTCGGCCAGCGGCACATCGACCCCGTCGATCCAGCGCCACCCCGCCCGGCTTCGCCTGGTCCAGCCAAGCGCGACGCCATCGCCGCTTGCCCGCGCGCGCAAATGCACCGGAGCCGGCGGCACCACCGACGCGCCGGTCACCGGCACTACCCGCTCGACCGGCTGGGCATCATCGATCCCCACCGCCGCCACCCGGATCGTCCCGCCGATCGACGACACCGGCAAATCGATCGTCACCACACTGTCGGGGGCGAGCAGCGCAAAGCGTTCGCCAGGCAAATGCCCCGCCATCGCCGCCTCGGTCCCCAGCCGCCCGCGCCACAGCCGCGACAGTCGCCAGCGCCGCGCACTTTCCTGCACCGCCGCGCCGAACTGGATCAATTCGTCGCCCACCAGCGCCAGATTGGCCCCGCGATCGAGTGCGGCGCGATCGGCATGACCCAGCAGCATTTCGCCATGCGCCAGCTCGACCAGAATCGTGTGCGCCCGATCCTCGATCGTCGCCCGTGCACCGCCCGGCGCTTGCACCACCGTGCCGATCACCCCCGGCGCGCGCGTCACCCCCGCCACCGTCCAGCCGCCGCCCTCGCTCCCCAGCATCAGCGTCGCCGATCGCCACCCCGCCCCGGTGCCGCCCGCAACGATCGTCAGCCGTGGTTGCGTCAGCACCGCGCCATCGCCCGGCGGCAGTTCGGCGGCGACCAGTATCGTCGCGCCATGCACCCGGTCGGGTGCCGCCACCACGTCGCCCGCCGACGCCGCCGCATGCGCGCTCGCCACCGCGATCGGCACCAGATCGAGCATCACCCCGCCGCCCTCGAGCGACCATTCGGCCACCCGCCACAGCCCGTCCTCGCCCGCGATCCGCACCCGGTCGCCCGGCGCGATGCCGATCGCATCCCATCCCAGCGCCACCCGCCGCCGCCTGCGTCCCGCATCGGCGCGCGCCAGCATGGCCGCTGCCACCCCCTTGGCAGTCGCTGCATCGATCACTGCGGGCAATTCCAGATGCAGCTCGCGATTACCCGCCCCCGGTCGCGTCGCGCGCTGCAACCCCGCCTGATAATCGCGCGCCGCATCATAATGGCCGATCGTCAGCACGCGCGGTGCCTGGTCCGCCGCAGCGATCGATCGCGCCCCACGCGCGCCGCCCACGCCTTGATCGACCACTTCGCGCGCCGCCCCTATGCCGCCACGCATCGCAATCCCCTCGCCATTGGCGGCAAACCACGCCCCCGTCGCTTCGCCCAGCGTTTCGAGCACCGCGCGCGTCGACCCGCCATGCGCCGAAAACCCGCCCAGCACCGGCACCAGCGCCTCGCTGCCCACCCCGCCCAGCGCACCCGCCACCGCACCCGCGCTCACCGCCCCCGCATCAGCCTCCACCTCGAAGGTCAGCGACGGGATCCGGTTGCCGAAATCGGCGAGCTGCAATTGCTCGAACACCGCATAGGCATGGCCGCGCCACGCCGGACATTGCGCCGCCCCCACCGCACCCGCGATCAGCGGATCGACCGGCTGGTCGGCATCGCCCAGGTGCAGCCGAAACCCGGTTGCCGCCTTGAAATCCCCCGCCGCCCCGCGCAGCAATTTGCCATCGGCCCAGATCCGCTTCACCCCCGCCACGCGCCGCGCCGACAGCAGCACCGCGAACGACGCGGCATAGCTATATTGGACGCTACCCGGCCGCCCCTTGCCGCCCCCCTCGCTGGTGCGCGTCTCGATCAGCTCGGTCGACCAGATCACGCTGCCCGCCACCCGGATCGTCCCGAAGAGTCGCGGCACCTGCGCACCATAGGAGGATGTCTGCACGGCCAGCTCGCTGAGCCTTGGCCCCTCGCGCCGCCCCGGTCGCAGCAACACCCCATCGACCGCGCGCCCCGCCAGCGCCCCGATCGCGCCCCCCACCGGCCCGCCGATCAACCCGCCCACCGTCGTCAGCACCAACGTAGCCATAATTTTTCCCCCATTCCCTCTCCCGCGAGCGGGAGAGGGTTGCGCAGACTTGGGTCGCGTCCTTCACGCGGCCCTAGTCGGAGCTGGGTGAGGGTGGTGCGACCGCACTTGCGGTCGCCCCTGCGCCACCCCCACCCCAGCGAAACACCCCCACCACCGGCCAAGCCACCGCCCCCGGCCGCTCAACCACCCGCCGCAAATGTGCATCGGCGTGCACCAGCCCGTCGCCGGTCCACACCCCCAGGTGCAATTGCCCCGGCCCGCTGCGCACCAGCACCACATCGCCCGCCGCCATGCGCTCGACCCGCACCAGCCCCGCGCGCGCAATCAGCATCGCCACCCGATCGGCATCCCCCGTCCGCATCGCATAACCCTGCGGCACCGTGACCTGCGCCCCAGCCCCAGCCCCAGCCCCGGCCAACGCCGCCGCGACCACCCCCACGCAATCGAGCCCCGTCGCCGGATCACGCCCGTGCAACCGAAACCGCACCCCCACCAATGCGCGCGCCGCCGCCGCCACCGCGCTCACGCCCCCGGATACCGCGTCAGCAAATCGACCCCCGGCAGGAACGGCTCGCCCTGGAAATTCGCGGCGTTGCCGAACCGCCCGGCACAGGTCTCCAACCTTTTGTCACACCCCTCGATCAGCTCGACCAGATCGCCCGCCACCACCGGCAATCGCGGCGCATGGCGAAGCGTCACTACCGTCCCTTCCGCGGTGTCGATCGCATCCTCCAGCCCGCTATTCTCGCCGCCGAACCAGCGCAGCAGCCCGCTCCCCAGCCCCTCGCCCGCAGCATCCAGCGTCACCGCATTGCCCGCGCTCGCCACCACTCGCGCGAACCGCCGCCGCCCCGCCATCGCCACCCGGCATCTTTTGTCGCCAAGCTCGGCACGACATTCGGGCGAGGTCACCTCGCACACCGGCCCCTCAAGCTTCGCGCTCGCCCCGCGCAATTCGGCGCTGAAGCTGCCATCGCCGGTCTCGATCGCGCCGATCATCCCCTCGCCCAGCAGCACCCGCCGCACCGGATCGGTCCAATCGACCGCGAACAGCGCCACCCGCGCGCAGTCCCATCGCCCGGCAAGCAGATCGACCTCGCCGATCGCGGCATGGTTCAGCACACCGGCCACCTCCATGCTGTCGGCATCCAGCCCGTCGCTCCGCCGGATCGCCGACGGCACGATCCCAGGCGCAGCGCGATGCACCAGCCCCTCGATCAACAGGTCGCGATCATGCGAGGTCAGCCCGATCGCCACCCCGTCGCGCCGCTCGACCCGCCAGCAAAAGGCGATCGTGGTGCAAGTCTCCTCCAGCCAGCTCATTCGCGGATCTCGACCAGCGGCACCGACGGCACCTCGCCCGCCAGGAACGTCGCACGATTGACGCGCAGCATATCCTCGGCAAACCGCACGGCCACGTCGAAGGCGAAATCGGCCACCACCGCGATCCCCGCCGCCGGCGCGGCATCAAGCGTCACATAGCCCCCCGGCTCGACGCTGAAGCCCTGCATCGCCACCCCGCCGACGCGCAGCACCACGCTGCCCGCCACCGGCCGCGTGATCCGCCGGACATGCTCGCCATAATGCTTCACCAACGCGAAGCGCACCGTCTGCCCATCGCCAGTGCCGATCCGCTCGCCCACAGCCTCGGCATCGAATGGATCGCGCAGCCGAAACCCCCGCGCCGCCCCCATCCGCGCGCGGAAAAACGCCAGCAACGCCGCAATATCGCCCTCGGATCGAACCCCTGGCCCCACGTCATAGCGGGTGCGCGGCTGCGCCCAGCCGACATTGCGCTGCTCATGCCCGCCCGCACTGGTCATCACCATCGTCGAAAGTTCGGGCGCGACCTCGCATTGCGCCCCCAGCGCCAGCGGAAACAGCACGTCGTCGAACGGCGTCATCGCATCCTCCCCTTGCCCGAAATGCAAATATCCATCGCGCAGCACCTGCGGCAGCGCCCATATGAAGGTCTCGGCCACCCCGCGCGCCTTGGCGACATCGGCGGCGGCGTCGATCGCGTGCCATTGCCCCGCTTCCTCGGGCCGCAGCACGAAGCCGCTCAGATAATGTTGCTCGGCCACCGGATAGCCCAGCCGCGCCTGCGCCAGTGCCACCCCGCGCGCACTCGCCCCCGCATTGCCAGTCGCCGCCCAGTCATAATCCTCGAGCTGCAACACATCGAACGCCGGCTTGGCCCAGCCGACCGGCAAGTTCGCGCGCTTGGCCTCGGGCGCTTGCGCGTCGAGCACCGTCGGCAGATACGCCAGCAGCAATGTCTCGGCATCGGGTGCCACCGCCTTCACCGCCGCGCACAATGCCGCGGTCGACGCGGCGAGCATCGCTCCGGCACGATCGAGCAACGCCTTCTGCCCGGCATCGAGCGGCGAGCGCAAATCCTCGATCACCACCGCCCCGCCCGCCGCCCCGCCCAGCGCCGCGCGCGCGGCATCGTCATACAGGCACGGTCGCCCCTCGCCGGGCGTCACCCACCACCACGGCTCGCCCACCTGGAACCGCACCCGCATCCCCACCGCCACCGCGATCCCCACGAACGCCTGCGCCACCTGCTGCAAATACCCCATCGCCCCGGCATGCGCGGGCGACAGCAGGGTCGACGGCGGCACCCATCCGGTCAGCGCCGGCGCGCCGGTAAAATCGCGCTGCTTCCAATCGTTCCAGCAATGCGCGTCGAACAATTCATAGCTCAGCGACCAGATGATGTCGTAACCAAGCGCGTGCGCACGCTCGGCAAAGTCGCGATGCCATGCCAGCGTCGGGGTATTCAGCGCCCCGCCCGCCAGGCTGACACACAGCCCCCCGCCTGCCGGCTCGAGCCGGAAATAATGGCTCATCCCGACATAATGGATCACCGGCCCGCGATAGCCCAGCTGCAGCATGTTGCGCAGCAATCGCGCCGGGGTCAGGTTATAGCTGTCGTCATACCCCCCCGACATTCGCAGGTCGTGCGCGGGCACCACGCAATCGCCGATCGCCAGCACGCTGCCCGATCCATCGCACGCAATGCCCGACAATTCGGCCCAGCCCTCGCTCGCGGCGATCAGCCCCTCATCCCCCTCTACGAACCCCGGCGGCACCAGCGATACGAACATCCGGTCGACATCGCCCGCAAACACCGGATCGGCATCGTCGGGCAGCCGATAGCCCCCGACGATGCTGGCAAAGTCGATCGTCACCACCGCATCCTCGGCGCTGCCGACCGCATAATTCCACAACCGCACATACCAGGCGCGCGCCACGCCCGCTTCATCGCGCCCCTCGATCGTCAGCGTCGGTCCATTGACGGCATCGAGCGCGATGACACCCCCCGACCGCCAGCGAAACCGCAACCGGCACCGGCGATAATCGCGATCGGTCTCGTATCGCAGCAGCGGATGATCATGCCTGTCCTCGCTGTCCCAGATCAGCCCCGCCAGATCGCCGCGCCGATAAAAGACGCAATCGACCCGCAGCGCATCGGGCGCGGTGGTGACCACGCTCGCCATCATCGGTCGCGGAAAATTGACGCTCCAATATCGCGGATCGAAGCGCGAAACCGTCCCTCCCGCCTGCACCCCCCGCGCAGCCGCCAGCCAATGTCCCATGATAAATCCCTATTTTCGTCCCCTCTTCTTCCCCCCTCCCGCCTGCGGGAGGGGTCGGGGGAGGGCATGTAAAAACACGTCCGTTCGGAGCCGAAGCCCCCTAATCCACACCCCCCAGCGCAGCCTTCACCGCGCGCGCCACCTGCCGCCCCGATCGCGCCAGCGCGGCGGGTGCCTCGCCCGCCCCGGCATGCACCGCGATCGACACCCGCACCTCGCGCACGCCCCCCGGCGCGCCGGTCTCGACCCGCCCACTCGCCGTCGGCACGAACAATTCCGGCCCGCGCTCGCCCACGACATAGGCCCGCCCGGGACTCACCGGCCCGCCGGTCGCGCGCCCCGGCGCACCCGAAATCAGCCCCGCCAGCGCCCCCACCAGCCCGCCGATCCCGCCACCACCACCGCCCAGCGCCGCGCCGATCCCGCCGCGCACCGCGCTCGCGGCGATCTGGTCGAGCACCCCCAGCGCCACCTTGCCCAGATCGTCGAACCCCAATTTGCCCGATCGCACCGCGCGCAACAGCGTCGTCTCGATCGCCCGCCCCGCGCGATCGACCCCCGCCTCGAACGGTCCCTCCAGACTGCCGCGCATCTCGGCCACATCGCGCGCAAAGCCCTGCGTATCGGCGCGCACCCGCACCACCAGCCGTTCGATTTCCTCATCCATCGGGAAAAGCCTCCATCAACCGCATGAGCGTCCCACGATCCGCCGCCGCCACCTCGTCGCCGGTGAGCGCAACAACCAGCGCCGCCAGTTCGGCAGGCGTGGCGTCCCAAAAAACCCCCGGCGTCCACCCAAACACCACCCCAGCCATCCCCGCCAGCCGAGCAGCACAGCCGCCAAAATCCTCCCCGAGCTCGGCTCGGGGAGGGGGACCATGCGCAGCACGGTGGAGGGGCAAAGCCCAACGCTCCCCCATCACCGCCCCGCCAATATCTGCCCAACCAGCACGCGCAGCACCGGCGTCGCCGCCGCCAGCCCGCCCGCCGCCACCGCCTCGGCGAAATCCGCCCGCGCCATCGGTGCCGGCTCGCGCAGGCAATGCCAGAACAGCGCCACCATCTCGCCAATCCCCAGCCGCCCCGCCGCCGCGCGCTCGACCAGCGCGAACAACGGCCCCACCTCCCCCTCCGCCGCCACCAACGCCGCAAACGAAGGCCGCAACACCAGCATCTCCCCCGCTACCCGCAAAGCCATCTCGCCCCGCGCCGCATTGGCCCCCGACCGCCAAAGCCCCTCCCCTTCAGAGGAAGGGTTGGGGTGGGGCCTGTCCACAAGCACCCCGGCCTCGTCCGGCCCGAACCCCGCCCCCATCATGCGCTCACCACCGGCCCGGAACTCTCCAGGCTCAGCGTGTAGCTGCGCTCGCCATTCACATCACCGGCATAGTCGAGCCTGGTCACCAGGAACCGCCCGGTCATCGTCTCGCCACTCTCGAAGCTCAGCCGATACTGGTCGATCACCCCGGCCAGCGCATTGCCCTTCACGCGGACCTCGGCTGCCGATCCGGTAAAAATCCCCGCCGCCGAAACGCTCACCGATCGCACGCCTGCACCCGACAGCAATTCGCGCCACCCGCCCGAATCCTTGCTGGTGATCGCCACCGCCTCGCCATTGATCGACAATTGCGTGGTCCTCAGGCCAGCGACGGTCGCAAACCCCACCGGCACCGCCCCGTTCCCCACCTTAAGCAGGAACGCACTACCCTTTTCCGCCGCCATATCCCGTCTCCTCGCTGATCCTTCTCCTCCCCTCCCTGTCAGGGAGGGGAGCCACCCTCGCGCAACATCCGCACCCGCGCCTCGACCACCGCCACCCAATCGCCGGCGCGCACCCGCACCACCCGAGTCCGCACCGGCACCAGGCTCGCCACGCGCCAGCCCTGCCCCAGATCGCGCGGCATCGCCGCCAGCGCCGCGCCCGCCGCCTCGGCCAGCGCACGCAGCCGCCCCGGCACCTCGCCGCCGTCATGCAGCTCGATCGCCACCCGCGCCTCGATGCCGGGCTGGTCCTTGGTGCTCCAATCGGCGACCACGCTCTCGGTCACCAGTGCATAGGGCATTGCCGATCGCACCGGCGGCGCGGCGAACACCGCCGTCAGCCGCGCGTGCAGCGGCGCATGATCCTTCAGCGCCGCCACCAGCGCACCGTGCAGCACCGCGCTCATCGCAATCCCCCCGCCACCCATCGCAAGGCGGGATCGGTCGCCGCCCGCGCCAATGCGCCGCGCGCCTCGATCACCACGCCCTCGTCCTCAACCATCACCGCGCCATCGGGCATCGCCTCGTGCAGCAGCACCGCCACCGCATCGGCCACCACCCGCGCCCGCGCCGCGCCCAGCCGCTGCGCCACCGCCAGCGCGCGGTTCACGCCGGCACCCGCATGTCGTGCAGCCGAATCCGCCGCCACGGCCGCCAAAGCGCCGCCACCGCCGCCGGCGGCACCCCGTCCTCATCGCGCGCGGCAAAGCGATGCGCCGCCAGCCGGACGATCCCGCCCGCAATTCCCGGCGGCAGCGCACCCCAATCCTCGGCCATCCCGGCGCGCATCGTCACCACGAAGCGCGCGCCCCCGCGCACCCGAACCCAGCCATCGCCTGCCGGATCAATATCCACCGCATAGTCCGCCACCGGCACCGCTACCCCGCCCGCATCGGCCACCCCCGTCACCGCGCGCACCGGCGTCGCGCGCAGCCGCTGCCAGCCGCCATCGCCGCGCACCGCTTCGGTCATTTCGCGCACGATCAGCACTTGCCCGGTGAACATTTCGGCCAGCGCCAGGCTCTCGTCGATCAGCCGCCCCAACAGCGCATCCTCGGCATCGCTGTCCGATCGCAGCAGCGCGCGCACCTGCGCGATCCCCGCCGCACGGTCGCCCTCGCTCAACGCATGCCGCCCCGGCCCGCCCGTCCCCGTCGTCATCGCCATCCTCCCCCAGCCCCTCGGTCGCGCGAAGCGCCGCCCGGTTCCCCGGGCGGCATTCCGATCAGGCGGCGGCGAAGCGCATCAGCTTGATCGCTTCCGAATTGGTCACTGCGCCGCCGACCCGCTTGGTGGCGTAGAAATGGACGAACGGCTTGTTGCTATAGGGGTCGCGCAGCACCGCGGTTTCGCCGCGCTCGGCGATCAGATAGCCGGCGCGGAAATTGCCGAACGCGATCGACAGGCTGTTGGCGGCGATGTCGGGCATGTCCTCGGCCTCGACCACCGGATAGCCGAGCAGACTGGCGGGCTGTCCGTTCGCCAGCCCCGGCGTCCACAGGAACGCGCCGTCGCTGGTCTTGAACTTGCGGATTCGCGCCATCGTGCTGGCATTCATCACCCATGTCGCGCCCTGCCGGTACGGCGCGCGCAGCGCATGGACCAGGTCGATCAGCCGGTCGCTCGGATTGGCCCCGAAATCGCCCGCCGCGCCGCTCGCCAGATGCTGGATCGTCCCGAACGGCCGCGTTGCATCGCCCACCGCCGATGTCGCCCCGGTCAGGAAGCCGCGCGGCTTGTCGACGCCATTGCCGCTCACGAACGCGCTGCCTTCGGCCTTGGCGAATTCCATCGCGATCTCGCCCGCCAGCCACGCCTCGACATCAAAGCCGGCATCGTCGAGCATCGTCTGGCTCGCCGCCGGATTGGCGAATAATTCGCCCATCGGCGGGGCGATTTCCTGAAACACCGGCGTCGCGGTTTCGGCGCGAGCGCCCGTCTGGCTCGCCCAGCCCGAAGGCGTGCCGCCGCTGGTCACCAGCTTGCGATAGCCCGCCGATCCCACCTGCACGACATTGGCGATTGCCCGGATCGGGCTTGCCGCCTTCAGCGTCGAATCGATCATCGCATCAAGTTCGCGCGGCACCGCAAAGCCGCCCTCGGCCCCCGTCACCCCGGTAAACGCCTTCATCTCCAGCCCGCCCGCGCCGCTGCGCAAGAACCCGGCAAACGCCGCGCTCGCCGCCGGTGCCTGTGCCCCGCTCAACAACGGCCGCGCCGTCGCCATCATCGCAAAATCGGTCATTCGCATTCCTTCCTTCGCCCAAAACAAAAAAGGGGCGCGCCACCCGGCACGCCCCTGCAAAACCCCAGCAATTTCGTTGCCGCCTTAGCTGTCCACCCGCGCCAGTCGCTGCATCGGCTGCGCCACCAAACTCACCTCGACCAGATCGAGCGACAGCAATTCGCGATACACGCCCTGCCGCACCGCCCGCGCGCGATAGCCGAACGACAGCCCGGTCAGCGCCCCCGCCGCCACCAGCGCGCCCAGTCGCGGCTCCTCGATCACCCCAGCCACCCGCAGCCCGCGCGAATCCTCCGCCACCGCCTCGACCCGCCCGACCACCGCGCCATGCTCCCACAGCAACGGCACCGCCCCCGCCCCGGCAAAGGCGCCCCGCCGAACCACATCCCCCCCCCGATCCGGACAATCAAACACCGCCGCATACCCAGCAAACTTCCTTCCCCCCTCCCGCTTGCGGGAGGGGTCGGGGGAGGGCATGTCACCGCCCTCGCCAACCCCCTCCCCCCTCACTTCACCCACCCCCCAAACCCCAACCGCACCGCCAGCCCCACCAGCAGCACCGCGCACGCCATCCGCGCGATCCACCCCACCACCGCGCGCGCCGCCGATCGCTTGGCATCGCGCCACGCCGCCAGCAGTTCGCGCAATTCGCCCATGTCCTTGGCCGCCGCTGAATCGCTCAGCCCCAGCCGATCGAGCGCGCGGCCCGCCGCAACCTCCCCCGCCTCCTCGGCGATCCCGCGCAGCGTCGCCACCGACGCGCCTTCATCCTGTGCCTGCCGCAACAGCTCGGCCAGCATCGCGCTCATTGCGCCACCCCCAGCATTTCGCGTTTCTCCTCATTGGTCAGGAAATCGGCGGCGCTCACCCGCGCCCACAATGCCGATCGGTCCTCGCTCAGCGCCGGCACCCGCTCCAGGTCCACGGTCAGGCTGGCATCGGCGAACCAGGGCCGCAGATCCTCGGCGATCGCGCCCAATATCTTGCCCGCCAACGGCAGCACCGCCTGGCGCCACAGCGCGCGATTGGCCTCGCGATAATTGGCATAGGCATTGTCGCCCGGCAGCCCCAGCAGCATCGGCGGCACGCCAAAGGCCAGCGCGATCTCGCGCGCCGCCGCCGCCTTCAGGCTCACGAAATCCATGTCGGCGGGCGTCATGCTGATCGGCTGCCATTTCAGGCCACCTTCCAGCAGCATCGGCCGCCCGGCATTGGTCGCCCCCTGAAACCCCGCGAGCATCTCGGCTTTCAGCCGCTCGAACTGGTCGGGGCTCAGCACCGCGCCGTCGCGATTGTCGTACACCAGCGCGCCCGATGGCCGCGCGGCATTGTCGAGCAGCGCCTTGTTCCAGCGGGTCGCGGCATTGTGGATCGCCACCGCGCCCGCCGCCGCGCCGATGCAGCCGAGGCCATAATGATCGTCGAGCGGGTGGAATCCGCGCACATGCACCACCCCCGGCCGCCCCGCGCCATCCTCGCCCAGCCGCACCGATCGCTCGCCGACGCGGTAGCGATAGGCGACCGGCCAGCCCTGTGCATCGACCTCGACCGACACCCGCTCGGGCCGAAGCGCGAACAATTCGATCACCTGACCCTGTGGGTCGCAGGTCACCTGCACGAAGCAATTGCCGTGCAGCAGCAATTGCGCCGCCAGCGTTTCGAGCAACGGCTGCCCCGCCGATCGCTCGGCCACGAGCGCCGCCAGCGCCGGATCGGACGCCGTCACCGGCACGCTCCCCACCGCCTCGGCCACCAGCCGCACCGCGCGCTGCGCCACCGGATTGGCGCAAAACCCCTCACGCACCTGTGCGTCATAGCCGCTGGGCCATTCGCCCAGCCGATGCCCTGGCGCACCCGCCAACACCGGACGCGAACCCTCGCGCCCGGCCTTCCTGCCGAACCATTTCATGTCGTTTCCTTGCCTTGTTGGCGCGCAGCGCGCGCGATCAGCCCAGGATCGCCTGGTTGTCCCGGCTACCGTGCAATATGCGGACGATCGTCACCCGGTCGGTGCGAACGCGATAGAGGATGATCAGCGTCCGCTCGAACGAGACGCTGCGATATTCGCCGCTTCCCAGCCGCGGCGTTCCCCGAAACGGAAACTCGGTCAGGCCTGCGCATTGATCCAGGATTCGCTTGAGGTAACCATCGGCGACATCGCTATCGGCCTGTTCGGCTACCCAAGTGCGAATCCGTTTGAGGTCGATCGCCGCCCGGCGCGAAAACTCCAGCGCGAACGCCACCTTATTCGGGCGATTCGCCGCGAGCGATCCGGAACGCCTCCTCCATCGAAACATAAAGCCGCGGATCGGCGTCGGCCTCGGCCACCTTCTCGCGCAGCCATGCGGTGAATTCGGGCGTCTCCATCGCGCGATCATCCTCGTCGAGCGCGTCGAGCCCGGCGCGCAACACCGCCTCGACCGACTCAAACCGTCCGCTGTCGACATGCGGCTGTGCCCGCGCACGCACCGCTTCGAGTTCCGCCGCCTGCTGGTCGATCTTCACCGGCTTGTTCATCGCGCTGCTCCCCGAGTCCCCCAATCCTACGCCCGCCCCCGTGCCCCCGCAACTCACACAACCCGCACCGCCGCCGCCGCGCGCGCCTCGACCATCAGCGCGTTCAGCGCCCACACGCACGCATCGGCGCGGTCGGGCGATCGGCCCGGCCCTTCATAGCCGCCCCCCACCGACAGACCGCATAACTCATCCTCCAGCGCCGCCAGTCCGCCGACATGGAACACCCGCCCGCTTTCATACAATGCCGCCACCGGCTCGGCGCGCGCCACCTTGCCCTTCGACGCATGCACCAGCCGCACCGGCAACAGCGAATGCGCGGCCTTGAGCACGTCGCGCACCATGTCGCCGCCCATATTGGCCTCGGCCACCACCAGATCGCCGCGATGCCGTTCGTAACACCCCACCACCGCGCGCGCCCAGCCTTGCGGCGAGCAGCCAGCGACGCTCGCATCCTCGATCACATAGCCATGCCCGTCGGTCCCCAGCCCCGCCGCGACGATCCCGCAGGCATCGCCGCCGGCGCTTGCGGGCGGATCGACCCCCACCACCACCCGCACCAGATCGGGCGCGGCGCGCACCCGGCATCGCTCGATCAGCGCGCGGGTCCATAATGCCCCCACCACATCGTCGAGCAATTCGCCGTCCAGCTCCTGCCGCCCCAGCCGCGAATCGCCATATTCGGCGATCATCGCGCCGACGAAACTCTTGGGCAGATGCGGATTGTCGCGCGTCCGCCCGCGCGTTTCCACCAGGTCGGGCATCGCCAGCAGCCGCCGCATCAGCCGGGTCGGGCGCGGCGTCGTCGTCACCAGGATGCGCGGCCTTGGCCCCAACCGCATTCCCATCGCCAGATTGTCCCACGCCGCCTCGCCGCCCGCGCCCCATTTGCCCAGCTCGTCGCACCAGGCCAGATCATGTTCGGGGCCACGCAGCTTTTCGGGCGAGGCGGCGGAAAACACCTGCGCCAATGCCCCCGATCCGAACTGCACCTCACGCAGCGACGATCGCCAGCTCACCGTCTCGCCGTCATGCGCCACGTTGATCAGCCCGCTTTGCCCCTCGATCATCACCTGCACCACTTCGTCAAAGGTCGCGCCGACCAGCGCGATCCGGGCCTGCGGATGGTTGCGCGCAAAATCGCTCACCCATTCGGCCCCCGCGCGCGTCTTGCCAAAGCCGCGCCCCGCGCGGATCAGCCACACCCGCCAGTCGCCCGGCGGTGCCAACTGGCCGGCATGCGCCCACATCCACCAGCGCTGGCTGATCTCACGCAACTGCTGCGTCGTCATGTTCGCCAGCAACCGATCGCGAAGTGGCCCGGCCAGCATCGCCAGCCGAACGATCTCGGCATCGGGCACCGCGCTCATTCGACCGCCTTCATCCGCTTAGCCAGCATATCGAGCTTCGCGTTCAGCACCGCATTGGTCTCGTCGCGGGTAGTGCCATGCGCCTTGCCGGCACTGCCCCGCGCCGATTTCTTCCCCGCGCCGGGACGCTCCAGACGATCCAGGCGATCCAGCAGATACATCGCCAATTTGGTCTCTTCGGCGCTCAGCGGCTGCAACGGCGGCTCCTGCGCCGCATCCTCGCCATCGCCGCTCACCGGCCCCTCGATCGTCAGCCGCTCGGCCGCCGCCAGCGCTTGTTCGAGCAGCCTTTCCTCCAGCCGGGGATAGGCCATGCGGATCGCTTCGCTCCAGGCAGCGGCAAAGCTCGGATCGCGCCACCGCAGCCGATACAATCCCCTGCGCGACATTCCCAACAGGCGCGCCGATCTGGCGACGTTGCAGCTATCGGCCAGCTCCTCCAGAAACGCCTGTTTTCGCTCCTCGCTCCATTCGTCCGCACGCAGCTTCGCTACCTGCAACGGGTATCGCCTGCCCGTCTTGATCCGTTCCTCGCCCATCATCCCCGCCCCAAATGAAAAGAGCCGGAAAGCGTCACCGCTCCGGCCCGACTCGCAATTCTTCAGCGTTCCTGTTATGTACCGAATGAGCGTGACGATGTCAAGCAAAATGTTCCCATTTGGTACGCGGGCGACCTGCCCCCGCTAAACAATCCGCGCCGGGCGGTTGACGCCGCCAGCCGCCGGCCCGACGATGTGCCCACCCCCCCATCAGGAACCCCCAGCGCGATGACCGCAACGCCCCCGCCGGTATCGCCGCCCACCCCAACCCCAGCCACCCCAGCCACCCCAGCCCCGCCGCTGCCCCCCGGCAAAGCCCGCATGGCGCTGTTCGGCCTGCTCGGCTTCTCCGCCGGGCTGCCCTTCTACATGTTCTCCACCGTCCTCGCGCTCCGGCTCCAGGCGCATGGCGTGGCTTTGGTCGTCATCGGCTTCTTCGCCTGGGTGCAATTGCTCCCCACCTTCAAATTCCTCTGGGCACCGTTGCTCGATCGCTACGACGTCCCCGGCTTCGCGCGCTTCTGGGGCAAAAGGCGCGGCTGGATCCTGCTGTCGCAGCTCGGCATCTTCACTGCGATGGTCGGCATGGCGCTCACCGCCGGCGACCAAAGCCTGGGGGTCACCGCCTTGTTCGCGGTGCTGCTGGCGTTCTGGACCACCACGCTCGAAGTCGCCGCCGATGCCTGGCGGATCGAGCTTGCGCCGACGCAGGATGAACAAGGCCCGATCGTCGCGGCGAACCTGTGGGGCTATCGCTCGGCGATGGTCGCGGCGGGCAGCGGCGCGCTGCTGATCGCCGATGCCAGCGGCTGGTCGGCGGCGTATCTCGGCATCGCCGCCGCCGCGATCGCGCCCTTCCCGCTGCTGCTGGCGACCGCGCCCGATCGCCCCGGCACGCGCGGGCGCTGGACCGCCCTTGCCCACGGGCTGACCGCGAGCGCCGCGATCCTCGCCCTGGTGCTGGTCGTCACCGCCGCGCTCGGCTGGGTCGTGCTCGAGGCCGCGTCGGCAGCGGGGATCGGCAGCCAGAGCAACGTCACCCCCTATGTGCTGGGCATCTGCATGCTGCCCTTCATCGCGATGGCGATCGCGCTGCCCAAAATCCGCCGCGCGCCACCCGACTCGCGCATCCGCCGATCGGCGGCGATCGGCCCCTATGTCGATTTCTTCTGGCGCTATGGCTTCGGCGCGATCGTGCTGCTGGGCTTCGTGTCGATCTATCGCATGGGCGACGTCCTCGCGCTCAACCTGTCGAAGCCGATGATCCGCGACCTCGGCTACACCCTCGTCCAGATCGGCCGCGCCGACAGCATCGTCGCGCTCGCCGCCAGCATCATCGGCGTCGGCGTCGGCGGCTTCATCGTCACGCGGTGGCCGATGGCATGGACGCTGGCGCTGGGCGCGGTGTTCGCCGCGATCGGCAATTTCGGCTTCGTCTGGCTGGCGTGGCAACCGCCGAGCGAGGCGTTGCTCTACATCGCCACCGGCGCGGACCAGTTCGGCAACGGCATGGCGGGCGCGATCTTCGTCGTCTATCTCTCGCTGCTGGTGAACCCGCGCTTCCCCGGTGCGCAATATGCCTTTCTGTCGGGCTTCGCCTTCCTGCTCCCCCGGCTGCTGTCGGGCGCGGGTGGCGCGATGGTCGGGACGATCGGCTATAACGGCTTTTTCGCGCTGTCGGGCATCGTCAGCCTAGCGGCGATCCCCTTCCTCCCCGCGCTGTCGCGTATCCGCCCGCGCGCATCGGATTTGCCCGCATGATCGAAGCCATCGCCGACCACGCCTTCGCCGCCGCCGCGCAAGCCGTTGCCGCCGGACGAATCCCCGGCGCGACGCTCGGCATCGTCACCGCCGATGGCCAGCGCGCGACTCGCCTCGCCGGCCTCGCCAGCCGCGTGCCGCACGAAATCCCGCTCACCGCCGATCACTGGTTCGACCTCGCCTCGCTGACCAAGGTGATCGCCACCACCACGATGGTCCTGCGGCTGGCCGACCAGGGCGCGCTCGATCTCGACGCCCCGCTTACCACCGCCATCCCCGACCTTCGCCAGTACGACGTCGCGGGTGCCGCCGAACGCCGCCTCACCTTCCGCGCCTGCCTCGCGCACAATACCCACCTGCCCGCGGTCGAGCCGATCTACACCTATGGCGACGATCCCGACCGGCTGCGCGCCTTCATCCTCCAGCGCGAATGGCGGCACGGCCCGCCGGTCTATTCGGACATCAACTATCTGTTGCTCGGCATCGCGATCGAGCGGCTGACCGGCGGCCCGCTCGACGCGCAGCCGCTGGGACCGGGCATAAGCTATGGCCCACCCCCCGGCCCCGCCGTCGCCACCGAACGCTGCAGCTGGCGCGGGCGGGTGTTGCAGGGCGAGGTCCACGACGAAAACTGCTTCGCGCTGGGCGGGCGCACCGGCCATGCCGGGCTGTTCGGCACCGTCACCGGCGTGCTCGATTTCGCAGGCGGCCTGCTCGACGGATCGGGCGCATCGCCCGCAATGCTGTCCGCGATCCGCACCCCCGTCACCGAACGGCGCACCTGCGGCTGGGAGCGGCGGTTCGACGGCTGGCCCGGCGGCAATGGCTGCTCAGCCGAGACGATCGGCCATACCGGCTTCACCGGCACCGGGCTGTGGATCGATTTCGCCCGCGGCATCGGCTGGACCTTGCTGACCAACCGGGTCCACCCCACCCGCCACGCCGACAGCGGCATCGTCGCGCTGCGTGCGGCAACGGGGGATGCGGTGGTCGCTGGGTTCGATGCCGCCACCGTTCGTGCTGAGTAGCGACCGAGTAGCCCGAAGGGCGTAGCGAGGGCGCGTATCGAAGCACCCGCGCGTGTGGCAGTCCTCCGATACGCGCCTCCGACAAGCTCGGCCGCTACTCAGGACGAACGAAAAGGCTCAAACGGCAGGACACCCCGCAGGCCTTGCCCGCAGCAAAGCCCGCCCCGCCCTTGCCCCTGTCGCCGCGCCATCCTCCAACGCCAGCACGCCGTTGACGAACAACGCCGTCACCCCAGCAGCCGGCAGCGCCGGGTTCACATAATCCGCACGCGGCGCATACTCCTCAGGATCGAACACCACCAAATCGGCGAAATACCCGGCGCGCAGATACCCGCGCCGCTCGATCCGATACATATCCGCCACCTTGCCGGTCGATCGCCGGATCATCGTCGCCAGGTCGATCACCCCGCGCTCGCGGACATATTCGGCGTATAGCCGGGGGAAGGTCGCATATTGGCGCGGATGCCCGTCCGATCCGTCGGATCCGGTCACCACCCAGGGCTGGCGCATGATCAGATCGATGTCACGATCGGCCATGTTGAACGACGCGACCGCGCTGCCCGCGGCGCCGGTGCCGCGCGGATTGGCGACGCGCAGGATTCGGATCGCCGCCTCGATCGGGTCGATCCCCCAGCTCTGCCCCATCTGCGCCAGCGTCCTGCCGGTCCAGGGCTGCCCCGCGCTGGTCAACAGCAAGCTGTCGGCCCCGCCCCGCCGCCGCAGATTCTCCGCCATCTCGCCCTTGATCCGCGCCAGCGTCGCGGGCGTGTCGAACCGCGCGATCATCGCCTTATAGCCGCCATCGACCGCCCAGCGCGGCACCAGCGAGGCATCGACGCTCGATCCCGATGCGTCCCACGGATATTGATCAGCGGTCACGTCGATCCCCGCCGCGCGCGCTGCCTCGATCTCGGCGATCAGTTGCGGGGCCTGGCCGTGGACGTCGACCCCCAGCGCCTTCAGATGTGCGAAATGCACCGGCATCTTCGCTTCGCGCCCGATGCGGATCGCCTCGCGCGTCGAACCGAGCAACCCGATGGTGTAGCTCGATTCATCGCGCTGATGCGTGTCGTACATCCCGCCGCGCGACCCCGCCTCGCGCGCCACCGCGATCACCTCCTCGGTCGTCGCAAAGCTCTGCGGCGCATAGAACAGCCCGGTCGAAAGCCCCAGCGCCCCCTCGCACATCGCCTTGGCCACCAGCGCCTGCTCCCGCGCCAGTTCGGCAGCCGTCGGCACGCGGTCGTCCTGCCCCAACACCGCCTCGCGCACCGCGCCGAACCCCACGAAGCGCGCGACATTGGTGCCGATCCCGCTCGCCTCCAGCCTGGCGGCATCGGCGGCGACATCGGGCGAACCGCCGCCATCGACGCCGTGGATGATCGTCGTCACCCCCTGCGCCAGCCACGGCAAATTGCGCCGCGCCACCGGATCGGCCGATCGGATATAGCTGTCGGGATGGGTATGCGGATCGATGAACCCCGGCGCGACGATCTTGCCCGCCGCGTCGATCACCCGCGCCGCCGCTGTCCCGCGCGAAGGCCCGACATAGACGATGCGGTCGCCGGCAATCTCGACATCGCCCACCGTCGCCGCATCCTCGCCACCCGAATAGAGCGTGCCGCCCCGGATCACGACATCGGCGCGCTGCCCGCTCCCGGCGCTCGCCGCGCATCCGGCCAGCGCCAGCGCCAGCGCCAGCATCGAAACCACAGCCCGCCGCATCATTGCTCGTCCCCCGGCACCAGCATCGTCCGCCCCCGCGCATCGGCATCCACCGCCCCGCGACTGAAGGGCAGCTTTAGCATTCGCCCGGTGATCCACGGCGCATAATGATCGCGGTAATGGAGCGATCGCGGGTCGGCCGATTGCCCCGGCAAATTCAGATACAGGCTGTTGTCCCAATCGCCGACATCGATCACCTGCAAATAGCTCGCCCCGCCCGACGTCCGATAGCCCCGGCTCGCCGCCACCCAGCGCGCATTGACGGTGTAATTATCCCCCGGTGACTGTCCCCCCTCGATCGCCGGAAACGCCGCCGCGATCGCCGGCAGCCGTGCCAGCGGATGCGCGATCCGCACCTGGTGTAGGCTCCCCCAGCGCCACCCCGCCGGGTCATCCCCCATCAGCCGCTTCGCCTCCTCCCAAGCCGCAACCAATGCGTCATCGAACAGCCCCGCCATGCCCGCACCGCGCGCGCGCAGCAGCCGGATCAACTCCCCCGCCGCGATCGAGGGCACCAGTTCGCGCGCCTGCGCCGGCACCACATGATCGAGCACACGCTTGCCCAGCCCCGCCCACAGGATCTGGAACAGCGCCCCCGCCGCGCTCCCGGCCCCCAATTGCCCGTCCCACCCGCGCAGCATCGCCGCCGCGGGCGTCGCCGCCGCGCTCACCTGCGCGGGGATCAGCGCCACCAGTTCGCGCGCCGGGGTCGACAGCACATCCTGCTGCAACGCCGCGCTGTCGGCGAGGCTATGCTTGCGCTGCCCCGTCAGCACCTGCACGATCCGGTCATAGCGATACGGCTCGCGAAACGAGAAGGCGAGCGGCACCCGATAATCGGCGGGCAGGTTGTTCTGATTGGCGGTCGCGAACCAACCCTTGGCGGGGTTGTACTCGCTCGGCAGCTTCTCCGCCCCGAACCGCCCCTGCCAGTCATAGCGCCCGTCGCCCGGCACCGGCAGCAACCCGTCATGCCCGCCGCCGCGCACCGGCGCATGGCCGATCACCTGCCAGCCATGATTGCCCTCGATATCGGCATAATGGAAATTGGTCGGCGAGGGATGCAGCTTGAAAGCTTCCTTCAGCCCCTCCCAATCGCGCGCCAGGTTGATCGCGATCATCGCAAACGCCCCCATCGCACCGGGCATCATCGTAACGCTCGCCAGCGACGTCGCCCGCCGCCTTGCCGGATCATGCAGCAACACCGGCCCATGCACGCAATAACGCAGCACCACCGTCCGCGCCGGCGCGCGCCTGGCAGCAATCACCTCCTCCACCCGCTCGAACCGCTTCCACCCGCCATCGTGGCGGTAGCGCTCAGGATCGGCGGGATCGAGCTCGAGGATGAACAAATCGCTCTGGTCGTTATGCGAATTGGTCCGCCCGAACGCAAAGCGGTCGGTGTGCCCCTGCATGATCCCCGCCAGCCCCGGCGCGCCGCCGCCGATCACGTCGAGCCCCGGCGCGGTCAGATGCGCGACATGGCGCGGGGCAAAGCCGCCGATCCCCAGATGCGGGTCGTTCGCCAATATCGCCCGCCCGGTGGCGCTTCGCCCCGGCGCGATCGTCCAGGCGTTGGACCCGGCATTCTCGCGCTCGATCCGCACGCCTGCAGGATCGCGCACCGGCGTCGGCGTGGTGCCGAACGGCAACGCGCCCTCAGCCTGCGCCAACACCCCCAGATCAGCCTCCGACACCCCGGCCACGTCGAGCCCCTCGGGCACCCGCAGCGTCCACGCCGGCCGCAGCGGCGCGACCAAGGTGTCGAGATCGAGCATCCCCATCGCCGCCAGCCGCGCGCGGCGGATCTCATCATCGACATTGCCGATCGCCGCCCCGCGCGCCAGCACCAGATCGCGCACGTCCCAGCGCAGCGGCAGCGCACCCAGGATGTGATATTCGGGCGGCAGCAGCGTGCGATCGGCGATCACCTCGTCGATCCGCGCATTGATCCCCGCGACATAGCCCCGCGCGCATTCCAGCACCTCGCGCGGCACCACCGCCAGCTCGGCCTCGAGGTCGCCGCGAAAATGGAAAAGCCGCTCGGCATGGTCGTGGACCGCGAAGTCAGGCCCGAATGCCTCGGCCATCCGCCCCATGCTGCGCCGATGGCTCAGGTCGAGCTGGAACAGCCGATCGCGCGCGACGACATAGCCCTGGCCGAAAAACGCATCGGGCTTGGTGCCAGCGCGAATATGCGGAATGCCTTGCGAATCGTCGATAATCTCGATCGGCCCGCCCGCCCCGCGCACCGTCCGCCGCGCGACCGGCCCCGCCTGCCCCCCCGCCTGCCCCCCAGCCTGCCCCCCAGCCTGCCCCCATGCCGCGCCCGCCAGCGGCAGCAGCGCGACCATCGCCGAAGTGCCACCCAGAAAGCGGCGGCGATCGAACTTCATGCTGTTCTCCCAAAGCGGCCGTCCCGGCCACCGGCACCAAGCTATCGCATCCAGCCGCCGCAGCGTATCGCACCTATGCGCCGGGTCATGCCGTCGGGCTATGGCGCGCAACTATCGTTCACCAAAGGCGTGATTTTTGTAGCGTCCATGCCCTCAGGCTATGGCGGGGGCAACGTATAGAAGCCTCCCTCGGCTTGACGCGCTTCGCGCGCACCCTGCACTATCCGCACGGTCGTTAACCGCAGCCGATGACGACATGATGACGAACGGGAGGGCTGCCCGCACCCAAGGACATATCCGGGGCGGCAGCAGGCAGCAGCGGGGAGTCAGGCGATCGGCCTGTCATGCCCGCAAAAGGATCAGGGGGATTTCAATGCTTACCAACCGCGCACTTTCCGTTCGCATCGCGACCCAGGCCAGCCTCGCCGCGCTCGCGCTCGCCGGCCTGATGCCCGCCGCCGCGCAGGCGCAGACCATGCCCGCCGACACCCAGAGCGAAGCCGCCGAACCGGCACCCGACGGCACCGAAGTCGTCGTCACCGGCTCGCGAATCATCCGCGACGGGTTTCAGTCGCCGACACCGCTGACGGTGCTGACCGAGCAGGAAATCGCCGCCGGGTCGCCGTCGAACAATATCGCCGATTTCGTCAACACATTGCCGTCGCTGGCGGGCTCGACTCGCCCGGCCAATTCGCGGCTCAACATCTCCAGCGGCCAGGCAGGGATCAACGCGCTCAGCCTGCGCAATCTGGGGGCGGAGCGCACGTTGATCCTGGTCAACGGTCGCCGCTCGGTCGGCTCGACGATCACCGGGCTGGTCGACATCAACACCATTCCCCAGGCGCTGATCTCCAGCGTCGAAGTGGTCACCGGCGGCGCATCGGCGGCCTATGGCTCCGATGCGGTCGCGGGCGTCGTCAACTTCGCGCTGAACAACCGCTATGAAGGGCTGAAGGTCGAGGCCGACAGCGGCATCACCCAATATGGCGATGGCGCGAACTATTCGATCAACGTCGCCGGCGGCATGGCTTTTGCCGGCGGGCGCGGCCACATCCTGCTCAGCGGCGAAGTCGCGCATCGCGACGGCATCTTCGATGTCGATCGCGACTGGAACCAGACCGGCTTTGTCCGAATCACCAACCCCGCCTACACCGCCACCAACGGCACGCCGCAATTCCTGATCCGCAGGCAGGTCGGTGCGGCGAACTCGACGCCCGGCGGGCTGATCACCAATTCGGCGGGGCCAGCCGGCGCGAACACCTTGCGCGGCATTTATTTCACCGATGGCGGGGCGATCAACCGCTTCACCTATGGTGCGCTCACCTTCCCCAGCTCCACCGGTGCCGCAGTACCCGCGCTCACCCAGGGCGGATCATGGCAGGTCAATGATTCGGGTCGCCGCATCGGCCTCGATCCGCAGGACGACCGCTATGGCCTGTTCGGGCGAGTCAGCTTCGAGGTCACCGACGCGATCGAGCTTTATGCCGAAGGCGCGTATAACCGGCAGGAAGTGCTCTTCAACGCCGGCCCAAATCTATCGACCGGGGTCGTGCTGAACGCCACCGGCTGTACCCAGATTCCGGTGCCCACCACCTGCAATGCGTTTCTGCTCAACACGCTGGGCGCGGCACAGCTTCAGGGCATTACCAGCGTGACCCTCGGCACCACCTTCGCCGACCTGCCGTTTCGCGCGATCAACAACGAACGCGAAGTGCAGCGCTACCTGGTCGGCGCGCAGGGCGAATTCGATGCTTTCGGCAAGACCGCACGCTGGGACATTTACGGCCAATATGGCCGCGCCGATGTCCGCGAGCAGCTTCGCAATATCCAGAACAACGCGAACATGAACGCCGCGCGCGACGCGGTGTTCGCGCCTGCCGGCAGCGGGTTCCCCACCGGATCGATCCAGTGCCTGATCAACGTCGATGCCAATCCCGCGAACAACAATCCGGCCTGCGTGCCGCTCAATCGCCTCGGCACCAATGTCGCCAATCCGGCGGCGGTCTCGTTCGTGCTCGGCGATCCCTATCGCGACCAGACGCTTGAGCAGACCGTGATCGGCGGCAATTTTTCGGCCACGCCGTTCGCCACCTGGGCGGGTGATGTCAGCATCGCGATCGGTGCCGAATATCGCAAGGAACAGGTGACCGGATTCGTCCCCGATGAATTCCAGCCGGTGCCGATCGTCACCAACGGCAATGTCACCGGCGCCACCAATCGCTGGTCGGTGGGCAATTACCTGCCAAGCTCGGGCAGCTTCGATGTCAAGGAAGCCTATCTCGAAACGGTGATCCCGCTCGGCCTCGGCCTCGAATTCAACGGCGCGGTGCGCGCGACCGATTATTCGACCGCGGGCTATGTCACCACCTGGAAGGCGGGGGCCACCTGGCAGCCGATCGACGATATCCGCCTTCGCGTCACGCGCTCGCGCGACATTCGCGCGCCCAATCTGAACGATCTGTTCCAGGCGGGAACCGCCAACAGCGATGCGGTCACCAACCCCGGCTTTATCACCGGCACCAGCCCGTCCTTCGTCGCTGCGGGCCAGCCGCCGCAAGCGGGCTATTCCTTTTCGGGGTTCGCCACCGGCAACCCCGAATTGGGGCCGGAAAAGAGCGACCAATGGAATATCGGCGCGGTGTTTTCGCCCAGCTTCGTGCCGGGCTTCAACCTGTCGGTCGACTATTTCGACATCGATGTCGGTGAAGGGATCAGCACCTTCAACGCGCAATCGATCGTCAATCTGTGCTTCCTGGGCGAGGCACAGTTCTGCGACGCGATCAGTGTCGATGCCTCGCGCACCCAGACCCCGGCACAGCCCTATCTCATCATCCGCAGCCAGCCGTTCAACGCCGCCAGCCAGCAGGTGCGCGGCCTCGACTTCGACGCATCCTATCAATTGCCGCTCGACCGGCTGTTCGCCAATGCGCCGGGCAATTTCACGTTGCGCGGCCTGGTCACCCATTATCTCGAAAATCGCTTCGACAGCGGCGTCCCCAATACGGTCGTGGTCGACACCACCGGGGTGAATGGTGGACAGGCGAGCACGCCCAGCTGGATCTACCGCGCCAGCGCTTCGTACACCTCGGACGATTTCGGCATCACCGCGATCGGACGCGGGGTCAGCTCGGGCAAATATGTCGCCAACGGCATCGAATGCCAGACGACCTGCCCGACCTCGACGGTCAATGCGCCCACCTATGAAAGCAACCAGATCGACGGTGCATTCTATGTCGATCTGAATGTGACGCAGAAATTCGGTTTCGGCGGTGATGCGCGCGGCGAGTTTTTCGTCAACGTCACCAACCTGCTGAACGCCGATCCGATCCTGCTGCCCGAAACCGGGCTTGCCGCCAACAGCACCTATTCGGACCTGTTGGGCCGCACCTTCCGCATCGGCATCCGCGTGCAGACGCGCTGACCTTGCGCCCCCGCGCCAGCCACCCCGGCTGGCGCGAGGGGGGCTCAGCCGCCGCGCTTGCCGGTGACGGTATAATCGATCCGAATGCTAACCCACGCCCCAACCATCTCCCGCCCACCAACCCGCGGGGGTCGCACCCGGAATTGCCACGCCGCCTGCCGCACCGCGCCGGCCAGCCGCGATCCGCGCGGGAAATCGCCCAGTTCGCGGCAGTCCTCGACCCGGTAATTCGGCGCGGTGCGGCACGCGATCAGGCCCCATCCTTCCTGCTGCCGCTCGGGCATATAGGTCGATAATTGTGCGTTGGTCGGGCGGGTATGCCATTCGGCGGCATAGAGCGGCTCGCCATTCGGCCCGCTGCCCTCGGCCAGCGCGCTGTCGCCGGGCATCCGGCTGCTCCGCCCCGGCGTCAGCGACGGGGTGCCCGATGGGGCATCGGCGACGCGCGGTTCGCCCTTGGGCAGCGCGGTGCTGGTATATTGCTCGCGCGTCAGCCATATCACCCGCGACGGCAATTTCACCTCGGGCGGCGGGGCCGGCGGAGTCGGCGGCGGATCGACGGGTGCCACCGTCGGGTCGGGCGGCGGCGGCGCGACTTCGCCCGCGCTGGCTTCGTCGCTATCCTCGGCTTTGGTAGCCGTCGGCGGCGCGTCCTCCGCGCCGGCGGCGACATCGAACGTCGTCAGCGACGTTGCCGGCACCAGCTCGGGGGCAAAGCGCGGTGCCAGCGCCAGGAACAGCAGCACCAGCAGCGCCTCTGCCGCCAGCGCCAGCAGCAAGGGCGGCCCGCGCCGGCGAAGTGCCTCGCGCCACCGCGCGGCCAGGGAAGGATCGGTCGTCGAACGCATCGCGGAACTCAAGGACCGCCGCGAAGCACGGCTCGTCGTTCCCCGATCCTATAGGCAATTTCACCGGCAGCGATAGCCGGGCGGTGGCCCAGGGCGGCGGGCTGCCGTCAATTCGCCGGATAGCTCACCCCCAACTGGTCGAGATAGGTTTTGTACTTTTTGGGGTTGTAGTAATAAGGCTTCATCGCCGGGCGCATCCGCTCCATGATCGCCTGGTTCAGGTGGATCGCGGGCTTGTCCTCAGCAGTGACCACAGGGTCGTATTTCTGGTCCTTGAGCTGCACCTCGGTGAAAAAGGTCTTGGCCTCCTGCACCAATTGCGGCGACGTCATCAGGTCGATCACCGTCATCGAAACCGCCTTGGCCCCCGAAACCACGCCCTTATGCGCCACCGGCGTCGCCATCGCGATGGCCGCCAGCACATTATGGCCGATCAGGTTCGGGATGTTCGACGGATAGCCCACCGTGATCGTCGGCACCGTCCACATGATGTCGCCGATATCGTCCGATCCGCCCCCCATAGACCGCGGGCGCGTATCGGGGGTCGATAGCGGCATCACCTCGGTAGAAAGCGGCTTGGGCGTGCGACCGTTGGTGACCTGTACCGACTTGGCAAAGGCCTGGTCGCCCGCCGACCAGCTTGGCATGCCCACCGCCTTGATGTTCGCCCATGCCGCCTCGGCAAGCGGCTTGTTGCCGAAATTGGGGGCGGCATAGCCCAGCAAACGGTGCTCGACCGTGGTGCCCGTGCCCATCGCCGCCGCCTTGGAAATTTCGGTCCCGGTCTCATACAGCTTGCGGACGCTGGCAAAGTCCTGGTCGCGGAAATAATACCAGACGGTCGCCTTGTCGGGCACGATGTTGGGCTGGCCGCCACCTTCGGTGATCACATAGTGCGACCGCTGCGTGACGGGCAGATGCTCGCGCCGCATGTTCCAGGCAATGTCCATCAGCTCGACCGCGTCGAGCGCGCTTCGCCCTTCCCAGGGCTGCCCCGCCGAATGCGCGGTCTTGCCCTTGAAGCTATATTCGGCCGAAACCAGCGCGTTGTTGCCCATATTGCCCCATCCGGTGCCGAACTCGGTGCTGACATGGGTGAAGATGCAGGCATCGACATCCTTGAACAGCCCCTCGCGCACATAAAAGGCCTTGGTCGCGAGCAGTTCTTCGGCAACGCCGGGCCACAGCATCAGCCGGCCGGGGATCTTGTTCTTCTGCATCACCTGCTTGGCGGCGATGGCGGCGGCGATCACCAGCGGCATCCCCGAATTATGCCCCTCGCCATGCCCCGGCGCGCCCTCGACCATCGGCTTCAGCGTCGGCGATCCCGGCATCTGGCTCAACCCCAGCAACCCGTCGACATCCGATCCCAGCGCGATCAGCGGCCCGCCGCTGCCCCAGGTCGCGGTCCAGGCGGTGGGGATTCCCGCCACCCCCTTGGTGATCGTAAAGCCGTTCTTGGCCAGGATGTCGGTCAGATATTCCATCGTCTGGAATTCCTGAAACCCAGGCTCGGCGAAGCTGAAGACAGAATCGACCATCTCCTGCACCAGCTTGGCCTGCGCCTCGACCCCGGCGGCGGCCTCGGCCTTCAGCGCGTCGTTGGTGGGCGCGGATTGGGCATAAGCGGCCATCGGCGCGGTCGTCAGCGCCGGCACCAGCGCAGCCGCGATCAAGCGTGAAATCGGCGAAAACATACGGTCTCTCCCTGGTTTCGTCATCAGAACGCAAAGCGCATGCCCAGCCGGTACACCCGGCCGAGAAAGTCATAGAGGTTGCGGTTGGTCTGCGGATATGCCGGCGTATTGTTGCCCGTCGGGCCATTGCCCACCAGCACCGGATCGGTATCGAGGATGTTACGAACCGACAGGAACGCCTGCAGCTTGGCTCCCTGCACTTCGAACGCATAGTTCGCAGCGAAATCGAGATAGAAGGCCCCGGCGATCTGATTGTCGTTGATCGTGCGGTTCTGCACCGTCGATGGCGGGCAGGTCGTCTGACATTCGATGAAGTCGTTGTTATACACGCCGCCGGACAAGCCGCGCCCGGTCAGTTGCAGGCCGACCCCGTCCTTGTCGTATGCGGCGGTCAGACGATAGGTCCAATCCGGCGTGTTGCCGCTATTCTGCCCCGCCGCTTCGGTCGGAAAATCGACGCCATTGTCGGTGTAGAGGCTCAGATAATGCGTCGCCAGCGCGCGCAACGTCATCTGCCCGCCCCCAAGTGGCCGGCGATAGCTCGCCTCGAAATCAAGCCCTTCGGATTTGACGCCGACGAAGTTGAACGGCGTCAGCCGGATGCCGGTGATCGCCGCGCCTGCCTGGGTGCCCCCAACGCCTGCCGTGGTCGTGATGTTCTGGCAGGCATCGGCATTGGCCTGTTCATAGCAAAGATCGACCGTCGTCTGCGCGGTATAGTTGCTGATCGCCCCGCTCAGGTCGATATTGTAATAGTCGACCGAAGCCGCGAAGCCGGGCACGAAGCTGGGGGTGAAGATGACACCCGCACCATAGGTCTTGGCAATTTCCGGCGCGAGTTGGGGGTTGCCCACCGTCTGCTCCAGAAACTGGTCGGCACGGAATGCGCCGCCCGCCAACGGCACGTTGACGGTGTTGGTGCGCGCGGTGCCTGGCGCGAACAATTCGCCAAGGTTGGGCGCGCGAATGTCGCGCGAAACCGTCCCGCGCAGCCGGAAATCGCTGATCGGTTGCCAGGTCAGGCCCACTTTCCAGGTGCTGACGCTGCCCGAGGTCGAATAGTTGGTCAGGCGATAGGCACCGTTCAGATCGGCCCCTTTGAACAGCGGGAACACCGTTTCCAGATAGCCTTCATAGACCGAGAATTCGCCCTCGGTGACCAGGTAATTGCCGTACAGCCAGCCTGAGTTGAACTGCGGATCGACCGTGCCGGTCACCGATTCCCGCCGCGCTTCGGCCCCGAAGGCGATCGACACCGGCCCCTGCCAATTGTCGAACAAGCGCTTGGTCGAAAAATTGAGCGCCGCCACGGTCTGTTTCAGCGTCTGTTCGCGCAGCGGCTGGTTGCCGTCGTTGAAGATGTAATCAAGCGCGCCCTGGGTGACGCCGCCCACGCCGACACGGTTGATCGGGACACAGCCATTGCCCGGATTGGTCAGCGTCGATCGGCAGGTGATCGTGCCCGGCGCAATTCCCGCAGCATTGCCCGCCGGCGCGAACACCGCATCGGTCGCCAATGCCATCCGCGCCGTGTTCCAGGTATTGGTCAGCAATTCGTCGACCTTGGCAACGCCGCGCTGGACATAGGCGTCCCAGCGCCAGTCGCGGCCGATCGCGGCGAATTCGCCCTCGACCCCGCCGACGACGCGAAACACGTCGCGCGTGTTGTTGCTCCCCTGCGCCGGGATGCCCGCATTGCTGGTGCCGATCGCCACGGTGTTGACCCGCGTATTGCCCGGCGTCGCGTTATACGCATTCACCTGGTTGATGAACGCGGTCGGCAGATAGGCGTTGATCAGCCCGCCATTGGCGGCGCTGGGCGCGACTTGCAGCGTCACCCCGGTCGATGGCGTCTGCTGGTAAAAGCTGTTGCCCTCATAATGGGCATAGCTGCCGGTCAGGAACAGCGTCGCCTCGGGCATCACCTCATATTCCACCCGGCCGAAGATGCTCGAACGATCCTCGTCGGGGATCAGCGTATTGGTGCCGATATGGTTTTCGCGCGTGATCAGATAGTCGCCGCCGACCATCCACTGGCCGTTGGTCGGCCCGAACTGCAACTGGTTCAGGCTTGGGCCACCCGCCCCGATCGTCCCGAAATAGGTGCCGCGAAACGGGCCGGTGCTGATGAGGCCCCCCGGCGTGAATTGCGACGTGCCGATGCCGCCCTGCACCAGCCGCGCCGGCTGGCCGTTGGTCGGCGTATAGGCGGGGTTGTCGATCTGGAAAAAGCCGGCCTGGTTCCAGTCGCGATTGATCGTGTGCTCGCCCTTCTGGGTGAATGCCTCGGCGCTGACGATCACATGCCCGCGACCATCGGCAAAGGGCATGCCGCCGGTCAGCGATATCTTGTGGTTCGGCCCGTCCGAATAAGTGGTGACGCCATATTCATAATCGCCCTTCAGCCCGGTGAAGTCGCGATCGAGGATGAAGTTGATGACGCCCGATACCGCGTCCGAACCATAGGCCGACGATGCACCGCCGGTAACCACTTCGATCCGCTCGATCAGCGCCTGGGGGAAGGTGTTCACATCGACGATGCCGGTCGTCGACGATGCCACCGATCGCTGCCCGTCGAACAACACCAGCGTGCGATTGGCGCCCAGCGATCGCAGGTTCACCGATGCGATGCCGGCAAGCCCGTTCGACAGCGACCCCGATGAATTGCTCGCGGTCGAACTGCCGCGCACCGATGGCAGCGTATTGACGAAATCGGCGATGTTGGCCGGGGCCTCGGTCCGCAATTCCTTGGCGCTGATGATGCTCACCGGGGTCGGCGCGTTGTATCCGTCGCGCTCGATCCGCGATCCGGTGATGGTGATCTGCCCATCGTCCTGCGCCGCCGCCGCCGCGCCGTCGTCGCTATCGGCCAGCAGGTCGGGCTTGCCCCCCGGCGAATTGACCGTTTCGCCGTCCCCCGGCGATGATTTGCCGGGACCGCTATTGGTCTGATCGTCCGCCAGCGGCGTCGATGCGGTCTGAAACGTCTCGGTCTGCGCTGCGGCGACCTGCGCGGTCAGGCATAGCGCCATGGCCACCCCTGCACCCAGCAGGCGACGATAACGGCGGTGAAGCGATACGACGTCGACCTGCACGGCGACGCTGCGCGAAAATTGCATATGGGACCCCCTTGAACGTGCGTTGCCTTGGGCGTTCCTCTCCCGGCGTTTCGCTTTTCTTGGTTCCCTGCATCTTCACGCGCCGGCTGTTTTTTGCCGCTCGGCTATCATGTCGATTGTTGTACCCTAACAGCACCCGCGTGGGGGTTTCCGGCAATTTTTACCCTGTTTAAAGGTCCATATTGACTGATTCCGTCACAACGCCCCATTGCGACGCAGCTTTCGTGCATGTTACACTGTTACAGCGCCTAGAACCGATGGCGCGACATGGCGAGTCGCGACTTCGCGCATCAGAAAGCTGCTGCGAACCCGCGCGACATGCGGCAGCGTCGACAATTCCTTGCGATAGACCCGGTCATAATCGTCGAACGATTTGACGTGGACCATCATCACGAAATCAATGTCGCCCGATACAAAGCTGCAAAACGACATTGACGGGCATTTGACCACCGCCGCTTCGAATTCGTTGAGTACCTGTTCGGCCTGGCTGCTCAATTCGATCTGCACCAGCACGCCGATGCTGAAGCCCAGCTTCGCCATATCGACATCGGCGGTATAGCCCTGAATGATTCCCCGCTCTTCCAACAGCTTGCGCCGGCGGGCGGTCGCGGTGCTCGACAGATGCACCCGTTCCCCCAGCGCGACATCGGATGCGCGGCCATCCTTCACCAGCTCACGCAGGATTCGAAAATCGGTAAAGTTCAACTCGTTGGTGTCGGTTTCCGGCAATGAACGTCTCCTGCGCGCAGGATATTGGCGCATTTCCCACCGAAACTGCTGGCGATTGCCGGAAAGCGCAACACCGATCATGCTAGCGTCACGCGATCGAACCAGGGGGAAGCGCACATGCAGATGAAATGGTGGATGACGGCGGCTGCCACGGCGATGATCGGCGCGCTATCGGCGCACGCACAAACCGGCCAGAACGCGCCGACCGGGCAGGCCGCGCCCACCCTGCTGCCGGTGCGCGCCAACCCCGCCGATGGCCGCGTCCTCTTCACGCTTCCCGCCCCCGATGCCGATGGCGTGTCGGGCCGCTATCTCTATGCCACCGCGCTGCGTACCGGGCTCGGCTCGGCTGACCTTCGCCTCGATCGCGGGATGCTCGGCGGCGAACAGATCATCGCGTTTCGCCGGATCGGCAAGAAGGTCGCGGTCACCTTCGAAAACCACAAATTCCGCGCCACCGGCGATGCCAAGGTCGCCGAAGGCGGACGCACCAGCTTTCCCTTCAGCATCGTCGCGATGCTCGACATCGTCGACAGCACCAGCGGCCCCTTGGTGGTCGACATGGCCCCCTTCCTCACTCGCGATGTCATCGGCATCGCCGACACGCTCAATCGCGGCGCACCCGCCGGGGGCAGTCCCGGCGGTGCGGGTGGCGGCGGTGGCGGCGGACGCGGCTTTCGCCTTGCCGAAGGATTGAGCGCGGTCGATCCCACCTCGGTCAAAGCCTTTCCCGACAATATCGAAATCGACGCGCTCCAGACCTATCAGACCGATACGCCGGGGCGCGAGGTCGAACGGCTGGTGCCCGAACCGCGCCAGACCAGCTTCGTCGTCCACCACAGCTTCATCCGCCTGCCTGCCCCCGGCTATGTCCCGCGCGCGTTCGACATCCGCTCGGCGGCGGGCGGCAACCAATATTATGATTATGGCACCCCGCTCGGCGCGCCGGTGGTACAGCAAGTCGCCAACCGCTTCCGCCTCGAAAAGACCGATCCCTCGGCACCGCGCTCGCCGGTCAAGAAACCGATCGTCTTTTACATCGACCGCGCCGCCCCCGAACCGATCCGCACCGCGCTGATGGAGGGGGTGAACTACTGGACCCGCGCGTTCGACGAAGCCGGGCTGGTCGGTGCCTTCCGCGCCGAATTGCTGCCCCAGGACGCCGATCCGCTCGACGTCCGCTACAACATGGTCAACTGGTCGAACCGGCTGACCCGCGGCTGGTCCTATGGCGGCGGCATCGTCGATCCGCGCACCGGCGAGATCGTCAAGGGCAATGTCGTCATCGGCGCGCTTCGCGTGCGGCAGGATATGATCATCTTCGAAGGGCTGGTCGGCACCGCGGGCAATGGCAGCGGCGGCCCCCAGGATCCGGTACGCGCCGCGCTCGATCGAATCCGCCAATTGGGCGCGCACGAAGTCGGCCACGCGATCGGCATCATGCATAATTTCGCCGCCAGCACGCAGGAGCGCGCCTCGGTGATGGACTATCCCGGCCCCCGGCTGAAGCTCACCGGCGGGCAGATCGACCTGTCCGATGCCTATGCCCCGCCCGGCGGCAAATGGGACGCCTTCACCGTCGACTGGCTCTATGCCGATCCCGCCCCCGGCATCGATCCCGACACCGCCGCCCGCGCCAAGGCCAAGGCGGCGATGGACGGCGGCATGCGCTTTATCACCGATGTCGATGGCCGCTCGGCCGATGCCGCCAGCCCCTGGGGCAGCATGTGGGACGATGGTGCCGACCCGGTCGCGCATCTTCGCCAGACGCTGGCGGTACGCAGCGTCGCGCTCAACAATTTCGGCCCCGGCGTGTTGCGACAGGACGAGCCGCTGTCGAACCTGCGCCGCAAATTCGTCCCCGTCTGGCTGCTCCATCGCTATGCCGCCGATGCGGCGGGCAAGCTGATCGGCGGGATCGACTATAGCTATGCGGTGGCAGGCGACGGCCAGCCCCCCGCCATCCCGGTTGCCGCCGACGTGCAATTGGCGGCGATCGACGCGATGCTCGCGACCCTGGCGACCGACACGCTGACGGTGCCCGCGGCGCTGGTGATGCCGCTGTCGTCGGCCACCACCGCGCGCGACGATCCGCAATATACCCAGGAAATCTTCCGCACCTCGGGCGCCGCCGCCTTCGATCCCCTGGTCGCCGCCGATGTCGCCGCGCAAGTCACGCTCGGCTCGCTGCTCGCCCCCGCACGCCTCGCGCGCATGGTCGAACAGCATCGCCGCGACGCATCGCTCCCCGGCCTCGACACCTTGTTCGACCGGATCGAAGCCGCCGCAATCGCCCCGCGCCAGGATGCGGTCGGTCGCCGCATCGCCTTCCGCACCGTCATGAGCATGGCCCGAGCCGGCCGCGATCCGATGGCCTCCCCCGAAGTGGCGGCGGCGATCGGCGACCGGCTGCAACGCCTCGCGACCAGCTTTACCCAGCGCGGATCGGGCGAGGATGCCGCCTGGCGCCGCCACCTGGCGGCATTGCTCGCCGATGACGAGCGGCTCCAGCGCGAGCTCGACAAGATGCCCGCTACTCCGCCGGTGCCGCCGGGCATGCCGATCGGCGACACCGGCTGGTTCGGCGACTGATCAACCGCAAAACGCCATCCTGCCGTTGCAACGGCGGGATGGCCCCGGCGCTACCGCACCAACAGATAATGCATCCGCGCCGCCGCGATCGGCTTGTCGCGCGAATCCTGCCACGCCACCGCCTCGACATTGGCGATCCGCGTACCCAGCCGCGTGACCGTGCCCGCCGCGCGCGTCGGCTTCTCGCGCCCGCCGCGCATGAAATCGATCGTGACGTTCACCGGCTTCACCCGCGCGGCATCCTTGCCCAGCGCTTCGGTCAGCGCGACGATCGCCGCCATTTCGAGCAGCCCACCCAGCGCGCCGCCATGGACGAACCCGGGCCGCCCCAGCACTTCGGGGGTGAAGGGCATCACCAGCTCGGTCGCCGCACCCGGCTCGCGCTCGGCGATAATCCCCAGCAATTGCGCATAGGGCGGCAGCGTCATTTGCCCGCCTCGGTAGCCGTGCCTACCTCGGTAAACATAAACGTCCCCGCGACATGCGCCAGCGGGTCATCAGGGTCGCCGTCATGCGCCTGCCCGCGCACGAACGCGATGCTGCGCGTCAGCCGATAGCATTCGCCGCGCCCGATCACCGTCCGCCCCGGTGTCGCGGGTCGCAGATAATCGATCCGCAGGTCAAGCGTCGCTTGCGGCACGAACTGCCCGCGCTTCAGCCAGATCGCGACGCTGGTCGCCATGTCCATCAGCGTCAGGATCGGTCCCGACGCGATCACCCCGGTGGTGACGTCACCGATCAGCCGCTCGTCATAGGGCAGCGTCAGCTCGGCCCAATCCTCGCCATGCGCGCGGTATCCGATCCCCACCGCCGCGCCGTGACCGCCCACGCGCGCTTCGAAAAAACGGGCCGGATCGAACTGGAAGTCTGGCGCGATGCTCATGCAGCGCCCCTTAGCGCGCGATCGCGGCAGCGCCAACCGAACCTCGAATCGGCGGCGGCGAACAGCGGCATGGCACGGCGGGTATCGGCCATCGTTACGAAGCTACTCGCTTGTCCGGCCTTATGACGTCATAAGCCCTCACCCAACCGACGGAGCCCAAGGATGAGCGAGCAGCGCGTTACGACCATGATCGAGGGCGGGATCGCCGATGTGCGGTTGTCACGACCCGAAAAGATGAACGCGCTCGATCCCCAGATGTTCGCCGCCCTCGCCGGCACCATCCTTCGCCTGGGCGAAACGCCGGGCTTGCGCTGTGTGGTGCTGTCGGGCGAGGGGCGCGCCTTTTGCGCCGGGCTCGACATGGCCAGCATGGCGACCGGCGGCTCGGGCGCATCGCTCGAAGCGCGCAATTGCGGCGGCGACAGCAATTTGTATCAGCAGGCCGCTTGGGGCTGGCGCACCCTGCCCGTGCCGGTGATCGCCGCGGTGCATGGCATCGCGTTCGGCGGCGGTTTCCAGGTGATGGGCGGGGCCGACATCCGCATCTGTGCGCCCGCCACCCGCTTGTCGATCATGGAGCTGAAATGGGGCATCGTGCCCGACATGGCGGGCTTTGCGCTGTGGCGGACGATCGTGCGCGACGATGTGCTGCGCGAACTGGTCTATACCGCCCGCGAATTCGATGCCGCCGAAGCGCTGGCGCATGGCTTTGTCACCCGCCTTGCCGATGATCCGCACGCTGCCGCCATGGACCTCGCGCGCCAGATCGCCGCGCGGCATCCGCAGGCGGTGCGCGCCGCCAAACGGCTCGCCAACCTCGCCGCCGACGCCGCCCCCGCCACCATTCTGCGCGCCGAAAGCGAAGAACAGGCCCGGCTGATGCGCACCCCCAACCAGCTTGAAGCGGTCCGCGCAAACATGGCAGACCGAGTACCCGTCTTCACCGACTGATCCAGCCTGAAGGATTTCCCATGCGCGAAGCCGCCCCCATGCGCGAAGCCGTCATCATCTCAACCGCGCGCACCGGCATCGGCAAGGCCGGGCGCGGCTATTTCAACGCCACCGAAGCGCCGGTGCTCGGCGGCCATGTCATGCGCGCCGCGATCGAACGCGCCGGGATTGACCCCGCGCGGATCGACGATGTCTTCTTCGGCGCGGGCAACCAATGGGGGACGCAGGGCGCGAACCTGGCACGCATGTCGCTGTTCGCCGCCGGCCTGCCGCAAAGCATCCCCGCCTTCTCGCTCGATCGCAAATGCGGCTCGGGGCTCACCGCGGTCGCGCTCGCCGCGCGTTCGATCATCGCCGGCGACCTCGATGTCGCGCTGGCGGGCGGCATGGAATCGATCAGCCTGACGATGAAGGACGCGCCGCGTTACCCCAATCGCTCGGTGCTCGATCGGGTGCCGCACGCCTATATGCCGATGATCGAAACCGCCGAGATAGTCGCCGATCGCTACGGCATCAGCCGCGAGGCGCAGGATGCCTATGCCGCGCAAAGCCAGCAGCGCGCCGCCGCCGGCCTCGCCAGCGGCGCGTTCGATGCCGAGATCGCACCGATCACGGTCGAAAAGGCGCTGATCGACAAACAGGGCGTCCACACCGGCACCGAACCGGTCACCGTCACCCAGGACGAGGGCATCCGCGCGGGCACCACCGCCGAAGGGCTCGCCGCGCTCAAGCCCGTCTGGAAGGGCGGCGAGGTTGTTGCCCAAGGGCGCTTCGTCACCGCGGGCAATGCCAGCCAGCTTTCCGACGGTGCCGCCGCGCAGATCGTGATGGACCGCGCCACCGCACAGGCCGAAAACCTGCCCATCCTCGGCATCTATCGCGGCTTCCAGGTCGCGGGCTGCTCCCCTGAGGAAATGGGCATCGGCCCGGTGTTCGCGATCCCCAAATTGCTCGACCGCGCCGGGCTGACCGTCGCCGATATCGGCCTGTGGGAGCTCAACGAAGCCTTTGCCAGCCAATGCCTCTATTGCCGCGACGCGCTCGGCATCGATCCTGAACGCTACAACGTCAACGGCGGCGCGATCGCGATCGGCCACCCCTTCGGCATGACCGGCAGCCGCATGGTCGGCCACGCGCTGATCGAAGGCCGCCGCCGCGGGGTGCGCTATGTCGTGGTATCGATGTGCACCGCCGGTGGCATGGGCGCGGCAGGCCTGTTCGAAATCGTCTGAACCACCCTCGTCATTCCCGCGAAAGCGGGAACCCAGAGCCCCGTGTACCAGCCATGAACAAACGCCTGTGCAGGAATGACGAAGAGACGGGCGACGGGTCACGATAAACGCATCCCGCGCTACCCCCCCAGAATATCCCGGTACAGCGCCTCATATTTCGCCGCCATCGCCTCGATCGAAAACCGCGCCTCGACGCTGCGCCGGCACGCCGCCCGGTCGATCTCGCCCACCCGCTCGACCGCCGCGATCGCCTCGTCGAGGCTGTCGACCAGAAACCCGTTCACCCCATGCTCGATCAGTTCGGCCATGCTCCCGCGCCGCATCGCGATCACCGGGGTGCCGCACGCCATCGCCTCGATCACCGACAGCCCGAACGGCTCGTCGAAATTGATGAGGTGCAGCAGCGCCCGCGCCTGCCCCAGCGCCGCGATCCGCTCCGCCCCGCCGACCGCGCCGGGGTGGCGGATTCGGTCGCTCAGCCACGGCACCACCTCGCGCTCGTAATAGCCCTGGTCCTGCACGATCCCGTACATCGCCAGCTCGCGCCCCGTCGCCTGCGCCACCGCAATCGCCTCGGCCGCGCCCTTGTCGGGGTGCATCCGCCCGAAGAACAGCAGGTCGTCGCTGCCCCGTGCGTCGAAGCTGAAGTCGCCCAGCGGAATCCCATGATGGATCGTCGCTGCGTAGCGAAGCGAAGGATGCCGGTCGGCATCGCTGATCGCGACGAAATGCACCCGGTTCTCATACGGCTTGTACATCGGCAGGATTCGGTCGCTCGAAAAGCCGTGGATCGTCGTCACCATCGGCGTCGGCACCAGATTGGCAAAGGCGTGCGCGGGGAAATCGGCCTGGTTGTGGATCAGGTCGAACTCGCCCGCCCGCTCGAACACATGCGCCAGATGGGCATGTTCCCACACCTTCGCGTCGATCGCCGGGTCTTCGCTATAGGCGGCGGGCACCACGCCTGCGAGCGTCGCGGCGGTGATCGAATCCTGCGTCGCAAACAGGGTCACGTCGATCCCACGCGCCACCAAAGCCTCGGTCAACAGGCTCGTCACCAGCTCCCACGGCCCATAATGGCGCGGCGGGGTGCGCCACGCGATCGGTGCGATCATCGCGATCTTCATGCCAGGATCAGTCCTTCATTGGGGCCTAGCAATCGCGGATCGGCATCGCCCCCGGCACTCGAAAGCACCACCGACAGCCCCGCCGCCCAATCGGGCAGCGCGAACGGGGCGTATGCGGTGCCAAGGTTCAGCACCACCAGCGCGCGCGCGTCGCCCAGCCGCCGCTCATAGGCGAGCACCTCGCCGACACTCGCCACCGCCGCCCAATCGCCCAGCGCCAGCGCTGGCGTCGCACGCCGCAGCGCCAGCAGGTCGCGATACAGCCGCCACATCGACCCCGCCTCGTCGCGCTGCACGCCCATGTTGCGCGTGGGCCAGTCGGCATGCAGCGGCAACCACGGCTCGCCGCTGGTAAAGCCGCCGTTCGCGCTGTCGTCCCACGCCATCGGCGTCCGCACCGGATCACGCCCCAGCCCCTTGCCCGGCTCGCGCAATTCGCGCGGGTCCTGCACGCACTCGGGCGGAATCGCGACGTCGGCCATCCCGATCTCGTCGCCATAATAGATTGTCGGCGTACCGCGCAGCGTCAGCAGCAACATCGCCGCCACCCGCGCCTGCTCAGCGCCGAAGCGAGTCGCCGCGCGCGGTCGATCGTGATTGCCCAGCACCCAATTGGGCCAGCCCCCCTCGGGCAGCGCGCGCTCATACCCCTCGATCAGCGCCAGCAACGACGGCGCATGCCACTCCGCCCCGATCAACTGAAAGTTCAGCGGCAGATGTACGCCGCCATAGTATTTCATTAGCCGATCGACCGGCAGATAGATCTCCCCCACCAGCAACCGCTCGCCCGCCGCATCGGCAATCGCGCGCATCTCGCGGGCGATGGCGTGTACCTCGGGCTGGTCGGTCGAATGCGTCTGATGCACCCGGTCCATCTCTGGCATGCCGCCATGCCAATCGGGGTTCACCGGATTGTCGATGAAATCGGCATGCTTGATCATGTGCCACAGCACGTCGATGCGAAACCCGTCGATCCCGCGATCGAACCAGAAGCGAAGCACGTCGAGCATCGCCGCACGAAGCTCGGGGTTGCGCCAGTTGAGATCGGGCTGCTGCGCCAGAAACGCATGCGCGTAATATTGCCCGGTCGCGGCATCCCATTCCCAGGCCGGCCCGCCGAAATCGCTGATCCAGTTGTTGGGCGGCCCGCCATCGGGCGCAGCGTCGCGCCAGATATACCAGTCGCGCTTGGGATCATCGCGTGACGACCGGCTCGCGGTGAACCACGGATGCTGGTCCGAAGAATGATTGGGCACGTAATCGAGCAGCACTTTCAGCCCGCGTGCATGCGCCTCACTCACCAGCCGGTCCATCTCGGCCAGCGTCCCGAAGCGCGGGTCGATGTCGCAATAATCGGCCACGTCATAGCCGAAATCGGCCATTGGCGAGGGAAACACCGGCGAAATCCACAGCGCATCGACGCCCAGCGCCACCAGATCGTCGAGCCGCGCGGTGATCCCTGCCAGGTCGCCGATCCCGTCGCCGTTCGAATCCTGAAACGATCGCGGATAGACCTGATACAGCACCGCGCTCTGCCACCAGGGCGCGCTCACCCGAACACCCCCTTGGCCACCCGCGTCATCCGGCACGCCAGATCGGCCTCGCCCGACGCGACGATCCAGTCATCGCCGCCATCGACCATGCCGGTCGAGAACACCACCGGGCTCGGCAGATACATCTGATGCGCCAGATGCGCGGTCAGCGCGGCATTGGCCTCGATCAGCGGCACCCGATCCTCAACCGCCAATATCCGCGTCGGATCGTCGCGGTCGAACAGCGCCCAGAACGTCCGATACACCCCCACCGACGCCTGCTGCTCGACCCCATGATACAGCGTCAGCCACCCGGCATCGGTCAGCACCGGCGGCGTCCCCCCGCCGACCTTGAGCGCCGAGGTCGATCCGGCGCGCGCGCGGATTCCCGGTGCCTCGATCGGTTTCCAGTGCAGCGCATCGGGCGATTGCGCGAAGTTGATCGACGGCCCGCCCGCCCATTCGCTGGTCCCCGGATAGGCGAAATAACATTCGCCCAGTGGCCGCGTCAGCGCCATGAACCGCCCGCCGACCAGCCCCTCGAACAACAGCATGTCCTTGTTCTGGTGATCGAGCACCATCCCCTCGCATCGCCAGTCGAGCGCATTGTCGGAAGTATAGAGCGCAGTCGAATGCCGCTCGGCGGAAACGGCACACACCGTCATATACCAGCGCGCACCGATCCGGCTGATCCGCGCATCCTCGATGCCATAATCCTGCCAGTTCGCCTGCGGTTCGATCGCGCGGTCATAATGCACCGCCACCACCCGCTCGCCCTGGGGATCGATCTCGACCGGCAACAGCCACGACAGCGACGTCAGCCCCAGCAGCCGGTTGCGCCGCCCCTTCAATTCGAACTGGCGCGGATCGGCCATGTCGATCTCGTCCACCGCGAAACGATCGAGCACATAACCCTTCGCCGTCCAGCGGATCGTCCGCGCATGGCCATCGACCACCGGCTGCACCAGCGCCTCGGCCACGCGCACCATCAGCAGCAAATTGCCATTGGCCAGCCGCGTGAAGCCGGGATTGAACGCTCCCAGCACGAAGGTTGGTTCATCGAGCGAGCGCCGAAGCGGCGAGCGCGTCAGGTCGACATCGTCGGGGGTGAAGATCAGATGGTCGGTCATGGCGTCCCGGCTTGGGCGTCAGTACCGCGACTGTCCAGCTTCAACCCGCCCCAACCTCAGCCCTGCAACCGCTCGTGGTGGCGGATCACCTCATCGATGATGAAGCGCAGGAATTTCTCGCTGAATTCGGGATCGAGATCGGCGTCCTTGGCCAGCCCGCGCAGCCGCGCAATCTGCGCCTCCTCGCGCCCCGGATCGGCGGGCGGCAACCCGGCTCGCGCCTTATATTCGCCCACCGCCTGCGTCACCTTGAAGCGTTCGGCGAGCAGGCACACCAGCGCCATGTCGATATTGTCGAT
The DNA here is from genome assembly GCF_000786205.1 of Sphingomonas sp. 37zxx. Lineage (GTDB taxonomy): Bacteria > Pseudomonadota > Alphaproteobacteria > Sphingomonadales > Sphingomonadaceae > Sphingomonas. The sequence continues at coordinate 140,254 of NZ_JROH01000001.1, read as the reverse complement.
GCTCTGGCGATACCGGCCAAGCGTGTCGTCTGCCATCGTCGGCCCCCCTGTTGCGATGACAAAAGCCCTAAGCTGACGCTACGGGTTCACGCAAGCAGTTGCGTTTGGCGCGCCGAACGCCCAAGTCGCCAAGTGATGACTGCAACCGTGCATCGCCTCGCCGGCCGCCCCGCCCCGTCGCTCGATCCGATGATCGGCATCACCGCGCATGACATGAACCGCGTCAACGCGGTCATCATCGATCGCATGCAATCGGATATCCCGCTGATCCCCGAGCTTGCCGGGCATCTGATCGCCGGCGGCGGCAAAAGATTGCGGCCGATGCTGACCCTCGCCAGCGCCGCGGTGCTCGATTATGCCGGCACCCGGCATCACCGCCTCGCCGCCGCGGTCGAATTCATCCACACCGCCACCTTGCTGCACGACGATGTCGTCGACGGGTCGGACCTGCGGCGCGGCCGCCGCACCGCCAACGTCATCTGGGGCAATCCGGCCAGCGTCCTGGTCGGCGATTTCCTCTTCAGCCGCTCGTTCGAGCTGATGGTCGAAGATGGCAGCCTGAAAGTGCTCAAGATCCTGTCGAACGCATCGGCAGTGATCGCCGAAGGCGAGGTCAACCAGCTCACCGCCGCGCGCCGGATCGAAATCGGCGAGGAACGCTATCTCGAAATCATCGGGGCCAAGACCGCCGCCTTGTTCGCCGCCGCCTGCCGAATCGCTGCGGTCGTCGCCGAACGGCCTGAGCGTGAGGAAATGGCGCTCGATGCCTATGGCCGCAATCTCGGCATCGCCTTCCAATTGGTCGACGACGCGATCGATTATGTTTCGGACGCAGGCACGATGGGCAAGGATGCGGGCGATGATTTCCGCGAGGGCAAGATGACGCTGCCGGTCATCCTCGCGCATGCGCGCGGCGACACCGAAGCGCGCAAATTCTGGAAGGACGCGGTCGAGGGGCGTCGCAACGGCGATGCCGAATTCGCGCGCGCGATCGAACTGGTGCGCGAAACCCGCGCGGTCGACGATACGCTCGCCCGCGCGCGCCATTATGGCCAGCGGGCAGTCGACGCGCTCGGCATGTTCCCGGCCAGCACTGCCAAGGAAACGATGGTCGAAGCGGTCGAATTCGCGGTCGCCCGCGCTTATTGATCGGCAAGGATCGGGGCGAGCCGTTGCAGGCCCGCCCCGGCCTTTTTATGCCTTCGCCGCTTACTCTTCGTCTTCGACGCCCAGCACGTCTTCTTCATCGCCGTTCAACTGCTGGTCGACTGCTTCGGCCAGCAGGTCGAGCTGCTCGAAGGTCGCGGTCATTTCGATCGTGTCGCCATCCTCGTCCTCGATCATCAACAGATACCCGTCGCCGGTCGGGGTGATCGCGAAGCTTGCCAGTGCCTTTGCCATGTTCGTCTCCATTCGCAGGGGTGCCCATTCGATACGCACGACCCCATACGCACGAATTGTGCCTTGGCTCCCACGCGGGTAGCGAGAATCGTGATGAGCACCTTGCCGATCCTTGCCATATTGCCCGAATTGCTCAAGGCATTGCGTGCCGGCAGCAACGCGGTGGTCGTCGCGCCGCCTGGCGCGGGCAAGACCACCGCGATCGCCCCCGCATTGCTCGACCAGCCCTGGTGCGACGGCGAAGTGCTGCTGCTCTCGCCGCGCCGCCTCGCCGCACGCGCCGCTGCCGAGCGGATGGCGGCGCTGGCGGGCGAGCCGGTGGGCCGCAGCTTTGGCTATGCGACGCGGATGGACAGCAAGCGATCGGGCGCGACTCGAGTCACCGTCCTCACCGAAGGTATCTTCGTCAATCGCATCCAGGCCGATCCCGAGCTTGCCGGCGTGTCGGCGGTGCTGTTCGATGAAGTCCATGAACGCAGCCTCGACAGCGATTTCGGGCTGGCGCTCGCGCTCGATGCACAGGCGGCGCTTCGCCCCGATCTTCGCATCCTCGCGATGTCGGCGACGCTCGACGGCGCGCGCTTTGGCGCATTGCTTGGGGATTCGCCGGTGGTCGAAAGCGAAGGCCGCGGCTACCCGCTCGACATCGTCCATCTCGGTCGCCGCGCCGAGGGGCGGATCGAGGATTCGATGGCCCCCGCGATCCGCCAGGCGTTGCGGGAAGCAGAAGGAGGGTTGCTCGCCTTCCTGCCCGGCGTTGCCGAGATCGAGCGCACCGCCGATCGCCTCGGCGATCTCGGCCCCGGCTTCGTCCTCCACCGCCTCCACGGCAGCCTAGACCCCGCCGCCCAGCGTGCCGCAATCGCGCCCGATCCGCAGGGACGCCGCAAGGTGGTGCTCGCCACCTCGATCGCCGAAACCTCGCTGACGCTCGACGGCATCCGAATCGTCGTCGATTCAGGGCTCGCGCGCCGCCCGCGCTACGATCGCGCCGCCGGCATGACCCGGCTGGTGACCGAACGCGCCAGCCAGGCCTCGGCGGCGCAGCGCGCGGGCCGCGCGGGGCGGCAGGCTCCCGGCATCGCCTATCGGTTGTGGGAAGCCGCCGCTACCGCCGGGTTGCCGCGCTTCGATCCCCCCGAAATCCTCGAGGCCGATTTGTCGGCGCTGACGCTCGATTGCGCGCTGTGGGGCGTCAACGATCCGCGCAGCTTGCGCTGGCTCGATCCGCCCCCCGCCGCCGCGATCGACGAGGCGCATGCCCGGCTCCGCGTGCTCGAAGCAATCGACCAGGATCGCCGCCCGACCGCGCATGGCAAGGCGATCGCCGCGCTGCCGCTGCCGCCGCGCCTCGGCCACATGCTGGTGCGCGCGGGCGAAATCGGCCTTGCGCGCGTCGCCGCCGAGGTCGCGGTGCTGCTCGGCGAACGCGGCCTTGGCGGCACCGACCCCGATCTCGAACTACGCATGCGCCGCTGGCGAACCGAACGCGGCCCCCGCGCCGAATCGGGCCGCAAACTAGCCGAACGCTGGGCGCGGTTCGCCCCCCTCCCGCTTGCGGGAGGGGCCGGGGGTGGGCCTGAAGTCTCACCGAGGGTCCGCTCGCGACAAGGCCCACCCCCAACCCCTCCCGCAGGCGGAAGGGGAGAAGAAGTGTGCATCGCCCTCGCCTTCCCCGATCGAATCGCCCGCCGCCGCGACCCCAGCGGCGCACGCTGGGCCTCGGTCGGCGGGCGCGGTTTCCAGCTCGACCCCGCCTCCTCGCTCAGCGGTGCCGAATGGCTCGCGGTCGCCGAGACGCAGGGCATGGCCTCGGGCGCGCGCATCCTTTCTGCCGCCGCGATCGACCTCGCCACGGTCGAGGCGCTGTTCGGCGATCGGATCGAAACCCGCCGCAGCGTCCGCTTCATGCCCGACACCGGCAGGATCGAGGCGCTGCGCGAACGCCGCCTCGGCGCGATCCGCCTGTCGAGCGGCCCCGACGCCGCCGCCACCGCGCCCGAAATCGAAGCCGCGCTGCTCGAAGGCGTCCGCGCCCACGGCCTCGCGCTGCTGCCTTTCAGCGACACCGCCACCGCCTTCCGCGCGCGCGCCGCCTTTGCCGGCCACCCGCTCGATGACGCCACGTTGCTGGTCAACCTCGACCAATGGCTCCCCCCGCTGCTGTCGGGCAAACGCCGCCTCGATTCGATCGACCCCGGTGCCCTCACCCAGGCGCTCCAGCACCTGCTACCCTGGGACGCGCTGCAAACCGTCGAGCGCCTGGCCCCGCCGCGCTTCGACAGCCCCGCCGGCTCGTCGCACGCGATCGACTATGCCGCCGAAGCCGGCCCGCTGGTCGAGCTTCGCCCCCAGGCGCTGTTCGGCCTAGCCGAGCATCCCACGATCGGGCGTGACCGCGTGCCGCTGGTGCTCAGCCTCACCTCGCCCGCCGGTCGCCCGATCCAGACCACGCGCGACCTGCCGGGCTTTTGGGCGGGCAGTTGGGCCGATGTCGCGCGCGAAATGCGCGGTCGCTATCCGCGCCACCCCTGGCCCGACGACCCCGCCGCCGCCGCGCCGACGCTGCGGACGAAAAATGCGGATGCACGCCGCGCCGGTTCGCGATAAGGAAGCTCCATGCCCAACGCCCGTATCTATCAGCGCCCCAAGAATGCGATGTCCTCAGGCCGCGCCAACACCGACCGCTGGATGCTCGAATTCGAGCAGGCTGAGCCCAAGCGCCCCGATCCGCTCACCGGCTGGGCGGGTTCGGGCGACGTCCGCGACCAGGTGAAGCTCGGCTTCCCGACGCTCGAGGCGGCCACCGCCTATGCCACGCGCGAAGGCATCGACTTCCACGTCGTCCCCGCGCCGGTGCGCAAACTCAAGCTTCAGGCTTACGCCGACAATTTCAAATAACCGCGCCCAGCAACGCTGCTGACAGCAGCATCAGCATCTTGACGTCGATCGCACAGCCCTCGGCGCGCTTGGCCTCGACGAACGCCGCGATCTCGCCAAGCGCCACCCGGTGGACGGTGATTCCTTCGCCCTCGACCCCGCCGCCGTCGCTCACGCGCACCAGATCATGCGCGCGGACCAGGGTGAAGCTTTCGGCGACCATCCCCGGCGACGAGAAATATTCGCCCAGCGACTCAAGCCGCCCGGCGCGATAGCCTGTTTCCTCCTCCAGCTCGCGCGCCGCCGCGACCATCATGTCCTCGCCCTCGGTCTCGTCGCCGATCAACCCGGCGGGCATCTCGATACAGGCGCGCCCCAGCGCGACGCGATATTGCTCGACCAGCAAGATATGCCCCGAATCGATCGCGACGATCACCGCCGCACGGATGCCGCGCGCGCGCGCGACATATTCCCACCGCCCCTTGCGCTTGGCGGTGATGAAGCGGCCCTCCCACATCGTCTCGACAGGGGAGTCATGGTCGAAATGGTCCATCGGTGATCCTTTCACCCGCTCGCCTAGCGCGGGTGACTGCGCTAGGAAATGCCGCAACGGACAAAGCGGGGGAAATGCCATGTTGAACGAGTTCAAGACCTTCATCGCACGCGGCAACGTCCTCGATCTCGCGGTCGGGGTGATCATCGGCGCGGCCTTTGGCACGATCACCAAATCGCTGACCGACGATGTCATCATGCCGGTGATCGGCGCGGTTTTTGGCGGGTTCGATTTCACCAGCTATTTCGTTCGATTGGGGCCGGTGCCCGCGGCCTATGCCGGGTCGCTCACCGATTATGCCGCGCTGAAGGCCGCCGGCGTGCCGCTGTTCGGCTATGGCGCGTTCCTGACCGTGGTGATCAACTTCATCATCCTGGCCTTCATCGTTTTCCTGCTGGTTCGCAGTGTCAACCGGATGCTGGCGCGAATGGAAAAGGAAAAGGTCGAGGGCACCGCGCCCCCCGCCGCCGACCCCGCCGACATCGTGCTGCTGCGCGAGATCAGGGACGAGCTAAAGAACCGGGCGCCCCTCTAACCCTCTCCCGCCTGCGGGAGAGGAGCAGCCCTCTACCCTCTCCCGCTTGCGGGAGAGGGGGCGAGACTTGGGGTCGCCCTTGCGGCCCCTAGTCGCAGCGGTGAGGGTGTTTTGGGCGGGCGCATGGCAGAAGAAGCAGAAGAACCCTCACCCAACCCTCTCCCGCACGCGGGAGAGGGCTCGCGCACGCCCTACGCCGCCAGCGCCTCGGCCTGCGTATCCGCCAAACTCGTCCCATCCAGGATCCGCGCGGTTTCGTCGCGCACCCGCGCCATCGCGATCCGAATCGCGCAGCTCGCCTCGTCGCTGCAATCGGCGCAGGGGCGATAGGCGGTACGGCTGACGCAAGGCACCAATGCCAGCGGCCCCTCGATCACGCGGATGATCTCGCCCAGCGAAATCAGATGCGGCAGCCGCGCCATGCGATAGCCGCCGGCCTTGCCGCGAGTCGACACGATGAACCCCGCCTCGCGCAGATCGGCCAGGATCAGCTCGAGGAACTTACGCGGCACATTCGCTTCGGTGGCGATACGATTCATCGGTGTCGGCGCAGCCGCGATCGGCTGGCCGGCAAGGACGATCATCGCGCGAAGGGCGTATCGGGAACGCTGCGTCAACATGATCGATGGTCCCTTGGCATCGCTTTGTGGCGTTGGAAAGGCGTATGTGACATTTCCCGGCTGAACCGGCGCTTACGCGCTCCCCCAGCGGCTTTTCAGCGCCATCGCTGCCAGCCATCTTTCCTTTATCGCACGAGGGCTTATATCAGGAGGGCCGGGTTCGCCCGGCTATAGCGATAAATTGTTGCGTGTCATAGGCGCAGCGGACCCGGGGGCAGTACCCGGCGGCTCCACCAAAACCGGTTGCCCTTTCAGGGCGCGACCGGTCCTGACGGGGCCGAACTAGGATCGACGTGTGTTCAACGACGCAGCTTTCGCTCGGCATGGGACCGCCGCAATGGCCCATAACATAAATGCCAACGATAACGAGGCATTCGCGATTGCTGCCTAACTGATACCCTCACGGGTGGACGTTAAGTAGGCCAAAAGCGCGGTTGGACGCACCGGGCAACAGAAGCGTTACGGCGGTTTGGGGAGCACCGAGCAACAGAAGCTCCCCACCATATTCCCTGGCCCGGCTCAGCCTGCTTCCGCCACCGCCACCACTGGCGGCGTCTGCTGATGCTGCACCACCCGCCACAATTCATGCTCGATCCGCCGATAGGTCGAGGTGCAATGCGCGCTATAGGGCTCCTCGCCCTCGCGCTTGGCCTCAACGCCATAGGCGACGACGATCAGCCCTTCCTGCGGGCGGGCGATCCGTTGGTCACTGAAGCGTACCATGTCCCAGCGCGGCGTATCCGCCACCGCCTCGATCGCCTGGGTGCCGCTCAGCACGAAGGGCGGCGTCGGCAGCACCATCAGACATTCGGCGTCGATCGCCTCGCGATAATGCTCGGCATCGCCGGTCCACAGGCTTTCTTCAAAGGTCCAGACCCGATCGTCGTCCATGCGTTCACTCCTGTTGGTTCAGGCGTTCAGCGGTCGAGCCATGGGTTCGTTCCCCCGTACTTGCCCAAGACCGGGCGGGCGCGATCGGCCGGGCAGGATCAGGCGGGCAGAATCAGCCGGGCGATCGCACCATTGCCGCGCACCAGTTCGAAACTGCCCTCGAGCTGTCCGGCAAGCATGCGCGCGATCCGCAGGCCCAGGCTGTCGCTGGCCTCGATGTCGAACCCGTCGGGCAAGCCATGGCCATCATCGCGCACTTCGATCTGCACCTGCGCCTTGCCATCGCGCGACAATTCGACGTCGATCACGCCATGATCGCGCCCGGCAAAGCCATGCTCGATCGCATTCGCCATCGCTTCGGCTACGATCAGCGCCAGCGGGATCGCCGCATCGGGCGACAGCATCGCATCATCGTCGACGATGACATTGCAGCATATGCCAGGGCGCCCGCTCGCCTCGATCACGTCGTTGCACAACGGCTCCAGGAAAGCGCGCATCCGCCGCGCGCTGCCGCCTGCGTCATAAAGCTGGCGGCTGATCCGTCCGATCAGCCCTAACCGCCGCGCCGCCTCGTCCAGCGCCGCGCGGGCATCCTCGTCGCGCACCTGCCGCTTTTGCAGCGTGATCAGGCCGGCGGCGACCTGCAGATTGTTCGACACGCGATGCTGGAGTTCGCTGAACAGCAATTCGCGGGTTTCGGCCAGGGTGCGGCTGAGTTCGCGTTCATGCGCCAGATTGCGGTTCGCACGCTGCATCCAATGGATGATGGCGACGTCGGTTATGACGACGAAGGAGTAAAATCCCATCGCCACGATGCCACTCCAACTCAGCGCAAAGCTGTATCTCTCGCCGATGAAGCAGTACCAAGCGAGCAAGCCGCAGGTAACGCCGGCCAGAACGCCCATCCGGGTTCCGAAAAGAGCCGAAGCGAGAATAACCGCCGGGAAAAAAGTGACAAAGGGAAAACCGGGCGGCAGCACCGGATCGGCAACCACCCGAAGCGCGAACGAGACTGCGATCAACAGCGCCGTCGCCGCGACGGCCAGCAACGACCGGTCGGGCAAGAGCGGCAACCGCTCGATCAGATGCGTTCCCGCACCCCCTTTGTTCTCCCGCATCTGCAACGCTTTCGTCACACCACCAAAATGCCGCACTGTCGTTGATCTGAAGCAAGCTGGCCGCCGATTGCAGCCCTGTCACATGAAAAAAGGGAGCTGCGAACAGCTCCCTTTCGTCATCCGTCACATGGGCGTGCGATCAGCTTTCGGTGATGAACGAAGGCAGGCCGATATCGCCGCCATCGTCCTTCGATCCTTCGGCGCGCGGGCCACGGCCTTCGCCGCCGCCTGCACCGCGATCGCGCCGCGGACCACGGCTCTCGTCGCGACCGCCACGCTCACCGCCGCCGCCGCCACGACCGCCACGGCCGCCGTCACCGTCGCGCCGCGGGCCGCGCGGCCCGCGCCCGTCTTCCCTGGCACCACCCTCACGCGGCTCGCGCGCCGGGCGGGTGTCTTCCAGCTCGGCCCCGGTTTCCTGATCGACGACGCGCATCGACAGGCGAACCTTGCCGCGCGGATCGACTTCGAGAACCTTGACCTTCACCGCCTGGCCTTCGCTCAGCACGTCGGCCACCTTCTCGACCCGCTCGTTGCGGATTTCCGAGACGTGAACCAGGCCGTCCTTGCCGCCCATGAAGTTCACGAACGCCCCGAAATCGACCAGGTTGACGACCTTGCCGTCATAGACCTTGCCGACTTCGGCTTCCTCGGTGATCCCGCGAATCCACGCCATCGCGGCCTCGATCTGCGACACGTCGGACGACGACACCTTGATCAGGCCTTCGTCGTCGATGTCGACCTTGGCGCCGGTGGTGGCGACGATCTCGCGGATCACCTTGCCGCCGGTACCGATCACTTCACGGATCTTGGCCTTGTCGATCTGCATCGTCTCGATCCGCGGCGCGTGCGCCGACAGCTCGGTACGGGTCGAATCGAGCGCCTTGGCCATTTCGCCCAGGATGTGCGCGCGGCCTTCCTTGGCCTGTGCCAGCGCCTTGCGCATGATCTCTTCGGTGATGCCGGCGATCTTGATGTCCATCTGCATCGTGGTGATGCCCTCGGACGTGCCCGCGACCTTGAAGTCCATGTCGCCCAGATGATCCTCGTCACCCAGGATGTCGCTGATAACCGCGAAATCCTTGCCTTCCAGGATCAGGCCCATCGCGATGCCCGAAACCGGGCGCTTCAGCGGCACGCCGGCATCCATCATCGACAGCGAACCGCCGCAGACCGTCGCCATCGACGACGAACCGTTCGACTCGGTGATGTCGGACAGGACGCGGATCGTGTACGGGAACTCGTCCTTGCTCGGCAGCACCGGGTGCAGCGCGCGCCAGGCGAGCTTGCCATGACCGACTTCGCGGCGGCCCGGCGCACCGAAGCGACCGACTTCACCGACCGAATAGGGCGGGAAGTTATAGTGCAGCATGAAGTTCGAATAGCTCAGGCCGTCGAGGCCGTCGATCATCTGCTCGGCGTCCTTGGTGCCCAGCGTCGTGGTGCAGATCGCCTGCGTCTCGCCGCGAGTGAACAGCGCCGAACCGTGCGCGCGCGGCAGGAAATGCACCATCGCTTCGATCGGACGGATCTGCGTCGTGGTGCGACCGTCGATCCGCGTGCCGTCCTTCAGGATGGCGGTGCGGACGATGTCGGCTTCCAGCTTCTTCATCAGCTTGCCGGCGGCCATCTGGTCCTGCGGCGCGGCATCGGCGAACGCCGCCTTGCCCTTGGCACGCGCTTCGTTGAGCAGGTTCGAACGCTTGGACTTGTCGGTCACCTTATAGGCGGCGGCGATGTCCTTGCCGATCAGCTTCTTCAGCTTGTCCTTGGCCTTTGAAAGATCGGCCTGCTCGGCCATTTCCCAGGGATCCTTGGCAGCCTGCTCGGCCAGGTCGATCACCGCGTTCACCGCCTGGCGGCACGCCTTGTGCGCGAACTGCACCGCGCCCAGCATGATTTCTTCCGACAGCTCCTTGGCTTCGGATTCGACCATCATCACCGCGTTGCCGGTGGCGGCGACGACCAGGTCGAGCTCGCCGTCGCGCGCCTGTGCGGTGGTGGGGTTCAGCACATATTCGCCATCGACATAGCCGACGCGCGCCGCGCCGATCGGGCCCATGAAGGGAACGCCCGAAATCGTCAGCGCCGCCGATGCCGCGACCATCGCCAGGATGTCGGGCTCGTTCTCGCCGTCATAGGACAGCACCTGGCAGATCACGTTGATCTCGTTGTAAAACCCTTCTGGGAACAACGGGCGGATCGGACGGTCGATCAGGCGGCTGGTCAGCGTTTCTTTTTCGGTCGCGCCGCGCTCACGCTTGAAAAAGCCGCCGGGGATGCGGCCGGCAGCCGAGAATTTTTCCTGGTAATGGACGGTCAGCGGAAAGAAATCCTGGCCTTCCTTTACCGATTTGGCGGCGGTGACGGCGCACAGCACCACGGTCTCGCCCAACGTCGCCATCACGGCACCATCGGCCTGCCGCGCAACGCGGCCGGTTTCGAGCGTCAGGGTCTGTCCGCCCCACTCGATTTCCACTTTCTTCATGTCGAACATTGATTTTCCTTCATCCGGCAGCCCGATGCCGCCGGGGCCTGTATGCGGGCCGATGGTAGCCCGACTTGTCTCCACCGCCGCCCGTGAAACGGGGCTTTAGGGCGATGGAACCCAGGGCCAAAACCGAATTGCTCCGGCCCCGATAGCAAAACGGCCCCCGCTAGGGAGGCCGTTGAGATTATTTGCGAAGACCCAGCTTGCCGATCAGCGACTGATACCGCTCGACATCCTTCTTCTTCAGATAGTCGAGCAAGGTGCGGCGCTTGTTGACCATCATCAGCAGCCCGCGGCGCGAATGATTGTCCTTGGCGTGCGTCTTGAAATGGTCGGTCAGCGTGACGATCCGGTCGGTCAAGATTGCGACCTGGACCTCGGGGCTGCCGGTGTCGCCGCTCGCGCGGCCATGTTCCTTGATGAGCGCATCCTTGCGCTCGGGCGTGATCGACATCGTCATCCTTTCGATTAGAGGTTGAAGCCGCGAACGACACGAGCCTCTCGGCCCGAAACCTCCACCAGCGCTACCGGCACATCGTCCAGCGTCGCAAAATATTGGCCATCGTCTACGACAATCCCGACCATCACCCGCCCCTGTCGGAGCGCACCTGCCTGGTCGGGGGAGAGGGGTAGAGCCGGGATGTCGTCCAGCCCCGCCCTCAATGGCAGGATGATGTCTTCAAGCGCGCGTCCATTGGCCATTTCGTCCAATTTGTCCAGCGAAATCGCCGTATCGAGCCCGAACGGCCCCGCCCGCGTCCGCCGCAGCATCGTCACATGCCCGACAGTGCCCAGCGCCAGCGCGATGTCGCGCGCCAGGCTGCGGATATAGGTTCCCTTCGAAACATGCGCGGTGAACGTCGCCGTTTCGCCGTCGCTGTCGCCCAGCGTCAGCGAAAACACCGTCACCGCGCGCGTCGCCAGCACCACCTCCTCGCCCGCCCGCGCCAGATCATAAGCGCGCTCGCCGCCCACCTTCAGCGCCGAATAGGCGGGCGGCACCTGCTCGATCGGCCCGGTGAACTGCCCCAGCACCGCCTCGACCGCCGCCAGCGTCGGCCGCACCTCGCTTAGCGCGATCGCCTTGCCTTCGAGGTCGAGCGTATCGGTCTGCACCCCGAAACCGATCGTAAAGTCATACACCTTGCTCGCATCGAGCATCCGCCCGGCCAACTTCGTCGCCTCGCCCACCGCGATCGGCAGCACGCCGGTCGCCAGCGGGTCGAGCGTGCCGCCATGCCCCACCTTGGCCTTGGCATAGCCCCCGGCGCGAAGCGCGCGCTTGACCGCGCTCACCCCTTGAGTCGATCCCAGCCCCAAAGGTTTGTCGAGAATGATCCAGCCATGCATCGCGGCGGCTTAGCCGCTGCCGCCGCCAAACCCCAGCGCTTCGTTCAGCCTCTGGAAAGGTCGCTGGGGTGACCCTCCTAACAGGAGGAGGACAGCGATGTTTCTTTCGGCAGCAGCATGGTTGGCAATCGCGGCGACAGGGCAGATTTGGGACGCCGGCCGCACCCCGCACAACCCCGCAAACGACCCGCCAGTGACCGCGCCCGCCGACGGCACGCGCGACATCCTCGAATCGATCCGCAACGGCCAGCGCTCGGGCCAGCTCAGCCGCAAAGAGGCGAGGCGTCTGCGCAGACAGGCGGGCGCAACAAGATTCAAAGCGTTTCGTTATGCGCGCGACGGCCTGTCGCACTCGGAAAGCCAGGAACTCGTATTCGAGATCGAGGCGCTGCGCGGCCTCGTCATGGCAGAGCGGACCAGGGGCATCGCCACCGCCGGCCAAACCGAACCCTCCAAACCTTAGGCCGCCTTCTCCCCCATCGCCTCGCAAAAATGCCGGCGGCACAGCGCGACATAGCGATCATTCCCGCCAATCTCGGTCTGCCGCCCCTCGCGCACCGCCTTGCCCTCACCATCGATCCGCAGGTTCATCGTCGCCTTGCGCCCGCACGCGCACACCGACTTCAGCTCGATCAACGCATCGGCGATCGCCAGCAACCGCGCCGATCCGGGAAACAGCTCGCCCTGAAAGTCGGTCCGCAATCCATAGGCCAGCACCGGCACCCCGGCATCGTCGGCGAGCCGCGCCAGTTGATCGACCTGCGCGGGCGTCAGGAATTGCGCCTCGTCGACCAGCACGCAATCGACCGCCCCGCGCGCGCCGACACAGGCGAACAAATCGGTCGCCGCATCAAACGGCGTCGCCACCGCCGACAGCCCGATCCGCGACGCGATCCGCCCCTCGCCCACCCGCCCCTTGCCCTCCCGATCGTCGATTGCCGCGGTAAACAACATCGTCGAAAGCCCGCGCTCGCGATAATTGAAATCGGCCTGCAGCAACGTGGTCGATTTGCCCGCATTCATGCTGGCATAATAGAAATAGAGCTTGGCCATGATCAGCCGAGCGTTTCGATCGGCACCGGGCCACCGGGTCCAGTCGCGCGGGCGATGCCGCGATCGAAGGTCGCGAAAGCGTCGGTGTGGCGTGCAGCGACCAGGTGCAAAAGATCGGCGATGTCGCCGCCCTGCTCATAGCGATCGATCGCCCACAGGGCGTCCTCGCCCGCCTCGATGGTCAACGTCTCATAGCAGAACATCGCACGCAGCACTGCGGCGACGTCGGCGCGATCGAGCCGGTATCGCGATCCCAATACCCAGGCTATTTCGAGCAGGACGGTAAGGCTGATCCAGCACGGACCGCGCACGATCTGCTCAGCGATCGGCGCTTGCACCGGATCGTCGCCGAGCAGCAGCCGCAGCACGACATTCGAATCGAGCGCCTTCACGGGCGGCGGGCGGCGCTTTTGGCATATTCGGCGTCGATCGTGGCGTTTATTTCCTCTATCGACACCGGCGCATCCGTGTATTTGGCGGTGATCGCCCGAATGGCGGCGGTAATGTCATCGAACGACCGCCCCGATTTCCTGGCATGCGCGCGCAGCAGCACGCCGTCGCCGGTCTGTACTACATCGAGCGTCTGGCCAGGCACGAAGCCCAATGCATCGCGCACGTCCTTGGGGATCACGACTTGCCCCTTGGCCGACATGATGGTCTTGGCGTTCATCGCGGTAAGATGCGTCTTACCCGCGAGGGTGTCAATGCTCGCTGCCATCCCCGCCGCCTTCGTCACCCAGGTCGCGCGCGACATTGGGTGCGCGCAACAGCCTGTCGATCCGGCTGCCTTCGTCGAAGCTGTCATCGGGCACGAACTTGATCTTGGCGGCGTATTTCAGCTGGGTGCGGTTGGCCACCTCGCGCTGGAAGAACGCGGTGTTGGTGCGCAGCGCCTTAAGCACCACTTCCTCGTCCTTGCCCAGCAGCGGCTTTACGAACACCGTCGCGTTGCGAAGGTCGGGCGACATCCGCACTTCGGTAACCGACACCATATGCTTGGCCAGCACCGCATCATGCACGTCGCCGCGCATCAGAATGTCCGACAGGATATGCCGCACCTGCTCGCCGACGCGAAGCAGCCGGACGTTGCGGGTTTCACTGGTTTCGTTGGGTTTCAAAGCTTTTGCAAATCGTCGATGGAAACGGCCAAGACCTTGGCGATTTTCTTCCATAGTTCGATCGACCCGATACGATCCCCGGCTTCAATTCTGGATACCATGGACTGCTCACAGCCGACCATATGAGCGAATTCCACCTGTTTAAAACCACGGTGCTCGCGCCAGACGCGCAGGGGATGCTCACCTGCTAGTAACCGATCCACGATAGCAATGGGAACATCTTCTTCCCCATCAGCACGGCGCGCTTCGGCGGCACATGCGGCGACAACATCGGATCTATCTTCCGCTATATCGACCAGTCGCTCATAGTCAGCAATTGGCAGCAACGCCATCTTTTGACCGGAAATTTCCAGGATTTGTGCCGTCATATCGCCACCTCAATATATCGAACTGCGCGGTGCAATGTCGTCGATGAACAGCACACCATGCTCAATGCGGAAGATAATGCGCCAATCCTGCACGCGCAGACGATATTCCGGCCGCCCTTGCAACCGCGTTACGTTTCCACTCAGCGCAAACGGGTCACTTGCCAGCTGTTCAATCTTTTCTCGTATCAACTCCCGCTTATTCGATCGGAGTAGCGCTCTGGCGGCCGATGCGGACAAGCGTGTTTCCATACGCCGATATTCAATAAAACAGGTCCGATAGCAACGCCATCGGACCTGCTACTCGAACATCTACAGCGTGCGTTCGCGCATCTCGACTTCGAAGGTCTCGAGATAATCGCCCGCCTTGATGTCGACGAAGTTCTGCGTGAACGTCACACCGCACTCCAGCCCGGCGCGCACCTCGGCGACATCGTCCTTGAACCGCCGCAGCGATGCGATCTCGCCCTGATAGATGATGACGTCGTCGCGGGTGATACGGGCCTTGAGCGCCTTGCGGATAACGCCTTCGGTGACGAGCAGACCCGCCGCCTTGCCGTGCTTGCCCGCCGAAAAGACGTCGCGGATTTCCGCACGGCCAACCACCGTTTCGAACGCCTCCGGCCCAAGCTCGCCCGCCATGCCGGCACGGATCTCGTCGGTCAGATCATAGATGACGTCGTAATATTTGAACGCCACCTTGCTCCGCTCGGCGATCTCGCGCGCCTTGGCGTTGGGTCGCACGTTGAAGCCGATGATCGGCGCCCCCGATGCCGCCGCCAAAGTCACGTCGCTCTCGGTGATGCCGCCAACCCCCGAATGCAGCACCCGCGCACGGATGTCTGCGGTCGAGATCTTGTTGATCGACGCCACGATCGCCTCGACCGACCCCTGGGTGTCGGCCTTGACCACCAGCGGATATTCGATCGCCTGCTTTTCCTTGAGCGCCGAGAACATCGTCTCGAGGCTGGCGGGCGCCGATGTCGTGCGCTTGTTCTGGATCACGCTGGCACGATACGCCGCGACTTCGCGCGCCCGTGCCTCATTCTCCACCACCTGCAGCGGATCGCCCGCCATCGGCACGCCCGAAAGCCCCAGCACCTCGACCGGCACCGATGGCCCGGCTTCCTTCACCTGGCGTCCCTTGTCGTCGATCAGCGCGCGCACCTTGCCGCTTTCGGCGCCGCACACGAAAATATCGCCGACGCGAAGCGTACCACGGCTGACCAGCACCGTCGCAACCGGGCCGCGGCCCTTGTCGAGCTTGGCTTCGATCACCGTGCCCTCGCCCGGACGATCGGGGTTGGCGCGCAGTTCGAGCAATTCGGCCTGCAACTGGATCTTCTCGATCAGATCGTCGAGCCCCAGCTTCTTGAGCGCCGATACCTCGACGTCCTGGGTCTCGCCGCCCATGTCCTCGACCTGGATGTCATGCTCGAGCAACCGCTCGCGCACCTTCTGGGCATTGGCGTCGTGCTTGTCGATTTTGTTGATCGCCACGATCATCGGCACGCCGGCGGCCTTGGTGTGGCTGATCGCCTCGATCGTCTGCGGCATCAGCCCGTCGTCGGCGGCGACCACCAGGATCACGATGTCGGTCACATTGGCACCGCGCTGGCGCATTTCGGTGAACGCTTCATGGCCCGGCGTGTCGAGGAAGGTGATCTTCGACTTGTCCTTCTGCGTCACCTGATACGCGCCGATATGCTGGGTGATGCCACCGGCTTCGCCGGCAACGACATCGGTGCCGCGCAGTGCGTCGAGCAAGGACGTCTTGCCGTGATCGACATGGCCCATGATCGTCACCACCGGCGGACGCGGCAGCAGCGATTCGACCGCATCGTCGGTCGTGTCGAGCTGGATGTCGATATCGCTGTCGGACACGCGGACGATGTTGTGGCCGAATTCGGTCACCATCAGTTCGGCGGTATCCTGGTCGATCGTCTGGGTCACCGTTACCGGCATGCCCATCTTGAACAGCGATTTCACCAGATCGGCGCCCTTTTCGGCCATCCGGTTGGCGAGTTCCTGCACGGTGATCGCCTCGGGCACCTTGACGTCGCGGACCTGCTTGATCTGCGGCTCACGCGGGCCGCCCGATCCGCGCTTTTCCTTCTCGCGCGCTCGCTTGAGCGCAGCCAGCGACCGCGCCCGCGCGCCGCTGTCGTCGGACAGTGCGCGGTTGACGGTCAGCTTGCCCGACTGGCGACGATCGTCGCCCTGCCGGCCACGCGCCGGGCGCGCAGGCGGCTGATCGGGACGCTTGGCACCCGGGGCAACCGGCGCGCCAGCGCGTGGTGCGGCACCGGCGGCATCGGTCGAAGCCGTCGTCGCGGCTGGCTCGGCGGCGACGGGCTCGGGCTTTGGCTGCGGACGCGGAATTTCAGGCCGCGGCACCGGCGTAAAACGACGCGGCGCCGGACGCGAGGGATCAAGCCCAAAGCTGAGCGGCGCGGGCGCGGGCGGCGCTGGAGTGGGTGCCGGAGCCGGGGTCGGCGCAGCAACCGGGGCCGGAGCCGGCGTTGCAGCAGCGACCGGCGCAGGCGCAGGGGCTGGCGCTGGCACTGGCGCTGCCGGCGCTTCGGCCACCGCAGGGGTTGCGGCAGCAACCGCAGGCTCGGCGGCAGGTGCCGGCGCAGCCACGGGAGCGGCTGGCGCGGCGACAGGTGCTGCCGGCGGCGGTGGCGCAGCCGGTTCGGGAGCCGCCGCTGGTGTTTCGGCTGCCTTGGCAGCTTCGCGCTGCTTTTCCTCGACGCGCTGGCGCTCGGCTTCGGCGGCTTCGCGGGCGATGCGCTCGTCGCGGCGACGCGCATCTTCCTGCGCGGCCATGCGGGCTTCATCGGCCTCGCGCAGCAGCTTTGCCTGCATTTCCTGACGCGACAGCAACGTGCTGGGCGGAGCCTGACGCTGCGGCGGTGCCGGCGCGGGCGTCGGACGCACGGGTTCGGCGACCGGTGGCGGCGGCGGGGCTGCTGCTTCAAGCTGTTGGGGCTGTTCCTCGCCCGGACGGCCGATGACGCGGCGGCGCTTCACCTCGACCACCACGGTGTTCGAGCGGCCATGGCTGAAGCTCTGCTTCACCTGACCGGTTTCGACCGTGCGCTTGAGGCCCAGCGGCGCGCGCGCGCCCAATTTCGGCTTTTCGTTGTCCGTGTCGCTCATTCGGGTACTCAGCGTCCTTCATTCGTGCCGGCGGGTCCGCGCGCATCGTCTGCCGTGGCAGCCGATGCGCCCTGCGAGCCGGTTTCGCAAGGCAAGGGGGCGGGGTCTGGTCCGATAAAATGCAGCCACCGTGTCAGCGCTTCGCTGACCCGCTTGGCCGCCTTGGGATCGGTTACGGCAGCATGTACCACATTTTCGCGGCCTAGCGCCAATGACAATATGGTGCGGTCGATCGGCAATGTCATCCCCTTGAGATCACTGCCTTCACGGTCACTGCCCACGCGCCATGCCTGGGCCAGCTTGCGGCTGCCATCGTCGCTGGCATCGGCGGCATGCAGCAGCACGCGAAGCTTGCCCGAACGCGCAGCCTCGCCGATCCGGTCACCGCCGACGATCAGAAAACCCGCTTTCGACTCCAGCCCAAGCCGGTCGAGTGCGTTGCGGCGCAACTGATCCTCGATCCGCTGCGGCAGATCGGGGGAGATCGTGAAATCGCCGGTCTTGAACGCACGCGCCAGCCCGCCGCGCAGCTTGCCCTTGGCAAGCGCCGCTTCCAACTCGACGCGCGTGACGCCGATCCACCCGCCACGGCCAGGAGCCTTGGCACGCACATCGGGATGCACCTGGTTGTCGGGGCCAAGCACCAGCCGCACCAACCCGTCACGCGGCGCTTCCTCGCGCGACAGCACACAGGTGCGGATCGGGTCGTTCGAAATGCCCCCCTCCCGCTTGCGAGTTTCAGGTGAACGATGCCTCGCATCGTTCAGGTCAGGCTGGGAGCCTGACCGACCCGAAGCTGGGTTGGGGGAGGACGTGTCCACAAGTGACCCGCCTTCGGTTACCAGCCCCTCGCCGACCCCTTCGCCATGGGGCGAAAGGGGGGATGAAGCAGTCAGGCCAACTTCCGCCCGATCATTGCTCGGATTCCGCAACAGCGTCCTCCCCGGCATCTTCGGTTTCGGGGGCGGCGGCCTTGGGTGCCGCGGGTGCCTCGTCCTCGAACCAGTGCGCGCGCGCGGCCATGATGATTTCGTTGCCCTGCTCGTCGCTCAACGAATAATCGGCCAGGATGCCGCCCTTGGGCTCGGGCCGCTTTGGCGTGTCGTCGTTGCGGCGGCGCGGTTCGGTGCGCTTCTTCTCGACCAGCTCGTCGGTCGCCAGATCGGCCAGGTCGTCGAGCGTCTTGATCCCCGCCTTGCCCAGCGTCACCAGCATCGCCTCGGTCAGATACGGCATCGTCGCCAGGTCGTCCTCGACCCCCAGCGAGCGGCGCAGTTCGCGATTCGCTTCCTCGCGGCGATCCAGCGCTTCCTGCGCGCGATTCTGCAATTCGCCCGCCAGATCCTCGTCAAAGCCCTCGATCGTCGCCAGCTCGGCGATTTCGACATAAGCGACTTCTTCCAGCTCGCCAAAGCCCTCGGCGACCAGGAGCTGCGCCAGCGTCTCGTCGACGTCGAGCTCCTTTTCGAACATCGTCGATCGCTCGACAAATTCCTTCTGCCGCTTCTCGCTGGCATCGGCTTCGGTGAGGATGTCGATGGCCTTGCCGGTCAACTGGCTGGCAAGCCGCACATTCTGGCCGCGACGGCCGATCGCCAGCGAAAGCTGGTCGTCGGGCACCACTACTTCGATTCGATCATCTTCCTCGTCGATCACTACGCGCGCGACGTTGGCGGGCTGCAATGCGTTGACGACGAAGGTCGCGATGTCGGGCGACCAGGGGATGATATCGATCTTTTCGCCCTGCATTTCCTGCACCACCGCCTGCACGCGGCTGCCCTTCATCCCGACGCACGCGCCGACCGGATCGATGCCCGAATCATGGCTGATGACGCCGATCTTGGCGCGGCTGCCCGGATCACGCGCTGCCGCCTTGATCTCGATGATGCCGTCATAGATTTCGGGCACTTCCTGCGCGAAAAGCTTCTTCATGAAGTCGGGGTGCGCGCGGCTGAGGAATATCTGCGGCCCGCGATTTTCGCGGCGAACACTGAAGATCAGGCTGCGGATGCGGTCGTTGACGCGCACCGCTTCGCGCGGAATCTGCTGGTCGCGGCGGATGACGCCCTCGGCACGGCCCAGATCGACCACGACATGGCCGAACTCGACCCGCTTGACGACGCCGGTAATGATCTCGCCGACGCGGTCCTTGAATTCCTCATGCTGGCGATCGCGCTCGGCGTCGCGAACCTTCTGGAAGATGATCTGCTTCGATGCCTGCGCCTGGATGCGGCCGAATTCGATCGGCGGCAGCGGATCGACGATATAATCGCCGACTACCGCACCCTTTTGCAGCTTCTGCGCCTGCGCGACATCAACCTGCTTGAAGAAATCGTCGACCGCCTCGACGACTTCGACGACGCGCCACAGCCGCAGATCGCCGGTCACCGGATCGAGCTTGGCGCGGATGTCGTTTTCGGCACCATAGCGATTCTTGGCGGCGCGCTGGATCGCGTCCTCCATCGCTTCGATGACGATCGCCTTGTCGATCAGCTTTTCCTTGGCGACCGAATCGGCGATCGCGATCAGCTCGGCGCGGTTGGCAGTAACGGCGGTGGCCATCAGTCCTGTTCCTCTGCTTCGGTTTCGTCGGTGCCGTCGATCGGCGCTTCGATGATTTCGTCGGCTCCGGCCAGCGACAGTGGCTGGGTGGCGGCGATCAATTTATCGGTCAGCAGCAGCTTCGCCTCGGCGACCTGCGCGAACCCGATCGTCATTTCCTTGTGCTTGCGAACGTCGATCGTGATCTGGTCGCCCTCGGTGCCCACCAGGATGCCGGTGAGTTGCTTGCGGTTATCGACCGGCTCGACCAGGTGGATGCGCGCTTCATGCCCCGCCCAGTCGCTGAAATCGGCAAGCCGGGTCAGCGGACGGTCGATGCCCGGCGACGATACTTCGAGCCGATACGCCTCGACGATCGGATCCTTTTCGTCGAGCACGTCCGAAATCCGCCGCGACAGCGCCGCGCAATCCTCGATCATCAACTGGCGGGTATCGGGCCGCTCGGCCATCACCTGCAATGTCGGGTCCGAAGTGCCGCCGAACATCTTGACGCGCACCAGCGCCAGCCCGAGCGCGGTCGCTTCGGGTTCGATCAGGGCAGTCAGGGCGGCAATATCGGCCATGCGGTCTTTCGTTGTACAGGCAAGCAGCTAGCGCGCCGGAGCCTTTCGGTCCCGACCTCGTCAGTGTCACCAATGTCGAGAAGACCTGCCATATACGCCGCGATTCGGCGATCGGCAAGCGCCTCTGGCGGAACCGTGTCGCTTGATGCAGGTTTGCGTTAAAACGCAATTTTCTCGGGAGAGACCATGACCATGCGAATAGCCCTTTTCACCACCATCGCCTCGACCACCTTATTGGCGTGTGGCGCACCCGATCAGGGCAATGCAGCCGTCACCGCCGATCCGGCTGCCGGCGCGCCCGCCAATGCGGTGCCCGCGGCAGCAGCACAAACCGGCCTGCCCTTTGCGATTACCCCGGTTGCCGATTTCAACGCTCCCTGGGCGATGACCTTCCTGCCCGACGGACGGATGCTGGTGACCGAAAAGGCGGGCAAACTGCTGCTCGTCTCGGCCGATGGCAAGACCAAGACCGAAGTGTCGGGCATCCCGGCGGTCGACAGCGCCGGTCAGGGCGGCCTGATGGACGTCGTCCTCCATCCGCAATTCGCGCAGAATCGGATGGTCTATTTCAGCTTTTCCGAAACCGGCCCCGGCGGCAAGGGCGTCGCGCTGGCAAGCGGTGTGATGCAGGATGGCGCATCGCCGTCACTACAGAATGTGTCGGTAATCTTCCGCGCCTCGCACTATGTCGAGGGTAATGGCCATTATTCGGGCCGGATCGCCTTTGCGCCCGATGGCCAGCATCTGTTCTTCACCAATGGCGAGCGGCAGAAATTCGATCCGGCGCAGGATCCCAAGGCGACATTGGGCAAGGTGCTTCGCCTGACACTTGACGGCAAACCGGCGGGCGATCCCGGCCTGACCGGACGGGGCTTCCATCCGGCGGTCTGGTCCTATGGCCATCGCAATTTGCTCGGCATCGCCTTTGATGGCATGGGCAATTTGTGGGAGCAGGAAATGGGGCCGAAGGGCGGCGACGAGGTCAACCTGATCCTGCCGGGCAAGAATTACGGCTATCCGATCGTCTCCGATGGCGATCATTATGACGGTCGCGACATTCCCGATCACGACACCCGCCCCGAGTTTGAAAAGTATAAAGTCACCTGGAATCCGGTGATCTCGCCCGGCGGGCTGATTGCCTATTCGGGCAGCATGTTTCCGCAATGGCAGGGCGATCTGTTCATCGGTGGCCTTTCGTCCCAGTCGCTGGTTCGCGTCGATGTCAACGGCACCAACGCCACCAAGGGCGACCAATGGGGCATGAACGCCCGCATCCGCGAGGTAGAGCAAGGGCCGGATGGCGCGCTCTATGTCCTCGAAGACGGCGAAGGCGGGCGGTTGCTCAAGCTGACGCCCAGGTGATCGCAGCGGCGGCGGGATCGCGTGTCCCGCCGCCGCCCTGTGCTACCGGGCCACCGGCTCGGTATCATAGACCATTACCCGCTCCCAAAGCGCGGCATTGTCCTCGACGAACTTCAAATGGATCGGATCGACCTGATAGGCGTCCTGTTCGGCCTTATTGTCGAAGAACAACGTCCAGGATACCGAATAGGA
Source organism: Sphingomonas sp. 37zxx (assembly GCF_000786205.1). GTDB lineage: Bacteria > Pseudomonadota > Alphaproteobacteria > Sphingomonadales > Sphingomonadaceae > Sphingomonas. Next base: position 118,038 of record NZ_JROH01000001.1, on the reverse strand, counting down.
ACTGTCGATCACGTCGCGCCGCGTCGGGGCGGGCTGGCCGATCTGATAGCGGCGGATCGTTTGTACCGCCGCCAGCTTTTCCAGCGCGGCGATCAATTTGGCCCGATCGGCGGCGCTGTCGGGATTCTTCAGCCAGAAAAACACATGATGTACGAACCGCGCCTCGCGCGGTGTCTGCGCGCGCGCCGGCGCGGCGACGAACAGCGAGGACAGCACCACCCCGGCAACCAGCCAGCCCAGTTTCGAACGGCTCATCGGTTTGCTCCCATCTCGGCCCGGCGCGCCGCCAGCACATCGGCAAGCCGGGTCCATTTCACATCGCCCGCGCTGTTTTCGATCATCGCCTCGACAAAGGTCATGGTCCGCAGACCATCGTCGATCCCGGGAAACCAGTCGGCATCGCCGGTCACCGGGGCCGAAGCCGCCGCCGACACGGTGCGCGCGAAGCTGCGATACAGATTGGCGAACGCCTCGATATAGCCTTCGGGATGCCCCGCCGGGGTCCGCAGCCGCGCGGTGGTCAGCGCGTCGAGCCCCGGACCGCCAGCGCGCACGATCTCGGCGGGCCGGTCGAGCCAGCGCAACGTCAGCGTGTTCGGCTCCATCTGCGACCAGTCGAGCCCGCCCTTCTCGCCATGAATCCGCAGCCGCAAGCCATTTTCATCGCCCGCCGCGACCTGGCTGGCCTTGAGCGTGCCGCGCGCGCCGCCCTCGAAGCGCAGCAGCGCCGATACATCGTCGTCGAGCCGCCGTCCGGGAACATGGATCGTCAGATCGGCGCTCAGTGCCTCGACCCGCAGCCCCGATACATGCTCGGCCAATTGAAACGCATGCGTGCCGATGTCGCCCAGGCACCCGCCCAGCCCCGCGCGCGCCGGATCGGTGCGCCATTCGGCCTGTTTGTTACCGGCGACGTCGATCGCCTGGCTCAGCCATCCTTGCGAATATTCGACCTGCACCAGCCGGATCGCGCCCAGATCGCCGCGCGCGACACGCACCCGCGCCTCCTCGACCAGGGGATAACCGCTATAGGTGAAGGCAAGGCCATATAACCTGCCCGAGCGCTCGACCGCCTCGGCAATCGCCAGCGCTTCGCCCAGGTTCAACGCCATCGGCTTTTCCGACATCACGTCGAACCCGGCGTCGAGTGCGGCGATCGCCATCGGCGCGTGCAGGTGGTTGGGGGTGACGATCGCCAGCGCCTGCATCCGCTCACCCGTCGGCAGCGCCGCTTCGGCCGCCAGCAGCGCATCAAGCGAGGGATAGGCGCGGGCGGGGTCTAGCCCAAGCGCGGCGGCGCTGCGGGCATTGCGTTCGCCATCGCTGCTGAAGGCACCGCAGACCAGCGCGCATTCACCGTCGAGCGCCGCCGCCATGCGATGGACCGCGCCGATAAACGCGCCCTCGCCACCACCCACCATGCCATAGCGCAGTTTCATTGCCGATGCCGATGCCAGTGCCGTCATACACAGCCCCTCCCTATTGTCTGTGTTCATGGGTAGCGCCGCAATCCCGCCATGCCAAATGACTTGCGTTAAGCGCCGCGACAGGCAGGATGTGTTGCAAGCCTCAAAACGCAAGCCGCGCCAACGGCTTGCTCACACCAAAGGGAACCCGCTACAAGCCGGGCAACCGATCGCAATAGACCGGAGAGGTTCATGAAATTCCCGTTTGCGGCCATGCTGGTTACAGCCGCCTTGTCGATCGCCCCTACTGCTGCAACCGCGCAAAACGCCGCCAATGCGGGGGCACAGACCTTCAACACCTGCCGCGCCTGCCACACGCTGAATGCGGGCGGACGCAACGGTGCCGGCCCCAATCTGCACGGTTTATTTGGGCGTCAGGCTGCCTCTGCTGCCGGTTTCAGCTATAGCCCGGCGCTGAAGGCGTCGAAGATCCGCTGGGATGAAAAGACGCTCAGCGACTATCTCGAAGCGCCTGCGAAACGAGTACCGGGGACGCGCATGGTGGTGAAGGTCGCCGACCCTGCCCGCCGTGCGGCGTTGATCGCTTATTTGAAAACCGAAACCTCGAAATGATCGATCCGATGGGAGTTTGCCGATGAAGGGACCAGCCGTCTTCCTCGCCCAGTTCATGGGTGACGCCGCACCGTTCGACACGCTCGCCTCGGCGGCGCGCTGGATGGCCGATGCGGGCTATGTCGGGGTGCAGATCCCCACCTGGGACAGCCGCTGCATCGATCTGGCCAAGGCCGCCGACAGCCAGGATTATTGCGACGAGCTGGCGGGCACCTGCCGCGAGGCGGGCGTCGAGATCACCGAGCTCTCGACGCATCTGCAGGGCCAATTGGTCGCGGTGCATCCGGCCTATGACGTCGCCTTCGACGCCTTCGCGCCGCAAGCGCTGCACGGCAAGCCGGTCGAGCGCCAGGCCTGGGCGGTCGAGCAGGTAAAGCTGGCCGCGCGCGCCAGCCGCCGGCTGGGGCTGAACGCCGCCGCCACTTTCTCGGGTGCGCTCGCATGGCCTTATCTCTATCCTTGGCCGCCGCGCCCCGCCGGCTTGGTCGAGGAAGCCTTTGCCGAACTCGCCAGGCGCTGGCACCCGATCCTCGATGTGTATGAAGATCAGGGGATCGACCTCGCCTATGAAATTCATCCGGGCGAGGATTTGCATGATGGCGTGACCTTCGAACGCTTCCTGGCGGGCGTCGACAATCATCCGCGCGCCAACATCCTCTACGACCCAAGCCATTATGTGCTGCAATCGCTCGATTATTTGCAGTTCATCGATTTCTATCACGAGCGGATTCGGATGTTCCACGTCAAGGATGCCGAGCTTAATCCCAATGGTCGCTCAGGCGTGTATGGCGGGTTTCAGGATTGGGTCGATCGCCCCGGCCGCTTCCGTTCGCTTGGCGACGGGCAGGTCGATTTCGGCGGCATCTTCTCCAAGCTCACCCAATATGGCTATGCCGGCTGGGCAGTGCTCGAATGGGAATGCTGCCTGAAACATCCCGAAGACGGGGCGAGGGAAGGCGCACCGTTCATCGAAGCGCATATGATCCGAAAGGCCGAGGGCGCATTCGACGATTTCGCCGGCGGCGGCGATCCTGCGCTCAATCGTGCAATGTTGGGCTTGACCTGAGGCGAAGCGCCGATCAACTTGTATGACAATAAAACAAATACGAAGGGGGGATGCGTGGCTAGCGAAGCGAGCACGGCAATACCGGGAGCCGAGAGCGTCAATAAGGGTCGGCTATTCTGGCTCGGCGTATTGGCGCTATTTACCGCCGCCTCCAGCCTCGCGATCCGCGGCGCGATCGCCAGCGGCCTCAAAAGCGAATGGATCGATCCGATCAATGCGTTGCAGGCGGGCGAATTGCTTGCCGCTGCGCTGGGCGCTGCGTTTCTGAGCTTTGCGATCACCGTATTCGTCGCCAGCACCTTGCTCGACCAGATCGGCATGAAGCGCTGCCTGTTGCTGGCGGGCTGCTGCTTCGTGCTGGGGCCGCTCGCCATCGCCACCGCCGGCAATCTCGCCACCGGCATGACGGTCTACACGATCGTATGGTTCGGCATGTTGCTCAGCGGCATCGGCTGGGGCCTCACCGAAGCCGCGATCAACCCGCTCACCGCCCAGCTCTATCCCGAAGACACCACCCACCGCCTGAACGTGCTCCATGCCTGGTTCCCCGGCGGCATCATCGTCGGCGGGCTGGCGGGCTTTTTCCTGTCCGACATACTGCCCTGGCAGGGAATCATGGCGCTGGTGATCGTTCCCGCCATCGCCACCATCGTGATCGCCGCCACCACCACCTTCCCACCGCCGCTTCGCGCGCAAAGCGGCGTCGGCTTTGGCGAAATGCTGGGCGAGGTATTCCGCCGCCCAAGCTTCTTCATCTGGTTCGGCGCGATGTTCCTCACCGCCGCGTCCGAACTGGCGCCGGGCCAGTGGATCGACGTCGCGCTCACCAATCGCGTCGGGATGCGCGGCATCTTGCTGCTGGTCTATGTCAACGCGCTGATGTTCGTGTTTCGCCACTTCGCGGGGCGGCTGGCCAACACGATTTCCAATCCGGGGCTGTTGTGGGTGTCCAGCCTGCTGGCTGCGATCGGCCTGTTCATGCTGGCACAGGCACAGTCGCCGCTCGCCGCGATCATCGCCTCCACCGTCTGGGGACTTGGCGTTTGCGTGATGTGGCCGACGATGCTGGCATCGGTCGCCGAACGCTATCCGCGCGGCGGGTCCTGGGCGCTGGGGCTGGTCGGTTCGGCAGGTGCGATGGCCAGCTTTTTCGTGCTGCCGCAGCTTGGCGCGATGTTCGATCAGGCCAAGGTAGAGTTCGCCGGCGGTCCCGCCGCCTTTGCCGCGCTGACCGGCGATGCGCTGCTTGCCGTGGAGGACGCGGCCGCATCGGTATCGTTCCAGCGACTGGCGATCCTGCCGCTTATCCTGCTGGCGGTATTCGGCGTCATCTGGTTGCGCGAGCGCGGCAAATCGCGCGCGCATCTTGCGGGGGAGATCGCATGAAAGTATCGCGTCGATCGATGCTGGCGGCGGGAGCCGTCGGCGCCACCGCCATCGGCACCGCAACGCTGGCGGGCACCCCCGGCCAGAACCGCGCCACCTTCTCGCTGAAATTCGCACCGCATGAGGGCAGCTTCAAAAGCCGCGGCGACCGGCTGGAACAGATCGCCTACGCCGCCGATCAGGGCTTTACCGCCTGGGAAGACAATGAAGCCGCCGGCCGATCGGTCGCCGACCAGACCGCGATGGCAAAGGCGCTGCAACAGCGCGGCATGACGATGGGCGTCTTCGTCGCCAGCATGCCCAAATGGTCGGAGTTCCGCCCGCTGCTTGGCGGCAATGACGACGCCGATCGCGAAGGCTTTCTCGCCGACATCCGTGCCTCGGTCGAGGTCGCCAAGCGGCTGAATGCCAAGCACATGACCATCGTCACCGGCTTCATGGATCGCCGGTTGCCGGTGGAGATCCAGACCGCGCGAGTGATCGACGTGCTTCGCCGCGCCGCCGACATTTACGCGCCGCATGGACTGGTGATGGTGATGGAGCCGCTCAACACGCTGGTAAACCATCCCGGCGTCTTCATGTCGTCGATCCCGCAGGGCTTCGCGGTCGCGCGCGCGGTCGACAGCCCGGCGATGAAGGTGCTCGCCGACCTGTATCATGAACAGATTCAAGCCGGGAATTTGATCAACACGCTCGATCAATGCTGGAGCGAAATCGGCTATATCCAGTTCGGCGACAATCCCGGCCGCAAGGAGCCGGGCACCGGCGAAATCAACTATCAGAATGTCGTCCGCTGGCTCCGCGCCAAGCGCTTTGGCGGGGTGATCGGCATGGAACATGGCAATTCGGTAGAGGGCCGCGCGGGCGAGGATCGGCTGGTCGCCGCCTATCGCGCGATCGACGCGGTATGAAGGGAGTGCACATGCAGCGCATGTTGATGGCGATCGGCGCGGTGGTGTCGATCGGGGGTATCGCTATGGCACAGGACAAGCCGGGCTTTCGCGACACGCCGATGCTGCCCGACGGCAAATGGCGCGTCCATGATTCGGAACGCCCCCATCCGACGGTCGTCACCCCCGGCCCTGCCGCCGGCGCCGCGCCGTCCGACGCGATCATGCTGTTCGACGGGCGCTCGCTCGATGCCTGGACCGCGCAAGGGGCGGCTTGGCAAATCGCCGGCGGCGCCTTCACCGTTCCCCCGCGCGCCGGCGGCAAGGAAAGCGCGCTGGTCACCAAGCAGAGCTTCGGCGACGTCCAGCTCCACCTCGAATTCCGCAGCCCCAACCCGCCGACCAAAAGCTCGCAGGATCGCGGCAACAGCGGCATCTGGTTCATGCAGCGCTACGAGATCCAGATCCTCGACGGCTATCAAAACCCTACTTATGCCGACGGCACCGTCGGCGCGATCTATGCGTGGAAGCCGCCGCTGGTGAACCCATCGCGCAAGCCCGGCGAATGGCAAAGCTACGACATCGTCTTCGAACGCCCCCGCTTCGGCACCGACGGCGCGCTGCTTCGCCCAGCCTATATCACCGCCTTCCTCAACGGCGTGCTGGTGCAAAATCGTCAGCCCTGGCTCGGCACCACCGTCTGGCGGCAGGTGGCGAAATATGAACCGCATGGCGATGCCGCGCCGATCCAGCTGCAGGATCATGATTCGGCGGTGTCGTTCCGCAACATCTGGGTGCGCCCGCTGCCCGAGCCGGCGCTGAGCCATGATTTCCAAGGAGCCGTGAAATGATCGATCGCAGAAATGCACTTGCCGGCATGGCGGCGATGTTCGGCACCGCGCTGTTCGCTCCGATCGCGCGCGCGGCAGCGGGGCAGGTGGTGCCGATCAGCGATGGCGCAGCCTCGGTCGCGGTGTTCACCACCGAACAGCGCGCGCTGATGACCGCGCTCAGCGAACGGGTGATGCCCACCACCGACACCCCCGGAGCGATCGCCGCCGAAGTGCCGCAGTTCATCGAAAAATTGCTCGCCGACTGGGCGCTGCCCGAAGATCGCGTGCCGATCGTCGCTGGCCTCGATTCGATCGAGGCGCGATGCCGCGCCGATTATAAGGTCGCAGGCGCCAAGGCGAGCGCGGCGCAGCACGACGCACTGCTGACGCTGGCGATGAACGACCAGCTTCCTGGCGGCAAAGCGTTTTTCGAACGGTTCCGCCAGCTCGTCGTCACCGGCTATTTCACCTCCGAAATCGGCATCATGCAGGAACGCGAATATCTGCCGGTGCCCGGCAGCTATGACGGTGCCTTTCCCTATGCCAATGTGAACAAGGTATATTCGGCATGATGATCAATCGCCGCCAGTTGCTGGGCACCGGCGCTGCCCTCACCACGCTCGCCGCCGCCGGCCCTGCCTTCGCACAGGGGACCAGGCCGATCGGCCTGCAACTCTATACCGTGCGCGAATTGTTCACGCCCGATCCGATGGGTACGCTCGAAAAAGTGGCGCGGATCGGCTATCGCGAGGTCGAATATGGCGGTGGCGGCTACGACAAGATGGATCATGCCGCGCTCCGCCGGACGATGGACCGGCTGGGGCTGACATCGCCGTCGATCCATGTCGCCTATGAAACGCTGCTCGCCGATTTTGACGGCGTCGTGCGGATGGCCAAGACGCTGGGGGCAGACACCGTCGTGTTGCCCTACATGACCGATCCGTATCGCACCCTGCCCGCCTGGACCAAGGCAATCGCCGATTTCAGCCGGTTTGGCGAAGCCCTCAAAAAACTTGGCCTCGACTTCGCCTATCACAACCATGATTTCGAATTCACGCTGAAGCCCGAAGGGCGCAGCCTGTTCGACCGCCTGGTCACCGAAACCGATCCGGCGCTGGTGAAGATCGAACTCGACCTGTTCTGGACAGTGGTCGCGGGCGTCGATCCCAAGGCGCTGATCCGCAGCATGCCCGGTCGCATCTATGCCTATCACGTCAAGGACCGCACCACCGATGGCAAGATGACCAGCGTGGGCAAGGGCGTGATCGATTTCGCCGACATCTTCGCACTCAACGACCTTGCCGGCGTGCGGCATTTCTATGTCGAAAATGATCAGTCGCCGGCCCCCTATCTGCCCGACATCACCACCAGCTTCCAGACGCTCAGCCGCCTGCGCGCCTGACCCGCACTCGAGGACATTCACATGCAAGCGACCGACAAGTTCGACGCGATCGTCATCGGCTCCGGGGTGAGCGGCGGTTGGGCGGCCAAGGAACTGACCGAAAAGGGACTGCGCGTCCTGATGCTTGATCGCGGCGTCATGGTCGAACACGGCCAGGATTATGATTATGACGGCAAACCGGCCTTCGAAATCCCGGCACGCGATCAAATGCCGGCGGAACTGCTGAAAACCGATTATTTCATCGCCAGGCACGGCTATGTCGCGCCGAGCACCCAGAAATATTATAATAACGACCGGCTGAACCCCTATGCCTATGACGAAGGCGACAAGTTTTACTGGATTCGCCCGGCCGCGGTCGGGGGCAAATCGCTGATCTGGGGCCGCTGGTCGTTCCGCTGGGCACCCGAAGACTTCGAAGCCAATAAGCGCGAGAATGTCGCGATCGACTGGCCGATCCGCTATGAAGACGTCGCGCCGTGGTATGATTATGTCGAGAAATATATCGGCGTTTCGGGATCGCGCGAAAACCTGCCGCAATTGCCCGACAGCGTGTTCCAGCCGCCGATGCAGATGAACATCGCCGAGAAATGGCTGAAGCAACGGCTCGAGGAAACGTCGCCGGGGCGCAAGCTGATCAACACCCGCTTGTCGAACATGACCGAGGACAAAGAGGATCAGGGCCGCACCAAATGCCAATATCGCAACCAATGCGGTCGCGGCTGTTCTTTCGGTGCCTATTTCTCGACCCAGGCGGTGACGCTGCCGGCGGCCCGCGCCACCGGCAATCTCACCTTGCGCGCCAACATGCTGGTCACCAACCTGGAATATGACGCAAAGCGCAAGCGCGTCACCGGGGTTCGGGTGATCGACACCACGACCAACCAGGCCGAAATCATCCCGGCGGGCCTGGTTTTCCTGTGCGCTTCGGCGATGTCGTCGACCCAGATCATGATGAACACCCGCGCACCCGGCTCGACCAAAAGCGTGTTCGACAACAGCAATACGCTGGGTCGCTATGTCATGGACCATATCTTCCGAGTCGGCATCAGCGGCGAGATTCCGGGCATGACCGACTATATCGAATATGGCCGGCGTCCCGGCGGCGTCTATATTCCGCGCTTCCGCAATGTCGGCGGCGAAGAAGGCGTCGGCTTCAAGCGCGGCTATGGCTATCAGGGCGGCGCTCGCCGCGAGCCGATGCCCCCGGTCGGCTTTGGCGCTTCGATGAAACAGGCGATGCGCGGCTATGCCCCCTGGAGCTTCGGCATGACCGCGTTCGGCGAATGCCTGCCCTATGAAGATAATCGCGTCAGCCTGCACCCCGACAAGGTCGATCGCTTCGGCATGCCGCTGATGCGGTTCGACGTCACCTTCCGCGACAATGAACTCAAGATGATGACCGACGCGCGCGAACAGGGCGAGGAAATGCTCCGCAAGGCCGGCCTCGCCAACGTCACCAGCCGGCGCGGCGAACATGTGCCGGGTGATGCGATCCACGAAATGGGCGGCGCGCGCATGGGGGCCGATCCGCGCCAGTCGGTGGTCAACAAATGGGGACAGGCGCATGACGCGGCGAATCTGTTCGTCACCGATGGCGCGCAGATGACATCGGTCTCGTGCGTAAACCCCTCACTGACCTTCATGGCGCTCACCGCCCGCGCGGTCGATCACGCGGTGAAGCTGAAACAGGCCGGCACGATCTGATTGCTTCCCTCTCCTGCGGCGCGGGAGAGGGAAGCAACTTGTCAGCCGCGCGGCAACCTTCGCTCGACCACCAGCACCCCCACCGCCGCCGCGAACAGGCACGCGGCCAGGAACAGCATCGGTGCCAGGTCGCTCCCGGTTTCGTCGCGGATTCGCGGCACCACCGTCTGCGCGACGAACCCGCCCAGATTGCCCACCGAATTGATGATCGCCAACCCCGCCGCCGCCCCCGCCCCGCTCAGGAAGCGGGGCGGCAGCGTCCAGAACACCGGCTGGCCCGAAAAGATCGCGGGCGCGGCGATGCACAGCAATGCGAACTTCGCGACCGCGCCGGGCACCACCACGCTGCCGATCAGGCAGATGCCGCCAACGATCGCTGGCACCACGATATGCCAGCGCTGATCAGCGTAGCGCGCGGCGTGGCGCGGCACCGCCCACAGCGCCAGCCCCACCAGCACCCACGGAGTGATGTTGAGGAACCCGTTGACGGTGTTCGACACCCCGAACCCCTGGACGATCGTCGGCAGCCAATAGCTGAGGCCATAGGCCGCCAGCGGAAACCCGACATAGGCGGCGCTCAGCATCAGCACGCGGGGATCGAGCAGCGCGCGTAGCGGGTTGCCATGCGCCTCGCGCCCACCAGCGGTTCGCTCGGCCTCGAGCACTTCGGCAAGCCAGGTCTTTTGCGCCGGGGTCAGCCAGCGCGCCTCGTCCGGGCCGCTCGGCAGATAGCGCAGCACCACCGGCACCAGCAGCAAAGCGGGCGCGCCGGTCGCCAGGAACACCCATTGCCAGCCGCGCAAGCCCCCCAGCCCGTCAAGGTCGAGCAGCAACCCGCCCAGCGCCGCCCCCACCGCATTGGCGACCGCGCTCGCCAGCATGAACAACCCGATCGCACGCGCGCGATGCGCCTGCGGGAACCACAGGGTCAGCGCATAGAGCACGCCGGGAAAGAACCCCGCCTCGGCAACGCCCAGCAGGAAGCGGAGGATGTAGAACATCGTCGGGCTCTGGGTGAAGCCCAGCAGCAGCGTCACCACCCCCCAGCTCGCCATGATCCGCGCAAACCATCGCCGCGCGCCGACTCGCTCGAGGATCAGGTTGCTCGGCACTTCGAACAGGCAATAGCCGACGAAGAACAATCCCGCGCCCAAGCCATAGGCCGCCTCGCTGATGCCCAGGTCGCCGACCATTTGCAGCTTGGCATAGGACACGTTCTGCCGGTCGATATAGGCGACCATGTACAGCAGCCCGAGCAGCGGGATCAGCCGCCATGTCACCTGGTGCACCGTCGTGCGTCCCAGTTCGTCCATCGCTGCTCTCCTGCCCCCAAAGGTCATTGGTCCGGGAAAAGCCGCTCGCATGCAACCGGCGCTGATTCCTCCACCAAAATCTTTTTGGCCTGCCCATGCCACCCTATTGCTTTCGCGCGAGGCCAGCTTGGTCCATGCGTCGCGCCCGATCGATCGCGTCCGAACCACCCGCATTTCCGACGAAGCGCCGCCGGGTGGCGATTTACCCGCTTGCCCCCAAACGCTTTTAGGCACAATCTATGGTGGTAGCGAACGGGGGCGGACCCAAGCGCTGGTATCCGACGCACGATAGACCCATATCGTGGCACGGCTCGTTTCCGCTCCCCGGTGCAAAACGATCACTTTTTGTTCTCGCGCACCTCGCGGGATGGTAATTTCGGCATCTACCCGCGACTCGGGGTGCATGCCGCACGAATGAGAGACGGGGGCCAGTCATGGATTTCAGGGACGATCAGCACGTGAGCGATACCGCGACCGACACCATTATCGAGGCCGGCATCGAAGCCGCCACCAAAGCCGCAACCGAGGCTGCCGCGCCCAAGAAGCGCAACTCGCACACCGTCGATGTCCAGCTTTATGCGGTCGAGGTCGATCATTCGCGCGACGCGCTGCTGACCGATTTCGGCAAGGAAACACTCAAGGATCGGTATCTGCTGCCGGGTGAGAGCTATCAGGATCTCTTCGTCCGCGTCGCCTCGGCCTATGCCGATGACGCAACGCATGCGCAGCGGCTGTATGACTATATCTCGAAGCTGTGGTTCATGCCCGCAACGCCCATACTGTCGAACGGTGGCACCGGGCGAGGCCTGCCGATTAGCTGTTATCTCAATTCGGTTCCCGACAGCCTTGAGGGCATCGTCCAGACCTGGAACGAGAATGTCTGGCTCGCCTCGCGCGGCGGCGGCATCGGCACCTATTGGGGCAATGTCCGCGGCATCGGCGAGCCGGTCGGCCTCAACGGCAAGACCAGCGGCATCATTCCGTTCGTCCGCGTGATGGATTCGTTGACACTGGCGATCAGCCAGGGCTCGCTTCGCCGTGGTTCGGCTGCCTGCTATCTCGACGTCTCGCACCCTGAGATCGAAGAGTTCCTCGAAATCCGCAAGCCCAGCGGCGATTTCAACCGCAAGGCGCTCAACCTGCACCACGGCGTGCTGATCCCCGACGCCTTCATGGAAGCCGTCCGCGCAGGCGACGAATGGCAGCTCAAAAGCCCCAAGGACGGCAGCGTCCGCGCGACGGTCGATGCCCGCTCGCTGTTCCAGAAATTGGTCGAGACGCGGCTTGCGACCGGCGAGCCCTATATCGTCTTTAGCGATCACGTGAATTCGACGATGCCCAAGCATCATCGCGACCTGGGTCTGAAGGTTTCGACCTCGAACCTGTGCAGCGAGATCACTTTGCCCACCGGGCGCGATCACCTCGGCAACGACCGCACCGCAGTCTGCTGCCTCTCGTCGCTCAACATCGAAACCTGGGACGAGTGGAACGGCGACAAGCGCTTCATCGAGGACGTGATGCGCTTCCTCGACAATGTGCTGCAGGATTATATCGACCGCGCCGAACCCGGCATGGAGCGCGCCGCTTATTCGGCGATGCGCGAACGTTCGGTCGGCCTCGGCGTCATGGGCTTCCATTCGTTCCTGCAGGCGCGCTGCCTGCCGTTCGAGGGCGCGATGGCCAAGTCGTGGAACCTGCGAATCTTCCGCCACGTCTCGGCGCAAGTGAACGAAGCATCGATGCAACTCGCGATCGAGCGCGGCCCCTGCCCCGACGCCGCCGACATGGGCGTGATGGAGCGCTTCAGCTGCAAGATGGCGATCGCGCCCACCGCGTCGATCAGCATCATCTGCGGCGGCACCAGCGCCTGCATCGAGCCGATCCCGGGCAATATCTATACCCACAAGACGCTGTCGGGCAGCTTCGTGGTGCGTAACCCGCATCTGGAAAAGCTGCTGTCGGCCAAGTCGAAGAACTCCGACGCGATCTGGAACTCGATCCTGGAAAAGGGCGGCAGCGTCCAGCATCTCGATTTCCTGAACCAGGATGAAAAGGATGCGTTCAAGACCAGCTTCGAGATCGACCAGCGCTGGCTGCTCGAACTCGCGGGCGATCGCACCCCCTATATCGACCAGGCGCAGTCGCTGAACCTGTTCATCCCCGCCGATGTCGAGAAGTGGGATCTGCTGATGCTCCACTTCCGCGCGTGGGAATTGGGCATCAAATCGCTTTATTATCTCCGCTCGAAGTCGATGCAGCGCGCCGGTTTTGCCGGCAGCGGCGGGGTCGAGGCCGACAACACGATCGACAAGCCCACCTTCGATCTGGGCGAATCGACCGACTATGACGAGTGCCTCGCCTGCCAGTAAGCATCGCCTGACCCGTCGCTATCAACCCCGGCGTCTCACCCGAGACGCCGGGGTTTTCTGTGCCTTTCGACCCATCCCGCCTGCCCCCGATATTGACAAACCCCCACGCACGCCGCAGGAGATGCGAATTGTTTGCATTAGCGGCGCGAAAGTGAAAAGCGGTACATGAACTGGCCGATGACGATGAAGCGTAGCTAAGCCGCCATGCATCAAGCTACCACCAACCCCGTAGCCGCCACCACCAGCCCCGCACCGCCCCGCCGCAAATCGGGCCGCAAGGCATTCTGGCTGAAACAGACTTATTTGTGGCATTGGGTCAGCTCGGCGATCAGTCTGGTCGGCCTGTTGCTGTTCGCCATCACCGGCATCACGCTCAACCATGCGGGTGAGATCGAATCGACGCCGAGGGTGAACACCGCCGCCGCCGCGCTGCCCGCGCCACTGCTGGCGCAGCTATCGTCGAGCGATCAGACCGCGCGCCCGATCCCCACCCCGGTCGCGCGCTGGATCGAGGACGAGACCGGGCTTTCGCCGCGCGGCAATGCCGAATGGAGCGAGGGCGAAGTCTATGTCGCGCTGCCGCGTCCCGGCGGCGACGGCTGGGTCGCGATCGACAAGGCCAGCGGCGCGATCACCGCCGAAGTCACCGATCGCGGCTGGATTTCCTGGCTCAACGACCTGCACAAGGGCCGCAACACCGGCACCGCCTGGAAATGGTTTCTCGACATTTTTTCGGGCGCTTGTGTCATCTTCGCCCTCACCGGCTTCGTACTGCTCCAGATCCACGCCAAAAAGCGGCCAAGCACCTGGCCGCTGGTCGCGCTGGGCCTCGCCATTCCTACCATCATCACCCTTTTCTTCATCCATTGAGGACAATGACCATGCAGGTCCGCCACCAAATGCTGCTCACCGGCCTGCCGATGCTCGCGCTCGCCACGCCCGCCCTCGCCCAGACCGCGCAAATCGAACTCACGATCCCGCGCCTGAACGTCGCCGAATATAACCGGCCCTATGTCGCCATCTGGCTGGAAAAGCCCGGTGCCCCCGCGCGCACGCTTCAGGTCTGGTATGATTTCGACATGGCCAAGAACGAGGGCACCAAATGGCTGAGCGATGTGCGAAGCTGGTGGCGCGCCTCGGGCCGGACGATGCGCTTTCCCGCTGATGGCGTGACGGGTGCCACCCGCGCGCCGGGCAAGCATATGGTCCGCGTGCCGACCGGCCAGATGGCCCCCGGCCAATATGTGCTGGCGATCGAGGCAGCGCGCGAAGCAGGGGGCCGCGAGGTGATCCGCGTTCCCTTCAGCTGGCCGCCAAAGCCCGGCCAAAGCTTTACCGCATCGGGCAAATCCGAACTGGGCGCGGTCGCGCTCGCCTTCACGCGCTGATCAGGGGAATTTCGCCATGCTTCGCACCGCCACCGCCACCGCCATCGCCATCGCCGCCGTCGCCATCGCCGCAGTGCCTGCCAGCCTGCAGGCGCACCGGCTGTGGATGGCCCCCTCGACCACGATCATCTCGAGCGCCGATGGCTGGGTCACCTTCGACGCGGCGGCATCGACCGATGTATTCCACGCCGATCATCAGCCGATGCGCGTCGAGCCGAGCGCATTCGCCCCCGATGGCAGCGCCGCCAAGGTCGAGAATTTCAACACCGGGCGCTTCCGCAGCACCTTCGACCTGCATCTGACGCAGCCCGGGACCTGGAAGGTCGCGATGCAAAATGACGGCATCGGCGGCAGCTACAAGCTGAATGGCGAAGAAAAGCGCCTGCCGCGCGGCACCACTGCCGACAAATTGCCCGGCATCATCCCCGCCGGGGCGACCGACGTGGCGCTGACGCAGATGGAGAGCCGCTACGAGGTGTTCGTCACCTCGGGTGCGCCCACCGACACCGTGCTTCGTCCGACCGGCAAGGGACTCGAAATGGTGGCCGAAACCCATCCCAGCGATGTGGTGACCGGCGAAGACGCCGTGTTCGGCTTTATCGTGGATGGCAAGCCTGCAGCCGGGCTCGAGGTGCTGGTGGTGCGCGGCGGCAAACGCTATCGCGACGCGGTCGATGAACAGACGCTCAAGACCGATGCGGCGGGCAAGGTCCGCGTGTCGTTCAGCGAAGCGGGCATGTATTGGCTGAATGCCAGTGCAACTGGCAAGAGCGCGACCATCCCCGGAGCCGCGCGCCGCATGAGCTACACGACCACGCTGGAAGTGCTTGGCGCCTGACACGGCGATGCACGTCGCGATCCCGGCAATCGTCGCGCCCGAAGCGTTCGCCAGGCGCGACGCAGCGGCGCCGATTGCCCGGATCGGCGGCGACACGATGGGCACCAGCTGGTCGGCACTGGTAGTCGCGCCGCCGCCAGGGCTTGAGACCGCGCTTTGGCAAGCGATCGATTCGGTCATCATGTCGATGAGCCAATGGCGGCCCGATTCGGCGCTATCACGGTTCAATCGCTCGCCGATCGGCGAATGGCATGATTTGCCCGCCGATCTGGCCAAGGTGCTGGCCGCCGCGCTTGCGGTGAGCAGCACCAGTGACGGGGCCTTTGATCCTGCCTGCGGCGCGCTTGCCGATCTCTGGGGTTTCGGCCCACCGGGCGCGCGCGGCGATCTGCCCCGGCTACGCGAAGTCGCCGGTGCCCTTGCACGCAGCGGCGCGCATCAATTGGAACTATTTGGCCATCGCGCCCGCCGCCATGCCGGGGTCACGCTCGACCTGTCGGGCATTGCCAAGGGCTATGCGGTCGATCGGCTGGCCGCGACTTGTCGCGCGGCGGGGGTGCATGATTTTCTGGTCGAGATCGGCGGGGAGTTCGTCGGGGCCGGCATTCGCCCCGATGGCGAGCCCTGGTGGGTCGAGGTCGAAGCGCCGCCGGGCCTCCCTGCGTCGCTGCGAATCGCGCTGCACGATCTGGCGGTGGCAACGTCGGGCGATTATCGCCGCTTCATCGCCCGCAATGGCCGCCGCCTGGGCCACAGCATCGATCCGCGCACCGGCTGGCCGATCGAAAACGGCATCGTTTCGGCCACTGTCATCGCTGCCGATTGCATGACCGCCGATGCCTGGGCGACCGCGCTGACCGTGCTTGGCCCCGATGCGGCGATGGCGGCGGCGCAGCGCCATACCCTTGCCGCGCAGCTTCGCGCCGGCGATGGCCGCGAATGGATCACCCCCGCACTGGCGGCGATGCTCGCCTGACGCTTCCCCGTTCATGCCGAGCCTGCCCCGGCACGAACGGGGCAGAGATCACCCGACGAACGCCCGCTCGATCACAAAGTCCGCAGGGCGCGCATTCGAACCTTCTTCGAACCCGGCATCTTCGAGCAGCTTGGCGAAATCGGCGATCATCGCGGTGCTGCCGCACATCATCACCCGATCGGTTTCGCGATCGAACGCCGCCGGCCCTTCGATCGGCGCGGCAAACAACGTGCCGTCCTCGATCAAGCCCTGGATACGCTTGCTGGTATGGAACGGCTCGCGCGTCACGGTTGGGATATAGTGCAACTGGGTCTGCGCCTGCTCGCCCACCAGCGGATCATCGGCCAGCTTGCCCGACAATTCCTCATGGAACGCCAGGTCGCTCACGCGGCGCACCGAATGCACCAGCACGATCTGTTCAAACCGCTCATAGGTGTCGGGATCGCGAAGCAGGCTAAGGAACGGCGCAAGGCCGGTGCCGGTCGACAGCAGGAACAGGCGCTTGCCCGGCGTCAGCGCGTCGGTCACCAGCGTGCCGGTGGGCTTGCGCCCCATATACAGCTCATCGCCCGCGACGACGTTCTGCAACCGCGACGTCAGCGGGCCGTCCTCGACCTTGATCGACAGAAACTCGATCTCGTCATGATAGGCCGCGCTCGAAATCGAATAGGCGCGCATCAGCGGCTTATCGTCGCCCTGCAACCCCAGCATCACGAACTCGCCCGAACGGAAGCGAAAGCTTGGCGGGCGATCGACCGCCAGGCTGAACAGATGCTCATTCCAATGGCGCACCCATTTCACCTCGACAGTGTCAAAGGCGGCGTGCGGCGGCTGGGTAAGCTTCGTGCGGGGGGCGTGCAAAGGACAGTCTCCGGTAACGCAAAAGGCGCGGCTTGTCGGCGGTCGATACCGACCTGTGGCGAAACGATCAACGCCGACGCGCATTAGGGATGATGCAGCCGCCCTATCGTGGATCGCGGCCCGCGTCGTGCCAGCTATTCTATACCGCCTCCAAGCAGCCGTTGAAGCCAGCACCGCCGACGGCCTTGGTCTATCGATCGTTAAGCGTTACCCGCTACACCACGCGGCGATGGCCGGCCTGTACCTTACCCGCAACGCGAACCGCGCAGTGGCCGATACGCGGCTGGGCATGGCTCGCGCGCAATATGCCCGCCACGGCTTTGGCCCGCCCAGCGAACATGCGGTGGCCGGCTGGCATATCCTCCACTTCGACTATGTCCTGGGCGGCCCCGCCACGCTGCATGTCGAGGGGGCGGATTTCGTGGCGGTGGCGGGCACACTCACCTTCGATTCGGCGATCGGCGCACCCGCGCTTGCGACCTTGCTGGCCAGCTTCGATACCGCGCCCGATTGGCAGCGTATCGGTGGCCAATTCACCGCGCTGATCCACAAAAACGGGCGCAGCTTTGTCTTCACCGACTGGTTTGCCGCGCACCAGGTGCATCACGACAGCGATCGCAGCTTCTTTTCGACCTCGCTGCTTGCCGCCGCCCGCTCGATGCCGGTGCTTCGGTTCGACCGCCAGGGCGTGTATGAATTCGCGTTCAACGTCGTGCCGATCGGCGAAGATAGCGTGTTCGCCGGGCTAAAGACGCTCGGCCCGCGCGCCATGATCGAACTGACCCGCGATGGCACGATCACCCATCCGCTCGAAAAACGCCTGCCCGATACGGTCAGCGATATGGCGCTGCCCGACCGGATCGGGCGGCACCGCCAGCGGCTGGCGCAAGTGGTCGCGGCGCATGCGGGGTCGTTTGGCGACCGCATCTTTTGCCCGCTGTCGGGCGGGCTCGATTCGCGGCTGCTGCTGGCGGCGCTGCGCGAGGCGGGCCACGCCCCGCATGTCTATGTCTATGGCGACCGCGACGAGGATGATGTCGTTTTTGCCCAAGCGATCGGCGACGCGATGGGGTTCGCGGTCGAATGGGTCGACAAGGACGGCGCGCTATCGATCACCCCCGATGGCTTTGCCGAGCAGGTGGCGCGCAACTTTGACCAGTTCGACGCGCTGCCGACCTTCGGCAATATCTTCGACAATGGCGGCGCGGCCTGGGCGCGCGACAAGCGCCATGCCGGCGGCGCGCTGGCGGCATCGGGCGGCTGCGGCGAGATCTGGCGCGATTTCTTCTTCCTCGCCGATCGCCCCGCCTCGGCCCGCACCGTCGCCCGCACCTTCTTCGCCCGCTTCGACGCCCGCGACGCGACCGCGTTGTTCGATCCGCGCGCCTTCATCGGCGCGATCGAGCGCAAGATCGCTGACGCGCTGGGCGTTGGCAGCCCCACCGCGCTGCTGTCGCGCCAATGGATTGAGCAAGCCTATCCGCACGTGCGCTGCCGGTCGCTGTTCGGGCGCGAGATCAGCCTCGAATCGCGTTACGGCGCATACCTGATGCCGTTCCTCGATCACCGGCTGGTGGCCGAGGCGATGGCGCTGCCGATGGCGCTCAAACAAGCTGGCCGGTTCGAGGCGCAGTTGCTCGCCGCGATCGACCCCGCGCTGGCCGCCCAACCCTCGGCCTATGGCCACCGCTTCACCGAGCCGCCCGGGCGCCGCCACCGCTTCAGCGAATGGTCCTCGCGGATCCGCCCCACCTGGGTGCGCCAGCACAGCTATGCGCTGCAACGCCGGCTGCGGCCGATGGGCGACGAACATGGCGGGCTGCTGACCCCCGATTACATGGCACGGGTGATCGACCTCGCCTTCCCCGCGATGCGCGCCTTCTTCAACATCGACCGGGTGACCGACACCGCGCTATGGCGCAGGATCGCGGCGCTGGAATATCTGGCGGCAGCACTCGGGGTGGCGACCGACGCTGCCTAGTGGATTGATTTTGACATTCGCATCCCGCCTGCGGCACGCTCTCGCTGCGAATGTCAAAATCATAAAATCCACTAGAATCACATAATTGCTAGTGGTCCTGGAGATTCTGACATTTGCTCCTGACTGAGCCGAAGGGGGTAGCAAATGTCAGAATCGGACCACTAGCCGCCAGCCGGTCGCGCATGCGTGGCCAGAAAGCGAGTCACCGCCGCCCGCGCCGCAGGATCGCCCAGCGCTCTGCCATGCCCGCCGGGTACGCTGACAAAGGTCACATCGACCTTTTTTGCGCGCAGGTCTGTGGCAAAATCGCGCATGATCGGGGCGGCGACGATCCTGTCATCGGCGGACGAGACCAGCAGGATCGGCGCGCCACTTGCGATCGCATACTCGGCATATTCAAACCGGGCGAGGACGGGATCGACGCGCAGCAGCACAAAGGGCCGGACAAGTGCAGGCACGAAACCGCGACCGATGCGCGGAATGTCGGCTGCGCTCCCTTCGATGATCAGCCCGTCAAAGCCGCCATTGCGGACCATCGCCGCCGCCTGCGATCCGCCAAAGGACAGGCCATAGGCGAACAGCCCCGCACGCCCGATCCAGCCGCGTGCGCGCAGCGCCTCGAGCAACGCCGGACCGTTCGCCAGCGAAGCGTCGATCGTCGGCGGCACGGTGGTGCCGCCACGGCCGGGATAGTCATACAGGATGATGTCGGTCTTGGCCGCGTCGGCCAGCGCCGCCGCCATCTGGCTCTGCCCGGCCACGAAACTGCCATTGCCGCCGCTATAGATCAGCGTCGCCTCGCTCGCCGGGTTGTCCAGCCGGACGACATGCACCGCCCCCACCGATGGCAGGACGATCAACGCTTCTTCCATCGTATAGCCCGGCGGCGCGGTGAGCGCGGCAGCGGGGGCTGGCATGGTTTGCGGGAAGAAACTGTCCTGGTTGATCGCCACGGTACAGCCGCCCAGCGCGAACGACAGGGCAAACAGCGTTGGCGTGCGACCCCTCACTCGATTGCCCCCTTATTGCCGCGCATATTCGGTCATCCGACCGCTCAGCATATTACCGCGCAACACCAGCTTATCACTCGACCAGTTCCGCACCAGCACGGTATCGTTCCTGAATCCCGGCACCGTCGATGCGCGGTTATTCTCCACCACCAGACCCGCCGATACGTTCTCGGCCCCCTCGGGCGCGACGGTGATCATCGTCGTCCAATTGTCCTTGCCGTTCCCCTGGACGAAGCTGTTGTCGGCGATCCGCCCCACCGCGCCGTTCGACAGGTCGATCATATAATTGGTCGCCTGTCCCTTGCTGTCGTCGAAGCTGTTGTCGACGATCTCGACCCGCGGGGCGCGGTTCTTGACATAATGACCGCCGGTGCCCTGCTCGAAGCGCGATCGCGTCACCTTCAGCGCGCCATAGTCGCCGATATACAGCGCGTGCGCGCCCGATCCGTCGGGATGCTTGCCCAGCCGCGCGAAGGTCGATTTGTCGACGCTGATCGTCGATTGCGGATCGCTCGCCGACAGGATGCCGCACTGGCCATCGACGAACATCGAATTGACGACCTCGAGGTCACCCTTCTCGATCCGGATGCCAGCGCCATTGCCGTCGTTTACGAAGGTGCGGGTGAAGACGATCCCGTCCACCTTGCTGCCCCGCCCGCGCAGCACGAACGTCGCCTTGTCCTCGCAGATCGCCGAATCGAACACCACGCTGCCCGGCGTCGTCGCGACGAAGCTGATCCGCCCCGCCTCTTGCACCGCGCAGTCGCGATAGCGCCCCGGCGCGATCCGGATCGTCCCCGTGCCGTCGCCGATCGCCTGCACCGCATCATATAGATTGCCGAAGCTCCGGCCCTGTTCGACGACGGTGAACGGCCCCTCGCCCTGGGGAAAAGCAGGCGCGGCGAGCAGGCTGGTGGCGGCTAGGCATGCGAAAATGCGCATCATCGGCTCTTTCGTGAAATCGGATGCTCCGACCTGCCACGCGCGGAAAGCCGCCGCCATGCCTTACCTTGTCGGCGCTACGACCCAGATCGGGATTCGGCTCCCCGGCGCGGGGTGGTCCCCCGTCATGCCTCAGGCCGCCGCGCGAACCAGATGACGTGGCGCGCGCCCTTGCCGTTGCTGCGCGCGCGCACGACGACTTCGTCGACCGTCAGGTCACCCTCACGCAGCCGCCGCGCGAACGGGGCATCGGGCGCGGCTGACCACACCGCCAGCACCCCGCCGGGCTTCAGCGCCCGCCGCACCGCCGCCACCCCCCTCGACGAATAGAGCCGGTCATTGCCCAGCCGGGTCAGCCCGTCAGGGCCGTTGTCGACATCGAGCAGGATCGCGTCATATTCGCCCTTGGCCTTGTCGATCGAGGCCGCGACATCCTCGAACACCACCGAAACACGCGCGTCGTCCAGGCATCCGGCGGTCAGCGCCGCCATCGGTCCCTTCGCCCATGCGACGATCTCGGGCACCAGTTCGGCGACCACCAGTTCGGCATCGCCCGGCAGCACCGCAAGCGCCGCTCGCAGCGTGAACCCCATGCCATAGCCGCCGATCAGGATACGCAGCGCCTTGCGCTGCGCCAGCCGCTCGCAGGTCATCGTCGCCAGCGCTTCCTCAGACCCGCTCATTCGACTGTTCATCAGCTCGTTGCGTTGCAGGACGATCATGAAATCGTCGCCGCGCCGAAACAGCTTGAGTTCTTCGCCGTCGGGCACCTGCGCGGTGCCGATCAATTCGCGGGGGATCAAATCGGGGTCGCTTCCACTATTCGGGCTGGATCGCTTGGAGGCGCATAAGCCAAAAGCGCGTGGGGCGACAAGCCGAGCGTCACGGCTTGGGCAATGGTCGCCATTTCCCCTTGGTCCGGCTGGTCAGATGAAAAAGGTCACACCGATCGCAGCGATAGGGCAGCAACGGCAACCCGATCGCCACCGCATGATCGGCGGCCTCGCCCGCCGAACCGAACCGCCTTTTGCGCGCGCAGACGCTGGCTTTAGTTCGCATCGGCTATCGCTCGCTGGCGGGCGTTGGATAGGATCCTGAACAAGCGCGGAGAACCCGCTTTAGGCGCGGGGCAACAAAGCGTTTTGCTCACGACTGTAGTGCCACGCGGTGGCCTGCCCGTCTTCGCCAATTTTAACGAGCCTTCCGCTGTACGGCTGGGCATCGCCAGACGCGATGTTGCGCTCAATGGCTAGGATCGCTTGATCGACATCGGTGAAATCGGCCCCCTTGATCGCGGACAAGCCATAGTTCCACCATTGCAGCCCAAGTAGCGCGTCTATTACCTTCTGCTCGAATCGGAACCGGATGACCTTAGCGGGAGAACCGCCAACAATCGCATATGGCGCGACATCTTTGGTGACGACCGAACGCGCGGCAATTACCGCGCCATCGCCGATTTTAACGCCGCGTCGAATAAATGCGCCTTCGCCGATCCAGACATCATTGCCGATGCTGATCTTTTCAATCCGGTTCGACATCGAATTGCCGATCGCGGCGACTGCCTTGTCAACCATTAGACGGTTGTCACCATAAAACTGGCTTAAATCGCCGAACTCGTCGAAGCCGGTCAAAACCGGTGATGCGGACAGAAAGTCGGTCGGATGTTCGACTTGACCCGAAACGATGTTGCTTGCGATCGAACAAAATCGACCAATCGTCGAAACGTGACGAATGAACGTCTCGCGCCCACCTAGGTAGCTATAGGCACCGACGAAATCGACGTCGTAGATACCTTTGCGGATGCTCACCGGCGCTTCGAGCAGCGTTTCCTTGGGCTCCGGAAAACCGAAAACAACTTCAGCAGCGATCCGCACTTGGTGCGCTTGGCTAACGGCTTGAGCGGAGGGAGAGATTTGCGACACCATCTCCGCGCTGTACGCCACGACCTATCGCGCGCCTAGCGCCAGCTTTCCATTTATCGCCACCGGCTATCCTGTAGCCGGAGCCTTATAACCCAGCCTCAACCGCCACGCGCACCATTTCAGCGGTGCGGTGAATACCCAGTCGCTCCATCACGATCGCGCGGTGCATCTTCACCGTCTTTTCCGACAGCCCCAAAATGCCTGCAATCTGCTTGTTCAGCAGGCCCTTGGCGACCATTTCGAGCACCTGGCGCTGGCGTTCGGACAAAGCCTTCACCGTTTCGGCGGCCTTGATCCGGCGGCTGTTCGAAGGTCCGGTCGCTCCTTCGGGAATCTCAACTTGCGAGCCCAAGAAATACAACAGTTCGTCGGTTTCGTCATAGATCGGCGCGACCAGCACCGCGTTACGGAACGGTGTGCCGTCGGCTTTGTAGTTCAGGATCTCGACCAGCGTCGGGCGGTGTTCTCGAACGCCCGCACGAATTTCCTCGGTCAGCCAGGGTTCGGTGCCCGGCCCCGAGAGGAAGCGGCAATTGCGCCCGACCACTTGGTCGCGCGGATAGCCGGTAAGATGGCAAAACGCTTCGTTGCAAGCAACGATAGGGTTGTCTTGCAATCGCGGATTACTGATCACCGACGCGATCGGACTATTTTCGATCAAGCCTTCGAAAGTAGCTTCGAGCCGGGGAGCATTCGGAGAGATCGTAGCCATTACCAGCAATATAGTGCGTGGGATGGGCGTTATCCAGTCCAGCCGGCGTACCCGGTCCTCATTTTTGACATTGTTCCGATACCGCGCCGCAGCGTGTCGTTTGCATCACACTGGTTATGGGCTAGCAGGCAGCCATGTCCTTGATTGATCGCTTCCTGTCGCGTGCCATTCGTCGCGGCGAACTCACCGTAACCTTCCCCGGCGGCCGCACCGCCACCTACGGCACCGCCGATCCGGCGATGAAGCCGGTGGCGATCCGCTTCGCCGACAGCCGCGCGCTTCGGCAATTGCTTGCCGATCCGTCGCTGGGCTCGGCCGAGGCATTCATGGACGGGCGGTTGCTGATCGAACACGGCGACATTCGGGATTTCCTTGCGATCGCTACCGCCAATAATCGCTGGGAGGAGGGGCGCGGGACACTAGACGCCAGCGCGTTCCGCCGTCATTTCGACAATGTCCGCTTCCGGATCGATCGGGTGAACATGGCGCGGCGATCGAAGCGCAACGTCGCGCATCACTATGACCTCAGCGATCGTCTGTACGACCTGTTCCTCGATGCCGACCGGCAATATAGCTGCGCTTATTATACCGATCCCTCGAATACGCTCGAACAGGCGCAGGACGACAAAAAGGCGCATATCGCCGCCAAGCTCGCGATCGAACCCGGCATGCGCGTGCTCGACATCGGCTGCGGCTGGGGCGGCATGGCGCTGTATCTCAACGCCAAGACCGGGGCCGATGTGCTTGGCGTCACCCTGTCGGAGGAGCAGCTAAAGGTCGCGCGCCGCCGCGCCGAGGAAGCGGGCGTTTCGGCGCAGGTGAAGTTCGAGCTGATCGACTATCGCGACGTCACCGGCCAATTCGACCGGATCGTCTCGGTGGGCATGTTCGAACATGTCGGCCCGGCGCATTACGGTGCCTTCATGCGCAAGGTCCGCGAGCTGCTCACGCCGACCGGGGTGATGCTGCTCCACACCATCGGCCGCGCGGGCGGCCCCGGCGTCACCGATGCCTTCACCGCCAAATATATCTTCCCCGGCGGCTATATCCCTGCCTTGTCCGAAATCATCCGCGCCAATGAAGGGCTGCGGATGTTCGTCACCGATGTCGAGGTGCTGCGCCGCCATTATGGCTACACGCTGGCGCAATGGTATGATCGCGTCGTCGCCGCCAAGGATGCGATCGTCGCGCTCTATGACGAGCGGTTTTACCGGATGTGGACCTATTATCTTGCCGGCAGCCAGGTGAGTTTCGATCATGGCGGCCTGGTCAACTATCAGGTTCAGTTCGCGCGCGACCGCGATGCGCTGCCGCTTACCCGCGATTACATCAACGAGCGCGAACAGGCGCTGCGTTCCGGCGGCTGAGCGCGTCCGAAAGAAGCACCTGTGCGGATTGCCCTGCCCCGCCGCCGCCGCTAGGACATCGCGCTCCTAACGGCTTGGGAGCGAGCATGACACGGGCACCGTTGGTCGGCATTATCATGGGCAGCACCTCCGATTGGGAGACGATGCGCGCCGCCGCAGACATGCTCGATACGCTGGATGTCCCCTATGAAACGCGCGTCGTGTCGGCGCACCGCACGCCCCAGCGGCTGCACGATTATGCCGAAAGCGCCGCCACGCGCGGCCTGAAGATCGTCGTCGCGGGTGCTGGCGGCGCAGCGCATCTGCCTGGCATGGTCGCGGCGATGACTCATCTGCCGGTGCTCGGCGTACCGGTGCAGTCAAAGGCGCTGAGCGGCATGGATAGCCTGCTCTCGATCGTCCAGATGCCCGCCGGCGTTCCCGTCGGCACGCTCGCGATCGGTGCCGCCGGCGCGACCAATGCCGGCCTGATGGCCGCATCGATCCTCGCGCTGGAGGACGCCGAATTGCGCGACCGCCTCATCGACTGGCGCACCCAGCAAACGAACCGCGTTCCCGAGGTACCAGCATGAACGATACCCCCGCCGCCCTGGCTCCCGGCTCGACGATCGGCATCCTTGGCAGCGGCCAGCTCGGCCGAATGCTGGCGATCGCGGCGGCGCAGCTTGGCTATCGCTGCCACATCTATGCCCCGGTCACCGGCCCCGCCAACGACGTCGCCGCCGCCTTCACCCGCGGTGCCTATGACGATGCCGCCGCGCTGGGTGCATTCGCCAGCGTCGTCGATGTCGTCACCTATGAGTTCGAGAATGTCGCCGCCGAAGCGCTTGCCGACATGGCCGATCGCGTCGCGGTGCGTCCTTCGATCGCGGCGCTGGTGACCGCGCAGGACCGCGTCGCCGAAAAGCGCTTCGTCGAGCAGCTCGGCGGACGCGCCGCACCCTGGGTGCCGGTTGCCGACCGCGCAGCACTCGATGCCGCGATCGCGCAAATCGGCACACCAGCGGTGCTGAAAACCACGCGCTTTGGCTATGACGGCAAGGGGCAGGCCCGGATCGCCTCCCCCGAAGATGCCGACGCCGCCTGGGCAACGATCGGCGGCGGCCCGGCGGTGCTCGAAGCGTTCGTCGATTTCACCCATGAATTCTCGATCCTGCTGGTGCGCGGCCTGGACGGTGACACCACCAGCTATGCCCCGCCACACAATGTCCATCGTGACGGCATCCTCGCGACCTCGACGCTCCCCGCCCCGCCCGAAGTCGCCGCGCAATGGACCGAAGCCGCCGCGCTTGCCGGTCGCGTGGCCGAAGCGCTCGATCATGTCGGAGTGCTGGCGATCGAATTCTTCGTCGGTGCCGAGGGTCCGATCTTCAACGAAATGGCCCCGCGCGTCCACAATAGCGGCCATTGGACGATCGAAGGTGCCGAAACCTCGCAATTCGAAAACCATATCCGCGCCATCTGCGGGTCGCCCTTGGGGCCGACCAGCCTGACGGGCACCAGCGTCGAAATGCTCAACCTGATCGGCGACGACGCAGCAGGAGCCGCGCGATTCCTGTCGGTCCCCGGCGCGCATGTGCACCTCTATGGCAAGCATGAGAGCCGCCCCGGTCGCAAGATGGGGCATGTCACGCGAGTGATTCGCTAGATCAGCAGCCAGTCGCTCGCATCGCGGCGGCCCACCGACCCGCCTTCGCTTCGCCGCGCCAGTTCGGTCTCGGCGGTGAAGCGGACATCCTCGTCGCGGTCGCCCAGGAACTTCTGGAGCGATTCATCCTCGATCTCGGACCATTCCTTGCCGCGATCGGGGCCATAGCGCACGCGCGGCAACAATCCGGGCACGCGCGACCATTCGAGCAATTGCGCCAGCGACGACTCATTGAGCATGTCGCGCAGGTGGAACGCGGTGACATAAGCGTCTGGAAAGGCGCGGTGGATCGGCAGCCCGCGCGCATGATCGATCCCCTCGGGCCTGCGCCAATAGCGCAGCACCTGGTTCGAAAAGCTCGGCGAATCGGGCCATAGCCGCATCGCGCATTTCCAGGTGCAGATCCAATCGGCCGATCGGGTGAGCGGCGGGGTGCAATATTGCTCCTCGAAGCTCGCGCGATGCGCCGCCAGCGCCAGCCGGCGCGGCCACGGATCGAGCGCCTGGCGCGCGACGTCGTGCCAATAGGGCGCATCGGCGACCTGTTCGTCGAGGATGTGGTGGATCGCCTGCGTAATCGGCGGGATCGGTCGCCCTGGGTTCACCAGCGTCGATCCGCCCTCGCCATATAATTCCCAGCGGCCATCTTCGCCCAGCGCGACGTCCTGCCAGCCGATCTCGCACACCGCATGGGCGGGCGGGGCGTTGCCGGTGGTTTCTAGGTCGATAACTCGGATGATCTGGGGCTTGGGGGCGCGCATCGGCGATATGTGGGGGCAAGCCGGCGCGAAGGCCAGCCCCTTCGCACCCTGATGGCCTAGCCGCTGTTGCGCAGCGCCGTAGCGATCGCGTTGATCGACAGCAAAATGCCCTCGCCGATCCGGGGATCGTCCTCGCCGGCGCGATAGCGTTTGAGCAATTCGATCTGCAACAGGTTCAGCGGCTCGATATAGGGGGTCCGCAACCGGATCGAGGTTTCGAGCGCCGGATGCTTTTCGAGCAATCGCGTCTGGCGGGTGATCGTCAGCAACCCGTCATGCGTCGCCTGCCAGCCATCGCGGATCTGGCCGAAGATGCGATCGGCCATCGTCCGATCCTCGACCAAGGCAGCATAGCGCGCAGCGACCCCCATGTCGGACTTGGCCAGCACCATCTCCATATTCGCCAGCGTCGCGGCAAAGAACGGCCATCCCGCCGCCATTTCGCGCAGCAGCCCCTTGTCGGGGAACGCCTGCAACGCCGCGCCGACGCCATACCAGCCCGGCAGCATCACCCGCGCCTGCGACCAGCTAAACACCCAGGGGATCGCACGCAGATCCTCGATCGCGTCGGATTTCTTGCGCGACGCCGGGCGCGACCCGATTTTAAGGCCCGAGATTTCGGCGATCGGCGTCATCTGGCGGAAAAAGGTGCGAAACCCGTCGGTCTCGTACACCAGTCCGCGATACGCCTTGAACGCGGTCGCCGACAATTCGTCCATCGCGGCGCAAAACCGCTCCGAATCAGCCGCCGCCAGCCGCACCGGTTCGAGGCTGGCGCGCAAAGTCGCGGCAGTCATCGCTTCCAGGTTCACCATCGCGCTTGCCCGCGTGCCGTATTTCGCCGCGATCACCTCGCCCTGTTCGGTGATTCGGATACGCCCCTGCACCGTCCCCGGCGGCTGCGCCTGGATCGCCGCGAACGCAGACCCACCGCCCCGCCCCACCGCGCCGCCGCGCCCATGGAACAGCTGGATCGCGACCCCGGCCTTTTCAAACACCGGCGCCAGCGCGGTCGATCCGCGCGACAATTGCCAGGTCGAGGTGAGGTAACCCCCATCCTTGTTCGAATCCGAATAGCCGATCATCACTTCCTGATGCCCGCGCGCCCGCGCCACGGCAGCGACCTCGGGCAAGGCGAACCAATCAGCCATGATCGCGGGCGCCGCCTCGAGATCGGCGACGGTTTCGAACAGCGGCACCACCATGATATGCGCCTGCGGCTGCTCACCCGGCACGTAAAGCCCGGCTTCCTTGAGCATCAAATGGACTTCGAGCAGGTCCGACACCGACTGCGCCATCGAAATCACGTAGTTGCGGATGCACTCGCGGCCATAAGTCGCATGCGCGCTCGCCGCCGCATGCAGGATCGCCAGCTCGCCCGCAGTCTCTTCCGAATAATCGGCATAGGGGCTGGTGAGCGGGCGCGGGCTTTCAAGTTCGCGGCGAAGCAGCGCCACCCGCGCATCCTCGTCGAGCGACAGATAATCGGCCTCGACGCCCGCGCCTTTGAGCAATTCAGCGACCACGCGCTCATGCACCGCCGAATTTTGCCGCAGGTCGAGCGTCGCCAGGTGAAAGCCGAACACCTCGACCGCACGGATCAACCGCCCCAGTGCCCCGCCCGATGCCAGCGCCCCCGATCCATTGGCCGCCAGCGCACGCGCGATCGACGCCAGATCGTCGCGCAGCGCCTGCGGGGTATCATAAGCCTCGCCGGTCAGCGGGCCGGGTAAGGGCGGGCGCTTGCCCACCAATTTCTGGTGCGTCGCCGCCAGCCGCGCGTAAATCCCCGACAGCGCCCGGCGATACGGCTCGTCGGCGCGGCTCAGCGCATGATCGCCGCTCGACTCGGCCAGCCGCCCGACCTCGCCATTGACGTGCGAAATCTCGGTCGAGATCGACAGCTCGGCCCCCAGCGCGTTCACCGCATCAAGATAATGGCCGATCGCAGTCTCAGCCGCCCGGCGCAGCGCATGGCCGAGCGATTCGGCGGTGACGTAAGGATTGCCGTCGCGATCGCCGCCGATCCAGCTGCCGGGTTTCAGGAAACTCGGGCAACGCTCGCCCAGCGCCCGGTCCCAGCGCGCATACAAGGCAGGCAGCGTCGGCAGAAACACGTCGCGCAGATAGGCAAGCGCGGTCTCGACCTCGTCGGTGACGTAGAGCCGCTCGCGCCGCAGCACCCGCGTCTGCCACAGCAACGCGATCTGGCGCAGGATGGCTTCGTCGACCTGGTCGCCGTCCTCGGTCTCGTCAATCCCGCGATCCTTCAGCGCCATCAGCTCGGCGATCCGGTTGCGGTGATCGATCATCGATTTGCGCCGCACTTCGGTCGGGTGCGCGGTCAGTACGGGCGCGATCAGCGCGTTCTGCATCAGCGCCATCACTTGCGCGCGGTCGATGCCGTCCTCGGCCAGCCGGGTCAGCGTGTGCGCGACATCGGCACCCTCGTCGATCGTAATCCCCTGCCGATCCTCGGCCAGATTCGCCAGCATCGAAAACAGCATGAACCCGCGCACGAAATCGAGCGTTTCGTCCAGGCTCAACCGGTCGAGCCCCTGGTCGATCGCGTCGGCCCCCGCGACGCCGCGATGCCGGTCGACCGAAGTCGATCGGATATATTCGGTGCGCTTGAACAATTCCTCGCCGCCATAGGCACGAATGACGTCGCCGAGCAGGCGGCCCAGAAAGCGGATGTCGGGATTGTTGGTGATCGAAGGGAGACTGGCCATGGGTTCTTGCTGCATTGCGACAGCGGCCAGGTCAACCGTTGTTAAATTGCGCCGTCACAAGTCCAAACGCCACATTCGTACATTCCGGGCGCGTTACAATCCCAGCGCGCGCGCGCTCCAATAGGTGATCCCCGCCGCGACATAGGCAAGCGCAAACAGATAGCCGAGCATGAACATCGGCCATTTCCAGCCATTAGTCTCACGCCTGGTCACCGCGATCGTCGAAATACATTGCGGCGCGAACACGAACCAGGCGAGGAAAGCCAGCGCCGTCGGCAGGCTCCAGCGCGCCTGTAACTGCTCGCGGATCGTCGCCTGCCCGCTTTCGCCTTCCGAATCCTCGACGGCATAGACGGTGCCGATCGCCGCCACCGCGACTTCGCGTGCCGCCATCGCCGGGATCAGCGCCAAGGCGATGTCATGATTGAAGCCGATCGGCGCGACCACGACCTCGATCCCGCTCGCGATCCTGCCTGCTATCGAATATTCGACCTGGCTCTGCCCGGTGGGAGCCTGCGGAAAGGTCAGCAGCGCCCACAGCGCCACCGTGGTGAGCAGAATGATCGACCCTGCACGCTTCAGAAACGCCTCGGCGCGTTGCCATAACCCGATCGCGAAATCGCGCAGTTGCGGCATCTGGTAGCGCGGCATTTCGAGCATGAAGCCCGACGACGCACCCTTGGCCACCGTCCGGCGCAGCACCAGCGCGACCACGAACGCACCGACGATCCCCAGGATATAGAGCGCGAACAGCACCAGTCCCTGCAGCCCGATTCCCGGCCCCACCGCGCGATCGGGAATGAACGCGCCGATGATGATGGTGTACACCGGCAACCGCGCCGAACAGGTCATCAGCGGCGCGATCAGGATCGTGGTTAGCCGGTCCTTTTCATCATCGATCGTCCGAGTCGCCATGATGCCGGGAATCGCGCAGGCAAAGCTCGACAACAGCGGGATGAACGCGCGCCCCGACAGCCCGACGCTGGCCATCAGCCGGTCCATCAGGAACGCCGCGCGCACCATATAGCCCGATGCTTCGAGCAGCAGGATGAAGGCGAACAGGATCAAAATCTGCGGCAGGAACACGATCACCGCGCCGACACCGGCGATGATGCCATCGACGATCAGCGATTGGACGAAACCATCGGGCAGCACCGCCGCCACCGCGCCGCCCAGTGCCGCCATCCCGTCCTCGATCCAGCCGATCGGTGCTTCGGACCAGGCGAACACCGCCTGAAACATCGTGAACAACAATGCCAGCAGGATCGCGGTGCCCCAGATCGGATGCAGCACGATATGATCGATCCGATGGGTCCAGCGACGCACGCTGGTTTCGCTTACCGTCGCGATCCGCGCCAGCTCGCGCGCCTCGCGCTGCAAGGTATGCAGCTCGGGCACCGCACCCGCCACCGTCGCTGCCGGCGCACCGGCCAGCAACAGCGCCGACAACGCCTCGCGCAACTCAGGCAACCCGCGCCGCCGCACCGCGACGGTCGCGATCACCGGCAGGTCGATCGCCTTGGCCAGCGCCTGCGGATCGAGCACCAGCCCATCGCGCTCGGCCAGGTCGACCATGTTGAGCGCAAGCACGATCGGCAGCCCGAGCGTCTTGAGCTGCAAGACAAAACGCAGATGATTATCGAGATTGCTGGCATCGACCACCACCACCAGCGCGTCCGGCCGGCGTTCGCCCGCCAACGCCCCGGTCACCACATCGCGAGTCACCCGCTCGTCGGGGCTTTCGGGGTCGAGGCTGTAGGTGCCGGGCAAGTCGAGCAGCTCGACCGGCCGTCCATCGCCAAGCGCCATCCGCCCCGAATGCCGCTCGACGGTAACGCCGGGATAATTGCCCACTTTTTGCCGCGCACCGGTGAGCGCGTTGAACAGCGCGCTTTTGCCGGCATTGGGATTGCCGACCAGCGCGACCATAGGAGGTTGATTCATGACCGGGGCAATGCCTTGTTCAGGCTGCCTCAACCTGCGGGAACGACATGGATCGTCTGCGCGACATGGCGGCGAAGCGCCACGGTCATCCGCCCGATCCGGCACGCCAGCGGGCCGCCGCCGATCGTCGCGCGATGCACCATCTCGACCGACACGCCCTCGTCCAGGCCCAATTCGCGCAGCCGCTTGGCTTCAGGCGCGGAGAGCCGCGACCAATCGACCGATTCGACCACGGCACGAAAAGCGTGCGGCAGTTGGGCGAGACTCATGACCGGCGAAAGCATTGCGAGCGATTATCAATAACTCACAGTAAACGCCAGCGATTTCTGTTGTCTTTTGCGCCCGCGTCAAACCACCGGATAGCGAAGCCGACCGATAAAGCGCGTCAGGCTCAGCCGGTGCGTCTTTGGGGTCAGCAACTTGGCCTTGGCCTTTTCGAAACGCATGATCCCCTCGATCCGCCGCGCCAGGAAGTCGCGCGTTTCGACATGGCCTTCGCTTTCGTCGTTCAGGAACACGCTGATCGTCGCGGCATAGACGCTGCCCAGGATCGCGCGCTTGGTATAGTGATTATAATCGGTCGCGGTATCGCCCGCGAGCCGCCACATCAGGTCGGCCGATCGCCAGCCCAGCCGCGCCGCGCGCGCCAGATGCTGCGGCATCGCCAGGATCGCCACCGCGCGGCGAAGCGCCTCGCGATCAGGGGCCAGCGCATCGAGCCGCGCCTCGACCAACGCTGCGATCTTCTCGCGGATTTTCATTGCCGCCAGCCGCTCTGCCGGCACCGCCTCGATCATCACGCGGTCGATCTGTGCGAACCAGGCGTCGATCATGTCGACCTGGCCGTTGCGAAACGCCAGCCGGGCGATGTCGGGGTCGACACCGATCTGCGCCGCCGTCGCATCGACCGCTGCCTGCGTCCAGCCGTCGAAGGCGGCATTGGGGGCGATTCGCGCGGCAAGCGCTGCACGGATTTCCTCAAGCGTCGCATCTTCGGGCAGGTCGGCCACGGGCATTCTCCAATCCATTATGATCTAGGGTCCGCCGCCGCCACCGGCAACGGCTCTTTCGTCACCTCCCCCTCGGGCGATGCTTTGGGTGCCCCCCGCCGCACCAGCACCAATGCTGCCCCGACCAGCAGCGCGCCGACCAAGTCGAGCGTCCCCAGCCGCTCGCCATACATCGCCCAGCCGATCGTTCCCGCCACCACCGGCTGCAACAACAGCGCCAGCCCCACCACCAACGGCGAGAGATGCCCCAGCGCATAGATCATCAGCCCCTGGCCGATCACCTGGCTGATCAGCGCGAGCAGGATAAGCGGTGTCCATTGGCTCGGCATGATCTGTTCGCCCAGCAACACCGTGAAAAGCAGCAGCGGCACGATCGACGCGACCGACGACAGCGCCAATGCCGACACCGGCAGCATCCTCGTCCGCGCCCGCGCCATCAGGATGAAATAAAGGGCATAGAGCACGCCCGCGAGCAGACAGAACATATCGCCCGCCAGGTTGCGCGGCGACAATTCGGCCGATCGCCCGAGCAACAGCACCGCGCCCAGCCCTGCCAGCAGCAACGCCACCGCCTGCATCCGCGTCGGCCACATCCGCGCGATCAGAAAGCCATAGATCGGATAGATGAACGTCGCCGAATTGCCGAACAGCGTCGAATTGGCGAGCGTCGTGCGCATGATCCCGAAATGCCAGCTCGCCAGATCTGCGGCAAAGGCGACGCCGGAGAACAGCAGCAACCCCCACAACCCCCGCGCCGAAGCGATCGGCCGCTCCTTCAGCGCAAAGGCAGCGATCAGCAGCACCGGCACCGCCAGCGCGATTCGCCAAAAGGCAGCCGCGACCGGCCCGGTATCGGCCATCCGCACGAACAATGGGCCAAAGGCGAGCGCGATATTGGCGGCGATCACCGCAAGGATCGGGCCGATCCCCGGAGCCGGGCTTGGGTCGACCGTAGTTTTGGTTGTGGACTTGGTGGGGTGCATAGCGCCCCCTAGCGCCCCATTTGCGTTTCGTCCTGAAACTTTCAAAGGAGCCCCTTATGGCTGGTTTGTTCGATCCGATTACCCTTGGCGCAGTGCAAGCGCCCAACCGAGTGCTGATGGCCCCGCTGACCCGCGGTCGCGCGACGCAAGACAGCGTGCCAACGGCGATCATGGGCGACTATTACGCGCAGCGCGCCTCTGCAGGCCTAATCATCAGCGAAGCCACCGGCATCAGCCGCGAAGGGCTTGGCTGGGCCTATGCCCCGGGCCTGTGGACCGACGAACAAGTCGAAGGTTGGAAGCCGGTGCTCGAACAGGTTCACAAGGCCGGCGGCCGGATCGTCGCCCAGCTTTGGCACATGGGCCGGCTGGTCCACCCCGATTTCCTCGGCGGCGACGCGCCCCTGTCGTCCTCGGCGACGCAGGCACCCGGCTCGGTCCGCACCTATTTATCGAGCGGCGAAAAGCGCGGCTATGGCATGGCGCGCGCAGCGACGCTCGACGACATCCAGCGCGTGCTCGACGATTACGCCCGCGCGACGCAAAACGCGCTCGATGCCGGCTTTGACGGGGTGCAGCTGCATGCAGCCAATGGCTATCTGATCGACCAGTTCCTGCGCGACAACACTAACCTGCGCGAAGACGAATATGGCGGCAGCCCCGAAAATCGCGCGCGCCTGCTGCGCGAGGCGATCGACCGGATCGTCGATGTCGCCGGCGGCGATCGCACCTCGGTACGCTTCTCGCCCAATGGCGACACCCAGGGGGTGATCGACAGCAATCCCGAGGCGTTGTTCCTGCCGATCGCGCACTATCTGTCGGGCAAGAAGCTGGCCTTTGTCGAACTGCGCGAACCCGGCCCCGACGGCACGTTCGGCTCGACCACCCAGCCGCCGATCTCGCCCGCCTTCCGCAAGGCCTATGACGGCGTGCTCGTGCTCAACCAGGATTTCGACGGCACACGCGCCCGCGACGTCGTCGAATCGGGTGCTGCGGACGCGGTCGCTTTCGGTCGCCCGTTCCTCGCCAATCCCGACCTGCCGGCGCGGCTGGAACAGGACGCGCCATTGACCAAGGATGACGTCCCCACTTGGTATTCGCGTGGCCCCGAGGGCTATACCGATTATCCGACGCTGGAAACCGAAGCGGCATAAGCCGCCAACGCCTCCCGCCGTTCCGCCAGCAAGCGGGCGGCGGGGGAGCGACGAAGCGTTATTTGCCCTCCCCGCTGCTTCGGCTAAAGCCGGGCCATGCACCGCCCCGCGCTTTCGATCGTCATTCCCTGTTTCAACGAGGCTGCTTGCCTCGACACGCTGCATGCGCGGGTGTCGGCTGCGGCGATCGATGCGGTCGGCAACGACCATGAGATCGTCCTGGTCAATGACGGATCGCGCGACGAAAGCTGGCCGGTGATGCAGCGGCTTGCCGCCGCCGACCCCCGGCTGGTGGCGATCAATCTGTCGCGCAACCACGGCCACCAATTGGCGCTCACCGCCGGCCTCGATCTATGCTCGGGCGAGCAGATCCTGATCCTCGACGCCGATCTACAGGATCCGCCCGAATTGCTGCCGCAGATGCGCGCGGTGATGGCCGCCGAATCGGCTGACGTCGTCTATGCCGTGCGCCGCCGACGCGAAGGCGAAACTTTTTTCAAAAAGCTGACCGCCGCTGTGTTTTACCGCGTGCTCGATCGCGTCACCGACACGCCGATCCCGCTCGACACCGGCGACTTCCGCCTGATGAGCCGCCGCGCGCTCGATGCCTTGCTGTCGATGCCCGAACAGGCGCGTTTCATTCGCGGGATGGTGGCGTGGGTCGGGTTCCGCCAAGTGCCCTTCGCCTATGACCGTGCCGAGCGTCATGCCGGCGAGACCAAATATCCGCTGTCGAAAATGCTCAGCTTCGCCTTCGACGCGGTCACCGGCTTCTCGACCGCGCCGCTTCGCTTCGCCAGCCATATCGGCATGTGGCTGTTCGCGCTGTCGTTCCTGCTGCTGATCTATATCGGCATCGGCTTCTTCACCGGCAGCGCGGTGCAGGGGTGGACGTCGATGATGCTGGTGACGGTGTTCCTGGGCGCGGTGCAAATGTTCGTGCTGGGGATGATCGGCGAATATCTGGGGCGGCTATACGTCGAATCGAAACGCCGCCCGCTCTATCTGGTCGCCGATGTCGCCGGGCCGGTGCAGGGGGTGGCGACGCTTGGCTATCGCGCCGGCGACGGGCAGATGGGCGAGGCGGTCACCCCGGCTCCTCCTTCGTCACCCCGGACTTGATCCGGGGTCCAGCTGCACGATCCACCACAAGCGATAAGCTGGTGGCAAACTCCGTCCTGGATGCCGGGTCTAGCCCGGCAAGACGATCTAGCCTTTCCGCGCGATCGTGATGATCGACAGCCCCGGCGGCAACGGCACCCGCCCGATCAAATGCCGCTCGAACCCGAACACCGTCTCGAACAGCGCATTGACCGGCCCCGGCGGCGGTGAATCGTCGCTGTCGTCCTTGCCGGTCAGCTTCCCGAACGCACGCGCGCCCACCGCCAGCGGAAACAGCAGCGAGTTGAAATAGCGAAGGCCATTATGCGTCAGCCCTGCCTCCGTCAGCGCTGCGCCCAGCGTCGCCTTGGAATAGCGGCGGTGATGATGGTTCACCACATCATGCGCCGACCACATCCAGGGGTGCGCGGGCACGGTAATGAGAACACAGCCGCCGGGCTTGAGCGTATCGGCGATCCC
Organism: Sphingomonas sp. 37zxx; assembly: GCF_000786205.1. GTDB lineage: Bacteria > Pseudomonadota > Alphaproteobacteria > Sphingomonadales > Sphingomonadaceae > Sphingomonas. The sequence goes on along the minus strand of NZ_JROH01000001.1, from coordinate 81,226 downwards.
GCGCAGCGCGCCGACATCGTCCTCGATATGCTCGACCACATCCAGCACCGCGACCATGTCATAACTGCCGCGCGCCACCCCGGTGAGCTGCGGCAGCGGCGCGGTGCCGACCGGCTTGCCCAGCCGTGCGCTGGCGAATTCGGCAGCGGCTGGATCAATCTCGATCGCATCGACCTCGCCGAAGCGCGCCAGCATCGGCAGATTATGCCCGGTGCCGCAGCCAATCTCGAGGATCCGCGCATCGGCGGGCAATCCACCCTCGCGCGCGACATAATCCGCCAGAATGTCGCGCCGCGCGCGATACCACCAATGGGTAGTGTCGTGCGCCGCCATCCGGTCATAGACGATACGATCCATCAGCTATGTCCCATCAGCGAAAAACCCATTGGCGGTTGAGGAAGAAAGTGACGATCGGCACCAGGATGACGCCGGGGATCAATGGCACCCAGGGAGGCTGGTTGAGCAAATCGGTCGCGACCCAGGTGATCGCAGCGTGCATCGCCAGGCCGCTTGCCTGAACCCCGACGAACTTGGCCTGCTGCCCCGCGCCGGTGCGCTCACCATGCCCGCGAAAACTCCAGCGGCTGTGCAGCCAAAAGCCTGCGGTGACCGCGACCAGAAAGGCGGGCGGCACCGCGAACACCGCCTGGTCGCGCGCGAACACCCAGGTGGCGAGCGGCAGATAGACCGCGGTGTACAACGCGGTGGTGATGCCGCCTGCGAACAGGAAGCGCACCAGCTGGCCGACCATAGGATGCCCGCGCATTGCCCGTATCTGTCGAATCACCGCCGCCACGCCATCCTTGCCCTTTGCGCCCGCTGAGATAGGGAGTGCCCGTCTCCCCTCGTGCCGACCCTGTCGAAACGCTGTCCCTTACCCCAAAGCAAAGGACGGCGCTTCGACAAGCGCAGGACGATCGGGAAGGGATGTGCCCTAGTCTTGTCGCTACGTTGAGGGAAGCCGATTTGATCATGCCAAAGGGCTTCGACCTTGCCCGCGACCTCGACCGCCACTGGCTGCGCTGGACGCTGCTGGCATGGGTCGCGGTGGTTGTCTTCTTTATCCAGCAACGCTGGGGTCCGATCCATTGGCTGGCGCTGGCCGACACCGACGATAATCTGCGGCTGGCGCAAGTGCGCGCATGGATGGACGGCCAGGGCTGGTATGATCTGCGCCAATATCGGATGGACCCGCCGCGCGGCATCGACATCCACTGGTCGCGGATCGTCGACTTGCCGATCGCTGCACTAATCTGGTTCTTCGGCTGGTTCACCACCCCCGCCTGGGCCGAGCGGCTGGCGGTGGGCTTTGCGCCGTTGCTGCCGCTGTCGATCACGATGGCTGGGATCGCGCTGGTGGCACGGCGGCTGATCGCGCCGCTCGCCTGGCCGCTGGCGATCGTGTTCCTGCTGGGCTGCGGGGTGACCATGCGCATGTTCTGGCCGCTGCGGATCGATCATCATGGCTGGCAATTGGCGGCTTTGGCGGTGACAGTGGCCGGCCTCGCCGATCCGCGCCGCGCGCGCGGCGGCGCGGTGGTGGGCCTTGCGAGTGCGTTTTCGCTCAGCATCGGGCTCGAGATGCTGCCCTATTGCGCCAGCGCGGGCGCGGTAATCGCGCTGCGATGGGTGTGGGATCGGGGCGAAGCCCGGCGGATGGCGGCCTATGCCGTAACGCTGGGCGGCGGCTGCGCGATCGGCTTTGCCGCCTTTGCCTCGACCGCCAACTACGCGATGCGATGTGATGCGCTGACGCCGGTGTGGCTGTCGGTGATGGTCGTGGCGGGTGCGCTGCTGCTCGCGCTGGCGGCGGCGAACCCTGTGAACCGCGCCGCGCGGCTGATCGCGTCGGTGGTCGCAGGCGGGGTAATCGTCGGCGGCTTCGCGCTGTTGTTCCCGCAATGCCTGGGCCGCCCGGAGGGGGTTTCGGAGGAACTCGCCCGCACCTGGCTGAGCAATGTGCGCGAGGCCAAGCCGATCTACCGCCACCCGTTCGACACCGCCTTTCCGATCGCGGTGATGCCGGTCATCGGCCTGATCGGCGCGATCATCGCCAGCTGGCGCGCGCGCGGCAGCGAACGCTTCGTCGGCTGGGTGGCGGTGGCGCTGTTCACCGCCTTTGCCGGGGCGATGCTGTTGTGGCAGGTCCGCGCGGCCCCGGCGGCGCAGTTGCTGGCGGTGCCCGGCGCGACCGCCTTGGGCTGGCTGCTCTTCCCCTGGCTGTTGTCGCGCCGATCGGTGCTGGTGCGCGTGCTCGGCACCGCTGCCGCCTTCCTGCTGGTATCGGGTCTGTTTTCAGGGCTGGTCGTGCGCTGGATGCCGGTCGATCGGCCCGATGCACGGGCCAAGATGATCAACCGCGCCGGCGCTCGCTGCACCAGCCTGCCGGCGCTGGCCACGCTCAACCGGGTGCCGCCGGCAACCTTCTTCACCCATGTCGATCTCGCCCCGCGCCTGATCGTCGGCACGCGGCACAGCGGCATCACCGGGCCATATCATCGCAATGGCGACGCGATCCTCGATGTCCACCACGCCTTTCAGGGATCGGCGGCGCAGTTCCGGCAGATCGCCCGATCGCATGGCGCGACCTATCTGCTGATCTGTCCCAACATGGCCGAAACGACCAATTATCGCGCGCGGTCGCCGAAGGGCTTCTATGCCCAGATCGTGCGCGGCCAGGTGCCGGCATTCCTCGAGAGCGTGCCGCTGCCGCGCAATTCGCCCTATCGCCTGTGGCGGATACGATAGCCTGAACCGCTGCCGTTCGTTTCGAGCGAAGTCGAAAAACGAACGGTTCGCTACAATACCGTCGCCGCCAGCCCATCGAGCACGAACTGCGTCGCCAGCGCGGCCAGCAGCACGCCCAGCAACCGCGTGATCACCGCTTCGATCTTCACCCCCATCACCCGCATCATCGGCCCGGCGGCGATCAGCGCCAGCATCGTCACGACCAGTACCAGCAACAGCGCCCCCAGCACCGTCAGCGCCGCCGGCAGCCCGCTATTCTGGCTCATCATCAGCATCACCGAAGCGATCGATCCAGGGCCGGCGATCATCGGCATCGCCATCGGGAAGGCGGCGACGTCGTCGACCTCGGGGGTATCCATGATCTGTTGCGCGCGGTCCTCGCGGCGCTGAGTGCGCTTTTCGAACACCATTTCGAGCGCGATCAGGAACAGCATGATGCCGCCCGCGATCTTGAACGCATCAAGGCTGATATGCAGCACCCGCAGCAAATCTTCGCCGAACAGCGCAAAGCCGAACAGGATGCCGCCTGCGATCATCGTCGCGCGCACCGCCATCGAACGCCGCTGTGCCGGCGACGCGCCCGAAGTGAGCCCGGCATAGATCGGCGCGCAGCCCGGCGGATCGATGATCACGAAAAAGGTAATGAACGAGGAAACGAACAGCTCGAGCACGTCAGATCGCCTCGGCGTCGAGCACGATCCCTGCGCGACGATGCGCCGCGACCAGCGTGTTGCGAAGCAGGCAGGCGATCGTCATCGGCCCGACGCCGCCGGGCACCGGGGTGATCGCGCTGGCGACCGAAGCCGCCCCCTCGAAATCGACATCGCCGACCAGACCGTCTTCGGTGCGGTTGATGCCGACATCGATCACCGTCGCCCCCGGCTTGATCCATTCACCCTTCACGAATTTCGCGCGTCCGACCGCGGCCACGACAATATCGGCATGCGCCAGATGTCCAGCCAGATTGCGGGTCCGCGAATGGGCGATCGTCACCGTGCAATCGGCGGCGGTCAGCAACGCCGCCATCGGCTTGCCGACGATATTCGACCGACCGATCACCACCGCGTTCAGCCCCGACAAATTCCCCAGTTGCTCGCGCAGCAGCAACAGGCAGCCATAGGGCGTGCAGGGGACAAAGCCGTTCAGCCCGGTTGCCAGCCGCCCGGCATTGACCGGGTGGAAGCCGTCGACATCCTTGTCGGGGTCGATCCGGGTCAGCACCGCCTGCGAATCGAGATGATCGGGCAAGGGCAATTGCACCAGGATGCCATCCACCTTGTCGTCATGGTTCAGCGAATCGACCAGCGCGATCAGCGCCGCCTGCGACGTGTCGGCGGGCAGGCGATGCTCATAGCTTTCCATGCCGGCGCCGATCGTCGCCTTGCCCTTGTTGCGGACATAGACCGAGGAGGCGGGATCCTCCCCCACCAGCACCACCGCCAGCCCGGGCTTTCGCCCCGCATCGGCGGCAAAGGCTTCGGCGAGGACGCCGATACGGGCGCGAAGGGCGGCGGCGGCGGCTTTGCCGTCAATGATCATAGCGGTCATGGATCGGCGGCATACAGCCAAGCCGCGCGCACCGCCAGCGCCAGCGAACCGGCCCTGTAACGATTACAGTGGCGCGGCTCCGCCGGTGGCGATGTTGAGCGCAAGCCGGTTGACGATAATGTCGATGATCGAGAGCCCGATCAGCACCACCATCGGCGACAGGTCGAGCGATCCGAAATCGGGCAATACCCGCCGGATCGGTCGATACACCGGCTCGGTCAGCCCATCGAGCCCGTTCCAGACCGACCGGACGAAATCGCTGCCGGTGTTGACGACGTTGAACGCGATAAGCAGCGACAGCACGATGTGGATGATGATGATCCACCGCGCGATGGTCAGCAGCATCTGGATGATTTCGAGCAGGATCAACAAGCTTGGCTCTCCGCAGTGCAACGTAGGTCGTCATATCGGGTTTCGACGGCGCGGGGCAAGGTGTCGCTGAAATCCGCCCCCCGGCAACAGCGCTGGCCGCTAACGCCGCACCAACGTGCCCGCGCCACCGCGCGTGAAGATTTCGAGCAGCATCGCATGCGGCACGCGCCCGTCGAGGATCACCGCCGCATCGACGCCCGCCGCCACCGCATTCACGCAGGTTTCGACCTTGGGAATCATGCCGCCCGAAATCGTCCCGTCGGCGGTCAGATCGGCGATCTGCTGCGGGTTGAGGTCGGTCAGCAGGTTACGATCCTTGTCGAGCACCCCGGCAACATCGGTCAGCAGGAAAAACCGCTTGGCCCCCATCGCGCCCGCGATCGCGCCCGCCATCGTGTCGGCGTTGATATTATAGGTCTCGCCATCGGCACCCAATGCCACCGGCGCGATCACCGGGATCACATTCTGCGCCGCCAGCATCTGCAGGATCGAAGGATCGACCGCGACCGGTTCACCGACGAAACCCAGGTCGACATGCCGCTCGATCCCCGAATTGCGATCGGGTTCGGTGCGCTTGACCTTTTCGGCGATCACCAGCCCGGCGTCCTTGCCCGAAATGCCGACCGCGCGTCCCCCGGCGGCGGCGATCCAGCCGACGATTTCCTTGTTGATGCTGCCCGCCAGCACCATTTCGGCGATCTCGGCGGTTGCCTTGTCGGTGACGCGCAGGCCGTTGACGAAGCGCGATTCGACCCCCAACCGCTTGAGCATCGCGCCGATCTGCGGCCCGCCGCCATGCACGACGATCGGGTTGATCCCCACCGCCTTGAGCAGCACCACATCCTCGGCGAAATCGCGCGCCAGTTCGGGGTCACCCATCGCGTGCCCGCCATATTTCACGACAAAAGTCGCGCCGGCATAGCGCTGGAGATAGGGCAAGGCTTCGGTGAGCGTTTCGGCCTTGGCGAGCATTGCTGGGTCTGGAGCGTGGTCGGTCATGCGATGCGCCTTAATCCGACACGCGCTTTTCCCCAACCCCGTTCGTCAGCACCAAGCGATCAGGCGGTGGCTGCCGCCCGCGTCGCATCCAGCCGCCGCCCCAGCCCGACAAACAGATAGATCAGCGGCGGCACCATCACGATCGACAGCACCACCTTGGTCAGCAATTGCCCCACCAGCAATTCGCCGATCGGGAACAGGCCATAAAAGGCGACCGAGATGAAGATCAGCGTATCGACGATCTGCGACAGCACGCTCGCTGCCGCTGCGCGAAGCCACAACAATCCACCCCAGCCCGCTGTTTTCGGCCCGCGCCGCATCGCATCGAACAAGGTGACGTTCAGCGTCTGCGACACGCCATAAGCAATGATCCCGGCGATCCAGATCCGCCAGGTCGCGCGCATCATCAGCTCGAACGCCGCCAGCCGCTCGGGCTCCATGCTCGCCGAGGCGGGCACCTGCAGCACCAGCAGCACCAGCAAGATCGAAAAGATCAGCGGGATAAACCCGAACCACACCAAATGCTTGGCGATCGTCGCGCCGTGCAGCTCGGCGATCGCGCTCGATACGACGACCAGCAGCAGAAACGCGAAAATCCCCGCCTCGACCGCCAGCGGCCCCAGCGCCACCTGTTTGTTGCCCAGTACGCCCGCGATGCAGACCATGCCGCCGTAAAAGATCGAAAACAGGAACAGCGAACGCGGGATCGCGGGTTGGGTCGGGTGCATCACCGCGACGTAGAGGAAAAGGCGGGGCAAGCAAATCCTCTCCCGGCGCGCGGCCGGGCGATCCTCACATCGCGCTTCCATCCCCCGGCGTCCTGTGCCACCTGCGACCTTTCACCTTCGCCGCTTCGCGCGGCGCGCTTGGGGAAGCGACAGGGTTTTGTTCACACGGTTTCTGATCGGCCTGGCCGGTATCGCGGTCATTCTGGGGCTCGCCGTCCTGCTGTCGACCAATCGCCGCGCGATCCGGCTTCGCGTGGTGGGGGCGGCGTTTGCGTTGCAGGCGGGGATCGCCTTTCTCGTGCTCTATGTCCCCGCCGGGCGCGCGATGATCGGTACGATGGCGGCGGGCGTCACCGCCTTGCTCGGCTATGCCCAGGCGGGCACCGATTTCATCTTCGGCCCGCTGGCGCGCCCCGACATGGGCGGCGCGAGCTTTGCGATCTCGGCGCTGCCGGTGATCATCTTCTTCGCCAGCCTCGTCTCGGTGCTGTATCACCTGCGCATCATGCAGTTCGTGATCCGCTATGTCGGCGGCGCGATCGAGAAGGTGACCGGCGTGTCGAAGGTCGAATCGCTATGTTCGGCGGCGAACATCTTCGTCGGCCAGAGCGAATCGCCGCTGGTCATCAAGCCCTATCTGGCCGCGCTCACCCCCAGCCAGTTGTTCGCGGTGATGTCGGTCGGCATGGCGGGCGTCGCGGGGACGATCCTTGCCGCCTATGCCTCGTTCCTCGGGCCGGCGGCATTGCCCTATCTGCTCGCCGCCAGCTTCATGGCAGCGCCTGGCGGCCTGCTGATGGCCAAGATCATCATGCCCGACGATCCGGTCGAGCCCGAATTGCCGCTGGCGGGTGAGCCCGACGACGCGGTGGTCGCGGTCGGCGAAAAGGTCGAGGAGGACGAACGCGCCGCCAATGTCATCATGGCAGCGGCGATGGGGGCGCAGATCGGCGTCAAGATCGCGGTCGCGGTCGGCGCGATGGTGCTGGCGTTCGTCGCGCTGGTGGCGATGGCCAATGGCTTGCTCGGTGCGGTCGGCGGCTGGTTCGGCTATCCCGCGCTCAGCTTCCAGGCGGTGATCGGCAGCTTCTTCAAACCGATCATGTTCCTGCTCAACATCCCCTGGGACGAAGCGGGCCGCGCGGGCGGGTTGTTCGGCACCAAGCTGGTGCTCAACGAATTCGTCGCGTTCATCGATCTCGGCCGGATGGGCGGCGAATTGAGTACGCGCACCACCGCGATCGTCACCTTCGCGCTATGCGGCTTCGCCAATTTCAGCTCGATCGCGATTCAGATGGCAGCGACGGGCAGCCTTGCCCCCAACCAGCGCCCGGTGATCGCACGGCTAGGCATCCGCGCACTGCTCGCGGGCAGTTTGGCGAACCTGATGTCGGCGGCGCTGGCAGGGCTGATCCTACCATAAATCCCCCTCCCGCAAGCGGGAGGGGAGCAGAAGGAACACCCATGCCCTTCGCACGCACCATCATCGCTACTATCGGAGCCCTGACCATGACCGCCACCCCCGCCGCCGCGCAAGACAATCCCGGCTGGACCCTGGTCATCCATGGCGGCGCTGGCGTGATCGAACGGGCGCGGATGACCCCCGATCGCGAAGCCGCCGCGCGCGCCGGGCTGAACGCCGCGCTCGATGCCGGGACCAAGGTGCTGGCGGCGGGCGGCAGCGCGCTCGACGCGGTCGAGGCGGCGGTGCGCGTGCTCGAGGATGATCCCAGCTTCAACGCCGGGCGCGGCGCGGTGTTCACCTATGAAGGCACCAACGAACTCGACGCCGCGATCATGGAGGGCACCACGCGCAAGGCGGGTGCGGTCGCCGGGATCAACGCGACCAAGAACCCGATCGGCCTCGCCCGCGCGGTAATGGAAAACAGCCCGCACGTGATGCTCGCGGGCGAAGGCGCGAACCGCTTTTCGCGCGAGCAGAACCTCGAACAGGCCGGCCCCGAATGGTTCGCCACCGACGAGCGCCGCCGCCAGCTCGACGAGCTCAAGTCACAGGGTGCCAGCGCCTACGACATCGACATGAAATACGGGACGGTCGGCGCGGTCGCGCGCGATGCCAAGGGGCATGTCGCCGCCGCCACCTCGACCGGCGGCGTCACCGGCAAGCGCTGGGGCCGGATCGGCGATTCACCGCTGATCGGGGCTGGCACTTATGCCGACGATCGCGCCTGCGCGATCTCCGCCACCGGCGCGGGCGAATTCTTCATCCGAGAAGGCGTGGCGCATGAAATCTGCGCGCGGGTGCGCTTCAAGGGCGAGACGCTGAAGGCCGCCGCCGACGTGGTGATGGCCGAAACGCTGGCGCTGGGCGGCACCGGCGGGGTGATCGTCACCGGGCCGAGCGGTGAAATGGCATATAGCTTCAACACCCCGGGCATGTATCGCGGCATGGCAAGCGCGGCGGGCAAGCGCAGCGTCGCGATTTACGGCGACGAATAAGGCTGCCCTCGCGCGCGCAACCGCACGAGGCGGGTATTCCCTTCGTCACATTCGGCAGCTAGCGCAGGGGCATGCTCCGCACCCTCGCCCTGATCGCCGCGCTGTTCGCGCTTGGCTTCCACACGCCGGCGCAGGCCTATGGCCGCTACGCGCACGGCGCGGTCGCGCGGATTGCGCTTGCCAACGCGACCCCCGCGACCCGCGCCCGAGTAGCGGCGATGCTACGGCAAACCGCGCTGTTGCAGACCCCCAGCTGCCGCGCCGCGACTCCCGAGGATGCCAGCGTCTGGCCCGATTGCATCCGCGCGATGGGCGATCGGTTCAGCTACACCGGCCCCTGGCACTATCAGAATGTCGATATCTGCAAGCCCTTCGACCTGGGCAGCGCCTGCGCCAACGGCAATTGCGTGTCGGCGCAAATCGATCGCCAGGTGAAGCTGCTGCAGAACACGACGATCCCAGCCAGCGAGAAAGTGGCCGCGCTCGCCTATCTCATCCACTTCGTCGGCGATTTGCATATGCCGCTGCACGCCGGCGACCGCGCCGATCGCGGCGGCAACGACGTCAAATCGAGCTATGGCGACTATGTCAGCGAACGGCTCAACCTGCATTCGGTGTGGGACGGCGAACTCGCCGAGCGCGCGTTGACGACGCCCCCCTCGCTCGAGCGGGTCTATTCGGCGCAGGAACGCGCAAGCATCGCCGGTGGCACGACCGAGGATTGGAGCCGCGAAGCCTGGGGCGTCAGCCGTGACGTCGCCTATGCGCTGGCGCTGGGCGGCGATCCTTGCGGCCCCAAGCCGCAGGGGCGGGTGACGCTGACCAACGCCGCGATCGAACAGGCGATCGCCCCCGCGCGGTTGCAGGTCGAGCGCGCCGGGCTGCGACTGGCGCGGCTGCTCGACGAAGCGCTCGATCCGGCAAAGGCGTTCACGCCCGAGCGGCGGCGATAGGGCATGATGACGGGATTCTGATGCATTTTCTTCGTCATTCCCGCGAAGGCGGGAATCCATACGCCAGTGCGGTGGTTATGGATTGCCGCCTTCGCGGGAATGACGAAGGGAAGGTAGAACAGCCCCCTCCCGCCAGCGGGAGGGGGACTGCACTCAGCTCACCACCACGGTGACCGCGCGACGATCGAGCGCCCAGGCGTCTTCGCCCGAACCGCCCAGCGGGCGTTCCTTGCCATAGCTGATCGTCGTGATCCGATCGGCCGAAATACCGCGCGCGACCAGATAGTTCTTGGCCGAATTGGCGCGCCGATCGCCCAGCGCAAGGTTATATTCGCGCGTGCCGCGCTCGTCGCAATGCCCTTCGATCGTGATCCGGGCATTGGGATATTGCGCCAGCCACGTCGACTGCCCATCCAGAATCGAACGCGCGCGCGGATCGATGTCATAGCTGTCGAGGTCGAAATTGACCGTATCGCTCTGAACCGAGCGGCGGAAATCTTCGGCCGATCCGGGCACTGTGCCGGTGCCGACATTGCCGTCGTTCATGCCGGTGCCCGGCGTCACCGGCGCAACGGTCTCGCCCGGGGCAGGCGGCAGCACTTCAGGACGCTTCTTGGCGCAACCGGCTGTCGCCAACAGCGCCGCACCCAGGATGAGAACGCTCGTCTTATTCGTCGCCATGTCATCGTCTCCTCTTAAAAGTTCAAATCGTTACGGGGCCGTATGGTTCCGGCGTCAAGGCCGGACCGGCCCCCAGCTGGGGTCCGATCCGTCGAGCGGGGTGGGGATACGGCGTGCGTTGACGCCGGTCAGGTCGACCGACCACACTTGCGCCCCCGATCCCCGGCCCGAGCGCAGATAGGTGATGACGCGGCCATTGGGTGCCCAGCTCGGCCCTTCGTCGCCCCAGGCATCGGTGAGGATTTTCTCGCCGCCGCCCGATGGGTTCATGATGCCGATCTTGAACCCGCCCGCGATCCGCGTGAACGCGATCAGGTCACCGCGCGGGCTCCAGGCGGGGGTGCCATAGCGCCCGTTGCCGAAGCTGATCCGCCGCTGATTCGATCCATCGGCATCCATCACATAGAGCTGCTGGGTGCCGCCGCGATCGCTTTCGAAGACGATGCGGCTCCCGTCGGGGGAATAGCTGCCGCCGGTGTCGATGCCCGGCGAATTGGTCAGCCGCTGCGGCGTGCCGCCCGATGCCGACACGCGATACAGATCGGTATTGCCGTTCTGCGCCATCGAAAACAGGATGTTGCGGCCATCGGGCGAAAAGCGCGGCGCAAAGGCCAGGCTGGCCCCCGAAACCACGCGCCGCTGACGACCACTGCCCAGATCATAGACATAGATGGTCGGCTTATCGTCGGCATAACTCATATACACGATCGACTGCTGGTTGGGCGCAAAGCGCGGCGTCAGCACGATCGACTGGCCGTTGGTGAGGAAGCGGTGGTTCGCGCCATCCTGGTCCATGATCGCCAGCCGCTTGATCCGGCGGTTCTTGGGGCCGGTTTCGGAGACATAGACCACGCGGGTATCGAAATACGGCCCCTCGCCGGTCAGCCGCGTATAGACGGTGTCGGCACATTTATGCGCCGCGCGCCGCCAATCAGCCGGCGGCACGACAAAACCCTGCCGCGACAGCTCGGCGCGGCTGAGCGCGTCGTACAGATAGCAGCCCACCGTCAGCGTCCCATCATTATTGGCACGGATAAACCCCTGCACCAGCGCCTGCGCGCCGGTGCCGTTCCAATAATCATAGGCGGGCGCGGTGACTTCGGGAAACGCGACGGTGCGAAGCTGCGCGGGCGCGACCGGCGTGAACAGGCCCGAATTGCGAAGATCGGTGGCGATGATCTCAGCCAATTGCCGCCCGAGCGAATCGGTCGATCCCGCAGCGGTGCTGGTGACTGCCGGCGTCGGAAAAAACGGGATCGCGATCGGCATCGGCGCGGAGATACCGCCGGTCACGTCGACGACGAGTTCCTCGCCTTGCTGCGCAGCGGCGGGCGGCGGGGCGATCTCCTGCGCCGCGGCGGGGAGTGCGATGGTCAGCGCGATCGCCCCCATCACCGTTCGTGCTGATTCCAAACGCATAACTTTTCTCCTCAACCGGGCAGCTTGTAGCGCAGCTTGAAATCGCGCCAGCCGCCGGGTGCAGCATAAAGATCGGCGGGCAAGCCGCGAAGCGGCGCGCACCCGACAAAGGTGGCAATCGCCAGATCGTCGACCCGGTCGACATAACGGCGGTTACCATCGTCCACGCCGTCACGATCGGTGACGGTAGGGCGTGCGCGAAGCGACCCGTCCTGGGCAAGCTGAAGCCGGATCGTGACCCGAATTCGCTCGGCTCCCGGCCCCGGCGTCACCTGGCGGTTCGCGCAGGGCTGAACCTGACGCAGGATCGCCGAGGCGATGTTGGCGACCTGCGCCGCGCCGATGCGCTGTGCCGGCGCTGCGTTGCTCGCCTTGCGCGGCGTATCATCGGCGCTCAGCCCTTTGAGGAAATCATCCCCCAGCCGTGACCCACGCGGACGCGCCGTCTTGGCCGCAGCATCGCTGCCGCTTCCCTTGGCCGCAGCCTTGGGTGCAGGCTTTGCCGCAGCGGTTTTGGGCGCAGCCTTGGGCGTTGCCTTGGCCGCCGGTTGCGGCGCTGGCTTGGCCTTGGTCGGCCGCACTTGCGCTGGCGTGGGCGGCTTGGGCGCAGCTTTGGGAGCAGGCTTGGCGGCAGGCTTGGGGCGCGGTGCAGCGGCGGGTTCAGGGGGTGCCGGTTGTGGCGCGGGCGCCGGTTCAGGCTCGGCCTCGGCGGGCGCGGGCGGTGCCGCGTCCTCGGGTGGCCCCTCCTCGGGCGCGACCGAAGGCGACGGCGCTTCGATCGTCGGCGATTCGGCGACCAGCCCCACCTCGTCGACCAGGCTCACCTCAACCGGGGTCGACACCAGGCTTTCGGGATTGGGGGTCGCCAGGAAGCCGACCGACAACAGCCCGAACAGCACGACATGGCCGACAGCGGCAACGCCCAGCCCGGCTTTTTCAGCACGATCCATCAGGCGCGGCCCCGGCTCAACGTGCCTCTGACCCCACGGTCACCAGTGCAACGCGGTTGAGCCCGGCGCGGTTGAGTTCGCCCATCACCCGCATGACTTCGCCGTAATCGAGCGCGCGATCGGCGCGCAGAAACACCTGGCGCGGATTCTCAGCCTCGCCCGCCGCCGCGATCTCGGCCAGCACGTCGGGCAGGATCGATTCGCTGACCTCATTGTCGTTGACGAAGATCTTGCCCTCGCCATCGAGCGAGATCTGCACCGGCTCCTGTTCCTGATCGAGTGCCTTGGCGCGGCTATCGGGCAGGTTCACCGGCACCCCGGTGGTGAGCAGCGGCGCGGTGACCATGAAGATGATCAGCAGCACCAGCATCACGTCAACCAGCGGCGTGACGTTGATGTCGGCCATCGGCGCGCGCCGACCCTTGCCGCGCGACGAAGGGAGATTCATCGCCATTACTTCTTCCCCCCTCCCGCTTGCGGGAGGGGGCGGGGGAGGGCTTGTCCAGGACAGGGCGACAGCCCCTCCCGCGAGCGGGAGGAGGACAGAAAGTCGCCGCTCACGCCCCAAGCTCCAACTGCCGGCTCAGCGTTGCGTGGAAGCCATCCGCGAAACGGTTCAGCCGCGCCTCGATCTTGTTGATGCCGTGGCTGAAGCGATTGTACGCGATCACCGCGGGGATCGCCGCGAACAGGCCGATCGCGGTCGCGAACAATGCCTCAGCGATGCCCGGCGCGACCACCGCCAGCGACGAATTCTGCGCCTGCGCGATCGCGGTGAAGCTTCGCATGATCCCCCACACGGTGCCGAACAGCCCGACGAACGGCGCGACCGATCCGATCGTCGCCAGCACGTTCAGCCTGTCGGACATGCGGTCGATCTCGCTCGCCACCGCAGCGCCCATCGCGGTTCCCAGTCGCTCACGCGTCCCCTCGCGGTCAATCGCCTTGCCGGCGGTCGATCGCCGCCATTCGGCGACCCCGGCGGAAAATACGCGCGCGATCGCCATGTCGCTTTCGGCATGGCTGCGATGAAACGCATCGACATCCTCGGCGCGGCGATAATCACCTTCAAACTGGTCGATCGCCTTGCGCGCGCGGCCGATCTTACGGCGGAAGCTGATGATGATCGCCCAGGTCCAGATGCTGGCCAGCAACAGCCCAAGCATCACGCCCTTCACCACCCAGTCGGCGGTAAGGAACAGCGCCAGCGGGGACAGGGTCGCAGCGTCGGCGTTCACGATTGCTTCCATCTAGCTCGGCTTTCCCTTTTGCAACACGGTGTCGAACGCCTCTAGCCACTTCGCCGGCTGGCGTCTCGCACGCCCTGATGGCGCGACGAATGCCGCCTCTACCTGCGCATCGGCCAACAGCAGCCCATCGCGCATGACTCGTTGATGAATATCGACCGATGCGGCGCGAATTCGTTCGATCGTGGTGATCACCAACAACGCATCGTCGAGCCGCGCGGGCGCAACATAGCGAATCCGCAGGTCACGCACCGCATACGCCCCTTCGCTGGCTTCATGCGCCGCGCGCTGGTCGATCCCAGCGACGCGCAGCATGTCCGATCGCGCGCGTTCCATATAGCGCAGATAATTGGCGTGATAGACGACCCCCGACAGGTCGGTATCCTCGAAATACACCCGCACCGCAAAGCGATGCTCACCGCTCACGAAGCGGCCCGATTGCGGGGTATCCGGCATCATATGCGCGCATTAACCAAGGCTTGAGGACGGGTCAAAGCTTGTGCGGCGCATGGGGCGGCAAGGGAAGCCGCAATGTGCGAGCGGCCATGGCCTCGTCGCGTTAGCGCAACCACTGGTCGCGAGCGCTCCCCCTGGCGCGCGCGGCTAGTCGAACAGGCTAGAAACTGATGCTTCCTCGGCGATCCGCTTGACCGCTTCGGCCAGTAGCGGCGCAATGGTCAGATGGCGGATTCGGCGGGCGTCCTGGATCACTTCGTGGTTGCCGATCGAATCGGTGATGACCAGTTCCTCGAGCGCCGAATTCTCGACCCGCGCCACCGCGCCGCCCGACAATACGCCATGGGTGCAATAGGCAACGACGCCCTCGGCCCCTGCCGCCTTCAGCGCAGCCGCCGCGTTGCACAAGGTACCCGCCGAATCGACGATATCGTCGATCAGGATGCAAAAGCGCCCCTCGACATCGCCAATGATGTTCATCACTTCGGATTCGCCGGGGCGCTCGCGGCGCTTGTCGACGATCGACAGCGGCGCATTGTCCAGCCGCTTGGCGAGCGCCCGCGCGCGCACCACGCCGCCGACATCGGGCGATACCACCATCAGGTTGCGGTCGCCGAAGCGAGTCTTGATGTCGGCCGACATCACCGGCGCGCCATAAAGATTGTCGGTGGGAATATCGAAAAAACCCTGGATCTGCCCGGCATGAAGATCGACCGACAGCACGCGATCGGCGCCCGCTTTGGTGATGAGATTGGCGACCAATTTGGCCGAGATCGGCGTGCGCGGGCCGGGCTTCCGGTCCTGGCGGGCATAGCCGAAATAGGGGACGACGGCGGTGATCCGCTTGGCCGATGCGCGCTTGAGCGCATCGATCATGATCAACATTTCCATCAGATTGTCGTTGACCGGGAACGACGTCGACTGGAGCACGAACACGTCCTCGCCGCGCACATTCTCCATGATCTCGACAAAGATTTCCTCGTCGGCAAAGCGCCGCACCATCGCCTCGGTCAGCGGGGTTTCGAGATAGGCGGCGATCGCCTTTGCCAAGGGAAGGTTCGAATTTCCCGCCAGTAACTTCACCAGATCGTCTCCCTTGCGCTCGGTGGCCGTCCTAGTCGCAAGCATCACAGGTGAAAAGGGGCGCGCGGCGCCGGGCTTCATTCGGCCCGCCGATCGGACTAGGACGGCACGCATGAGCGCACCCATCCCCGCATCGGCCATCACCGTCACCCGCTTTGCCCCCAGCCCGACCGGCAATCTGCATGTCGGCAATCTGCGTACCGCGATCCTGTGCTGGCTGTGGGCGCGGCGGCAAGGGGGGCGCTTCCTGCTGCGGATCGACGACACCGATCCCGCGCGATCGGAGGAGCGCTTTGTCGAGGCGATTCGCGCCGATCTTAGCTGGCTGGGGCTGGCGCCCGATGGTGAAGCACGGCAATCGGCGCATTTGGCAGCGTATGAGGCGCGGTTCGAGGCGCTGCGTGCCAGCGGACGGGTATATGCCTGCTACGAAACCCCCGCCGAACTCGATCTGCGGCGCAAGGTGCTGCTGGGGCGCGGCCTGCCCCCGGTATATGACCGCGCCGCGCTGAAGCTGACACAGGCCGATCACGACCGTTTTGCCGAGCAGGGCGTCGCCCCGCACTGGCGCTTCCGCCTCGATCACGGCGCGGCGATCGAATGGGACGACCGGATTCGCGGACACCAGCGCTTCGATCCGGCGACGATGAGCGATCCGGTGGTGCGCCGCGCCGATGGCAGTTGGCTATATCTGCTGCCCAGCGTCATCGACGACATCGACATGGGCGTCACCGATGTGGTGCGCGGTGAGGATCATGTGTCGAACACTGCGGTCCAGGTGCAGATGTTCGAGGCGCTGGGCGCAGCGCCGCCCACCTTCGCCCATGCCGCGCTGCTCACCGGGGCAGAGGGCAAATTGTCGAAGCGGCTCGGATCGCTTGGCGTCGAGCATTTCCGGGAAGCGGGGATCGAGCCGCAGACGATCGTCGCGCTGCTCGCGCGGATCGGCACCAGCGATCCGGTCGAGCCTTTCGTCGATCCCGCGCCGCTGGTCGAGGCGTTCGACTTCAGCCGCTTCGGGCGCGCGCCGGCGCGATTCGACGAAGAGGAACTGGCGGGGCTCAACGCCAAGATCGTCCACCAGCTCGATTATGAAGCAGTGCGCGAACGCCTGCCCCAGGGCATGGCACAGCCTGCGTGGCAGGCGGTTCGGCCCAATCTGACCAAAGTGACCCACGCCGCCGATTGGTGGCAGGTGATCGAGGGGCCGATCGCGGCGGCTTCGATTGCGGATGAGGATCGCGGCTATCTGCGCGAGGCGGCAACGCTGGCGGCGGGCATCGATTGGACCAGCGATCCCTGGCACGCGCTGACCGGCGCGCTGAAGGATGCCACCGCGCGCAAGGGCCGCGCCCTGTTCCTCCCGCTTCGGCTCGCGCTGACCGGCCAGCCACACGGCCCCGACATGGCAACGCTGTTGCCGCTGATCGCCCGCGACGAGGCGATTCGACGGCTAGAGGCTGCCGGTGGGTAGCAGAATGAAATGATTCGATCACGCGCGAAAGATATGATGTAACATCTTATACCGGCCATTGCGGCGGGTAGGAGAAAGCCATGTACGCACAACGCTATGACAGCGGCGGCAAGGGAAAATCGGTCGGCTTGGGCGCGGCGGTCGCGGTCAATGCCGGGCTGCTTGCGCTGTTAATGACCACCGGCGTGGTTCCGACGACCATTCGGCCCGACGGCCCTTTGACGATCATACACATCCCGCTCGATCCGCCACCGCCCCCCGAACCGATCGAGCAGCCGCGCGTCGATCGGGTGCAGCCCGCACCGGCACCGCTGCCGTTCAAACCGACGCCGATCGTCAATTTGCCGGTGCCTAACTCTAACTTCGGGTCGACGACGATCCTGCAGCCGATACAGCCGCTAGCGCTGCCACCGGGCGGGGCAGTTACGGGCAGCGGCAGCGGATCGGTGCCAGCTGAACCCGCGCCCCCCGCACTGATCGGGGCCGAGATCGACCCGCGCTTCGCCAACGCCTTCCAGCCCGAATATCCCGCCGCCGAACGCCGCGCCGAGCGCGAAGGCCGCGTGGTGGTGCGCGTGCTGATCGGCATCGACGGGCGAGTCCAGGCGGTCGAACAGGTCAGCGCGGTCTCACCGGGGCTGTTCGATGCAACCCGGCGGCACGCATTGGCGCGCTGGCGGTTCAAACCGGCGACACGCGGCGGGGTGCCGGTGGAAAGCTGGAAGACGATGAGCCTGCGTTTCGAGCTGTCAGGCGGCTGAGCGCCAAGAGCCGATTGCCGGGCCGATTGCCGGGGTGGTCTGGCGCGCCGGACCACCCTATGTTGCGTTGCGTGAACTATCTCCGCCGCTTTTCGCCATTTCGGGCGCTGCGTGACCTGCGCCTGTTTCTGTCGCACCGGCAGCCCTATGAATTATGGTTCCTGCTGCTGTCGATCATGATCACGACCACGCTGATGCTGGTCTTCATGAAGGATTCGAAGTTCGACCGACCGATCAAGCGCGAGATCATCTATTTCGAGAGTTGGGCGCAGTCGCGCACCGACGCCGAAATCATCGCACAGCAACAGATCGACCAGGTGATCCGCGACAAGAAGCGCGCCGATTACCAAGCGCGCGTCGAAAAGCGCCGCGCCGAATTCAAGAAGGTCGATGACGCGATGGAGCGCTGGGGCCTCTGACCGACGATTCACGCTGGATGGCGGCAGCTTTGGTGCTCGCCGGGCGCGGGCGCGGGCTCAGCGCCCCCAACCCCAATGTCGGCTGCGTGATCGTGCGCGACGGACGGGTGGTCGGGCGCGGCTGGACCCAGCCCGGCGGCCGCCCGCATGCCGAGGCGATGGCGCTGGAACAGGCGGGCGCGGCGGCGGGGGGGGCGACGCTGTACACCACGCTCGAGCCCTGCGCGCATGTGTCGGCGCGCGGGCCTGCGTGCAGCGATCTGGTGGTCGCGGCGGGCATCGCCCGCGTGGTGACCGCGCTGCGCGATCCCGATCCGCGCACCGATGGCGCCGGCCATGCCCGGCTTGCCGCCGCCGGAATCGCGGTGACCGATGACGTCATGCCGCACGAGGCGCGGCGCGCGATGGCGGGCTTCCTCACCCGGCGGGCGCTCGGTCGGCCACAAGTGACGCTCAAGCTGGCGATGTCGCTCGACGGCTGCATCGCGCTGCATTCGGGGGCCAGCAAATGGATCACCGGGCCGGCAGCGCGCGCGCACGGTCATATCGAACGCACCCGGCACGAAGCGATCCTGGTCGGGCGCGCCACCTACGATGCCGATCAACCTCGCCTCGACGTGCGGCTGGCGGGGCTTGAGGGCCGCAGCCCGCGCCGGCTGCTGATGACGCGGATGGACGCCCCCAAGGGCTGGGAAGCGGTGCGCGGCCCGGCGGCGATCCGCGAGATCGAGGGCGTCGATCACCTGCTGGTCGAGGGCGGCGCGCAGACCGCGGCGGCGTTCCTGCGCGACGATCTGGTCGATCGGCTGCTTTTGTATCGCGCGCCGATCCTGCTTGGCGGCAGGCAGGCGGTGGGCGACCTGTTTTTGAACATCGTCGATCCGGCGCATCGCCGCTGGCGACTGCTGGACCAACGGCCGCTTGGCAGCGACCGGCTCGAAGTCTACGAGCGCGCGAGGAGCTGATATGTTCACCGGAATTATTACCGACGTCGGGCGGATCGAAGAAGTGGCCGATCGCGGCGACCGGCGCGTTCGCGTCGCCACCACTTATGACACCGCCGCGATCGACATGGGCGCGTCGGTTGCCTGTTCGGGCGTTTGCCTCACGGTCGTCGACAAGGGGGTTCACGAATCGGGCAGCGGCTGGCTGGCGTTCGACGTGTCGGGCGAGACGGTATCGCGCACCGCCGCCGCGATGTGGCAGGCGGGCCGCCGGCTGAACCTCGAACGCGCGCTGCGGCTTGGCGATGAACTGGGCGGGCATATCGTCACCGGCCATGTCGATGGGCTGGGCGAAGTCGTGTCGGTGGTGCCCGAGGGCGGATCGCACCGCGTGACGATCCACGCCGGCACCGAAATCGCGCCCTATGTCGCGGCCAAGGGATCGATCACCGTCGACGGCGTGTCGCTCACGGTCAATTCGGTCGAGGATGTCGCAGGCGGCGTCCGCTTCGGCCTCAACATCATTCCGCATACCTGGGGCGTCACCACCTTCGCCGATCTGGCGCAGGGACAGTCGGTCAATCTCGAGATCGACGTGCTCGCCCGTTATCTGCAACGCATGGAGCAAGTACGTGGCAAGGCCTGAACTGGCGCAACTGCGCCACGCATTCCTCTCGACCCCCGAAGAGATCATCGACGAAGCGCGCAACGGCCGGATGTTCATCCTGGTCGATGACGAGGATCGCGAAAATGAGGGCGATCTGGTGATCCCCGCGCAGATGGCGACCCCCGACGCGATCAACTTCATGGCGCGCTATGGTCGCGGGCTGATCTGCCTGGCGATGACCAAGGAGCGGACCCAGCAATTGGGCCTCGACCTGATGGCGCGCAACAACGGCACGCGCCATGAAACCGCCTTCACCGTGTCTATCGAGGCGCGCGACGGCGTGACCACCGGCATTTCGGCGGCCGATCGCGCGCGAACGATCGCGGTCGCGGTCGATGCGTCAAAGGGGCGCGACGAGATCGTGACGCCGGGGCATGTCTTCCCGCTGGTCGCGCGCGACGGCGGCGTGCTGGTGCGCGCAGGGCATACCGAAGCGGCGGTCGATGTCGCGCGGCTGGCCGGGCTCAATCCATCGGGCGTGATCTGCGAGATCATGAAGGACGATGGCGAAATGGCGCGGATGGACGACCTCGTCACCTTCGCGCAGTTCCACAACCTCAAGATCGGCACGATCCGCGACCTGATCGCCTATCGCCGCCGTTATGACCATCTGGTCGAAAAGCGTGCCGAGGCGCGCTTCGCCAGCGCATGGGGCGGCGACTGGACGGTCATGACCTTCTGGAACAAGGCGGCGGGCACCGAACAGGTCGCACTGGTGAAGGGCGAGATCGACCCGGCCAAGCCGGTGCTGGTGCGGATGCACGCGCTCACCCCGTTCGGCGACATTTTCGGCGAGGCGGGGCCGCGCGGCAAATTGCTGCAGCGGTCGATGGAAATCATCGGCGAAGAGGGCGCTGGCGTCGTCGTGGTGATCAATCCCACCCGGCTCGACGCCTATACGATGGCGCTGCAGGCGCGCACCGGCACGCTCGCGCCCAAGGACATGGACGAACTGCGCGATTATGGCGTCGGCGCGACGATCCTCACTGAATTGGGAGTGCGCGACATGGTGCTGCTCACCAACACTCACCACACCTTGGTCGGACTCGACGGCTATGGCCTGTCGATCGTCGGCGAACGCGCAATCGACGTGAACGGAGAAATTTGATGGCCAAGGTTTTGATCGTCGAGGCGCGATTTTACGCGCAGTTGAACGACATGCTGCTCAAGGGCGCACGCGCCGCGATCGAGGCGGCGGGTCACACCCACGAAACCGTCACCGTCCCCGGCGCGCTCGAAATTCCCGGCGCGCTGGCACTGGCCGACCAGAGCAATTTATACGATGCCTTCGTTGCCCTGGGCGTCGTGATCCGCGGTGAAACCTATCATTTCGAGATCGTCGCTGGCGAAAGCGCGCGCGGGCTGATGGCGCTGGCAATGGATGGCCTCGCGATCGGCAATGGCATCCTGACCGTCGAGAACGAAGCGCAGGCGCTGGTCCGCGCCGATCCTAAGCAAAAGGACCAGGGCGGCGAAGCGGCAAAGGCGGCGCTGGCGATGCTGGCGCTGAAGGAACGCTTCGGCTGAGCCGGCGCGCGGTTTCTCTGGGCGGCGATCGCTGCGGGTATCGATCCGGTGGCAGCATCGCGCCGTGATCCGGTCGCTCTATTTCGCTGCGGGCATCCTTTCGCTGGTGCTGGGTTTTATCGGTGCATTTCTGCCGATCCTGCCGACGGTGCCGTTCGTGATCCTGGCCGCCTTTTGTTTTTCGCGCGGCAGTCCGCGATTTGAAACATGGCTGCTCGATCATCCCCAGCTCGGGCCGCCGATCCATGCCTGGCGCCGAAGCGGTGCGATCCCGCGCAAGGGCAAATGGGCGGCGGCGATCGGGCTGACGGGCAGCGGCATCCTGGGGCTGGCCTTCCTGCCCTGGCCCTGGAATATCGTGCCGATGTCGATCGCGGTGGTCAGCGGTGCCTGGATATGGAGTCGGCCCGACGGCTGAGCATTGCCAGCCGCCGGGCGATTCCCTGGATCAATCGGCGAACAGCAACACCGGCGTTTCGAGCAGCTTCTTCACCGCCTGGACATAGCTTGCCGCGTCGAAGCCATCGACGACGCGATGATCGCAACTGATCGACAGGTTCATCAGCTTGGCGCGAACGATGTCATCGCCCCGGAACATCGGCCGCTCGACGATCTTGTTCGGCCCGATGATCGCCACTTCGGGGCGATTGATCACCGGCGTCGTCGCGATCCCGCCCAGCGGCCCGAGCGAGGTGATGGTCAGCGTCGATCCCGACAATTCCTCGGACTTCGCCTTGCCGGTGCGCGCGGCGTCGGCCAGCCGGCCGATCTCGCTCGCTAATTGCCAGACATTCTTGTCCTGCGCGTCGCGGATCACCGGCACCATCAGCCCGGCATCGGTCTGCGTCGCCATCCCCAGATGCACGCTGCCATGCCGAGTCACGACGCCAGCCTCATCGTCATAACGCGCGTTGAGCATCGGGAAATCGGGGATCGAGCGACAAATCGCGACGATCAACAGCGGGAGCATCGTCAGCTTGGGCCGCCCGCCGCGATTGGCGTTGAGATCGGCGCGCATCTCTTCGAGCGCGGTGACGTCGATCTCGTCGACATAGGTGAAATGCGGGATCGCACGCTTCGATGCAGCCATATTCTCGGCGATCCGCCGCCGCATCCCGATCACCTTGACCGGCACGTCAGCGCGCGCGCGGCTGGCCCCCGGCGCATGATAACCCTCGCCACCGCCATAGCGCAGATACGCATCGAGATCGGCGTGGCGGACGTGATTGCCGTCGGACTTCACCGAAGCGAGGTCGACGCCAAGCGCCTTGGCGCGAGCACGCACCGCCGGCGAAGCCAGCACCTGCTGCTGCGGATCCTCCCCGGCACGGGGAGGGGGACCATCCGCAGGATGGTGGAGGGGGGCTTCCGCTAGCGGCACCGCCTGCGGCGATCCCCCTCCACCACCGGCTTCGCCGGCGGTCCCCCTCCCCGTTTCGGGGAGGATCGGCGCAAGCCCCGCGTCCTTCGCCTCAGCACGAATCCGCGCATCCTCCTCGGGCGTGGGGTACACCGCTTGCGCATCGACGGCCTCCTCGACCCCAGGGTTCTCCGCGACCATCGTGTCGCTCTCGGTCACCGCATCGGTTTCGATCACCACCAGCGTCGCGCCGATCGCGACCTGGTCGCCGACCTCGCCCGCCAGTTCGACGACGATCCCCGACACCGGCGATTCCATCTCGACCGTCGCCTTGTCGGTCATCATGTCGGCGATCTGCTGGTCTTCCTCGACCCGGTCGCCGACCGCGATATGCCATTGGACGATCTCGGCCTCGGCAATGCCTTCGCCGATATCGGGCAGGCGGAAAGAGAAGCGCGCCATCGTCAGTCCTTCATGATTTTCTTGAGCGCCTGTCCGATGCGGACCGGCCCCGGGAAATACGCCCATTCCAGGCTGTGCGGATACGGCGTGTCGAACCCCGTCACCCGCTCGACCGGCGCTTCGAGGTGGTAGAAGCAGCGCTCCTGCACCAATGCCGCCAACTCGGCACCGAAGCCGCCAGTGCGCGTCGCCTCGTGCACCACCATGCAGCGCCCGGTCTTCTTCACCGATGCCTCGATCGTCTCGATGTCGAGCGGCACCAGCGTGCGAAGGTCGATCACCTCGGCATCGACGCCGGCTTCCTCGACCGTTGCGATCGCGACATGCACCATCGTGCCATAGGCCAGGATCGTCAGGTCGTTGCCCGCCCTAGCGATTGCCGCCTTGCCCAGCGGAATCTTGTAATAGCCCGTTGGCACTTCGCCCGCAGGATGCGCCGACCAGTTTTTGGCGGGGCGGTCCCAATAGCCGTCGAACGGGCCGTTATAGATGCGCTTGGGCTCGAAAAAGAGCACCGGGTCGTTATCCTCGATCGCCGAGATCAGCAGCCCCTTGGCATCATAGGGGGTTGCCGGAATGACGGTTTTGATCCCCGAGACATGGGTGAAGATGCCCTCGGGCGACTGCGAATGCGTCTGCCCGCCGAAGATGCCGCCGCCGAAGGGCGAGCGCACCGTGATCGGCGAAATGAATTCGCCCGCCGAACGATAGCGCAACCGCGCGGCTTCGGAGACCAACTGGTCGAGCGCGGGATAGATATAATCGGCGAATTGGATTTCGGGCACCGGGCGCAGGCCATAGGCACCCATTCCCACCGCGACGCCGATGATGCCGCATTCGGTGATCGGCGTGTCGAACACCCGGGTCTTGCCATATTTCGCCTGCAATCCGGCGGTCGCGCGGAAGACGCCGCCGAAATAGCCGACATCCTCGCCCATCACGATGACATCGGGATCGCGCGCCATCACGACGTCCATCGCCGAGTTGATCGCCTGGATCATGTTCATGCGGGTGGTAGGTTCGTTCATCGTCTCGCTCATATTCCCTCTCCCGCTGGCGGGAGAGGGTTGCGCAGACTTGGTCGCGCTTCTTCAGCGCGGCCTAGTCGGAGCTGGGTGAGGGTGGTGCGGTCGCACTTGCGACCGCGCGAAGCTCCGCTTCGCTCGCCCCCTCTCCAACCTTCGCTAGGCCGCTTCGCGACCAAGCTGCGGTATCCTCTCCCCTGTCCAGGGGAGAGGGGAGAAGGAAGAGGGGCGGCGCTGCTCATCATTTCAGTGCCCATGGCCGCCCGCTCGCTTCTTCCTCGGCGAGCATCTGCGCGCGCTGTTCCTTCAGATGCCAGGGCATTTCCTCGAACACCCCTTCGAACAGCGTGTCGAGCGGCTGGTGCAGGCCATGCCCCAATATGCCATTGGCCTCGGCCTCTTTCTGACAACGCTTCACCAGTTCGGCCAGCTCAAGGTCTTGCGCCGCGTGCCGCGCATCGTCCCATTCGCCCAAAGCCACCAAATGATCCTTCAGCCGCGCGATCGGATCGCCCAGCGGCCAATCGCTGGCTTCATTGGCCGATCGGTATTGCGAGGGATCGTCCGACGTCGAATGCCCCTCGGCGCGATAGGTGAAATGCTCGATCAGCGTCGGTCCCTGGTTGGTCCGCGCGCGCTCGGCTGCCCATTCGGTCGCGGCATAGACCGCCAGCGCGTCGTTGCCGTCGATGCGCAGGCCGGCAATGCCATAGCCCAGCGCACGCGCGGCAAAGGTCGTCGCCTCGGCGCCCGCAAACCCCGAAAAGCTCGAAATCGCCCATTGGTTGTTGACGACGTTCAGGATCACCGGCGCGCGATAGACACTGGCGAAGGTGCAGGCCGAATGGAAATCGCCCTCGGCGGTCGATCCCTCGCCGCACCAGGTGGCGGCGATCCGCGTATCGCCCTTGGCCGCGCTCGCCATCGCCCAGCCCACCGCCTGCGGATATTGCGTCGCCAGATTGCCGGAGATCGAGAAGAATGCCCCCTCGCGCGTCGAATACATGATCGGCAATTGCTTGCCCTGCAGCCGGTCGCCCTTGTTCGAATAAATCTGGTTCATCATGTCGACCAGCGACCAATCGCGCGCGATCAGGATGCCCTGCTGGCGATAGCTGGGAAAGGTCATGTCGTCGCGCTGCAACGCCATCGTCGCGGCGACGGCGACCGCCTCTTCGCCGGTACATTTCATGTAGAAGCTGGTCTTGCCCTGCCGCTGCGCGCGGAACATGCGTTCATCGAACGCGCGCACCAGCGCCATGTAGCGCAGCATCCGCCGCAGCGTGTCGGGGGTCAGCCGCGGTGCCCACGGTCCCACCGCATTGCCCTCATCGTCGAGCACACGCACCAGCCCATAGGCCAGCTCGTGAAACTGCGCCGCCGGCTCGGCGGGGTCGGGGCGACGTCCGCTGCCCGCCGGCGGCACGATGACGTCGCTGAACTCGGCCTTGTCGCCCGGTCGAAACTTGGGTTCGGGCACATGCAGCGACAGCGGGGGCAGGTTGGCGCGGGGTTCGCCGGTCAAGTCACTCTCCAGATACATCCGCCCGGCGCCCGATGACGCTTCGAAGCCGGATCGGCTGCCCTGTTATAAAGTTTCAAAAGACATTACCAGCCCGTCCGATGGCCCAGCATGTTTTGAAGCTGAATCTGCCCGCTCAAAGCGCGCGGGTCATCCAGCGTGCTTCGGGTCCATAGCCCGCGACCTTCGCCGCCAACGCCGCCGAAACCGCGCTTTCGCAAAAGCCGAGCGCCCGCCAATAGCCCGCCGCTCCCGCCACCGCGATCAGCTCGGCCGCCGCCAAGCCGTCCTCCGCCGCCAACGCCAGCGCCTGCACGACCAGCTTTCGCCCGATGCCGGTGCCGCGCCCGGCCTTGGCGACCGCCAGGTCGTGGAGGAACAGCACCTCGCTCGCGCCATCGGTCAGCACCGCACCGATCGCGGCTGGCGATTCGCGCGGCCAGCCATGCGCGAGCAGATAGGCGATCACCACCCCGTCGCGCGCCGCCACCAGGCAATAGGAGGCAGCCAGCATCAATCGGCTGGCAAAAGCATCAGCCGGCTCGACCAGAAACGCAGGATACGCCGCCGATTGGATTGCCAGCGCCGTGCCCAGGTCGTCCGGCGCGAACCGGCGAAGGGCGATGGCCGGCGGCGATTCCATCGCCGCGGTTCAGGCGGCGACCACCGTCTGTTCGATCGTGCCGAAAATCGCGTGATGGCGATCATCCTCGGCCCAGATGCGCACCGTGTCGCCAGCTTTGAGGAACGGCGTCACCGGCTTGCCGCCCTCGATCGTCTCGATCATCCGCACTTCGGCGATGCACGAATAGCCGACGCCCCCCGCCGCCACCGGCTTACCCGGGCCGCCATCGGCATCGCGATTCGAAACCGTGCCCGACCCGATGATCGTCCCCGCCCCCAGCGCGCGTGTCTTGGCGGCATGCGCGATCAGCGTGCCGAAATCGAAGGTCATGTCCTCGCCCGCCTGCGCCCGGCCAAAGGGCTGGCCGTTCAGGTCGACGTTCAGCGCGCGATGCAATTTGCCGTCCTGCCACATCTCGCCCAGCGAATCGGGGGTGACGAACACCGGCGAAAACGCGCTGGCGGGCTTCGACTGGAAAAAGCCGAATCCCTTGGCCAGTTCGCCGGGGATCAGGTTGCGCAAGCTGACGTCGTTGGTCAGCCCCACCAGCCGCACCGCCGCCAGTGCTTCATCGCGGCTGGCACCCATCGGCAGGTCGCCGGTCACCACCACCACTTCGGCCTCCAGGTCACAGCCCCAGACTTCATCGGCCAGCGGAATGGCATCGCGCGGCCCCAGAAACCCGTCCGATCCGCCCTGATACATCAGCGGATCGTGCCAGAAGCTGTCGGGCAGCTCGGCCCCGCGCGCCTGCCGTACCAGCGCGACATGATTCACATAGGCCGACCCATCGGCCCATTGATACGCGCGCGGCAACGGTGCCGCCGCCTGCCGCTCGTGAAAGCGCATCATCGGGATCGCTTCGTGGTTCAGGTCGGTCGCCAGGTTGCGAAGCGCCGCTTCCACCCGGTCCCAGTCATCGAGCGCAGCCTGCAGCGTCGGCGCGATATGCCCGGCATCGGCGCACCAGGCCAGGTCGTCCGACACCACCACCAACCGTCCGTCACGGCCCTGTTTCAGGCTTGCCAGTTTCATCACGCTCTCCGATGTTTTTTGTGACGGTTTTTCGCGCTCCTGCATAACCGCTGGTGCGGCGAAGTCGAGCGGTTCGCGGCGGTTGACACACCCCCTTGCGTTCCGCATCGCAGGTGGATGCAGCGCGGCTTGGGCTTCCTCGATCACTCCGGCGAGATGGCCGACCGAATCCGCGCCATGGATTGGTCGCGGCATCCGTTTGGGCCGCCTGAAACCTGGCCACAGGCGCTTCGCTTCATCCTCGATCTGATCCTGTCGTCCAGCTTCCCGATGGCGATCTATTGGGGGCGCGACTATCATCTGCTGTATAACGATGCCTGGTCGGCAATCGCCGCCGATCGCCACCCCTGGGCACTCGGTCGCCCCGGCGCAGAGGTGTGGTCCGACATCTGGGGCGTGGTCGGCCCCGATTTCGATCGGGTGCGCGATCAGGGCGTTGCGTTCGCAAGCTACGACCAGTTGCTGATGATGGAACGCGGCGGCGTGCCGCATGAAACCTACTGGAATTACAGCGGCACCCCGATCCGCGATGAACACGGCAAGGTTGCCGGCGTCCTCAACCAGGGCAATGAAACCACCCGGTTCGTGCTGGCCGAGCGCGCCCGCCATGCCGAAGTGCTGCGGCTGCACGAATTGTTTCAGCAGTCGCCCGGCGCAGTGGCATTGCTGCACGGCCCCGATTTCCGCTTCGATCTGGCCAACGACGCCTATCAGGAACTGGTCGGTCGCCGCGAATTGCTGGGCAAACGCCTGGTCGATGCAATACCCGAAGTCGCCGATCAGGGCTTTGTCGCCTTGCTCGACAATGTCTTCACCACCGGCAAGACGTATCGCGCCTGGGGCACGCCGTTGCGGCTGGCGCGCTCGACCGATGGCACGCTCGATGAACGGATCGTCGATTTCGTCTATCAGCCGATCCGCGACGCCGGCGGCACGGTTACTGACATCTTCGTGCAGGCGACCGACGTCACCGATCGCGCACTTGCCGAGGCGGCGCTGCGCGAAAGCCAGGCGCGGTTGCAACTGGCGCTCAATGTTTCGCATGGGGTCGGTACCTGGGACTGGGACGTCGTCAACGATCGCGTGACCGCCGATCCCGGCTTTGCCCGGATGTACGGCGTCGAGACCGAAACCGCGAACCTTGGTGCGCCGCTGGTCGATTTCTTTTCGGCGATCCATCCCGACGATGCCGAGCGTGTCCGTGCCTCGGTCGATTCGACCCTGCTCACCGGGGCGGCGTTTGCCGAGGAATATCGCCTGATCCAGCCCGGCGGCGAAGTCCGCTGGGTCGCCGCACAGGGCCGCGCATTGCGCAGCGACGGCGGCGAAATGGTGCGCTTCCCCGGCATCACCTTCGACATCACCTCGCGCAAGGCCGCCGAGGAATCGGCGCGCTCGACCGCCGAAGAACTTCGCGTCGCGACCGAGGGGCAGGCATTTCTCTATTCGATGGCCGAACGCCAGCGCGCGCTCGAAACGCCGCAAGCGATCATGCGCTTCACCGCCGCCGCGCTCGGCCGCCGACTGAAGCTCAACCGGGCGGGGTTTTACCGGGTCAGCGATAACGGCCTGATCGATTTCGGCCCCTGCTGGACCGACGGATCGATGCCGGTGCTGCGCGGTACATTATCCGCCGACGAGCTGGGTACCGTTCAGCGCAGCCAATATGAATCGGGCCGCACGATCGTCGCCGCCGATGCGCCCAGCGATCAGGCCTTTCAGGGGTCGGCGATCAGCCGGTTGACGGTCGCGGCGATCGGCGTGCCGTTGCTTCGGCATGGCCGCTGGGTCGCCAGCATGTACGGCAATTGCGCCGCCCCGCGCGACTGGTCGGCAGAAGACGTCGCGTTCATCGAAGCCGTCGCCGAAATCACCTGGGACGCGGTCGAGCGCGTGGGGGCTGTCGCCGCGCTCAAGGAAAGCGAGGGCAAGTTTCGCGCGATCGCCAACTCGATCGATCACATGGTCTGGTCGTCGCTGCCCGATGGCCGCACCGATTATTTCAACGACCGCTGGTATGAATTTACCGGCACCGGCGATCGCTGGGTCGATGGCTCGCATTGGGCCGCAATGGTGCATCCCGATGACCGCGAAGCCGCGCTCGAACGCTGGCGGCAGTCGCTTGCCAGCGGCCAGCCCTTTCATCTCGAGACGCGGCTTCGCCATGCCGCGTCGGATAGCTGGCGCTGGGTGCTCGCCCGCGCCAGCGCGGTGCGCGACGACAGCGGCGTGATCACCCGCTGGTTCGGCACCTGCACCGATGTACAGGACATCATGGACGCGCGCGAAGTGCTGTCGCGCTCACGCGAAGAGCTCGAGCTTGCGGTGAACGAGCGCACGCGCCAGTTGATCAGCGCCGAAGACCAGCTGCGCCAGGCGCAGAAGATGGAGGCGGTGGGCCAGCTAACCGGCGGCATCGCGCATGATTTCAATAACATGCTGGCCGTGGTGATCGGCGCACTCGATTTGCTCGAGCGGCGCCTGGCGCAAGGATCGACCGATGTGTCGCGCTATGTGATGGCGGCGCGTGACGGGGCCACCCGCGCGGCAGGGCTTACCCAGCGACTGCTCGCCTTTGCCCGCCAGACGCCGCTGGCGGCGCGGCCGATCGACGTCAACCAGATGGTGCGCGGCATGCTCGAATTGCTGATCCGCACGATCGGCGACGATGTGCAGGTCGAAACCCGGCTCGCTGATCTCGATGGCAATGCGATCGCCGATCCCAACCAGCTCGAAAACGTCATCCTCAACCTGGCGGTCAACGCCCGCGACGCGATGCCGCGCGGCGGCACGCTGACGATCCAGACCGGACAAACTCGAATCGGCGAGGGCGATGCGCGAAGCTACAGCGTCGCCCCCGGCGATTTCATCACCATCGCGGTGGCGGATACCGGCACCGGCATGACGCCCGAGACGGCGGCACGCGCATTCGAGCCGTTTTTCACCACCAAGGGAGTGGGCAAGGGTACCGGGCTCGGCCTCAGCCAAGTGTTCGGCTTTGTCCGCCAATCGGCGGGGCATGTGCGGATCGAGAGCGAACCGGGGCGCGGCACCACCGTTCGTGTCTATCTTCCCGCCACCGATTCGCCGCCGGTCGCCGATCGACCGGCATCGGCCGCCGCGCTGCCGCAGGGCAGCGAATCGGTGCTGGTGGTCGAGGATGAAGAGCGAGTCCGCAATCATTCGGTCGAGGCGCTGCTCGAACTTGGCTATGACGTCACCCACGCCACCGGCGGGGCCGAGGCGCTGGCGCTGCTCGATGCCGGTCGTCGCCCCGTCCTGCTCTTTACCGACGTGGTGATGCCCAACATGACCGGCCCCGAACTTGCCAGGGCGGCCCGTGATCGGCTGCCCGGCCTGCGCGTGCTCTACACCAGCGGCTATACCGGCGATGCGGCGGGCGACGAAGGGCTCGATGCCCCGATCCTGCCCAAACCGTTCGACCTTGCCCAGCTCGCGCAAAGCGTGCGCCAGGTGCTCGACGCCTGACGGCGCGCCTGCGGGCTGGGAACGGGTTCCAATGAACCTTGGTATGACTCGTGCGGGCGGTGGACGCCGCCGCCGCCGCGCGATAGGGCTGCCTGGTTTCCCGACCATCTACGAAGGACGAAAGCGCTTTGGCGAACGTGGCAGTAATCGGCGCGCAATGGGGCGACGAGGGCAAGGGCAAGATCGTCGACTGGCTGGCCGAGCGGGCCGATGTCGTCGTCCGATTCCAGGGCGGGCATAATGCCGGCCATACCCTGGTCGTCGGCGACAAGGTATATAAGCTCTCGCTGCTGCCATCGGGCATCGTGCGCGGCACCCCCAGCGTGATCGGCAACGGCGTCGTGCTCGACCCCTGGGCGCTGCGCGACGAGGTTGGGCGGCTGCGTGGCCAGGGGGTCACCGTCTCGCCCGACACGCTGATGATCGCCGACACCTGCGCGCTGATCCTCCCCTTCCACCGCGACCTTGACGGGCTGCGCGAGGACGCATCGGGCGCGGGCAAGATCGGCACCACCCGGCGCGGCATCGGCCCCGCTTATGAAGACAAGGTCGGCCGCCGGGCGCTTCGCGTCTGCGATCTGGCGCATCTCGACGATCTCGATGCCCAGCTCGATCGCGTCGCCGCGCATCACGACGCCCTTCGCGCTGGCTTTGGCGAACCGCCGATCGATCGCGCTGCGCTGATCGAGCAGTTGCGCGAGATCGCCGATTTCGTGCTGCAATATGCCCAGCCGGTCTGGCGCTCGCTGAACGAAGCGCGCTCGCGCGGTCGCCGCATCCTGTTCGAAGGCGCGCAGGGCGTGCTGCTCGACATTGATCACGGCACCTATCCGTTCGTCACCTCATCGAACACGATCGCTGGCACGGCGGCGGGTGGCTCGGGGCTTGGGCCGGCAGCGGTCGGCTTCGTGCTCGGCATCGCCAAGGCCTATACCACGCGCGTCGGGTCCGGCCCCTTCCCCACCGAGCTAGAGGACGAGACCGGCGAACGGCTGGGCGTGCGCGGCCATGAATTCGGCACGGTCACTGGGCGCAAGCGCCGCTGCGGCTGGTTCGACGCAGTGCTGGTGCGCCAATCGGCGGCAGTGTCAGGGATAACCGGCATCGCACTGACCAAGCTCGACGTGCTCGACGGGTTCGAAACGATCAACATCTGCACCGGCTATCGGCTGGGCGATGCCACGCTCGACCATTTCCCCGCGCATGCCGCCGATCAGGCGCGCGTGGTGCCGATCTATGAAACGATGGAAGGTTGGTCCGAAACCACCGCCGGCGCGCGAAGCTGGGCCGAACTGCCCGCACAGGCGATCAAATATATCCGCCGGATCGAGGAGCTGATCCGCTGCCCTGTGGCATTGGTGTCGACCAGCCCCGAGCGCGAGGACACGATCCTCGTCCGCGATCCCTTTTCGGACTGACGCCCGACCATAACCGGGACGGGGGCCGCCGATGCCAGGCGCGCGGCCCCCTCCCGCTGCGCCATCAGAATTGCTAGGGGCGGGGATCGCAACAAAGGATCCCCCATGCACCTTCGCCGCATCGACGACAGCATTTCGGTCTCGCCGCAAATCGCACCCCAGGATATGGCTGCGCTGGCGGCGCAGGGCTTTGTCGCGGTGATCAACAATCGCCCCGACGACGAAGAGCCCGGCCAGCCCGGCAGCGCCGAGATGCACGCCGCCGCCACCGCCGCCGGGCTTGGCTATACCGCCATCCCGATCACCCATGCCGGCTTCAGCCATCCGCAGATCGACGCGATGGCACAGGCGCTTGCCGCCGCCGACGGGCCGGTGCTGGCCTATTGCCGCTCGGGCACGCGATCGTGCAATTTATGGGCGCTGGCGGCGGCCAAGGGCGGCGGCGATCCAGCCGAGCTTACCGCCAAGGGAGAGGCTGCAGGCTATGACCTGTCGGGCCTTCGCCCCCTGCTCGACGCGCTGTCGGGTCGCGGCTGAACCAAGGGTGCCGGGGTCTGGCGCAACCCCGCCGGTCGCGGACAAAAAAAGGCCGGTACGTTACCGCACCGGCCAAGTCGTCCGCAGGAGGAACCTAGTGGCGGGATCGGCGAAATAAGGTGCCGATCCCGAAGCTCATGAAAACTCAGTAATTATAAGCGCGCT
This sequence comes from Sphingomonas sp. 37zxx, assembly GCF_000786205.1. Lineage (GTDB taxonomy): Bacteria > Pseudomonadota > Alphaproteobacteria > Sphingomonadales > Sphingomonadaceae > Sphingomonas. The sequence continues at coordinate 48,152 of NZ_JROH01000001.1, read as the reverse complement.
CGCCATGCTCGTTGATGTCGAGACCCTCGACTTCGACTTCGGCGGAAGGGCGCAAGCCCATGGTGAATTTCAGCCCGAGGAACAGCACCGCCGAAACGACGCCCGTCCAAAGCACGGTGGTGCCCACCGCCCAAAGCTGCGTTATCACCTGCGCGCTCATGACATATTCGCCGGCCTTGGCGACGGGCGCGGTATAGTCGATCCAGCCCTGGCCCCCCAGCGCAGGGTCGGCGACGATGCCGGTGCCGATCGCGCCGATGATGCCACCGACACAATGGATGCCGAACACGTCGAGCGTGTCGTCATAGTTGAGCGCGTTCTTCACCTTGGTAACGAACAGGAAGCACACCCCCGACGCGACCGCACCCAGGATGATCGCGGTGCCCGGATGGGCGAAGCCCGCCGCCGGGGTGATCGCCACAAGCCCGGCGACGACACCCGATGCCGCACCCAGCAACGATGGCTTCTTGTGCACGATCTGGTCGATCACTGCCCAGGTCACGCCCGCCGCCGCCGTCGCGGTGAAGGTGTTGATGAACGCCAGCGCGCCGAACGCATTGGCTTCCAGCCCCGATCCAGCGTTGAACCCGAACCAACCGATCCACAGCAGCGACGCACCGATCATGGTCATCACCAGGCTGTGCGGCGGCATCGGCTCGCTCTTGAAGCCGATCCGCGGCCCCATCACCAGACAACCGACCAGACCGGCGATGCCTGCATTGATGTGCACCACGGTGCCACCGGCAAAGTCGAGCGCCCCCCAGCCCCAAAGCAGCCCCGAATCATCGGGTGCGGCGTGCAGGAAGTCTGGGCCGGCGAAGTACCAGACCATGTGCGCGATCGGGAAATAGGCGAGCGTCAGCCACAACACCGTGAAGATGATCAGCGGGGTGAACTTCACCCGTTCGGCAAAAGCGCCGACGATCAGCGCCGGGGTGATGCAAGCGAACGTCATCTGGAAGATCACGAACACATATTCGGGCAAATAGACGCCGTTGGAAAAGGTAGCGGCGAAGGTCGAGGGCGACACGCCCGCCAGAAACGCCTTGTCCAACCCGCCAAACAGCTTGGGAAAGGGCGTGCCGGTCGAGGTGAAGGCGATCGAATAGCCCCAGCAAAACCATACGAGCGCCGCGACGCAGACGATCGTCAGCACCTGCATCAGCACCGACAGCATGTTCTTGGTGCGCACCAGGCCGCCATAGAACAGCGCAAGCGCGGGCACCGACATCATCAGCACCAGCGCCGAGGAGATCAGCATCCAGGCGACGTCGCCCTTGTTGACCATGTCGGCGGTCGGCACGAACGCGGCGGGTGCCGCCTCGGCTGCGTCCTGCGCCCATACGGGCATCGCTGCAAACATGCTTGCCCCGGCAGCCGCCAGCGGCATCATCAATCGCTTCATCCTATCCCCCATCACAGCCCCCTCACAGTGCAGTCACATCGGTTTCGCCGGTGCGGATCCGCACCGCCTGGCCGACATCGAGCACGAAGATCTTGCCGTCGCCGATCGCGCCGGTGTTCGCTGCGGCCTGCACCGCCTCGACCACGCGCGGGGCCAGCCCCGAGTCGCACACGACCTCGATCTTGATCTTGGGCACCATGTTCGTGCTGTATTCGGCTCCGCGATAGATTTCGGTCTGGCCCTTTTGCCGCCCGAAACCCTTGACCTCGCTGACCGTCATTCCCGTGACACCGACTTCGGTCAGCGCTTCGCGGACCTCGTCGAGCTTGAACGGTTTAATGATGGCGATGATTAGCTTCATGTCGCCCCCTCGGCTGTTTCCCGAGGGTGGCGTTGCAAAGGCTGTGCCAATCTCGGAACGCCGCCAAAGCGCGCGGTTCCTTGGCCGCAATCGTTACGGACAGGTAAATATTTGTGCAGTTGCGAACGACTGCTGCTTTTTAAGGCAGATCAGCGCCGTTTGGGCGATCCTTCCAGCGCGCAGCGCGCCCAGACCATGATCGGGCGGTCGACAACACCGCCGGGACTGCCGCCATATGCGACATCTTTGGCAAGGATCGCGGCAAATGCGGCGAGCGTGTCGCGATCGGGCACGGTCGCATCGCGGACGCACGCGACCAGGATCGGATGAACGATGGTACGCATTTTCTTTTATACTCCGGGGGCCTCTCCACCCGGCGGTATAAACGCGCAACATGAAGCTCATGTTGCATGCGCCCCGTCGCAAAGCCGATTCAGTCGTAGCTCGCCTGCGCCGCCGCGACGATCGCGCGCGCCTCGGCCAGATCACCCTCATCGACCATCACCCGCACCGGGATCAGCAATGCGCTTCCCTCGCCCAGGCTCATTTCACCATCGAAGCTGATCGCAGCGATACCCTCCGATTCGAGCCGCCCGATCAAGATATGCGCTTCGATCCGATTGAACCGGCCGACTTCGGCAAGTGCCATGGTGATTTCCTAAGATTGACCACGACAAGAGATGCACATACTTTATGCGCATGGCAACGAACATGCGCACCGACCGCCCCCGCCGGGCGACTAATGTCTCGCTACCCGCAGACGCTGTGGCGGAAGCCAAGACGCTCGGCCTTAACGTTTCGCAGGCTTGCGAGGAGGGGCTACTCAATCGACTCAAGCATGCCCGCAAGGAGCAATGGACGAAGGACAACTGGGAGGCGATCCAGGCCAACAATGCCTGGGTAGAAGAACACGGTCTGCCGCTCGCCAAATACCGGATGTTCTGATGGCGCGTTTCGACCTCTATCGCTCGCGCGACGGGACGATGCTGCTCGATTGCCAGAACGACCTTTTATCGTATCTCAACACCCGGATCGTCGTACCGCTCGCATCGCCCGATGACGCCATTCAGGTCGAGGCCCGATTGAACCCGCTGCTCGATATCGACGGCGACGAGATGGTTATGCTTACCCATTTCGCGGCTGCAGTGCCGATCAGCATGCTGGGCAAGCGGACCGGCTCGGCAATCGCCAATGAGCGAGCGATCGCAGGCGCGCTCGATCTGCTGCTGTCAGGCTATTAAGCGCCTAAATCAGAAGCCGCTTCAAACCGCAGTTCCGCCCACCGTCAGCGCGTCGATCAGCAGCGACGGCTGCCCTACGCCCGCCGGCACGCTCTGCCCGCCCTTGCCGCACATGCCGACGCCCTCGTCGAGCGCGAAGTCATTGCCGATCCCGCTCACCCGCGTCAGCACGCTCGGGCCATCGCCGATCAGCGTCGCGCCCTTGATCGGCGCGCCCAGCTTGCCGTCCTCGATCATATACGCCTCGGTGCAGCTGAACACGAACTTGCCCGACACGATGTCGACCTGCCCGCCGCCGAAGCTCTTGGCATAGATACCGCGCTTCACCCGCGTCATCATCTCGGCAGGATCATCGCGCCCGCCGCGCATGAAAGTGTTGGTCATTCGCGGCATCGGCGCGTGCGCGAAGCTTTCGCGGCGGCCATTGCCCGTCGGCGCGACCCCCATCAGCCGCGCGTTCAGCCGGTCGTGGATATAGCCCTTCAGGATGCCGTCCTCGATCAGGATATTCTCCTGCGTCGGCGTGCCCTCGTCGTCGATCGACAGCGAACCGCGCCGCTCGCCCAGCGATCCGTCGTCGGCCACGGTTACGCCGGGTGCCGCGACTCGCTCGCCGATCCGCCCCGAAAACGCCGAGGTGCCCTTGCGGTTGAAATCGCCCTCCAGCCCGTGGCCGATCGCTTCGTGCAGCAGGATGCCGCACCAGCCCGGCCCCAGCAGCACCGGCATCTCGCCCGCCGGCGCCGCGATCGATTCGAGGTTCACCAGCGCCTGTGCCAGCGCGCTGTCGATCGCGCGGTTCCAGGTGTCGGGGTGCATCACCCGGTCGTACAGCTCGCGCCCGCCGATGCCGAAGCTGCCGGTCTCACGCCGCCCGTTCTTCTCGACCACCACCGATACGTTCAGCCGCACCAGCGGCCGCACATCGGTCGCGACAAAGCCGTCGGGGCGAACGATCTCGACCACGCTCCACGATCCCAACAGGCTGACCGATGCCTGGACGATCCGCGGATCACGCGCGCGCGCCGCAGCGTCGATCGCCTGGCACAGCGCTACCTTGTCGGCAAAGGGCACCGCGTCGAGCGGATCGGCGGCGGTATAGAGGTGGCGGTTGTTGCCACGCGGCGGCGGTGCCTTGGCCTGGGTGGCCGGATCGATCAGCGCCATCGTCTGCGCGGCGCGGCGGATCGCATCGACCGACAGGCTGTTGCCTTGCGCGAACGCCGTCGCCTCACCCGCCACCGCGCGCAACCCGAAGCCACCATCGGTGCTGTAAGACGCGGTCTTCAGCCGCCCGTCATCGAAACCGAACGCCTCGTTCTTGCGATATTGCAGGTACAGCTCGCCATCCTCGGCGGCGGACAGCGCCTCGCGCGTCAGGGTGAGCGCCATGTCGGGGTCGAGCGCATCGCCATACAGGAACGCGCGGGGATCGGTCATATCGGTCATGAGACCGAATATAGGTGCCTCAGCGGCCCGCACCATCCCCATGGTCGCGAAGCTGGCTCTGGTCGGCGCCATCGGCTGGCCCGCCGGTCAGCACGAAACGGCGGTCGCAATAACCGCAATCGACATAGCCGGTGTCGTCGATCTGCAACCACACACGCGGGTGGCCAAGCGCTGGCGCAATCTCGCCCGCACCATCGCAGGCGACGCGCGGGGTGGAGACGCGGATGATTTCGGACGGCGGGATCATGGCTGCGCGGTTAGCAGGGGGCGAGAACGACTGCAATCGGCCAGATACGCTCGAAACGAACGGTTCACCTTGCCGCACCCCCGGCACCCGCCTATCCCCCCTGCATGACCGAAGCCGCCATCGCGATCGAGCACCTCTCCAAAACCTATGCCGGGGGCAAGCAGGCGCTAGACGACGTCTCGTTCGTCGTGCCGCGCGGCCAGATTTTCGGGCTGCTCGGCCCCAATGGCGCGGGCAAGTCTACGTTGATCAACATCCTGGCTGGCCTGGTCAACAAGACCGCTGGCACCGCCTCGATCTGGGGCTTCGACATCGACGCGCACCCGCGCAATGCAAAGGCGTCGATCGGCATCGTCAATCAGGAGATCACTTTCGATCCCTTTTTCAGCCCCGCCGAAACGCTCGACATCGCCGCCGGCCTCTATGGCGTGAAGAAGGCCGATCGCCGGACGATGGAATTGCTGCGCGCGATGGCGCTAGAGGACAAGGCGAATGCCTATGCCCGCACGCTCTCGGGCGGCATGAAGCGGCGGCTGATGGTGGCCAAGGCGATGGTGCATTCGCCCCCCGTGCTGGTGCTCGACGAACCCACCGCCGGCGTGGACATCGAACTTCGTCAGCAGCTCTGGGCCTATGTCCGCCACCTCAACGACCAGGGCGTCACCGTGGTGCTGACGACGCATTATCTCGAGGAAGCCGAACAGCTTTGCGATCGGATCGCGATCATCAATCACGGCCGGCTGATCGCCAATGAACCCACCCGCGCGCTGGTGGGCATGGCGCAGGAGAAACAGGTGATCGTGACGGTCGATCGCGACGTCGCCGCCGCGCCGAGCGCCGCTTGTTTCCAGAAGATCGAACTGATCGGCGACCGGGTGCTGGCGATCACCTATCGCAAGGATCAGGTGAACGCCGGCGAAGTGCTCGCCGCGATCGCCAGCGACGGGCTGGGCGTGGTCGACGTCTCGACCAAGGAAGCCGATCTTGAAGACGTATTCCTCAACCTCACCCGCGCCGCCAACGCCTGATCGCTGGCACCGCGAGGCATCGGTACCGCCTGTGTGCCCCCTGTCCCACCGCCCCTCTTTTGTGCCAGACGATCGGGCATGACCCTTTGCCCACCCGCCACCGCTGCGATTACGTCCCGCAACCGTAACGACATGGCATGGCAAAACGCCGCACCTGTCTACTTCAGAGCGTATTGATGACCAGCCATACCACCGACGTCCTCGTCATCGGCTCGGGTGCCGCCGGCCTCACCGCCGCGCTCAACCTGGCGGATCGTTTCCGCGTCACCGTGCTGGCCAAGGGCGCGCTCGATGAAGGATCGACCGCCTGGGCACAGGGCGGCATCGCCGCCGTGCTCGAACCCGGCGACACGTTCGAAAACCATGTCGAGGACACGATGGTCGCAGGCGCAGGCCTGAACGACCGCGCCACCGTCGAGTTCGTCGTCGAAGGCGCGCCAGCCGCCATCACCCGGCTCGCGGAATTGGGCGTACCGTTCAACGTCGCATCCGACGGGGCCGATGGCTGGCACCTGACTCGCGAGGGCGGGCATAGCCACCGCCGGATCGTCCATGTCGACGACGCCACCGGCTGGGCGGTGCAAGAGGCGCTGATCCGCGCCGCTCGCGCAAACCAAAACATCACCCTGCTGCCCGACATGGTCGCGGTCGACCTGGCGACAAGCCGGCATGAGGAGCGCTATTCGGGCGCGGGCAATGTCTGGGGCGTTTATGCGATGAACCGGCATTCGGGCCGGGTCGAGCCTTACACCGCACGCGCAACCGTCCTCGCCACCGGCGGCGCTGGCCGCACCTATCAATTCTCGACCGCGCCGCGCGGCGCGACCGGCGACGGCATCGCGATGGCGTGGCGCGCGGGCTGCCGCGTGTCGAACATGGAGTTCATGCAGTTCCACCCGACCTGCCTGTTCCACCTCGACGTCAAGAATTTCCTGATCACCGAAGCGGTGCGCGGCGAAGGCGGGCATTTGATCAACCCCACCACCGGCAAGCGCTTCATGCCCTATTATGATGCTGAACGGCTGGAGTTGGCCCCGCGCGACATCGTCGCCCGCGCGATCGACGCCGAGATCAAGCGCTTCGGCCTTGATTTCGTCCATCTCGACATCAGCCATCGCGGGCCTGATTTCGTGCGCGCGCATTTCCCGACCATCTACGCCAAGCTGCTGACGCTGGGCATCGACATGACCAAGGGGCCGATCCCGGTGGTGCCGGCGCAGCATTACACCTGCGGCGGGGTGATCGTCGATCGCGATGGCCGCACCGACCTGCCCAATCTTTATGCGGCGGGCGAAGTCACCCAGTCGGGGCTGCATGGTGCCAACCGGCTCGCGTCGAATTCGCTGCTCGAATGCTTCGTCTATGGCGAGGCGGCGGCGCGCCATATCGCCGCGCATTGGAACGAGCTCGCGCCGCCGCCCGCGATCCGCCCCTGGGACGAAAGCCGGGTCACCGACAGCGACGAAGAAGTCATCATCAAGCAGAACTGGACCGAAATCCGCCGCTTCATGTGGAATTATGTCGGTATCGTCCGCACCACCAAGCGGCTCGAACGCGCGCAGCACCGAATCCGCATGCTGTCGGAGGAAGTGAACGACTATTATGGCCATTTTCGCGTCACGCCCGACCTGATCGAGCTGCGAAACCTGCTCCAGTCGGCCGAGCTGATCGTCCGCAGCGCGCTCTCTCGCAAAGAAAGCCGCGGCCTGCATTATACCCTCGATCACCCCGATATGGACGACACGCCCCGCGATACCATCCTGTTGCCTTGACGGCGGCTACCCTGAAGTTCCCCCGATTATCGGCAAGATAAGCCGATACGGACCATTCGTCGCTAAGATGATAGTATTCACCGCAGGCGGGGCACCACCGGGTTGCCGGTCCACCTGCGCGCGCCGCATGGTCCGGGTTACAACAGGGCACAATAGAACGATGCAAATCGAACGATTTTCCATGACAGAGCGCGCATTGACGCTTTGCGGGCTGGCGCCACTGGCGCTGATAGGCTGTGTCGGGGCAGCCTCCGCCGAACGCACCGCCAGCTTGCCCGCCCCCACCTATCGGGTCGTGGCACCAGTGCCGCCACTGCCCCCACGGCCACCGGCCCGCACCTTTGCCCCTACCCCGCTGGTCACCGCGATTGATACCATGGTCGAGAATTTTGGCGGCAAGGTCGGCGTCGCGGTCAAGAGCATCGACGACGACTGGATGATCTCGAAAAACGGCGACGTGCCGATGCCGCAGCAAAGCGTCAGCAAATTGTGGGTCGCGATGACCGCGCTCGACTTGGTCGACCAGGGCAAATTGCGCCTCGACGAACAACTCACCATCACCCGCGCCGACCTTACCTTGTTCCATCAGCCGATCGCCGGGCTGCTCAAGAATGGCAGCTACACCGCCACCGCGGGCGAATTGATGCGCCGCGCGATGACGATGAGCGACAATACCGCCAACGACCGGCTGTTGCGCCGCGTCGGTGGCCCCGATGCGGTCAACGCCTTCATCAAGCGCAAGTCTTTGGGCGCGATCAAGTTCGGCCCCGGTGAGCGCCTGCTGCAAAGCCGTACCGCCGGCCTCAACTGGAAACAGGACATGGCGATGGGCCGCGCCTTTCAGGCCGCGCGCGCCAAGCTGCCCCAGGGGGTGCGCCGCGCGGCGTTCAACAATTATGTCGCCGATCCGATCGACGGTGCCGCCGCCGCTGCGATCGCCAATGCGCTGGCGCGGCTGAAACAGGGCGATTTGTTCTCTCGCGCCTCCACAGCGCATCTGGTGACGCTGATGGAAAGCTCGCGCACCGGTGCCGCCCGGCTGCGCGCAAAGGTTCCCCCCGGCTGGCGGCTCGGCCACAAAACCGGCACCGGCCAGGATTTTTCAGGCCGCACCGCCGGCTTCAACGATGTCGGCTTCCTCACCGCCCCCAATGGCCGCAGCTACACGATCGCGATCCTGATCGGTGACACCTCGCGCCCGGTGCCCGAACGTCAGCAACTGATGCAGAAGGTGGTCGAAAGCGTGGTGGCGAACCATAGGGGGTAATCCCTCTTTGCGTGCACCGAGATAAGCAGTCTCGCCCCGGCCCGCGCACGCTGCTATCCCGCCCCGATGCCTCATCTCTATCTCGTCGACGGCTCCGGCTATATCTTCCGCGCCTATCACCGGCTGCCGCCGCTCACCAATGTGCATGGCGAGCCGGTCGGGGCGGTCTATGGCTATACCACGATGCTGTGGAAGCTGGCCGACGAGCTGCACAAGGCCGACGGCCCCACCCACATGGCGGTGATCCTCGACAAATCGTCGAAGACCTTCCGCAACGACCTGTACGACCAGTATAAGGCACAGCGCCCACCGCCGCCTGAGGATCTGGTCCCGCAATTCCCGATGATCCGCGACGCCACCCGCGCCTTTTCGCTGCCCTGCATCGAGGAGGAAGGCTGGGAGGCCGATGACCTGATCGCAAGCTATGCCAAGGCAGCGCTAGCCCAGGGCTGGGAAGTCACGGTCGTCAGCTCGGACAAGGATCTAATGCAGTTGATCGAGCCAGGACTCGACCTGTACGATACGATGAACAATCGCCGCCTGTCCGACGAGCATGTCGTCGAGAAATTCGGCGTGCCGCCCAAGCTGCTTGGCGACGTGCTGGCGCTGATGGGCGACAGCGTCGACAATGTCCCCGGCGTCCCCGGCGTCGGCCTCAAGACCGCCGCCAAGCTGATCCACGAACATGGCTCGCTCGAAGCCGTGCTCGCCGCCGCACCCGAGATGAAAAAGGGCAAGCTGCGCGACAATCTGATCGAGCACGCGCCGATGGCGCGGCTGTCGCGCGAACTGGTGCAGCTTGCCTGCGACGTGCCGCTGCCCGACCCGCTCGATTCGCTCGAACTTCAGGGCATCCCCGACGCCCCGCTGCGCGCGTTCCTCGAGCATCACGGCTTCCGCTCGCTGCTCAACAAGCTGTCGGCGGTCGCCGATGCGCCCGTCGCCGAAGCCGCCGCTCCCGTCGCCGCGCAGGACGATCCGCCCTGTAACCATGACGGCTATGAAACCGTCGTCACCGAAGATGCGCTCGAACGCTGGATGGTCGCCGCGCGCCACCAGGGCTGGGTCGCGGTGGATACCGAAACGACCGGGCTCGATGCGATGCAGGCCGATCTGGTCGGGGTCAGCCTGGCGCTGCACCCCAATCTCGCCTGCTACATTCCGATCGCGCATGGCGGCAGCGACATGTTCGCCGAAAAGCCGATCCAGCTCGATCGCGCGCTGGTGATCGCGCAGCTCAAGGCGCTGCTTGAAGACCCCAGCGTCCTCAAGATCGGTCATAACCTCAAATACGACATGATCATGCTCCAGCGCGCGGGCATCACGCTTGCGCCCTATGACGATACGATCGTGATGTCGTTCGATCTCGACGCCGGGCTGCACGGTCATGGCATGGACGAGCTTGCCACGGCGCATCTGTCGCATCGCTGCATCGCCTATAAGGACGTCGTCGGCACCGGCAAGAAGCAGCTCAGCTTCGCCGAAATCGACCTCAAGGCCGCGACCCGCTACGCCGCCGAAGACGCCGACGTCACGCTTCGCCTGTGGCGGCGGCTGAAGCCGCGGCTTGCCTATGAAGGCGCGACGCGGGTGTATGAGATGGTCGATCGCGCGCTGGTGCGAGTCATCGCCGACATGGAGATTGCCGGGGTCAAGGTCGACGCCGCGCGCCTTGCGCAACTGTCGGAGGAGTTTTCGGGGCGAATCGCCGCGCTCGAAACCGAGATCCACGGCCTGGTCGGCACCAAATTCACGATCGGCAGCCCCAAGCAACTGGGCGACATCCTGTTCGAGCAATTGAAGATCAAGGGCGGGCGCAAGGGCAAGTCGGGGGTTTATTCGACCGACGTCAACGAGCTTGAGCGGATCGCCGCCGACAAGGATTCACCAGGAGCCGCGATCGCCGCCAAGGTGCTAGACTGGCGCCAGCTCTCGAAGCTCAAATCAACCTATACCGACGCGCTGCAGGCACAGATCAATCCCGCAACGGGCCGCGTTCACACCAGCTATTCGCTCACCGGCGCGCAGACGGGGCGGCTGTCGTCGACCGATCCCAACCTCCAGAACATCCCGATCCGCACCGAAGTGGGCCGCCAGATCCGCGACGCCTTTGTCGCCGAGCCGGGCAATGTCATCCTCGCCGCCGATTATTCGCAGATCGAGCTGCGGCTGGCGGCGCACATTGCCGAGGTGCCGCAGCTTCGCGAGGCGTTCGAGCGCGGCGACGACATCCATTCGATGACCGCCAATGAATTGTTCGGCGAGGTCAATCGCGACACGCGCGGGCGGGCCAAAACGATCAACTTCGCGATCCTCTACGGCATCTCGCGCTGGGGGCTGGCGGGCCGGCTCGACGTCACCGCCGACGAAGCACAGGCGATGATCGACCGCTATTTCGAACGCTTCCCCGGCATCAACCGCTACATCGCCGAAACCACGCAAAGCGTGCGGGACAAGGGCTTCACGACGACGCTGTTCGGCCGCAAAACCCACTTCCCGCGAATCCGCAGCAAGGTGCAGCACGAGCGCCAGGGGGCCGAGCGCGCAGCGATCAACGCGCCGATCCAGGGCACCAGCGCCGACATCATCAAGCGCGCGATGGCACGGATGGGACCGGCGCTCGCCGAGGCGGGGCTGCCGAACGTGCGGATGCTGATGCAGGTCCATGACGAACTCGTCTTCGAACTGCCCGAAGGCGATGTCGAAGCCGCACGCCCGGTGATCGAGCGCGTGATGGCAACCGCCGCCGAACCGGCGGTGACGCTCAGTGTACCCTTGGGGGTAGAGATCGGCGTCGGCAAAAGCTGGGGCGCTGCGCATTGATCGATCGACGCACGGCGACCGCCTTGGTGGTGGGACGCACATGATCACCACGTCGTCCTCGGACAATGAAGACATCGCGGCGCTGGCGAAGGGGGGACGTACCAACATCCTCGGCTTCGTCCTGCGCCTTGCCGCGCGGCTGCCGTTCCTGTTCATCGCTGGCCGTGTCTATGGGCCGGAGATTGTCGGCCGCTTCGCGATCGCGGTGCTGGTGGTCGAACTGGCGGCCTTGCTGGCCACGCTCGGACTGAAGCGCGGGCTGGCGCAGGCATTGTCGTCGACCGATCGACCGCATGTGCATGTCGTGTGGGACGCGCTGGTGGTGGCGCTGATCGCGTCGATGATCGGATCGGCAGTGCTGATCGCCTTCCCGCAGGTGATGTATCCCAACAGCACGGTCATCGGTTTCGAACGGCTGCTGCCCTTTGTCGTCGTCGCGATCGCCTGGTCCGACGTGATGCTGGCGGCACTCGCCTATCGCCACAACATAAAGGCATCGGTAACGGCGCGCGCAGTGGTCGAGCCGTGGACGATCAGTATCGCCGCCTGGGTGCTGTCCTATGTGTCGTCGCGTGACGGATTGATCCTCGCCTATGTCCTGTCGATGGCAGCGGCGCTGGCAGCATCGATGGTGCCCTTTCTCAAAAGCTATGGCCTGCCCGAAGGGTGGCAGCCGCGTCTGCGCCCGATGTTCGCGCTGGCGCGCCGCAATGCGCCGCTCGCCGGTGCCGACGCGATCGAATGGGGATCGCGCAATGTCGATCGCTTCATCCTGGGGCTGCTATTCGCCCCCAGCGTCGTCGGCATCTATTATATGGCGCAGCAAGTCGCGTCGCTGCCGCAAAAGCTAAAGACCAGCTTCGATCCCATTCTCGGCCCGGTCATCACCCATTCGCTCGCGATCGGCGACAAGGAAGCGGTGGCGCGCCAGATTCGCCAGGTCGGCTTCTGGATCATGGCGGCGCAGGCGGCACTGGCGCTGGTCGGCGGCATTCCCGCCGCAGGGGTGATGGGAGTCGTCGGCCCGCAATTCGTCGCCGGCGCGGGGGCCTTGTGCTTCCTGCTCGTCGCCGAAGTGCTCGCGGCCAATGGATCGGTGTCCGAAGCGGGCCTGGTCTATATCGCCCGTCACCGCAATTTGATGATTTCGGGCGCTTTGCTGGGGTTCCAGGTGGCGCTCAGCTTCGCGCTGATTTTCGTGGCGCGCGACCTTGGCCTTGCTGAAATCTACCAGGCCGCCTGCCCCGCCCTTGCGCTGGCGCTGGCGCTTGGGCTTGGGTCGATCGTCAAGTCGCGGTTGCTCGGGCGGCTGCTCGACGCGAAGGTATCCGCGTGGCGCTGGCCGTTCATCTGGGCGGTGCTGGCGACCGCGCTGGTGGGATGGGCATTCCTCCAGCTCCCCGACCGGCTCGAATGGGCCGAACTGCTGATCGGCATCCCGGCGATGCTGCTGGTCTATTGCTTCGTTATCTGGCGCTGGGCGTTCGGCCCCGAAGACCGCCGCCTGTTCCAGAAAGCACCGCCGCCGGCAGCGCCCCTCTAGTGGATTGATTTTGACATTCGCATCCCGCCTGCGGCACGCTCTCGCTGCGAATGTCAAAATCATAAAATCCACTAGAACCACATAATTGCTAGTGGTCCTGGAGATCCTGACATTTGCTCCTGACTGAGCCGAAGGGGGTAGCAAATGTCAGAATCGGACCACTAGCTCCCACCGGTTCGTCCTGAGTAGCCACGCAGCCGCGTATTGCGGCGGGTGTTCGATACGCGCTCTCGCTAGGGCTTCGCCGCTACTCGGCACGAACGGACGGGGAAGGCACCACTCAGTGCCGAAAATGCCGCATCCCGGTGAACACCATTGCCAGCCCGGCTTCGTCGGCGGCAGCGATCACCTCGTCGTCGCGGATCGAACCACCCGGCTGAATCACCGCAGTAGCGCCTGCCTCGACCGCCGCCAGCAAGCCATCGGCGAACGGGAAGAACGCATCCGACGCCACCGCCGAGCCGATCGTCCGCGCCTGTGCCCAGCCCGCCTTCTCGGCGGCGTCGCGTGCCTTCCACGCCGCGATCCGCGCGCTTTCCAGCCGGTTCATCTGCCCGGCACCGATCCCGGCGGTCGCGCCGCCACTGGCGTAGACGATCGCGTTCGACTTCACATGCTTGGCCACTGTCCAGGCAAAGCGGCAATCGATCAACTCCTGCGCCGTCGGCTGGCGCTTGGTCACCACCTGCAATTCGCCCAACCTGCCGCCGTCGCGCGACTGCACCAGCAGCCCGCCCGCGATCGATTTGATCGCCAGCCCGGCCCGCGCCGGATCGGGCAGCTCGCCGGTCAGCAACAGCCGCAAATTCTTCTTGGCGGCAAAGATCGCGCGCGCTTCGTCATCGGCATCGGGCGCGGCGACGACTTCGGTGAAGATGCCCGCAATCGCGCGCGCGGTCGCGCCGTCGAGCGGGCGGTTGACCGCAACGATGCCGCCGAACGCCGACACCGTGTCGCAGGCAAACGCCGCTTCATAGGCTTCGAGCAGCGTATCGGCGCTCGCGACGCCGCACGGATTGGCGTGCTTGACGATCACTACCGTCGGCGGGCCATCGCGAAATTCGCTGACCAGTTCGAGCGCGGCATCGGCGTCGTTATAGTTGTTGTAGCTCAGCGCCTTGCCCTGCAACTGGCTCGCCTGAGCGATGCCGCGCGCGCCAGGCCCCTTGGGCAGATACAACGCCGCCAACTGATGCGGATTCTCGCCGTAGCGAAGTTCGTCGGCGAGCGTGAAAGCGAGCGGCAGCGTGGCCGGAAACGTCTCACCCTGATCGGCAAAGGCAAACCATTGCGCGATCGCCGAATCATAGGCGGCGGTCGCGGCGAACGCCTTGGCCGCCAGCATCCGCCGCTGGTCGAGCGTCGTGCTGCCCTGGGCAAGCAGCGCGTAATCGGCGGGATCGGTGACGATCGCGACATGCGCGTGGTTCTTGGCTGCCGACCGCACCATGCTCGGGCCGCCAATGTCGATATTCTCGATCACCTCGTCGCGCTCGGCCCCCCGCGCGACCGTCGCCTCGAACGGATAAAGATTGACCACCACCAGGTCGATCGCGCCGATGCCATGCTCGGTCATCGCCGCGACATGCTCAGGGTCGTCGCGCACCGCGAGCAGCCCGCCATGCACCATCGGGTGCAGCGTCTTGACGCGGCCGTCCATCATCTCGGGAAAGCCGGTCAGTTCGGACACGTCGCGCACCGCAAGGCCCGCATCGCGCAATGCCTTGGCGGTGCCGCCGGTCGAAACCAGTTCGACCCCGCGTTCTGCCAGCGTGCGGGCGAGATCGACGATGCCAGTCTTGTCGGATACCGACAAAAGGGCGCGGGTAATGGCGATGCTGTTCATGCGCGCGGCTATTTCAGCAGAATGGCCGCCCGCGCAACCTCATTCTCCCGCATTGTTCAGAGCAGAGCGACTAGTGGTCGGCTTCTGACATTTGCTACCCCCTTCGGCTCAGTCAGGAGCAAATGTCAGAATCTCCAGGACCACTAGCAATTATGTGATTCTAGTGGATTTTATGATTTTGACATTCGCAGCGAGAGCGTGTCGCAGGCGGGATGCGAATGTCAAAATCAATCCACTAGCGCGCCTTGTGCAGCAGCCAGCTCACCGTTGCGCCACCGGGCGCTGCCTCGCCCGACAGCACGATCTGTTCGGTCGATACCGGGCGGCCATGCGGGTTGACCCAGACGCTGTCCTCGATGCTCAAGGCTGCGCCGCGCGCGCGAAACTGCCACATCGCGCCGCCGGGCAAGCGCAGGATCGCCGCCTGCCCATCGCTGGTCGCGGCGATCTCGACATCGGGGGCAAGGTGGAAGCGCACCGCGAACGGCGTCGCATCGCGCTGGCGGCGCTTGCCCGCAGGCAGCAGCATGTCTTCGCCGCGCAGATCGCGACCGTCGTTCGACAGCGCCAGCAACCGGCGATGCAGAAAGCCGAAGCGCCGGGCATAGCCGTCATGGCTCGCCTCGATCCGGCTGGCATTATCGGCCTCCTGCCGGGTCAGTTCGACCTCGGTCACCCCCTTGCCCAACGTTCCGTCGGCCAGGATCGCGGTCGAATTGCTGTCGCCCACCACCAGCGTCGAATGCGCAGCAGTAGTGCGAAGCCCCTCGGCCAGCGCGGTGGGCACTGCGGCCATCGACGCGCGCGCGCCGCCGCAATTGACGATGATCCGGTTCGGCCCGTCGGACATTTCGAACGCCAATGTCGAAGCGCAGCCCCCTTCAGCGATCCGCGCGATCGGCGGCGGTGCGGCATCGACGATCAGCACCGATGCTTGCGCGCTCATCCGCTGATAGCCCCATTCGCGCGCCTGGCGCAGCGGGCGGGTGCGAACCCCCGTCGCCTCGATCACTTGCGCCATCACATCGGGATGCACCGGGGCCCCGCCCTGCCAGCTCGACAGCGCGCGATCGCCATGGCTGACACCCAGCAGCGCGCTCACCATGCGCGGCAGCGCGGCGGTCGCCGCCTCGGGCATTTCCATCCGCCGCGCGGCATAGGTCGAACGCAACATCGTCAGCAGCATGATCGCATCGAGCAGCCCCAGCGGCGAGCGCCCCACGGTGCCGCCATCACTGAACACCGATTGCTCGATCGCGCGCGCCAGCCCCGCCTCGCCGAACACCCGGCGTGGATCGCCCCCCGGGATCATCAGCCCAGCCGCCAGCACGCCGCACCAGGCAGCGATCCGCGGCACGCCCAAAGGCACCTTGTCGGCAGTGCGATCGAGGTGCCGTGCGCCCCGCGCCAGTGCGTGGAGCACGTTCGATCGATACACCAGATCGCCGCTCGACAGGATCAGCGGCGCATGCGCGACCCAGAACAACAGCCGCCGGCCCCACATATCGGCGCGCCACGCGGGATCGGAGACGACATCGCCATGCGCGGCGATCCATTCACGCATCAGCGCTTCGGCGATCGGCGCACCTCGCGTGCGCGTCGTCACCGTCGACAAGTCGCGCAGCCAGGCGAAGCTGTGCAGATATTCGCCGAAGGGTTTGGAAAAGGTCGGCCGCGACAGCGCGAGCTCGTGCAGGTTTCTGGTTTCGCCGCGGAATGCCAGCATCCCGTCGAGCAATGCCTGCCCGCGATCGGGGTCGCCCAGAAACGGATCATCGGCGACGGTGAGCAGCTTCAGTGGATGTCGGCCTTTTAGCCGCATGGTGTGGAGTGGGGTGCGCCAGGTCAGCCGGGTCAATTGGTCGGCGATGCGTTCGGACAGCGACAATCCCTTGTCGCCGCCCTGGCGGATTAGCCTTTTGCCCTGCTCGATCCCGTCGGCACCGGGATCGTTCGGTTGAAGATCGTTCACCCGCCCCTCAATGCACGGATATTGTCGGCATAAGCGCTAGGCCCGCCCTTGAAGGTCGCAGTACCCGCGACCAGCGCGTCGGCACCGGCGGCGATCACCTCGCGGCAGTTCGACTGGTCTACGCCGCCATCGACTTGCAGGTCGATCGGCTTGCCCAATTTGTCGATCGAATTGCGGATCGCGGCGATCTTGCGAAGCTGGCTGGGGATGAAGCTCTGGCCGCCAAAGCCGGGGTTCACGCTCATCACCAGCACCAGATCGACGTCCTCGAGCACATAATCGAGCATCTTGGCAGGCGTCGCGGGATTAAGCACCACACCCGCGCGCAGCCCCAGTCCCTTGATCCGCTGGATCGTGCGATGCAGATGCGGCCCGCCTTCGGGATGCACGGTGATCGTATCGGCCCCCGCCTCGGCAAAGGCGTCGAGATAGGCGTCGATCGGCGAGATCATCAGATGCACGTCGAATGGCTTGGCGGTGTGCGGGCGAAGCGCCTTCACCACTGCCGGGCCGATCGTGATGTTGGGCACGAAATGCCCGTCCATCACATCGACATGGATCCAATCGGCCCCCGCCGCATCGATCGCGCGTACCTCCTCGCCCAGCCGGGCAAAGTCGGCGGAAAGGATCGATGGCGCGATACGGACGGGCTGCTGCATGGCAACCATGTAGCAGCAACAACCCCCTCGGCAAGCCGCCAAAAGTCAAGCCGTTCGGATCATCCGGGCAATGAAGAAGCCATCCAGCCCGCCCTGTTCGGCGAGCATCCCCGGCAGCGTGCGGACGGTGCCGTCGGGGTTGGGCGCGACGCCGGCGGGGAGTTCGTCCTGGGTGACCGGGTCGATCGCGAAATGGCGATGCCGCTTCAGGAAATCGGCGATCTGCTCCTCCCCCTCGGGCCGTTCGAGCGAACACACCGCATAGACCAGCCGCCCGCCGACGCGCACCCATTCGGCGGCACGACCCAGCAATTCGCGCTGCAATCCGGCGGTTTCGGCGATCAGGCTGGGGCGCACCCGGTGCAGCACATCGGGATGGCGACGAAAAATGCCGGTCGCGCTGCATGGCGCATCGAGCAGGACCGCATCGGCAAGCGCGGCTGGCTTCCATTCGCGCAGATCGGCGCAGACAATTTCGGCCTCCAGCCGCGTCCGCCCCAGATTATCGCGAAGTCGCGCCAGACGACTTTCGCTCATATCGACCGCAATGGTGCGCCAGCCGCTGCTGGCGAGCTGCAACATCTTGCCGCCGGGCGCGGCGCACAGATCGAGCGCGGTGCCCTCGCCCTGCCCCAAAAGTCGTGCCGGCAGCGATGCCGCCAGATCCTGCACCCACCATGCCCCCGCATCGAATCCGGGCAATGCGGTGATCTGCTTGCCCGCCGGCAGCCGGACATGGCCGGGAAACAGGCTGACACCTTCCAGCTTGGCGACCCATTCGTCGGTCGCCGCCGGATCGGCTAGCGTCAGGTCGGTCGCCGGCGGCTGCGCGATCGCCGCCATCGCCGCTTCGACCATCGCGGTGCCGTGCTGCGCTTCCCAGCGAAGCGCCGCCGCATCGGGCAGCGCGGGCGTATCGGGCAAGCTTACCCCCTGCCGCATCAGCGCGCCGAACACGCCATGCACCAGCTTGCGCGGACCGCCATCGACCAACGGCAACACCGTCGAGATCGCGGCATGCGGCGGAGTGCCCAGCCGAAGCACCTGCGCCAGCGCGATCCGCAGCGCGAACCGCGCCTTGGCATCGTCAGGGATACGGTTGCGCGTCGCCGAATCGATCAGCGAGTCGAGATCAGAGAGGAAGCGCAGCACTTCGGCGGCGATCGCATGTGCAAGGCCGCGATCATTGGCGGGCAGGTTCGCCGCCGCGCGATCGAGCGCGGCCTCGAGCGCCTTGCCCTGCCGCAACACCGCGTCGAGCAGCTTGAGCGCGGCGCGGCGTGCGGGAACGCCGGGGGCATCGGCGGGAAGTTCGAGTTGGGGACGCGCCATGTATTTCCAGTCGGATGGGGATGCGAACGCCTATAGGAAAGAACCCCGTTTCGACAAGCGCACCCCGCCTTACCGCCCGCGCTACCGCCCGTCCTACCGTTTGTTGTGCGGGTTCAGCGCACTTGCCCGCGATCGCGCGCGGGTCGGCGGCACCGACGCCGCGCGGCGCGCCGCCGGCACTTGAAAAGCCGGCGGCGGACCGAACTCGTCCGCCATCGCCTGCAACGCGGCGATCCGCTTGCCGGTGTCGGGATGGGTCGAGAACATCTCGCGCGCGATCGGGGGGACGATATAGAGCTGCGCCGCCGCCGGGTTCTGCTCGCTCACCCGGTTGCGCGTGCGCGCCGCGCCGCCCGCCAGCTTCGCCAGCGCCGAGGCAAGCGCCTGCGGATTGCCCGAAATCTCCGCCCCGCCGCGATCGGCACCATATTCGCGCGTCCGGCTGATCGCCATCTGGACGATCATTGCAGCAAACGGCGCGACGATGACCGCCGCAATCGTCGCAATGAACGACGATCGCTGGTCGCCCGATCGGAAGAACAGCCCGAAATTGGCGAGCATCGAAATCGCACCCGCAATCGTCGCGACCATCGTCATGATCAGCGTGTCGCGATTCTTCACATGCGCCAGTTCGTGCGCCATCACCCCGGCAATCTCGTCGCGGCTGAGCAGCGACAACAGCCCGCTGGTGGCGGCAACGGCGGCATTGTCGGGATTCCGCCCGGTGGCAAAGGCATTGGGGTGCGCGTCATCGACGATATAGACGCGCGGCATCGGCAGCTTGGCCCGCACCGCCAATTCGCGAACCAGCCCGACAAATTCGGGCGCGCTGCGATCATCGACTTCGCGCGCATTGTGCATCCGCAACACGATCTTGTCGGCATTCCAATAGGTGAAAAAATTCATGCCCGCCGTCACCAGCAGCGCGATCATCGCGCCGCCGCGCCCGCCCAGGATGAACCCCAGCGCCATGAACAGGGCGGTCATCGCCGCCAGCAACATACCCGTCTTCACATGGTTCACTTGAACCGTCTCCTTCGGGATACGATGTGGGGATGGAACCTGATTCCTTCAATTATCGGAGAGCCGCGATGGGCACCCGCCCCGCACATGTGAAGCCGCCAGCCTATCTGTCGAAGAGTCCGCCGGTGCCACAGCCCGAAACCGTCGCGCCGCCGCAGGACGACCCGATGGGAAAGAACCCGGTGCGCTATGGCGACTGGGAGCTCAAAGGCATCGCGATCGACTTTTAGGGCGAATAGGGCGAAGAACTGGATCTGATCCCGGCCCTCCCCTGGCCGGAGGCCTTGCCGCCTCAGGCCCGAATGGGCCTCACGCCTCGACCTTCAACGGCCGCGCGAGCAATTGCTCGACGATCGCCGCCACATGCGCGCCTTCCAGCAACGCGCACACCGCCTCGGTCACCGGCATGTCGACGCCAGCCGCCGTCGCTGCGGCGCGAAGCACCGGCGCGGTGAAGGCACCCTCGGCCACCGTCCGCCGGTCGGCGAGCAGATCGGCGGCGCTTCGCCCCGATCCGATCCCGACGCCGAGCGAAAAGTTGCGCGAATTGGTCGACGAGCAGGTCAGCACCAGATCGCCCAGCCCCGACAGCCCAGCCAGTGTCTCGGCCCGCCCGCCGCGCGCCAGCCCGAAGCGGGTCATTTCGGCAAAGCCGCGCGCGATCAGCGCCGCGCGCGCGTTCAGCCCAAGCCCCGCGCCTTCGACCACGCCGCACGCGATCGCCAGCACATTCTTCACCGCGCCGCCGATCTCGGCCCCGATCACGTCATCCGACAGATAAGGCCGAAGCGCCGGCCCCGACAGCCGATCGGCCAGCGCCTCGCGCAACGCCTTGTCGCCGCACGCCAGCGTCACCGCCGTGGGCTTTCCCGCCGCCACTTCGTGCGCGAAGGTGGGGCCGGACAGCACTGCGATCGGCGAATCGGGGCAGGTATCGGCGGCGATCTCGCTCACCAGCCGCTGCGTCCCCGCCTCGATCCCCTTGGCGCACAGTACCAAAGGTCGCCCGGCGACGTCGATCTGCGCCAGCACCCCGGCAACATGCTGAGTCGGCACGACCACGAGCAATGCCTCGCATGCCCCCAGGTCGCTTAAGTTCCCGGTCGCCCGAATCGCCTCCGACAGCCGCACCCGATCGAGGAACATCGCGTTCACGCGGTCAGCATTGATGCTGTCCACCACCTGTGGCTCGCGCGCCCATAGCAGCACCGGCGCGCCGCCCTGCGCCGCCACCTGGGCCAGCGCGGTGCCCCATGCACCCGCTCCGATAACGCCGATCTTCATGCCTTTACCCCTGCGCCGCGTACCGGTTCAGCCATCGGATCCAGCGGCCAGCGCGGGCGCGCCGCCACGTCGAGCGGATCGGTCAGCCCCGCGGCAAAGCGTTCCGCCCCTGCCCAGGCGATCATCGCCGCATTGTCGGTACACAGCCACAAGGGCGGCGCGACGAACCGCATGCCATGCTCCCCCGCCAATTGCTCGAGCGCGGCGCGCACCCCGCGATTCGCCGCGACCCCGCCCGCGACCACCAAAGCGGTCGCATCGTCGGCCAGCGCCAGTGCGCGTCGGGTGCGGTCGATCAGGCAATCGATCACTGCCTGGCTGAACGATGCGGCGATGTCCTCGACCTGATACTGCCCCGAATCCGCCGCGCGCGCGACCGCGCTTTTCAGGCCGGCGAACGAAAAATGCGGCTCGGCCGATCCCAGCAGCGGGCGCGGCAACGGCACCGCGCGTGCATCGCCCAGCGCCGCCGCGCGCTCCACCGCCGGCCCACCGGGAAAGCCCAGCCCCAGCAGCTTGGCAGTCTTGTCAAACGCTTCGCCCGCCGCGTCGTCGATCGTCGTCGCCAGTCGCGCGTAGCTGCCGACCCCCTTGACCAGCAGCAACTGGCAATGCCCGCCCGACACCAGCAACAGCA
The DNA here is from genome assembly GCF_000786205.1 of Sphingomonas sp. 37zxx. Lineage (GTDB taxonomy): Bacteria > Pseudomonadota > Alphaproteobacteria > Sphingomonadales > Sphingomonadaceae > Sphingomonas. The sequence goes on along the minus strand of NZ_JROH01000001.1, from coordinate 26,263 downwards.
GATAGGGAAAGGCCAGATCGGCATCGATCAGCCGGGGGCTCAGCGCATGCCCTTCGAGATGATTCACCGCGATCAGCGGCTTGCCCGCCGCCAGCGCCAGCGCCTTGCCGGTCACCAGCCCGACCATCACCCCGCCGATCAGCCCCGGCCCCGCAGTCGCGGCGATCGCGTCGACATCGCGCAAGCCCACCCCCGCCTGCGCCAGCGCCGCCTCGATCAGCGGCGGCAGCACATCGGCGTGCGCGCGCGCGGCGATTTCGGGAACGACGCCGCCATAGGGGGCATGCGCCGCCTCCTGGCCCGCCAATTGATGCGAGAGGATCGTGCGGTCGCTCGAAACCAGCGCAACCGCAGTCTCGTCGCAACTCGATTCGATGCCGAGGATGAGCGCCATGCTCTTTCCTCTAGTCGCGCGGGCGGCTAGCACAAGCGACATGAAGACGCCCTTTCGCATCGGTACGCGCGGTTCGCCGCTGGCACTCACCCAGGCAAACATGGTTCGCGCGCTGCTCGCCGCCGCGCATGACCGTGATCCATTGGACTTCGAGATCGTCCCGATCCGCACCACCGGCGACCGGGTGCAGGACCGCCCGCTCGCCGAAATCGGCGGCAAGGCGCTGTGGACCAAGGAATTGGATCGCGCACTGCTGGGTGGCGACATCGACTGCGCGGTGCATTCGCTCAAGGATGTCGAGACGATCCGCCCCGATGCGATCGCGCTTCGGGCCATCCTGCCGCGCGCCGATGTCCGCGACCGGCTGGTGGGGGCGGCCTCGATCGACGATCTGCCCCGTGGCGCGCGGATCGGCACCAGCAGCCCGCGCCGCGCGGCACAGATGCGGAAACTGCGCCCCGACCTGCTGATCGTGCCGTTTCGCGGCAATGTCGACACCCGCATCGGCAAGCTTGCCGCCGACGAAGCCGATGCGACGCTGCTTGCGGCCGCCGGGCTTGAACGGCTGGGCCGCGACGATGTCGGCGTAGCGATCCCGCTCGATCAGATGCTGCCTGCCCCGAGCCAGGGCGCAATCGGCATCGAAGTTCGCGCCGCCGATGACGCCGCGATCGCGACCGTCGCGGCGATCGACGATGCCGAAACCCATGCCTGCGTCATGGTCGAACGCGCGCTGCTGGCGGCGCTTCAGGCCGATTGCCACTCGCCGGTCGCCGCGCTCGCCCGGATCGAGGGCGGGCGGATCACCCTGTCGGCGGAGCTATTGTCGGAGGATGGCGGCGCGCATGTCGCCGGGCGGATCGAGGGCACCGGCCCCGACATGGCCGCCGATCTTGCGCGCGACCTGCTGGCGCGCGCGCCCGATGCGGTCCGCCAGCGGTTCGGCGGATAGGGATCACACCGGCGGTGCGGATCGTCGTGCTGCGTCCCGAACCCGGCAATAGCGCGACCTGCGCGCGGATTGCCCAAGGCGGCGGCACGGCGATAGCGATGCCGCTGTTCGAGGTTGCGCCGCTATACTGGGACACGCCCGATCCAGCACGATTCGATTCGCTGTTGCTGACCAGCGCCAATGCGGTTCGCCATGCAGGGGCCAGGTTGCAGTCGATCGCGGCGCTGCCGACGGTTGTCGTCGGGCAAGCAACCGCAGCGGCGGCAAGCGCAGCGGGGCTCCCCATCGTGGGCATAGGCGATTCAGACGCCGATGCCGCCGTCGCCGCGCTCGATCGGCTGGGCTTTGCCCGCGCGCTGCACCTGTGCGGGCGCGATCATCTGCTCAGGCCCGGCGGCCCGATCGCGGCGGTCATCGCGGTCTATGCCAGCATTGAAAGCGCCTTGTGCCCCGCGCTGTTGCCCGGCGACACCGTGCTGGTGCATTCGCCGCGCGCCGCGCGTCGGCTGGCCGCGCTGACCACCGATCGCGCCGCCATCGCTATCTGCGCCATCAGCGCGCGCGCGGCCGAAGCGGCGGGCACCGGCTGGCGGCGCATATCGGTCGCCCCTGTCCCTGAGGATTCGGCGCTGATCGCCACCGCCCTCACGGCGCATTGACCCTGACAGCGGCGCACGGGATAAGACGCGCTATGAACCATGACGAAGTGTCGTTCGATATTCCGCCCCGCGGGCGTAATCGCCTGCAATGGGGGGTGCTGATCGGGTTGCTGGCGTTCGTCGCCGGGATCGCGGCAACCTATTGGTACGTCGCACCGATGCTCCATCGGCTCGGCTATTCATCGGGCGCTGCCACACCGCAGCCCATCGTCGTCCAGCCGCAGGTGGTGGCGCCGCAGCCCACCCCGCCGGGCACCGACCTTGCCTCGCTATATGCGCGCGAAATCATGCTGGCTGGCCGTATCCAGGGGCTAGAGGCGCGGCTGGCCAATATCGATAATGATTCGCGCGTCGCATCCTCCTTCGCCACCCGCGCCGAGGCATTGTTGGCGGCATTCGCCTCGCGCCGCGCGCTCGATCGCGGGCTGCCGCTCGGCTATCTTGAGGGGCAGTTGCGTCAGCGTTTCAGCGCCAGCGAACCGCGCGCGACCAATTACGTGATCGAAGCCGCACGCGCCCCCGTCACCCTCGAAGATCTGCGGCTAGCGCTCGATACGCTTGCCCCTGAACTGGTCTCGGGCAGCGATGGCGCAAGCTGGTGGCAAGGCGTTCGCCGTGAATTCAGCGGACTGGTGGTGCTGCGCGAAGACGGTACGCCAAGCGCGCGGCCCAATGACCGGTTGATCCGCGCCCGGCGGATGCTCGATGCCGGCCATGTCGAAGGCGCGGTGGCCGAAATCGCCCGGATGCCCGGCGCAGCGCAGGCCAGCAGTTGGATCGAAGCCGCGCGTCGCTATATCACTGCCAGGCGTGCGCTCGACATTATCGAAGCGGCGGCGCTCGAAGGGGTAGAACCCCCTGCCCCGCCACTCGGCGCGATCCCGGCACCTACCCCGCCGCCGATGGTCGTACCCGATGGCTCGGCAGTGACAACGATGTAGGAAGGATGACGCGATGGCCGAAATGGGCAGGTTCGATTGGCAGGACCCCTTCCAGCTCGAAGCACAGTTGACCGACGACGAACGCATGGTGCGCGACACCGCGCATGAATATTCGCGCGAAAAGCTGTTGCCCCGCGTCACCCGCGCCTTTCTCGACGAACATTTCCACCGCGAGATCATGGACGAGATGGGCCAATTGGGCCTGCTCGGGCCGACCATCCCCGAAACCTATGGCGGCGCTGGCCTGGGCTATGTCTCCTACGGCCTGGTCGCGCGCGAGGTCGAGGCGATCGACAGCGGCTATCGCTCGGCGATGAGCGTCCAGTCGAGCCTGGTGATGCACCCGATCAACGCCTACGGCTCTGAAGCGCAGAAGCGCAAATATCTGCCCAAGCTGGCAAGCGGCGAATGGATCGGCTGTTTCGGCCTGACCGAACCCGATGCCGGGTCTGACCCATCGGGCATGCGCACCCGCGCCGAGGCAATCGACGGCGGCGGCTATCGCCTGACGGGCTCGAAGATGTGGATCACCAATTCGCCGATCGCCGACGTCTTCGTCGTCTGGGCGAAATCGGACGCGCATGGCGGCGCGATTCGCGGCTTCGTGCTCGAAAAGGGGATGAAGGGGCTGACCGCACCCAAGATCGAGGGCAAGTTGAGCCTGCGCGCGTCGATCACCGGCGAAATCGTGATGGAGGGGGTCGAAGTCGGCGAAGACGCGCTGCTGCCCGACGTCCAGGGGCTGAAGGGGCCATTCGGCTGCCTCAACCGCGCGCGCTACGGCATCGCCTGGGGCACGATGGGTGCCGCCGAATTCTGCCTCGACGCCGCACGGCAATATACGCTCGACCGCCAGCAATTCGGCCGCCCGCTCGCCGCGACGCAATTGGTGCAGATCAAGCTCGCTGACATGCTGACAGAGATTTCGCTGGGGCTCAACGCCTGCCTTCGCGCAGGCCGGATGTTCGACGCGCACGAGCTTGCCCCCGATGCGATCTCGATCCTCAAGCGCAACAATTGCGGCAAGGCACTCGCCATCGCCCGCGTTGCGCGCGACATGCACGGTGGCAATGGCATCTCGGCCGATTTCCATGTGATGCGCCACGCGATCAACCTCGAAACGGTCAACACCTATGAGGGCACGCACGACGTCCACGGGCTGATCCTGGGCCGCGCAATCACCGGGATCGCGGCGTTCTGATGACGGGACGCGGCGGTACTGCCAGACCAGCCTGACATGACGCCGGATCGGCAGCCGACGCTTGAAGGCGAGCGCGTCGTTATTCGCCCGCTACGCGCGGACGATTGGGAGGCGGTGTACGCGGTCGCATCCGACCCGCTGATCTGGGAACTGCACCCGGTGCCCGACCGCTGGCGCGAAACGGTGTTCCACACTTTTTTCGACGAGGCGCTGGCCTGCGGCGGCGGGCTTGTGATCATCGACAAGGCGACAGGCATGATCATCGGCTCGAGCCGCTACGACGCATATGATCAAGCCAATGACGAGCTCGAGATCGGCTGGACCTTCATCGCGCGCAGGCATTGGGGCGGCAGCTATAATCGCGAGATCAAGCGGCTGATGCTCGACCACATCCATTATTATGTCGGCCGCGTCGTCTTCCTGGTCGGACAGCACAACCTGCGCTCGCGCCGGGCGATGGAGAAGATCGGCGGGACGCTGATCCCCGGTCGCCACCATCGCGGTAACGGCGATATGTTTCCCGACCATGTCGTCTATGCGATCGACCGCGCATGAAGCCGCTCGAAGGCGTCCGCGTCATCGAGCTGGCGCGAATCCTGGCCGGCCCCTGGTGCGGCCAGTTGCTCGCCGATCTGGGTGCCGACGTCATCAAGATCGAGCGCCCCGGCGCGGGTGACGACACCCGCCATTGGGGGCCGCCCTTCCTCCACGCGCCCGACGGCACCAATCTCGACGCCGCCTATTTCCACTCGACCAATCGCGGCAAGACGTCTCGCGCGATCGACATCGCCACGCCTAAGGGTCAGGCCGAGGTCCGCGCGCTGATCGCCGATGCCGATGTCGTGATCGAGAATTACAAGGTCGGCGGGCTGGTCAAATACGGCCTCGACCACGCCAGCTTGAGCGCGCTCAACCCGCGCCTCATCACCTGTTCGATCACCGGCTTCGGCCAGACCGGGCCGTATGCGCCGCGCGCGGGCTATGACTTCATCATCCAGGCGATGGGCGGGCTGATGTCGCTCACCGGCGAGCCCGACGGCCCGCCGCAAAAGGCAGGGATTGCCTATGCGGACATCTTCACCGGCGTCTATTCGGCGGTCGCGATCCTCGCCGCGCTACGCCAGCGCGATATGACCGGGCCAGAGGGGGGGCGGGGCGCGCATATCGACATGGCGCTGCTCGACACCCAGATCGCGGTGCTCGCGAACCAGGCGCTCAACTGGATGGCATCGGGCAAGGTGCCGCACCGGATGGGCAATGGCCACGCCAACCTGGCACCCTATCAGGCGTTTGAGACGCAGGACGACCCGCTGGTGATCGCGGTCGGCAATGACGGCCAGTTCGCCAGGCTCTGCGCGGTCTTGGGCCTCGACATCGCCGCCGACCCACGCTTTGTGACCAACCCCGCCCGCGTCGCGAACCGCGCCGCGCTGATCCCCCTGATCGAAGCCGCCACCCGCACCCGGCCACGCGACCAGCTCGCCGCCGCGCTCGAAGCCGCCGGTGTCCCGGCCGGCCCGATCAACACCGTCGACCAGGTCTTCGCTGACCCGCAGGTGATGGCGCGCGGCATGCGGATCGCACCCGGCGGGCTGCCGGGCGTGGCGAGTCCGATCGTGATCGACGGCAAACGCATGGTGTCGGCGACCCCCAGCCCGAGGCGCGCGGCCAACGACGCCTGATCCATAGCGATCCGCCCCCGCAAACTGACGTTCGGCCAGCGATCTGCCACCCCCTACACACAGGGCGGCCCGAACACCGACCATCCCGTCCGATGTGCCAGCATCTCGAGCGCGCGCACGCCGAGCATCGAATTGCCATGCTGATCGAGGTTGGGCGACCATATCGCGACCGAGGCAATCTCGGGCACCACCGCCAGTATCCCGCCGCCGACCCCGCTCTTGGCGGGCAGGCCCACGCGCAGCGCGAAGTCGCCCGATCCGTCATAATGGCCGCACGTCATCATCAGCGCGAGCACTTTGCGCATCCGCTGCGCCTTGGCATCGGCCTTTTCGTCGTCGCGCGAGCGGCGGGTGTGCGCCAGGAACCGCCCCGCGCGCGCCAGCCCCGCGCAATCGATCATGAACGCGCATTGCTTCACATAGGCTTCCATCACCTCGTCGATCGGCGAGTGGAAATTGCCGTGATGCCGCATGAAGCTCATGATCGCGCGGTTGAGGTCGCCGCCCTCATGCTCCGATGCCATCACCTCGTCATTGAGTTCGACGCTATCGAGCCCCGCCTGGCGACGCACGAATTCGACGACGGCGTCGGACTGTTTCTCCGCCGTAAGCTCCTCGACCAGAATATCGACCACCGCCAGCGCGCCGGCGTTGACGAACGGATTGCGCGGCAGCCCCGAGGTTTTTTCGAGATCGATGATCGAGTTGAACGGATCGCCCGAAGGTTCGCGCCCGACGCGCTCGAACACCTTGTCGCCCAGCGCGCACAGCGCCAGTTCGAGCGCGAACACCTTAGAGATGCTCTGCAACGGGAACTGAGTCGCGGCCTCGCCCGCCAATACGACCTCGCCCTCGATCGTCGCCACCGCGATGCCGAACCCACCGGGGGCCTCACCCTCGACCTTGGCATCGGCCGCGCTTTCGATCTCGGCGGCCTTGTCGGCGATTTCCTCGGCTATTTCGGCGACAATCTGTTGCAGCATAGCGATCGCATGTCTCCTGCTATTCGGAGCCGTAACAACCGCCGATGCCGCCAAAGGGTCCGGCTGCCTATCCGTTCAGCCGATCCAGCAACGCCATCGCCGCGGCAGGCGCGCGCTCCTTGGCACCGTTGATCATGAAGACGAAGGTGTCGCGCGGTTGCTTCGGCGCCACCACATCGCCGGCATAAGGCAACCCATCGGGCTGCGCGCCCGCCGCCCATTCGCGCGCCACCTTGGCCCAGCGATCGAGCGCACTTGGCGCATAGCCAGCCACGAACTGCGCCTCGGCATTTTCGAGCCGCGCATAGACGAAATCGCCGGTCACATCGGCGATCGCCGGATACTCCGCCGAATCGGCATAGACGATCGCCACCCCCGCCGCGCGCGCCATCGCGACGAATTCGGGGACGTGGAAGCTCTCATGCCGCACCTGCACCGCATGGCGCAGCGCCACCCCGTCCTGCGCGGCAGGCAGCAGCTTGAGGAACGCACCGAAATCATCGGCATCGAACTTCTTGGTCGCCATGAATTGCCACAGGATCGGCCCCAGCCGATCGCCAAGCTCGGTCAGCCCCTGCCCCAGGAACTTGGCGATCGATTCGCCCGCCTCGGCCAGCACCTTGCGATTGGTGGTGTAGCGCGACGCCTTCACCGCAAAGACGAAGCCGTCGGGCACCGCCTTGGCCCAGCCCGCGAACGAGGCGGGCTTGAAGCTCGAATAATAGGTGCCGTTGATCTCGATCGCGGTCAGCTTCGACGCGGCATATTCGAGCTCGCGTTTCTGGACGAGCCCCTCGGGATAGAACACCCCGCCGCGCCAGGGTTCATAGGTCCAGCCGCCGATGCCGGCGCGAATCAGGGCGTTGGTCATGGCGCAGCGTTAGCATGACCCAGGAGCCGAACGACCCGAAGATTGCGCCCGAAGCTCAGGCCGCGATCGACTTGAGCGGCACCCCGGCATCGGCCAGCTGCTCGCGCGGCGGGCGCATCTGCTCGACCACCAATTTGCGCCCCTGGACATAATCGCGCACCGCATTGACGCAATCGAGCGCGATCACCCGCCCTTCGCGCAGATACACCACCGAAAAGCTGCGGCTCGCGGGATCGCCGCGCAGGATCGCTTCGTCATGCCCCGCCGAAAGCCCGACCGTCTGTAATTTCAGGTCATATTGGTTCGACCAGAACCACGGCACCGAATCATAGGCGGCGGGCACCCCCAGGATCGTCCGCGCGACCACCGTCGCCTGATCATTGGCGTTCTGTACCGATTCGATCCGGACATCGCCGCCAGCAAAGCCATTATGATGCAGCGCGCAATCGCCCAGCGCGAAAATGTCGGGCAGCGAGGCCCGCCCCTGCGCATCGACCGCCACTCCATTCCCGCCCGCCGCACCGGCGGCCAGCAGCGGCTCGACCGCAGGTACGATGCCGATGCCCACCACGACCATATCGGCGGGCAGCACATCGCCATCGGCCAGCCGCACCCCGGTGACGCGGTCATCGCCGATGATACAATCGACCGCGCTGCTCAGCCGGATGTCGACGCCATGCGCGCGATGCTCGGCCTCGAAGAAGCGCGACAACGGCTCGCCCGCCACCCGCGCCAGCACGCGGTCCAGCGCCTCGACCAGCACCACCTGCTTGCCCGCCTTGGCGAGCACCGCGGCGGCCTCGAGCCCGATATAGCCGCCACCGACGACGACCGCGCGCGTCACCTGCGGCAATTCGGTCATCATCCGATCGGCATCGGCGCGCGTGCGTACCGTGTGGACGCCGCCCAGATCGCCGCCCACACAGCTCAGCCGGCGCGGCGTGCCGCCGGTCGCCCAGATCAAATGCCGATAGCCGATCGTCTCGCCCGCCTGCGTCCGCAAGCAATGCGCCCCGGCATCGACCGAGACAACTCGCGACGACAACCGAAAGCCGACGCCGCGTTCCTCCCAAAAGGCCGCCGGGCGTATCAGCAACCGCTCGAACGCGCGCTCGCCGCTCAGATAATCCTTCGACAAGGGCGGGCGCTCGTAGGGAAGCTCGGGCTCGTCGCCCACCATCAGGATCGACCCCGCAAAGCCCCCCTGTCGCAACGCGATCGCACAAGCCGCACCACCATGGCCGGTGCCCACAATCACCACGTCCGCCGTTTCGCCTTCGAGTCGCATCGGTCCTCCTTAAGAGGGAGGACGTCTAAAGCGCTTGGCGGTGAAGCGATAGAGCACAGCATGCAAAGCTTCGTTGCCGGCTATTCACTTGGTCATGATAGTTGAGAAACCGGCCTATCCCGGCGGCGATCGTCTCCCGACGGTCGGCAGCGACTTTAATCGATGCCCCGATAAAGTCGCTGGGGCCGACGGCCATTGGCGTGAGCGACAACATGATGTTTCCTGTCCATGCTACCCCTTAGACACGCTCAGGACATGCCTTGGGGTAGCCGCTCCGCCGACCAAAATTTCCTTACAACGCCCTCATCAATGAGTCTCAGCCCTTGCCGCCATGCTCTGGATTTGTCGGGAACGCCATCGGGCGCTAGATCGCCCAGCATGATCGACATCAACAGCATCCGCGACGCCGCTCTCGTTTCCAAGGCCTGGCCCTATGAAGAGGCGCGCAAGCTTCTGAAGCGCTATCCCGATGGCAAGCCCGGCGGCGCGCCGGTGCTGTTCGAAACCGGCTATGGCCCGTCGGGCCTGCCGCATATCGGCACCTTCAACGAAGTGCTGCGAACGACGATGGTGCGGCGCGCCTTTGCCGAACTCAGCGACCAGCCGACGCGGCTGCTGGCGTTCAGCGACGATATGGACGGGCTTCGCAAGGTGCCCGACAATGTACCCAACCGCGCGATGCTGACCGAGCATCTGGGCAAGCCGCTGACGCAGGTGCCCGACCCGTTCGAGAAGTTCGAAAGCTTCGCGCACCACAACAATGCGATGCTGCGCTCGTTCCTCGACGGCTTCGGCTTCGAATATGAATTCGCCTCGTCGACAGACTATTATCGCGGCGGGCAGTTTGACGACGCGCTGCGCGGGGTGCTGCGCCATTATGCCGCGATCATGGACGTGATGCTGCCGACGCTGGGGGCCGAGCGGCGCGCGACCTATTCGCCGATCCTGCCGATCAGCCCGACCAGCGGCGTGGTGCTGCAGGTGCCGGTCGAGGTGGTCGATGCCGAGGCGGGAATCGTCGCGTTCGAGGATGAAGGCCAGCGGATCGAGCAATCGGTGCTGGGCGGCGGGGCCAAGCTGCAGTGGAAGGTCGATTGGGCGATGCGCTGGGTCGCGCTGGGCGTCGATTACGAAATGTCGGGCAAGGATCTGATCGATTCGGTGGTGCAAAGCTCGAAGATCGCGCGGGTGCTGGGCGCGCGGCCGCCCGAGGGGTTTAATTACGAGATGTTCCTCGACGAACTGGGGCAGAAGATTTCGAAGTCGAAGGGCAATGGCCTGAGCCTCGATCAATGGCTGAGCTATGGCCCGCCCGAGAGCCTGGCCTTCTATGCCTATCGCGAGCCGAAAAAGGCCAAGCAGTTGCACCTTGGCGTCATCCCGCGTGCGATCGACGAATATTGGCAATTCCGCGCCGCTTATGCCGACCAGCCGGTCGAGCAGCGGCTGGGCAATCCGGTGCACCACATCCATGGCGGCCCGCCGCCTGCCGAGACGCTGCCGGTCACTTTCGGCCTGCTGCTCAACCTGGTTGGGGTGATGGGGGAGACGACCAAGGACCAAGTGTGGGGCTATCTCGCCAATTATGTCCCCGATGCATCGGCTGCGCGCTATCCCGCGCTCGACCGGCTGATCGACCATGCGATCGCGTATACGCGCGACGTGGCCGAGAAGCCGGTGCGGCGCGCGCCCGAGGGCGTCGAGGTCGCGGCGCTCGAGCGGCTCGATGCCGAACTGGCGGCGTTGCCCGCCGGAGCTTCGGCCGAGGACATTCAGAACATCGTCTATGAGATCGGCAAGACAGGCGGCTTCGACAATCTGCGCGACTGGTTCAAGGCGCTGTACGAGACGCTGCTGGGGACCAGTCAGGGGCCGCGCATGGGGAGCTTCGTTGCGTTGTACGGGGTTGCGAATACGCGGGGGTTGATTGCGGAGGCGTTGGGGCGTTCGGGGTAGATGGGGAACGTGTAAACGACCGGTCCCGGGACCTCGGAAAGCTACAAAAGCTACACTACGTCCCCCCTGGATTCGCCTCTTCCGCGGCACGAGACGCGATGCGGGCGGAGGGGGAGAGGAGCGTGTTCATGCGGCGTGCGTATCAAAGCGGGGGCTTGTAGGACAGCGGTTCGGTTGGCGGTGTCGGGGCCGCGCCGGTGTGGTGGACGGGATTGCGGGGATTGGGCGACTGGCGTCTTTCGCGATAGCGATAGCCGTGAGCTGCCATTCCGAGTCCGCCGGTCTTTCCCCAAAGGGATCGAGTTTCGGGAATGGCGGGGCCTGGTGGATTGCTGCCGTTAGCTGAGCCGACCGCGGAACTTCCCATCAGGCTTTTTCGGTTGGTCTGGTACGTCGCTCCAGCGAAGCCGTGAGGCATCAACAGCGTCCCCGCCCATATGCTCAATGAACGCGGTGCGAATTGCCGCCTTCTGCCGGCTCCATCGTTCCGGGTCTGTGTTCGGGTTCATGTCGTCTGCGAGGAAGACCCACTCGACGAATTGATCTGCTCTGACCAACCCTTCGGATGGTATAAGCTGATCCACGTGCAGCTGCTGCTTGTGCTTTATGCAACCGCAAAAACCCCACTCGACGCACACTACATGCATGAGCTGGTCGTATCCATGCTTCGACATATCACATTTATGCCGCAGCCGAGTGACGACCGCAATTGGGCGTTTTCGGTAGATCCCTGTCTCGATCGGGATCAAGTTTTGAGAAAGCGAAGCCTGCGATGCGTATGCTGGCGAGGTGTCCGCCGTTAGACTATAAAGCGGCTTGGGCACTATGGGGGCGGCGGTGAGCTACACACTGGTCATTGGCAACAAAAATTACTCATCATGGTCGATGCGGGCTTGGTTGTTGATGCGTTTGGCCGAGGTGGACTTCGCCGAAACAGTTGTGCCGTTGTACGAGAGCGGATCACGGAAGGCCGTTGAAGATTTGGGAGGAGAGACCGGACTCGTTCCCGTCCTGATCGATGATGGCATTCCCATCTGGGATACGCTGGCGATCACGGAAACGCTGCAAGAGGCAAACCCGGTCATCTGGCCTTGCGACCCCGATCGACGTGCGAGAGCGCGCAGCTACGCCGGAGAGGTCCATTCCAGCTTGAACCCGCTGAGAAATGCGATGCCGGTCAATACGCGAGGCCGCAACCGCCTGCCAGCGATCGATGATGATGTACGGGCTGACATTGCCCGCGTCTGCGCGATCTGGGCGACGGCAGGAAGTTATGCCGATGGGCCGTGGCTATTCGGGCAATTCTGCGCTGCCGACATCATGTTCGCTCCGGTAGCGGCTCGTTTCCAGACATATGCGATCGAGCCTACGCCCGAGGCATCCTCCTATTACCAGATGCTTCTGGCCCATCCGTGGGTGGTGGAATGGTTCGCAGCCGGCCAAGCCGAAGAAAGTGTGATCCCGATTTTCGAGCTGCCCGAACGGGGCTGACGACAGCGATAAGCTGTCAGCCGGCGTTCCCGAAAACGAACGTCTGGTGACCAAAACCGGCCGCTCGCGCGCAAAAGCAGCGAAGCCCATAAAACGACCATGCCCGTTTTCTCAAAACCCGTTCCCAATTGTGCTTTCCCAAAACAGGCGGTTAGAGATGGAGTTATGGAATGCCGAGGTAGCGCTCGGACGGCCGGCTTCGGGACGACGACGGGGGCGACGGAACGACCGAGATTGGGGCGGAAGCCGACAGGCCGCTTGCTGCGGTTGACGACCTAGCTTCGTCACCCCGGCGAAGGTTGGGGTCTGTTGCGATCGCGAGGCCACCGTTTGCTGCACTGGACCCCAGCTTTTGCTGGGGTGACGGTGGTAGGGTAGGGTGACGGCTTTAGGATGGCCAAGGGATTTCGGTTGAGCGTGCCGCGCCGCGTGGCATAGTGGGATAATGCACCTGGCTCCCGTTACGCTGACCCCGCTCGAACCTGGCCAGCGCCGGGTGATGCACCTGCATGCGATCGTGCCTGGATTGGCGCTGCTGATTGCCAGCGGCGGCATCGGCACCGCGCTGTTCGTGCAACTGGACTGGCCCGGCTGGGTGTTGCCGCTGGTCGCCTTGCCGCTGGTCGCCTGGATCGTCGCGATTGCGCCGGCGCGGCGATTTGCTGCCTGGGGGTGGGCGCTGGCGGAGGACGAGTTGCACGTCGCCTGGGGCGTGTGGACGCAAATGCATACGATCGTGCCGCTCAGCCGCGTCCAGCATCTCGACGTCGCGCAGGGGCCAATCGAGCGCGCCTGCGGGGTCGCGCGGCTGATCGTGCATACCGCGGGTACCGCGCACGCCACGGTCGAATTGCCGGGCATCACCCGCGCCACCGCCGAGCAACTGCGCGACACGATTCGCGAGCATATTCGCGCCGAACCCTGGTGAGCGGGGTGCTGACCCCAGACGCGCCGCGGCGGCTGCATCCCGGGACGGTGTTGCTGGGCATGTTGCGCCAGGCACCGTCGACCTTGCTCGGTCTGCCAGCGATCCTGGCGGTGACGTCGGAATTTCCCTGGGGTTATGTCGTCGGCATGGCGCTGGCCGCGACGTTGGTCACCGGCCTGTTCAAATGGCTGGCGTGGCGGCGTTTCACCTACACGCTGACCGGCGATTCGGTGGTGATCGAAAGCGGGCTGCTCAGCCGCAATCGGCGCACCATTCCGTTCGAGCGCGTGCTTGACGTCGATATTGAGCGCAACTTGCTGGCGCGGGTGTTCGGGCTGGCCAAGGTGAAGCTCGAAACCGGCGGATCGGGCGAGGACGAAGGCGAGCTCGACAGCGTGTCGCTGGGCGAGGCGCATCGGTTGCGCGAAGTGATCCGGCGGCGCGGGGTGGCGGTCGATCCGACGCCGGTCGTGAGCGCCGAGGCTTCGCCGATCGTCTTCGCGATGGGGGTGCCGCGCGTCTTGCTGTGGGGGTTGTTCAACTTCTCGCTGGTGTGGCTGGGCGTGATGTTCGGCGCGTTGCAATATTTCGACGATTGGCTGGGGTTCGATTACACCAAGGGATCATTTTGGCGGCAGATGTTCTCGCGCGCGGGAATGACTGCTGGATGGACCCCAAGCGCCTGGATTGCGGCGGCGGGCGTGATCCTGCCGCTTGGGGTGATCGCCGGGCTGATACGCACGGGGCTGCGCGATTTCGGCTTTACCGTGCGTGACGAGGATGGGCGCTATCGCCGATCGCGCGGGCTGCTGACGCATAGCGAAGTCGTGATCGCGCTTCGCCGGGTGCAATTGGCGGTGATCGACACCGGCTGGGTGCGGCGGCGGCTGGGCTGGTCGCGGCTGAAATTGCAGACGATGGGGGGCGAGGGCGAGGCGGGTACGCCCGAAGTCGCGCCGTTTGCCCGCGATGCCGAGGTCGATCGGCTGCTTGAACCGCTGGGCATGGTGCGCGCCGATCCCGCCGAATTGACGCGAGTGTCGCGCGGGCATGTGTGGCGCGCGGCGCTTCGCCATGTCGGGCTGCCGGCGGTGGCGATCGGCATCGGCGGGTTCGTTGCTTTGCCGGTGCTGGCGGCGATGCCGCTGTTGGTGCCGGTGCTGGCGGTAGCATTGCTGCGCCGCCGCTATCATCGCTATGGCCTGTCGGGCGACACGCTGTTCGTGCAGCGCGGGGTGCTGGCGCGCAAGCAATGGATCGTGCCGGTGCATAACGTGCAGGTCGTGACGATCAGCCGTAGCTGGCTGCAACGGCGGCTGGGGGTGGCGACGCTGAATCCCGATAGCGCGGGCGGCGCGATTCTCGACGGGCCATCGGTGCGCGATATTCGGGTGGCGGATGCATGGGCGCTGGCGGCGGCTTTGCGTGAGCGGCGGGGTTCTGCTCCTGCCCTCCCTGGTTAAGCGCTCGTTTCAGCGCGGGCGAGTCCATAGCGCCGGATCGCGCGGGGTTTCGGGACAGGCGTGGCGGCTGCGCGCCTGCTGGAAACTGCGGGCGATCCAGCCGAGCTTTTCGCGGCCCGAAGTCGTGACCCGGTTGTCCCATGCCTGTTCGCCGCGCTGCGCCACGCGGCGCGCAATGTCGCCATAGATGCCAGCCGCCGCCAGCACCGCCCAGGCCGAGCGGAAGGACAGCGCCTTGGTGCCGACCCGCGCGCTTGCCTCATGGAGTTCAGCGCGTTCGGCCAGGCGGCGCGACAGCACTGCCAGCCGCTGGCGAAAATGCGGCTTCATGTGCTGGCCCGGCGGGATGTCCATTTCGACCAGCCATTCGACCGGCAGATAGCAGCGGCCGACGCGGTCATCCTCCTCGATATCGCGGGCGATGTTGGCCAGTTGGAACGCCAGGCCGAGGTCGCAGGCGCGGTCGAGCGTGGCGTCGTCGGCGGGATCGACCCCCATCACCACCGCCATCATGCAGCCGACGACGCCGGCGACATGGTAACAATAGCGATAGAGATCGGCTTCGCTGCGCGGACGCCAGTCATCGGCATCGAGCTGGAAACCCGCCACGACGTCATCGGCGAAGCGTTTGGGCATGCCGGTTTCGCCAGCGACGATTCGCAGCGCGTCGAAGGCTGGGTCGCCCACCCATTGCCCGGCAAAGGCGGCATCGGTCTTGGCGCGGATTTCGGCGAGTCGCGCCTGCGGGTCGGCGACGATCTGCATGCCGTGGCCGTGATCCTGCCCGTCGGCCAGGTCGTCGCACGCGCGGCACCAGGCATAGAGCAGCCAGGCGCGCTCGCGGGTGGGGCGATCGAATAATCGCGACGCGGCGGCGAAGCTTTTCGATCCGCGCGCGATCGATTGCTGCGCGGTGGCGACGATCGCGGCGCGCGCGGGCAGGGGGTGGGTCACTGGCCTAAATTCCGTTCGCACTGAGCTTGTCGAAGTGCCGGAATAAAGAAGAACGGTGCTTCGACAAGCTCAGCACGAACGGATCGGGGTCAAAGCTGTTCGCGCGACATCCGGAAGATCGGGGTATGCGGCGCATAGGCCGCCATCTTGTCGAGCAGCCGCGAGAGGTCGTCCTCGACGATCAGGATGTCGCGGTGCTGCGGGCGCAGGAATCCGGTGGCTGCCATCTGATCGACGAACGCGATCAGATGGTCGTAATAGCCCGCCGCGTTGAGCAGCCCGACCGGGTCCGAATGATAGCCAAGCTGCGACCAGCTCATCGCTTCCCATAATTCGTCCATTGTGCCGGTGCCGCCGGGGATGGTGACGAAGCCGTCGGCCAATTCGGTGAAGCGCGCCTTTCGCTCGTGCATCGTCGTCACGGTTTCGAGCGCGGTGAGGCCGCGATGCGCGACCTCGGCATTGACCAATGCCTCGGGGATTACCCCGATCACTTCGCCGCCGGCTTCGAGCGCGGCATCGGCGACCGCACCCATCAGCCCCAGGCGACCGCCGCCATAGACCACGCCGATGCCGCGTTCGGCGAGGGTGTGGCCGACATGTCGCGCGCATTCGATATAGACCGGGTCGGCCGGGGTGGCCGACCCGCAATAAATGGCAAGTCGTTTCACCCGCGATCGTCCAGCATCAGCTTGGCCGTTGCCTTGGCGCTGCCGATCACGCCGGGGATGCCCGCGCCCGGATGCGTGCCTGCCCCGACGAAATACATGTTGGGAATGTTGTCGTCGCGATTATGCGCGCGGAAATAGGCGCTTTGGGTCAGCAGCGGTTCGAGCGAGAAGGCGCTGCCCAGGTGCGCGTTCAGATCGTCGCTGAAATCCTTTGGCGTGTAGCTGAACTTGGTGACGATCCGCTCATGGATGTCGGGAATCAGCCGCCGACCGATTTCATCGAGAATCCGCTTTTCGAGGATCGGCGCGATCTCGTCCCAATCGGCGGGGAATTTGCCGCGATGCGGGACCGGGGCGAGCGCGTAGAAGGTCGAATGCCCCTCGGGTGCCATCGACGGATCGGTGACGGTCGGGTGGTGCAGATAGAGCGAGAAATCCTCCGACAGCACGCCATGATCGTAAATGTCGGCGAGCAGTTCCTTATAGCGCGGCCCGAACAGGATCATGTGGTGCGGAATGCCCGGCCACGTGCCCTTGATGCCGAAATGCACCACGAACAGCGAGGGCGAGTATTTCTTTTTCTCCAGCTTCTGCGCGGTGCGCTGCGCGCTGCGCGAACCTTTCAGTAATTCGCGATAGCTGTGAATGATGTCGCCGTTCGACGCACAGGCATCGACGTCGAGGTGATAGCCCTTTTGCGTCGTCACGCCGGTGACCCTGTCGCCCAGCGTGTCGATGCTCGCCACCGGATCGTCGAGCCGCACTTCGCCGCCGAGCCGCTCGAAATGGCGGACCATGCCCCCGATCAGCTTGTTGGTGCCGCCCATCGCGAACCAGACGCCGCCGTCGCGCTCGAGCTTGTGGATCAGCGCATAGATGCTCGATGTCTTGGTGGGGTCGCCGCCGACCAGCAGCGTGTGGAACGACAGCGCCTGGCGCAGCTTCTCGTTCTTCACAAAGCCCGAAACGATCGAATAGACCGAGCGCCAGGCCTGATATTTGGCAAGCGCGGGCGCAGCCTTCAGCATCGAGGCGAAATCGAGGAACGCGGTCGAGCCGAGCTTCACATAGCCCTCTTCATACACGCCCGCCGAATATTCGAGGAACTTGGCGTAGCCCGCGATGTCGGCGGGATCGAGCTTGGCGATCTCTGCCTTCAGCACCGCATCGTCATTGGTGTAATCGAAATTGGTGCCATCGACCCAGTTGAGCCGATAAAAGGGCAGCACCGGCGCCAGCGTGACGTCATCGGCCATGTTGTGGCCCGACAGCGCCCACAGCTCCTGCAACGCTTCAGGCGCGGTGATGACGGTTGGGCCGCCGTCGAAGACGAAGCCGTCCTTTTCCCAATAATAGGCACGGCCGCCGGGCTTGTCGCGGCCTTCGAAAATGGTCGTCTGGACGCCGGCCGCCTGGAGGCGGATGGCGAGAGCGAGGCCACCAAAGCCTGCGCCGATCACCGCTGCGGTCTTCACTAATTCGTCTCCCGGATGGCGGCGATCGCGCGGCCGATGGGCACCGGCGGCTTGCCGGTTAATACCCTCAGCTTGTCGAATGCCGTGGAATGGCCCGCGTAGAAGCGGCTGACCAGCCGCGCGTCGAGGCGGTAAAAGCGTTCGAGGACGCGATAGCGTTCCTCGGGTTCGGCGGCCTTGAACAGCATCGCCGACAACATGCGGTAAAAGCGGCGGCTGCCCCAGGTCGAGGCGGCGATGCCGTGCAGCGCTTCGTGCAGCGCGATGCCCGAATAATCGGTCAGCCGCGCGACGGCGGCGGCGGTACGGACCGCATCGGGCAGCGAATAGCCGGTGAGCGGGTGGAACTGGCCCGCGCGCATTCCCGCCTTGGCCACTTTCTTGCCGCCCGAATTCCAATAGCCTTCGAAATCGCCACCGAACGCCACCGGCAATGCGCCGCTTTCCTGGCGAACGATCCGATCGACTTGCCAGCCGCGCGTGGCGGCATAATCGGCGATTCGCGATGTATTGTCGGTGACGGCGATTTCGGGGGTGTCGCTGTAATAAGTGTCCTCGACGAACATCCGGTCGGGGCCGAAGGGCAGGCAATAGACGAATCGATAGCCATCGACCTGCTCGACGGTGGCGTCCATCACCATCGGGCGCGGCGATTCGTGCGGGGCTGCAAGCTGGAGTTCCTCGCCGACGAATTTCTGCCAGCCCATGTCGAGGTGCGACAGATCGCCGGCGCCGCGACAATCAATGACGCCATCGGCCTCGATCCGGTCACCATCGGCAAGCACGACGGCGGTGGGACTGACCGCCAGCACCTTGCGGCGAAGCATCAGCGCCTGGGGTGGCAGCTTTTGCCGCACCAGCTTGTCGAGCCGTTCGGATTCGATGCTGAAATAAGGTTCGTTGATCGTGCGGCCATGCGCTGGAAACGCAATGTCGTAGCGATCCCAACTATAGGTGATCAGCGGCGCGACGATCCAGCGATGTTCGGGTGCGACATCGGAGGCGAAGAACGACCAGACATGGTTGCCGCCGATCACGCCCGCCGCATCGATCAGCCGGACATCGCAATCAGGGCGCAGCTCGCGCAGTGCCAGCGCGATCAGGCCGCCAGCTAATCCTGCCCCGACAATGGCGACGTTGCAGCGGATGATCGACGACATGACACTGAACTAGCCGGGATCGCGGCGGGGCGAAAGGGGACGAAAGGTGGTGGGGGGTGAGGCGGCTGCCCTTACCTGTTCCCGTCCCTCCTTCTGCTCCCCTCCCTGATCAAGGGAGGGGCTGGGGGTGGGTCGGCCTGTTAGGGATCGGTGCGCCAGGCAACTGGCCTACCCGCCCCCAACCCCTCCCTTCCAGGGAGGGGAGCAGGTCGCTTCTTCGGGGAGCTAGGTTACCCGCGCGGCGGGCGACCGCCGCCGCCGCTGCCGCGATGCGGGGTTGCCTTGTGGCGCGTTACCGGGCGCGCGCTCAGGCGGTTGCGCGGCGGGCCGCCGCGTTCGCGGCCGCCGGGCGAAGGCGGGCCGTCGATCGCCTGGATGCCGATGCCGCTCGAATCCTCGGCCTCGCTGCGCTGGACCGCGACGTTGAACTTCTGCGCGATCGCACGCGGGATTTCGAACAAGGTTTCGTTATCGGCGATGCGGATCGCGCCGACTTCGTTCTTGGTGATGTGACCCCGGCGGCACAGCAGCGGCAACAGCCAGCGCGGATCGGCGTTCTGGCGGCGGCCAATGTCCATGCGATACCAGACGGTATCCTCGAATCCGGCGCGGGGACCGCGATCGCGCTCCTGGCGGTCGTTCGATCCGCCCTGGCTCTGGTCGAGCATTTCCTCAGGCCGCGGCATCGTCGCGCGATGCGCGCGGACCAGCCGTGCGGCGATATCCTCGGGCGTCGATTGTTCGAGCAGCCGTGCGCCCAGCGCGCGATCCTCTTCATCGATCTCGATCGGGCCGGTCAGCGCGATCAGCAGGCGTTCGCGGTCCTGCTTTTGAATGTCCTCGAGCGTCGGCGCTTCGATCCATTCGGCGTTGATCTTGGCACCGCGCAGCACGCCTTCGACTCGCTTGCGGCGCGGATAGGGGACGATCAGGATCGCGGTGCCCTTGCGCCCGGCGCGACCGGTGCGGCCCGAGCGATGCTGCAGCGTTTCGGCGTCGCGCGGCAGCTCGACATGAACGACCAGGCTGAGCGTGGGCAGATCGATGCCGCGCGCGGCGACGTCGGTGGCGACGCAGACGCGGGCGCGCTGGTCACGCAGCGCCTGGAGCGCATGGTTGCGCTCGTTCTGGCTATGCTCGCCCGACAGCGCGACCGCAGCAAAACCGCGCTCGACCAGGCTGGCGTGCAGCCGGCGCACCGCATCGCGGGTGGCGCAAAACAGCATCGCGGTTTCGGCTTCGTGCAGGCGAAGCAGGTTCACCACCACCGCTTCGATATCGGCAGGCGCGACCGCGACCGCCTGATAGACGATGTCGCCATGACCGCGATCTTCGCCGACGGTCGAGATACGCAGCGCGTCGCGCTGATAGCGCTTGGCCAGCGCGACGATCGGCTTGGGCATCGTCGCCGAGAACAGCAACGTGCGGCGCTCATTGGGAGTCGCGTCGAGAATTTCCTCGAGATCTTCGCGAAAGCCCATGTCGAGCATCTCATCGGCTTCGTCGAGCACCGCGACTCGCAGCGCCGACAGGTCGAGCGCGCCGCGTTCGAGATGGTCGCGCAACCGGCCCGGCGTGCCGACGACGATATGCGTGCCGTGGCTTAGCATGCGGCGCTCTTTCGATGCGTCCATGCCGCCGACGCAGGTGGCGATCCGCGCATGGGCGCCCGCGAACAGCCATTCGAGCTCGCGGCTGACCTGCAACGCCAATTCGCGCGTCGGGGCGATGATCAGCGCGAGCGGCGCGCGCGGCTGGGGCAATTGGCCCTCTTCCATCAGTTGGTCGGCCATCGCCAGGCCAAAGGCGACGGTCTTGCCCGATCCGGTCTGCGCCGAGACGACCATGTCGCGGCCAAGCGCTTCGGGCTCGATCACCGAAGCCTGGACGGGGGTGAGCGCGGTATAGCCACGCGCTGCGAGCGCTTCACCAAGAAGCGGCGGAATGTTCTGGAAAGTCATGCAATGTCCGAATGTTGGGGCGCATCATGCACCCATCAAGCCATGGTTTGGGGGCTCAGAGGGATTGGCCCGCAGCAACGCCGCTGGCCCATGCCCACTGAAAATTATAGCCGCCCAGCCACCCGGTGACGTCCACGGCCTCACCGACCCCATACAGACCTTGGACCCGTTTGGCTTGCATTGTTTGCGATGAAAGCTCGGCGGTGGCGATTCCGCCCGCGGTAACCTCGGCCTTGGCATAGCCTTCGGTGCCGTTCGGGGTGAAGGACCAGGCCGAAAGCGCGCGTTCGGCTTCGTCGAGGCGGCGGTCGGTCAGCGCCGAAAGTTCGGCCGCATGGCCCAGCCGTTCGGCGAGTGTCACCGCCAGGCGTTCGGGCAATGCCTCGGCAAGTTGCCGCCGCAGGGTCGATCGCGGTTGCGCGCGCTTGGCCTCGCGCAACCAGCCCTGCGCGCGACCGGGCAGGAAATCGATGCCGACGGGGGTGCCGTGCTGCCAATAGGACGAGATCTGCAGGATCGCGGGGCCGGAGAGGCCGCGATGGGTGAACAGCGCCGCCTCGCGAAACGCGGTCTTGCCGGTGCGCGCAACGACATCGGCGGCAACGCCCGACAGTTCGCGAAACAACACGTCATCGCCGCCGAGTGTAAGCGGCACCAGCGCCGGGCGCGGCTCGACCACCTTGAGGCCGAAGCGGCGGGCAAGGTCATAGGCGAAGCCGGTCGCGCCCATTTTGGGGATCGAAGGGCCGCCGGTGGCGATCACCAAAGCGGGCGCGTCGTGGACTATGCCATTGAGCGTGACGCGGAATCGGCCATCGGCATGATCGACCGCGCTCGCCGCATGGCCCAGGTGCAGTTCGACGCCGCCGCGCTCGCATTCGCCGAGCAGCATCTCGACAATCGCCTTGGCCGAGCCATCGCAAAAGAGTTGGCCGAGCGTCTTTTCATGCCAGCCGATGCCGTGGCGCTCGACCAGCCCAAGAAAATCCTGCGGGCTGTAGCGCGCGAGCGCCGATTTGGCGAAATGCGGGTTGGCCGACAGGAAACGATCGGGCGCGGTGTGCAAATTGGTGAAATTGCAGCGCCCACCGCCCGAAATCAGGATTTTCTTGCCCGGACGATCGGCGTGATCGACCAGCAACACGCGCTTACCGCGCTGGCCGGCAACGGCGGCGCACATGAGGCCGGCGGCACCGGCACCGAGGATGATCGCGTCATGGGAGGGCATGGGGGCGTTACGCTAATTCGAGGGGGCTGCACTTACTTAACCCCTCCCGCAAGCGGGAGGGGGGAAGAAAGGCTATTTTGGTGCGATCACCCGCGCTTCGTCGACCAGCATTACCGGCACGCCGTCACGAATCGGGTATGCAAGCCCCGCCGCCTCCGACACCAGCTCGCCCGCCTCCTCGTCATAGCGCAGCGGCGCGCGCGTGGCCGGGCAGACCAGCACCGACAGCAGCCAAGGGTCCAAACTCACTGACCAAGCCTCACTGGCCCAGCCTCACTGGCCAAACTCACTGTAACGTGCCCGCGCCATCATCGCCCGCGCGACCGAAAAACTGCATCAACTGCACGATCAGCTCGGCGCGATCGTCGAGCCGGTCGCTCTCTAGCAATGCCTGTTTCGACGCGACGTCGAACGGCGCGATCTGGGCAATGCCGTTGACCAGGCTTTCATCGTCGAGGCGGCTGACGGCTTCCCAATCGACTGCATAGCCCTGGACCTCGGCGAAGCGGCGTGCTTCCATCTCGATCGATGCCCGGCTGCCCAGCGACAAGGTTTCGCCGGTGACGGCGGTTTCGATCTCTGCCTCGACCTGGCGAAACATGGTGGTGACGTCGAGTTCGCGGATGATCCGGAACCGCGCCACCCCTTCGAGCACCACGTCGTAGCGGCCATCTTCGAGCGCTTCGACATCGATGATCCGCCCGACACAGCCGACTTCGAACAAGGGCGGGCGCTCGCCGGGGCCGCGCGGCTGGACCATGCCGATCCGCCGGTCACGCGCCAGCGAATCGCTGATCATCGCGCGATACCGCGGCTCGAAGATATGCAGCGGCAAATGCATGCGCGGGAACAGCAACGCGCCGCCGAGCGGAAAGACAGACAGGCGGCTGCTCATCCGAATAATATCGCCGACAGGCGGCGGCGCTGCGACGATACCCAGGGGTCTTCGAGCCCGACGACTTCGAATAACTTGAGCAATCGCTGGCGCGCCGCGCCCTCGTTCCATTCGCGATCGACAGCGACGATATGGAGCAGGTGATCGGCAGCGGCATCGCGCTCGCCCGCCGCCATCTGCCCGCCTGCCAGCTCGTAGCGAAGCGCGTGATCATCGGGATTGGCCGCGACTTGCGCCTCCAGCCCCGAAAGATCGTCGACCGGGGTTGCTTCACGCGCCAGCGCGAGTGCCGCCTTGGCGCGTTCGATCGCCGGAGCCTTGGCGGCTTCCTCGGGCAGCGCGGCGATCGCCGCTTCAGCCTCGTCATGGCGGCCCGCCGCTACCAGCGCGCGGACCTGGCCCGATGCCACGGCGGGATGATCGGGCACCATCTGCGCCAATTGTTCGAAGATCGACAGCGCGCGATCGGTGTCGCCGGCGGCCAGCGCTTCCTCACCCATCGCGATCAGCGGCTCGAGCTCGGCTTGGGCATCGGCGGCTTCGGCCTGAATCGGCAATTGCGCGAGCAACTGATCGAGCATCGCCTTCAGTTGCGATTCGGTGCGCGCCGGGGTCAGGTCGGCGATCGGCTGGCCCTGGAACATCGCATAGACCGTCGGCACCGAGCGCACCTGGAACTGGGCGGCGATGAATTTATTGTCGTCGACGTCGAGCTTGGCGAGCGCCACGCCCTTGTCGGCATAGGCCGCCGATACCTTGTCGATCACCGGCCCCAGCGCCTTGCACGGGCCGCACCATGACGCGGTGAAATACACGATCACCAGCGCGGTCATCGAGGGTTCGACGACGTCGCGGCGAAAGGTTTCGACGGCTTCCTTGTCGGCGGCGGTCATTCCAAGCGTGGCCAAGTCGGGGCTTCCTTGCGGATGTTTCGGGTCTGCCTCCCATGTGGGCTTTTTGCAGCGATAGGCCAACCCCCGTCGAAAAGCCGCAGGCGGGGGGTTGCCGCCTTTGAAATGTGATGCTAGTGGCCGCCGCCTTGACCAGGCACGTGGCACCGCCGCTGTCAGGTCGAAACGCCAGAGCGGGCGTAGCTCAGGGGTAGAGCACAACCTTGCCAAGGTTGGGGTCGAGGGTTCGAATCCCTTCGCCCGCTCCAGTTTCTTTAGGGAACTCAACAGCTTAGCCTGATCGCGACGGGCGAGTTCACGATCCTGCAGGCGCTGCGGGTCCACGACGGGTCCACCACACATCTCGTTCAGGCGTAGCTGATCGTAGTGGATCGTATCGTGTCATTTCAAATTGCGGGAAGCTCCGCCCAAGTGCGACGACGTGCGAAGGACGATGGCGTCGCTCAGCCGCGATGATTCGATTACTTCCGGCTGGCGAGCGCGTCGGCCATGCGCTCCTGCTCCGACGTCAAATCAAGCTCTCGGCCTGTGCGGTCACGGGCTTGCGCTTGACCCAGAGGTCGTCGGTTCGGTTCATCTCGATCAAATCATCGGGAAAACAGCGGTTCTGGAATGCCACCGCATCGTCGAAGCTTCCACGAAGCCAGCGATCATAGTCGTCGACATGGAGCAGCACGGGCATTCGGTCATGTACAGGCCGGATTGCCTCGTTGCAGTCGGTCATCACGCCCGAATAGACCGGTCCCCATTCATCACTGACGCGCCAGAGACCCGCCCATGCGAAGACGGGCTGATCCTTCACGTTGAACCAGGTTCGCGTCTTCGCGCCTTTCGGTCCTTCCGCCTCGGCAAATGCGGTCACGGGGATGAGGCACCGCCACTGCGGCTTGGCGGCGAGGCCCTTCCACATCGGCTTGTTGAGGTCGGCGATATTGTTGACCGGCTTCGGCTTAGCGGTAGGGGACATGCCCTTCAGCCGGAGGGGAAAGCCCCAGGCCATCGAGTGCATGATGCGCGTCCCAGCCTCTTCCCGCACGACCATGCCGGGCGTTCCGGGATAGACTTCGTCCGGGGCGTTGGACTGGGTGGGATCGCTCACGCCAAAGTGAGCCGCGACCTCGGCTGCGCTCTTCCGCACGGTGTAGAGATTGCACATGACGTTACTTTATCAGCAAATCGCGCCGGCGCATCCGTTCAGAGTAGCGCCAGCTGCGGTTGCATGCTCGCGGGAAGCTTGCCGCTGCGCCAGAGATCGTCGGTGTGCAGAACCTTCGTTCGCTCGGCTGCCAGCGGTGCGCGAAACTGGAACCCGATCACGTCCTGAATCGGCCCGTGCAGCCAGCGGTCATACTCGTGCGGATCGAGCAGGACCGGCATGCGGTCGTTATAGGGTTCGACCACCGCGTTCGCCGTCATCGTCATGCCGGCGTACACCGGACCATAGTCGGGAACATTGCGGCAGAACCCGGCCCAGGCAACCAGCGGCTGCCTGTCGACCGAAAACCACGTCCGTGTCTTCTCCCCGGGGTCGCCATTGGGATTAGCGAAATGACTGAGCGGGATCAGGCAGCGATACCGTGGATCGACCACTAGCTGGTCCCAGAGCGGATTGGTCAGGTCGGCGACGAGACCGATCCGGCCGGGCGGGGCGCCCCGCTCGCGCATCTCGCGCGTCAGGCGGGGAAATCCCCAGTCCATGAGGCGCAGATGGCGTTGGCCATTTCTCACGAACACGACAAGTCCGGGAAGCGCCTCGACTGTTTCGGAAGGAATCTTGATATCCGCGGGTGCTTCCGCCGCGAAGCTGCCCGATCGCACACCCCTGAAACTGACGATCTCCGTTCTGCCGGAACTGCATCAGGCGCTCGCCGATTACGCCGCGCTCTATGCCGAAACCTATGGGCAGAAAGAAGCGATCGCCGAGCTGATTCCGGCAATGCTCTCGGGATTTCTGGAGAGCGATCGTGCGTTCCAGAAGAGGGGAGTGCGCAAAGGTGCCTGATCACCGCGATCTGCCTCACCTGCCACCAAGAACGTCACCATTTCTGTCGAACGAGGAAGCAGCATCGTTCTTGAACCTGTCACCACGAACGCTCGAAAAAATGCGTGTCGTTGGAGGCGGGCCACCATTCTGTAAATTCGGCCGCCGGGTCGCCTACGCTGCTAGAGATCTAGCAGGCTGCTGAAAAATCCCACGGT
>NZ_JROH01000017.1 GCF_000786205.1 Sphingomonas sp. 37zxx | reverse complement strand
CAGCAGCCCAGTGAATAAGAGAGGTTAGCCGGTGCAAGGCCCCAGCGCCTGCAGGACGAACGCATAGTCCTCCCGAGCGATTGCGCCGCGTTCGGGGTCTTCGTTGGCGGTGCTTTCTTCTGGGAGTGTCGCCGGCAAGCCGCAGGCCAATCGGTACCACAATAAGGTGTCGCGTTGCGGCGGGCCGGCGGCGTCATCGACGATCTCGCCCAGCGCGACCGCCCAGCGGGGTGATTCGCCGGGGCGTCGAAGGATCGACAGCGACACCGGATCACCCGACTGGGTTCGCAAAAATATCTGGGTTTCGCCTTCGCCGGGCAGCGATCCGGGGACGTGAAAGGCGTTGCCGATGCCGGTAATCGCCGGCGCGGCATCGGGCTGGATCGCTGCTTCTGCGATATTGCGGACCAGCGAATCAGTCGCCGGCGACCACAGAAGTTGCGCCCCTTGCTCGATCAACTGCACCTGATCGGGACGGCCAGCTACGGGCCGAGCGAACATAATGACCCGCATGCCCTTTGGCCGGGGTAGCCGTCCACCTGCCTCGAGCGGCATGTCGACAAGATAACCGACCTGCGCAGCCACTGCGCCGGGGCCGCGAATCAGTGCGGCGACGTCAGCCATGACGTAAAAACGCACAAATCCATCGACGACGCCCTGTGATTCGACGCCTTTTATCCTGACAGCGCTACGGATCGTCGCATCGGCGATGATCGGTGCAGTGAGTACCAGCGGCGCGACATTTGCGTAACCCACGCTCGGCGGAATCTGCCCCGAACTGGACATTATTTGGCCGTTTTGTGCCACATTTGATGGGGTGGCAGCCGATGTGAGCATCGCGACGGCAAGGGCGTGGGCAAGCTGTAACATGGCCGAAGCGCTACCCGATCGCACGATTTTGATACAGAAATAATTCTGCCGCACGGCGACTATACGTTTGTTGCGTCCGACAAAGCGTTTGCGTCACGTCGGGGGCGGCGATAGACAAGCGTGTCCGACCGGAACGCTTGGCCGTTACGGTTCAGTCGGGTTGGCGCTTCGCCTTTTTTTGGGCGCAATGCCCAGTGTGCGTCGTCAGTCGGCGCGCGCAATTTGAGGGAGTTTCGTTGCTGAATGGCCTATGTTGACCAAAAAGCGGGCTCTGGCCGTATCGTGGCGATCGTCATCGTTGCCGCGGTGCATGCTGTGCTCGGTTATTTCCTGGTCTCCGGCCTCGCGTATCAATACGTGAAGCAGGTGAGCGAAGAGTTAAACACCTTCGACGTCCAGGAGCCGCCACCCCCGCCGCCAGAAGAAGAGCCGCCGCCCCCGCCGCCTGACACGCCGCAGGTGCAGCCACCACCCGTGGTGACTCCGCCGCCGCTGGTGCAGACCAACACACCACCGCCGTTGGTGATGCAGTCGGTCAACACTCCGCCGCCTGCGATCGTCACGACGATGCGGGCTGCGCCGCCGGTTCCGGCCGCGCCCGTGGCCCCGCCAGTCCCGGCTCCGCCGCGCGTGTCGAAAAAGGCAGGGCCGAAGGGCAACCCCGGATCGTGGTTCTCGAACGACGATTATCCGCCGGCAGCCCGCCGCGCTGAAGCCGAAGGGCGTGTTTCGGTATCGGTAACGGTGGGTGCCAATGGTCGAGTCACCGACTGTAAAGTTACGTCGTCGAGCGGAAACAAAGACCTCGACAGCACGACTTGCAGTTTGGCGATGCGCCGTGGGCGTTTCTCACCGGCACTGGATGATGCGGGTAACCCGATCGCGGCGACCTACCCACTGCCGGGCATTCGCTGGCAGCTTGAAGACTGACCCGTTTCTGTCGGCGCGTGCGGCCTTGTCGCTCGCGCCGACGTCATGACTAACGCTCTATTCGTCAGAGGAAGATTTCAGATATGCTCACCACCATCTTTGCCGCGGCTGCTTCGGCCGAAGAAAACCCTTACGGCCTGGCAGCCGCGCTGAAAGAGGGCGGCCTGATCGCTCAGGGCACTTTCGGCATCCTCGTCATCATGTCGATCGTTTCGTTCTACATCATGTTCACCAAGCTGTTCGAACAGCAGAAGATCATGAACCAGGCCAAGCGCATGCGCGCCGACTTCTGGAGGTCGAGCAACCTGAAGGAAGGCGCAGCCAAGCTTGACCAGAATTCGGCCTATCGCCAGATCGTCGACGATGGCCTGGCCGCGCAGGAGCAGCACACGAAGCTGACCGATCCGGTCGAGGCGCATGACTGGCTGCATGGTTCGCTGGCACGTTCGGAAGCTGCGATCAATTCGAAGCTGGGCGGTGGTCTCGCCTTTCTGGCGACCGTCGGTGCGACCGCACCGTTCATCGGCCTGTTCGGTACCGTTATCGGTATTTACCGCGCACTGGTGAAGATCGGTTCGTCGGGCCAGGCATCGATCGACGCGGTTGCCGGCCCAGTCGGTGAGGCACTGATCATGACCGCGCTCGGGCTGCTCGTCGCGGTGCCTGCGGTGCTTGCGTACAACTGGCTGCAGCGTCGCAACAAGGCGATCTCGGAAGACCTCAGCGCGTTCTCGAACGACGTGCTCGGCTTCCTGGCATCGAAGGGTGCGGTTCGTCCGTCGGTTGCTGCGGTTTCGGCAAGCAAGCCAGTGGCGCCTGCCACGAAGCCTGCGACGACCACCGCCGGCCAGACCGGTGGCGTGCAGACCCGCGCCTGATCGGACGACGACGTCGGTGGCTTTGGCCCCGGCGTCGCCATCCTCCCGGTTCATCAGAGCCGGACGAGTATAGACATAGGATAGCGCGCAAATGGCGATGAGCGTTGGTGGCGACTCCACCGATAAACCACTTTCGGACATCAACACGACGCCCCTGGTGGACGTCATGCTGGTGCTCCTCATCATCTTCCTGATCGCGGTTCCGGTCGCAATCCAGGCGGTTGATCTCGAATTGCCAAAGGTGGCTTACGAAGCCACCACGACCAAGCCCGAGAATATCAACCTTTCGGTCAGCGGGTCCGAGGCGGGTTGCCAAGTATATTGGAACCTGACTCAGGTCGACAGCGGCGAATTGCTGCGTCGTGGCGCCGAAAACCTTCAGGCCGTGGTCGATCGTTATGGTGACAATCTGAAGCCCGACGATATTCCCGAAGTGCATATCCGCGGCGACGTGAACACGCCGTATCGGTGCATTGGCGGCACGATCTATACCATGCAGCAGGCAGGCTATGTGAAGGTCGGCTTTATTTCAGAACCACCGGCGGGCACTGCCCGTGGCCGGGTCTGACGCTGCGTATCAGGAGTATTTGACATGGCAATGAGCGGCGGCAAAGACGACGGCGAGCCGATGATGGACCTGAACATGACGCCGTTGATCGACGTCCTGCTCGTGCTCCTCATCATGTTCATCATCACCATTCCGATCCAGACGCACGCGGTGAAGGTCGATCTTCCCCAGCCGAACAACGAGCGGAACCTGCCGGATGTTAATCCGGTGAAGAACAAGATCGTGATCGACGCGGCGGGCACGGTCAGTTGGAATGGCGAGGTGGTCAACGACGTGACGCTCTCGCAATATCTCGATCAGTCGGTTGCGCTCGTTCCCGAGCCAGAACTGCATTTCCAGCCTGAGCCGACCGCGCGGTATGAGCGGGTCGATCAGATCCTGGCGATCGTGAAGCGTGCGAACGTCACCAAACTGGGCTTCATCGGCAACGAGCAATATCGCGAGTTCTGATAGAGTCGACTTCGACGAATGATACAGGGCGGCCTTCGGGCCGCCCTTTTTTTGTGCTTCGCGCCCAAGGGGATGGCGGCAGTTCGCCACCGCAGCGACGAATTAATTTGCACTCCGCAAATGCGCATGACACAAAAGTGACATATAACAGTAATGTCACTGTCATCTAACGAAACGGAGAAATCAAATGCGTGTTTCCAAGTTGATCATTGTCGCGGCGATGCTGGGTGTCCCGGCGGCGTCGGCCGTGGCGCAGAACCGGACCGACCCCTATGGCCATGACGCGATCGAGCGCGGCCAGTTCAGCGAAGCCGAGGCGTCGCTGCGCGCACAACTGGCGCTTGAGCCGGCGAAGCCCGAATTATTGCTGAACCTTGCCGCAATTTACGCGCGGACCAACCGGCTCGATCAGGCCGAAGTAATGTATCAGCGCGTCATCGCCGGCGAAGACGTATCGCTGCTGTTGCGTCCCGATCACGCGCTAGGCGCACATGCCATCGCGCAGCGTGGTCTAGGCAAGCTAGACGTTCAGCGCACCGCAGCGCGCTGAACCGTCCATCGATCCGGGCCGCGTTCAAGCGGCCCGGTTTCGGCATCCGACCCTTGCGGTAAAAGCCTCACCCCCAGCACTTACTATTGGCACGCTCTTGAAATGGCATTCGGCCGCACGGTATTGTAGCGATGCTATATCCTTTGGCAGTTTTCATTTTAGCACTACTTTGGCAGATTGATGACTTTTGGGATTCCCTTACCGGGGTTTCGACGGTTCAGAGGGAGCCAGCTTATTGAAAGGGCTGGCGATGGACACGGATTGATCGGCCCTGGCGATCGCAAGAGCATCCAGCCGATGGCGGCGCGCGACGATGCGATCAGCTACGACCGGCTGCATCTTTCATTGGTGCCGGACTGTGGAACAGCAAGCCGCTTGAGGCAGCGCTGTGGCAGCATGCCGAGGGACTGATCGGCGGTGAGGATGCCTGGCTGATCGTCGATGATATAGCATTGGCGAAGAAGGGCATGAGTTCGGTCGGCGTTGCTCCCCAATATGCATCAGCGCTGGGCAAGGGAGCTAATAGCAACGACCGGGGATTCCGACTCACGGTGGGATTCCCAAGGCGGTGATGTTCTGATTCATATGTGGACGCCCCCTTGGCAAGGGCATTTTGCCGAGACGGGTTTGATCGGTTGCCTTCCTATGTCTGGCCTGTTTGTGCGGCATTGTTGGGTTTCGGCGCGAGATTGGGGACTACCATCCGGGTCATCTATGTTCGTCGGCTGTGTTGGCTGGCGGCGAGGTGGAGGATGACGACGGTGGAGACGACAGGACGGATGAGACGCGCGCATTGCGTGCAGAAGCAGTCGGTGCGGGAGATTGCGCGCCGACTGCACGTGTCGCGCAAGACGGTACGCAAGGCGATCGAGGCTGAGGATGCCGCATTCACCTACAAGCGAGCTGCGGATCCCAAGCCGAAGCTGGGCGGCCACGCGGCCGCGCTGTAGCAGATGCTGGCGGAGAACGAGCGCAAGCCGCGCCGCGAACGTCTGACGCTGATCAGGTTATCCGAAGTGCTGCACGGGCTCGGATTTGAGGGCGGCTATGATGCTGTTCGCCGCCATGCTCGTCGCTGGCAACGCGAGGAAGCGAGACGGACGGCGACCGCGTCCGTGCCGTTGAGGTTTGATCCTGGCGAGGCATACCAGTTCGACTGGAGCCACGCAGTGATCGTCATGGCAGGCGTGACGACGACGGTGAAGGTCGCGCATGTCGGGCTTTCCCACAGCCGGATGTTCTTCGTGGCGGCCTATCCGCGCGAGACGCAGGAGATGGTGTTCGACGCGCATGCACGAGCGTTCGCCTTCTTTGGCGGTTTTTGCAAGCCCTGTCAGAGGGCGTGTAATTCTCCGCAATAATGGGCTTCGCCGACATCCATGCCATCTCTGTGTTGCGGGGAGGCGGAGTCGATGGTCCGCCTTGGAGAACTGACGATGATCCTGGAGCTGCACCGACAGGGTGTTTCGATCACTGCGATTGCGCGGCGGACGGGGCGTGACCCGAAGACCATCCGCAAATATATCGAGCGTGGCATCGAGGCCCAGCCCTGCAGCGCCACAGCCTGGTCGGCTTGAAGATGCCGCGCGCGCTCGAGATGCTCGATGCCACGATCCGGCGGATCTAACGCGGCGAGATCGACGGCATCGAGGCGGCGCTGCGGATGGCGCGGTTGCCGATCTTCAAAACGCTGGCAGGCTTCGACTTCTCGTTCCAGCCATCGCCCGACCGGGGCCGCATTATGGCGCTCGCCGGCCTCGACTTCATCGACCGCGCCGAGGTCGTCCATCTGCTCGGCCCCCCCCCGGCACGGGCAAAAGCCATCTCGCCACCGCGCTCGCGGTCGAGGCGGTCCGCGTCGGCAAGAGCGTTTACTTCATCCCGCTCGCCGATCTGGTCGCCATCCTCGCCAAGGCCGAGCGCGAAGGCGTGCTGCGCGAGAAGATCCGGTTCCTGTGCCGGTCATCGTTGCTCGTGGTCGACGAGATCGGGTATCTTCCGGTTACGCCGGGTGGCGGCAATCTGTTCTTCCAGCTGGTCAACGCGCGATATGAAAGCGGCGCGATGATCCTCACGTCGGATCGCGGCTTTGCCGAATGGGGTGACGTGTTCGGCGATCCCGTCGTCGCCACCGCGCTGCTCGATCGGCTGCTGCACCATGCCGTCGTCGTCCAGATCGAGGGCTCCAGCTATCGCATGCGCCAGCACGCCGACCTGCTGCCCGAACACAGCAGGTCCAGCTCTCCCATCAACCCGCCGCCGACCCCGAAACGCCGCGGGCGACCACCATCAAAGGCAACCGCCGATCTCGCATACGGCTGATCACCAAAACCCAACCCGCCCCAGCCAGAACAGGGAATTTCAGGCGCTCACTTTCAGGGAAACTTGGGTGCCCGTTGACACGTGTCAACTGCACTGTAATTTTCCCCTGCACGGGCAAAGTAAAATTCCCCACTTCGCGGTTTGAGATTTCAGGAGTTTGGCATTGAGGAGCCTCCTTCTTTGGGTGATCTTCCACGGTGCCTGCCTTCGTGGCTGATCCTGCGCTCGAGCTTGAGAACTGCGCCGAACGCGGTCAGCACGGGCGGCCCGGACGGTCGCGGCGCCATCTGGGCGCTGGCGGTCAGCGGGAGGATCGAAAGCAGGGCAATCGCCGTGATGGAGCGCGTCATGACCGTCCCTTGATCGCATTGGCTGGCAACGGTGCAGCGCGATACAAGCAAGCAGCTGGCACTGCTCCCGGCGATTTGTCGTTTTCAGGTATGGGTGCGCGGCGCGTAGGCGTGACCTTTGACTCAATCGATGAACGCGGCATCGGTTCCGGGCGGGGCGCCTACATGCTGCTCTAAATCGACGGCAGCCCATCGGCGGATGCCGGTGGGCCGGAATCGGCGGCGAAGGCATTGTCGCGCCAGCGCACCGATCCAAAGGGGCGTTCCAGCAGGCGGCGAACCCGCAGCGACGCCTCGCTGCGATGGAACAGGCGGGCTTCGTCGAACAGGCTGCGTTCGTCGGCGGTGCTGCGGCTTCGCTGGCGCAGATATTCGTTCCAGGTGGCGCAGTGAAAGCGTTCGATCCAGCATTCCGGATCGGCAATGTCGCGCGCGATCGACCAGTCATAGGCGCCGGTGCGCAGCCGTGCCGCGCGCAGCTTGCGCATCCGATCGTAAAAGGCGCGGGCCTCGTCGACGTCCACCCGATATTCGATCTCGATGATGATCGGCCCACTGCGTCCGCTGAGCGCCAGCCGGACCTCGGGGTCCTGAAGCTCGATCGTATCGCGATTGGCGGCGGTCACATCGGGCACGCGCCACACTTGCCGCAGCAGCAGCGTGGCGGCTAGCAGCGCGGCAGAGGTCAGCAGCGCCGACGAGGTGCCGAGATGCTCGGCAATGCTGCCCCAGATCCAGCTTCCCACCGCGACGCCGCCTGCGATCGCGGTCTGATAGGCGGCCAGCGCCCTGCCGGCCACCCAGCGCGGGACCGACATCTGCACGGTCACGTTGAGCGAAGTGAGCGCCGTCATCCAACATGCCCCGGCGATCAGCAGCGCGAGGATGGTCGCCACCAATATATGGCTCAGGCCGATCGCCGCGATGCACAGCGCCAGCAAAAGGCTGGACAGCGACAGCGCCGCCTCGCCCGAAAGCGCGTTGCGGATTCGGGGAAGGGCAATCGCACCCAGCACCGAACCGATGCCGAACGCGCCCAGCAATATGCCATAGGTCTGCGCCTGGCCCGCGATCAGATCGCGCGTCACCAGCGGCAACAGCGACGAGATCGCGCTGCCGGGAATGCCGATCGCGGCGGTGCGCAGGATAACCGCACGGATTGCCGGCGAGTGGATGGCATAGCGGACGCCCGAGCTGACGGCGCGGTCGATCCGTTCGGGGGGCAGGCGCGTAGGCAGCGGCGTCCGGCGCCACAGGATCATCGCGATGAACAGCGGCACATAGCAGAGCGTGTTGACGGCAAAGGCAAGCGAAGTGCCCGCCGCCGCGACGATCAGCCCGCCGATCGCAGGCCCGATACTGCGCGCCACGTTAAAGCTGATCGAATTGAGCGCCACCGCCGAGGGCAGGTCTTCCGAAGGGACTTGTTCGGCGACGGCGGCCTGCCAGCTTGGGCTGAACAATGCCATGCCGGTGCCGACCAGGAAGCAGAAGCCGAGCAGCAACCACGGCGTGGCAAGTCCCGCAAAGGCCGCCGCCGCAAGCCCGGCGCCCGCCACCAGCGATATCACCAGCGCCGTCAGCGCCACCTTGCGGCGATCATACATGTCGGCGATGGCACCTGCGGGCAGCGCGAACAACATCATCGGCAACATCAGCGCGGTCTGCACCAGCGCCACCAGTTCGGCGCGAGGGGACAGCAGCGTCATGTTCCAGGCGGCACCCACCGACAGGATCATGAAGCCCAGGTTGGACAACAGGCTTGCGGTCCAGATGCGCCGGAACAGCGGCAGCCGGAGCGGTGCCAACAGGCTGCCTGTCCCGGATCCGCGCGCGCGTTGGTTCATTGCCAAGATTCGGGCCGGTGCATCGTCTATCTCCCCGTCTGAAGCGCGCGGGTCTGTCGATAGTGGCGTGGCAGTGCCTGGGCAACCACCAGCGCTACGATGCCTGCAGCCAGCGCTACCAGCGCAGAGGATTGCTGGACGCGCATTTCATCCTGGTACACCAGGTCGGTTATCAGGCCCACCAGCGTCGGCCCCAACCCCAGCCCGACCAGGCTCGCCACTAGCATATAGAGCGCCACCATCTGCCCGCGCAGCCGGTTGGGCGCGATTTCCTGAAGCGCCGGCAGGCCGCTGGTCGACGCCATGCCCAGGCTGAGGCCCGACACTGCCAGCGCCGCGATGGTCAGCGCGGTGGAGGTCGCGAAATAATAGACGGTCATCGCCACCAACTCGACCGGGATCAGGAACAGCGGCAGCAGGATGCGCCCATCCCCCGGTCGCCGCTTGCACAACATGTCCGATATGACGCCGGATAGGGCATAGGCGCTTGCCGAACAGAACAGGATAACGGCGGCATAGGTGCCGCCAGCCGCTTTGGGCGACATGCCATGGACGCGCATCAGCACCGTGGGTGCCCAGGACGTGACGGCATAGCCCATCACGAAAATACAGGCATAGAGCATATAGGTGAACCCGAAAGTCGCCCGATGCTCGCCCAGATAGCGGAACAGCCGCCCGGCGCTATCATCACCAGGGAGGTGGACATGGCTGGAGCTTCGGCGTGGCGGTTCGGCCAGGGTCAGCACCAGCAGCGCGACGATCAGACCCGGCGCGCCTGCGACCAGGAACAATATCTGCCAGGGCTGCCACGCCGAATCCGGGCCAAGCGCCCATGTGCCCGATGCGAGGCTGGTCAGCAGCAGCCCTCCGCCGAACAACGCGACCGATGTTCCCAGCGGCGCGCCCAATTGCATGAACGCGATCGCTTTGCCGCGATGCTCTGCGCGAAAGGCGTCGGCCAGCAGCGAGACCGCCGCCGGGGCGATGCAGGCCTCGCCCAGCCCCACGCACATCCGCGCGGCGAACAACTGGCCGAAGCTGGTGCAGAAGCCGCACCCAATCGTGGCGATGCTCCACACCGCCACGCCCAACGCGATAAGCCGGCGGCGATCGGTACGGTCCGCAATCCGCCCGATCGGCAGCCCGGCGAGCGCATAGACGGACGCGAAGGCAATACCCTGCAACAGGCTGACTTGCAGGTCGCTCAATCCCATGCTGGCCTTGAGCGCGGGGACGAGGAGGCCGATGATCTGCCGGTCAATAAAGGCGAACAACCACCCGAGGAACAGCACGCCGACGATATAGGTTGATCGGCCCCTGCCGGGATACGGACTCTCGGCATTCTGCATGCATCGGTTCCTTTGCGGTGCCGCGCTGCCGGGCGGGAGAATTGGACTCACGCGGTTTCGTGGCGGGTGGGTTCGGGGAAAGTGTCCGCCGGGGCCGGGGCCTGGCTTCGCGCCCAATCGACAATCCGCCGCCACAACAGGGCGCGGGTGTCGGCGAAATTATGCATGTGCGCCATGCGCGGGACCACCAGCAGCGTTATGTCGTTGCTGTGGGGAAAGGCCGTTGCCTCCAGCCGCACGTCCGCGCTGACGTCCCGCTCGCCAAAGGCCAGCAGGACCGGCACGGTGACCTTGGCAGCATCGTCGCGCAACGCTCCCGGCGCGCGCATCACGCGCACGATCGGCATGGTTGCGCTGCCCCAGGGCGGGGTGATCCGGCGCGGGTTGAAGCCGGTTGCCAGATCGGCGTCGCGCAGCGCCTGCGGTTCGGTGCCCCAATGAAAGGCATAGGCATAATCGACGATCGCCCCGGCGGCTTCGTCGGAAATCTGCTGATCGGCGGGGGTGTCGCGCGTGTATGCCAAAGTGGCGGTGCGCGTTGCGGCAAATTGCGCGCGGCTCGGCTGGGGGAGCTGGGTATGGATGGCGCTTTTGCCCAGCACGATGATCGCGTCGAAGCTGGCGTGGCGGCCTTGCATCAGGATCGTCAGCCCGCCGCCCAGCGACTGGCCCACCCCCACGACGAACACCGTGTCCGGCACCGCCAGCGCGTCTTCCAGCGTGCCCGCCAGAAGCCGTTCCATCACCGTGCGGACGAACAGATCGCCCGTTTCGGCAAGGATTTCGACGGTAAGATCCGCCAGCCGATCGACGCTGCTCTGGCCGACGCCCAATGGGTCAAAGGCAATCAACACGATGCCTTGGCGAATATGATGTTCGGCCTGGCTATAGCCCGACAGCCCATCGAAGCGGATGTCATAGTAGCCCTGCGAATAGCCGCCACCGGGCGCGGCGAACATCACGATTTGCGGCGACATCGACACGGTTTCGGGCGCGAACAGCGTTCCGGCGATATGCTGCGGCGAACCGCCGCCGAATATCTCTGTCACATCAATGCGCAGGGGAATGCGTTTCATCTGTTCGGCCCGTTCGAGCAGTAGGATCAGAACCGGACGCTGATATCGGCGCCCCACATCCGGGGAGGGCTCGGTACGATCGAGCAGATCCCGGACAGGCAGGTGCCGCCATTGCTGTAGAATGCGTTCGTCAGGTTCGTGACGAACAGGCCCAGCGAGACGGGCGAGTCCAGAAAATGGCTCCAGTCCGCCCGCAGATTCACGATCGTGCTGGCGGGTTGTGGCCAATCGCCTTTCAGGGCGGGGAAGCGATTGTCGGTTACGAATGCGCTCGTCCAAGTCACGTCGGCCCGCAGGTTCATCTCGCTCCTGCCCGAAAGCGGAATGGCATAGTCGATCGATCCGCCTGCTACCCATGGGCTGATCGGATTGGGCGCCGTCTCGTGCGACAGATCGTTGACACCGTCGGAATACTCGTCGAATTTGAACGCGGTATAGGATGCAAAGGCGTTGATGGTCAGCGCGTTGGTGGGGCGAACCAGCATTTCGAACTCGCCGCCCTGATAATGGGCGCGACCGGCATTGTTGATGAAGCCGGTCAGCGGGATTGTCGTTGGATCCTGCACGGGCACCTGCATGTCCGTCACATTGGCGCGATACAGTGCCAGGTTCGTGCGAACCGGGCGTCCCGCCAGCCGCCATTCGGACTTCACGCCCGTTTCATAACTGACGACATATTCCGGATCAAAGGCGAACAGGCTGGCACGGTTGGCGCGGGGAAAGAAGCTGCCCGAGCGATAGCCGCGCGAAACCGAGGCATAGACCAGCGTATCGTCGACCAGCTTGTAATCGATCGCGCCTGTCCAGGTCAGTGCATCCCAATGCCGGTCGCCGACAAGCTCGCACTGATCGACCGGAAGGCGCGTGGCGCTGCTGCCGGCAAAGAGGTTGCAGGTGGCCGCGCCGGTGATGACATTGGTGCTGATATCGGTGCGCCGGGCATATTTCTCGTCCCGGTTGTAGCGTAGCCCGGCGGTGAGGTTCAGCCGACGGGTCAGCGCCAGCGTGGTCTGCGCATAGAGGCCGACGGCCTTGAGCTGCATATAGCCCAGCCCCTGGTTCAGCGCGGTGGAAGTGCCGCTGCCGATGCCGTTGAACGACCAATTGCTCTCGGTGCCCTGGTTCTGGAGATAGAAGACGCCTGCCGAATAGCTGAGGTCACCGCCCAGCGCCTTGCCGGTGAGGTTGAGTTCCTCGCTGAATGTGTCCACCCCGTCGGGGCTCTGGGTGATCGCCATGTTGCCGGGGCCGGACGCGCCAACGGCCGAAGCGGCGTTCCACGAAGACTGATAGGTCGATCGCGTATAGCGGCGAAAGGCAAGGATGTTCTTCAGCGTCAGATTGTCGCCGATATCGACTTCGAACCGATGGTTGAGCCCCCATAGCTGCATCGTGAACGTCTGATTGATGTCGTCGGGCTGGCAGATTTGCTGGAACGGCGTTGCCGATCCGGGCGCACACGCCGAAGCGCGCAGCAAGTCCCTGGGACTTTCGGTGCCCGTCTCGCTGACGAAGTTCCAGGTTCCGCGCGCGCGCTGTTCCGCCAGCAGGCGCTGGCTGGCCGCTACGCCGCCCAGCAGGTTGCCGCTGCCGCCAGCAAGGAAATCCACGAGAATGATGGCTGAGGGTGCCGTTGCCGATTCCACATAGTCGACCGTCAGATAGCTTCGGACCGAACCGCTGGGTTCCCATGTCAGCGATCCGCGCAGCGCCTCGCTGTTGATGTTGTTCCACCGATCGCCGGTGAGCTGGTTCGTCATGTATCCGTCGCGGTCGCGGTGTTCGCCAGCCACGCGGATCGCCAGTGTCTGCGTAAGCGGGACGTTCAGCACGCCCTGAAACCGCTTCATGCCATAATTGCCGAGCGAAACGATCGCCGATCCGGAAAGGCGATCGGTGCTTGCCATATTGGGCGCGACGACCAGCGCACCTGCGGTCGAGTTGCGGCCGAACAACGTGCCCTGCGGACCTTTCAGGATCTGGACGTCGGAGATGTCGAACATCTGGTCCCCCACGCCGATCGGCTGGGGGATGACGGCCTGATTATAGACGATCGAGGCCGAGTTCTCGAAGAACATATGGCCTTCCTTCTGGCGGATGCCACGGATGCCGATCGTCAGAAGCTGGGGATTGGTGGAAGCCCCGGCGATGATGACGCTCGGCACCTGACGCGCCAACTGGATGAGATCGGTGACCCCCATCTTGACGAGATCGTCGCCGCTCAGCGTGGTGATGGAAATCGGCACGTCCTGCTGGCTTTCCGCCCGGCGGCGCGCGGTAACGACAATTTCGTCCAGCGAATCCGCCGTTTGTGCGGAGGGCGGCTCCTGCACTGTCTCAGATGGTGCCTGCTGTGCCTGCGCGAGTCCGGGTAGCATTGGGAATGCCGTGGCGGACGCAAGCAGGATTTTGCCGAATCTCGACATGTCCTCTCCCCTTTTTTATCGACTTTTGTTTTGCTGTTTCTGGCAGTGGCCGGGCGCGGAATATTTGGAAAAGCGTTCGCGCACGGAGAATGTAAGTCAGGCTCGACTATGCTTGCGGCTACGTCTTCGCGCATTCTCTGCGCGACGTCTCGTCTCTACGCTCCTGTGCAGTTATTCCGGCCAATTAAAGCTGTTGAACTAAGGTAGCTTTGTGCTTCCTAGGTAACAGCGTTAGCGATGTCAAGTCGCGTGCCCAATGGTTCCTGGGCGCTGCTTTAACCGTGTGCAGCGCAACTCACCTCTGGCGCGGGGACAGGCCGATAGTAAGTATGTCCACCATGTTCGCCGCAATATCTTCGGCGGAGGCGCCCTCGCCGGGGCGGTGCCAGCGCGCGATCCAGTTCAGGGCACCGGCCAGGGTAAAGGCGGTCAGACGAATGTCGGCGGCGATGATCGAGCCGTCCTTTACGCCATCGGCGATCAGTTCGCGCATCGCCAGATCGATCTCACGCTTCAGCATCCTGAAGCGGTGGGCGTTGCTTGGGGACATTTGTTCGTCGCCGGTGCGGATCACGCATCGCCCGAAATCATCCATCGCGATTGCGGCATAGCGGCGCAGAAAGCTGCGCAGCCGGTCCAGTCCCGTTCCCGCCTCCAGCCGGGCACGGTCCGCCGCCGCGCGCAACTGCTCTACCCCGCAGGTGACGCATTCGATCAGCACCTGCTCTTTGTTGCCCAGATAATGGTAGATGGTGGGCTTGCTCACCCCAAGGCTGGCGGCGACATCCTCCAGCGCCGTTGCGTGGAACCCGTTCTCGTTGAACCGTCGCACCGCTGCCAGAAGCAGGGCCTGGCGCTTTTCCTCACGATCGGCAAGGCGCTCCTCCGCCGTGCGAAAAGGCGATACCATGCTGCCCAAATCCTTCTTGCCGTAATGATTGACGCGATGCGCAGCCTGCGCAATATACCCGCCAGTAGATATCCGACTCCTGGGTTTTAACAATCCCCGGAGCGCTAACAAGAGCCGTCCCCTGATCGGGCCTGACGGACGCAGCACAGGAGCAGAACCATGCCGGTAGCCGATCCCGTCGTTATCGCCAGCTATGCCCGCACGCCGATGGGCGGCTTCATGGGTGAGCTGGCGCCGCTAAAGGCCACGGAACTGGGTGCCACCGCCGTCAAAGCGGCGGTCGCGCGCGCGGGTGCGGCACCCGATCTGGTCGAATCGATCGTGATGGGCTGCGTCCTGTCAGCCGGGCTGGGCCAGGCGCCCGCGCGGCAGGCGGCGCTGGGCGCGGGGCTTCCGCTTCATGTCGAGGCAACGACGATCAACAAGATGTGCGGATCGGGCATGCAGGCCGCGATCCTGGCGCATGACGCGCTTGCGGCGGGCAGTGCCGATGTGATCATCGCGGGCGGCATGGAAAGCATGTCCAACGCGCCTTATGCCATGCTCAAGCATCGGGGCGGTGCCCGCATCGGTCATGATCGCGTGTTCGATACGATGATGCTCGATGGCCTGGAAGACGCCTATATGCCCGGCAAGCCGATGGGCTTTTTCGCGGAAGAGGCCGTGCGGCTCTATGGCTTCACGCGCGAGGCGCAGGACGCCTTTGCACTGCGGTCGCTGGAGCGGGCGCGGGCCGCGATTGCAAGCGGCGCATTCGTCGATGAAATCGTGCCTGTCGAGGTGCCGGGCCGCGCGGGCAGCGTCACGATCGCGATCGACGAGCAGCCCGGCAAGGCGCGCCCGGAAAAGATTCCCGCGCTGAAACCAGCCTTTGTCGAGGATGGGACGATCACTGCGGCGAACGCATCCTCGATTTCGGATGGCGCGGCGGCGCTGGTGATGACGCGCGAAAGCGTGGCGCGCGCGCGCGGCATGACGGTGTGCGCACGGGTGATCGGCCATGCGGCCCATGCCCATGAACCCGGCATGTTCACCACCGCGCCCGTACCCGCGCTGCGCAAGCTGATGGCGCGGATCGGCTGGACGGTGGAGGATGTCGACCTGTTCGAAGTGAACGAAGCCTTTGCGGTGGTGGCGATGATCGCGGCGCGCGAGATCGGCATCCCGGATGCGAAGCTGAACGTAAATGGCGGTGCCTGTGCGCTGGGTCATCCGATCGGGGCGTCCGGCGCGCGAATTCTGGCGACCCTGCTGGCCGCGCTGAAGGCGCGCGGGCTGAAGCGCGGCATGGCGAGCCTGTGCATCGGCGGCGGCGAGGCGACCGCCATGGCCGTCGAGCTGGTCTGAGCGCGGCTCATGGCCTTGCCAGCGCTGTTCGATCGGCTGCGCCTGCCGGTGATCGCATCGCCGATGTTCATCATTTCGGTTCCCGAACTGGTGATCGCACAATGTATTTCGGGGATTGTCGGTGCGTTTCCAGCGCTTAACGCGCGGCCGCAGAGCCAGCTTGACGAGTGGCTCCACCAGATCACCGAAGCGCTCGCCGCCTGGGATCGCGATCATCCCGATACGCCGTCCGCGCCCTATGCGGTCAACCAGATCGTTCACCGTTCCAACCCCAGGCTGGACGAGGATGTCGCGACCTGTGCCAAATGGAAGGTGCCAATCGTCATCACCTCGCTGGGCGCGCGGCCTGAACTGAACGTTGCCGTGCAGGGCTGGGGCGGCATTACGCTGCACGACGTGATCGACGATGGTTTCGCGCACAAGGCCATTGAGAAGGGAGCCGACGGCCTGATCCTGGTGGCGGCGGGTGCCGGTGGCCATGCCGGGCGGCTGAGCCCATTCGCGCTGGTGCAGGAAGTGCGCCAATGGTTTGACGGGCCGGTTGCGCTATCCGGCGCGATCGCCGCGGGCAGCTCGATCCTTGCCGCGCAGGCAATGGGCGCCGATCTCGCTTATATCGGATCCCCGTTCATCGCGACGACCGAGGCGAATGCGGCGGCGGCGTATAAACAGGCGATCGTCGATGGGCGCGCGGCGGACATCGTATATTCCAGCCTCTTCACCGGCGTTCACGGCAATTACCTGCGCCAATCCATCCGCGCCGCCGGGCTCGATCCCGAAAATCTGCCGGAAGGCGACGCCAGCGCGATGGATTTCGGCAAGGCGTGGAAGGATATCTGGGGGTCGGGGCAGGGCATCGGCGTGGTCGATGCCGTCGAACCGGCTGCAGCGCGCATTGAACGCCTTGCCCGTGAATATGCGGCGGCGCGCGCGCGATTGCTGAATCACGAACCATAGGGCGCATCCCGGCGCAGGGGGAAGGGCGCCAGGAGATCGCCGGGATTGCGAAAAGGAAATGGGATGACCGAAAACCCTGTGCTGCTCACGCGCGACGGCGATGTCGCCATCGTCACGTTGAACCGACCGGAT
Source organism: Sphingomonas sp. 37zxx (assembly GCF_000786205.1). Classification (GTDB taxonomy): domain Bacteria; phylum Pseudomonadota; class Alphaproteobacteria; order Sphingomonadales; family Sphingomonadaceae; genus Sphingomonas. The sequence continues at coordinate 54,674 of NZ_JROH01000017.1, read as the reverse complement.
CGGCTGAACGCCATGTCGGGCGCGTTGCTCAGCGGCGCGCTGGCCGCCGTGAACGAAGCCGCCAGAGATGCGCGCGCGCTGGTGCTTACCGGGGCGGGGCGGGCCTTTTGTAGTGGGGCGGACTTGCAGGGCGATGCCCTGGTCAATGCCGCCGGCGACGCCGGGCAGGTCGTTGAGGCCGGGCTCAATCCATTGCTGGAGCGGCTTGCGGGATTGCCGATTCCGGTGATTGTCGCCGTCAACGGCGCGGCTGCGGGGGCGGGCGCGGGGCTTGCGCTGGCGGGCGACCTGACGCTGATGGCACGATCGGCCTATTTCCTGCTGGCCTTTGCCAAGGTGGGGCTGGTGCCCGATGCCGGGTTGAGCTTTCACCTTCCCCGCCTGATCGGCCGCCAGCGCGCCATGGCGCTCATGCTGCTGGCGGAGCGGCTGCCCGCCGAGACGGCGGCGCAATGGGGCCTGGTGCACCGGATGGTGGAGGATGCGGCGCTGCTCGACGAAGCGCTGATCCTGGCCCGGCAATTGGCCGCCGGGCCGACCCGCGCCTATGCCCTTATCCGCGAAACCATGCGGCGCTCGCTCGACGCGACCTTCACCGAAGCATTGCGCTTCGAACGCGAAGGCCAGCGCGCCGCCGGGCTGACCGAGGATTTCGCCGAAGGCGTCGCCGCCTTCACCGAAAAACGCAAACCCGCTTTTCGGGGGCGCTGAACCCGGACGGACGACGCATTCCGCAAGAGGGAGAGAAACACCGTGGCCGAAGCATATATCGTCGAAGCGATCCGCACTGCGGGCGGCAGGCGCAACGGCCGGCTGTCCGGCATCCACGCCAATGACCTGGGCGGGCTGATCCTGAGCGGTGTCGTGGCACGCACGGGGATCGATCCGCGCGCGATCGACGATGTCATCATGGGCTGTGTCACCCAGGCGGGGGAACAGTCGGCGCATATCGCGCGCAATGCCGTCCTGGCCTCCACCCTGCCGGTGAGCGTTCCGGCGGTGTCGATCGATCGCCAGTGCGGCAGTTCGCAACAGGCGCTGCACTTCGCCGCTCAGGCGGTGATGTCCGGCACGCAGGACGTGGTGATCGCCAGCGGCGTGGAAAGCATGAGCCGCGTGCCGATGGGCAGCGCGACGCTGGCCGAAACCGGGGCGGCCCCCTTTTCCGTCAAGGTGCTCGAACGGTTTGGCGTCCCCGGCTTCAGCCAGTTTCACGGCGCGGAAGCGATTGCGCAGAAGCATGGCTTCACCCGTGAGCAGCTCGACGCCTTCGCGCTCAACAGCCATCGCCGCGCCGCCGCCGCCGCTGCGGCTGGCGCGTTCGACCGCGAGATCGAGCCGGTCGAGACGATCACCGCCGACGGCACCCCGATCACCCACCGTGCCGATGAAGGCGTGCGCGCCGATGCCAGCATGGAAGCGCTTGCCGGGCTGAAGACGCTGATGCCCGGCGGCGCCGTCACCGCCGGCAATGCCAGCCAGATCTGCGACGGCGCATCGGCGGTGATGGTGGTTTCCGAACAGGCGCTGAAGGATCATGGCCTGACCCCGCTGGCGCGGATCGTGGGGCTTACCGTCACCGCTGGCGATCCCGTAATTATGCTCGAAGAGCCGCTTTATGCGACCCTGCGGGCGCTGGCGCGGGCAGGGCTCAAGATCGACGACATCGATCTTTATGAGGTCAACGAAGCCTTTGCCTCGGTCCCGCTGGCCTGGCTGAAACATGTCGGTGCCGATCCGGCGCGGATGAACGTGCAGGGCGGCGCAATCGCGCTGGGGCACCCGCTGGGCGCCAGCGGCACCAAGCTGATGGCGACGCTGGTCCATGCCCTGCGCGTACGCGGCGCGAAATACGGGCTGCAGACGATGTGCGAAGGCGGCGGCATCGCCAATGTGACGATTATCGAGGCGCTGTAGCGCGACGAAATGCGGGCCGTGCCTGTGGCGCTGGCCGATCAACGACAGAGCAATGCAGGAGGGCCGCAGGATGGGCGACACAGGGCAGTTTTCGATCGAGAACGGGATCGGCATCATCATGATCGATTCGCCGCCGGTGAACGCCCTGGGCCATGCCGTGCGGCAGGCGCTGGCGGCGGGATTTGACGGTTTCGCGGCGGACGACGCGGTCCGGGCGATCGTGGTGCTGTGCGCAGGGCGCACCTTCTTCGCCGGGGCGGACATCACCGAATTCGGCAAGCCCTTTGCGCAACCGGACTTTGACGCGCTGTTTTCGCGTATCGACGCCAGTGCCAAGCCGGTGGTGGCGGCGCTGCACGGCACCGCGCTGGGCGGCGGTTTCGAACTGGCGCTGGCCTGTCACTATCGCGTCGCGGTAGCCTCGGCACGGGTTGGGCTGCCGGAGGTCCATCTGGGGCTGTTGCCCGGCGCAGGCGGCACCCAGCGCCTGCCGCGCATCGTCGGCGCCGATAGCGCGCTGGATCTGATGACATCGGGGCGGGCGATTCCCGCCGCCCAGGCCCATGCGCTGGGCCTGATCGATGCGATCGTCGCCGAAGGCGAATTACGCGCCGGCGCGATTGCGTTCGCGCAGGATCTGGTCGCGGCGGGGAAGCCGCTGGTCTGTGCCCGTGACCGCGAGGACAAGCTGGCGGCCGACCGGCAGCGCCCGGACCTGTTCGACACGTTCCGCCAGAAGAATGCCCGCGCCTTTCGCGGATTTCGCGCGCCCGAAAGCATCGTGTGCGCAGTCGAAGCGGCGGTTACCTTGCCGTTCGAAGAGGGGCTGGCGCGCGAGCGGACGTTGTTCGAGGCATTGATGGCCTCCACCGAATCGGCGGCGCAGCGCCACATGTTCTTTGCGGAGCGCGAAGCGTCGAAAATTCCCGACATTCCCAAATCGGTGCCGACGCTGCCCATCGCCTCTGTCGGGGTGATCGGCGCGGGCACGATGGGCGGCGGCATCGCGATGTGCTTCCTCAACATCGGAATCCCCGTCACCCTGGTCGAACTGCGGCAGGAGGCGCTGGATCGCGGCATCGCCGTCATTCGCCGCAACTATGAAGGGTCCGCGAAGAAGGGCCGCATGACGGCGGAACAGGTGGAGCAACGCATGGCGCTGCTCACCCCCGCCTTGTCGCTCGATGCGCTGGCGCGCGCCGATCTGGTGATCGAGGCGGTGTTCGAGAGCATGGCCGTGAAGCAGGATATTTTCGGCACGCTGGACCGGCTGTGCAAGCCGGGCGCGATCCTGGCATCGAACACGTCCTTCCTGGATCTCAACACCATTGCGGCGGCAACCACGCGCCCCGAATGGGTGGTGGGAATGCATTTCTTCTCGCCCGCCAATGTGATGCGGCTGCTGGAAGTGGTGCGCGGCGCCCATACGGCCGCCGATGTGGTGGCGACGGCGATGGAATTGGGGCGCCGGATCGGCAAGGTGAGCGTGCTGGCGGGCGTGTGCCATGGCTTTATCGCCAATCGGCTGATGGAGCCCTATATGAAGCGCGGCGACCTGCTGGCAATGGCCGGGCCAAGTCCGGCGGAAATCGACAAGGCGCTGTTCGATTATGGTTTCGCGATGGGGCCGTTCCAGATGGTGGATCTGGTCGGGCTGGACGTGATCGGCCGTGACAATGCGGAGCGGACGCTGAGCGGCGATCTGGTGGCGCTGGGCCGGTTGGGCCAGAAAAGCGGCGGCGGCTTTTACGATTATGACGAAAACCGCCGTGCCGTGCCGTCGCCGGTTGCCGCGCAGGTCATTGCCGAACTGGGCCGGGCAAAGGATATTGCGCCGGCTGGCCCGCTGACTGCCGACGCGATTGTCGCGCGGCTGCTCTATCCGGTGGTGAATGCGGGCGCCCGCATCCTGGAGGAGGGCATCGCCCTGCGCGCGTCCGACATCGATGTGGCCGCGATCCTGGGCTATAACTGGCCGGTCTATACCGGCGGGCCGATGTTCTGGGCGGACACGATCGGCCTGGAAACGCTGGTGGAGGGGCTGCGTACGATGGGGATCGAGCCTGCCCCGCTGCTGGTGCGGACGGCACAGGCGGGCGGGCGGCTGAGCGCGCTCTGATCGGCTATTTACGGGCTCCGATATACAAGTTAGACAGGTTGCAAATCGGTTGCCAACGAATGCTGGCGGGCGTGCATTTTCGATGCCGCAGAAACCGAACAGGATGCAGGAGAGCCGATCATGGCAGCGCCCCACCACTATGATTTCGTCGTTGCGGGCAGCGGCGGGGGCGGGTTGGTCGCCGCCATCACCGCGCGGATGCGGGGGCTTTCGGTGCTGTTGCTCGAAAAGGAGGCGCTGCTGGGCGGTTCTTCTGCGATTTCGGGCGGGATCGTGTGGATTCCCGACAATCCGGTGATGAAGCGCGAAGGCCAGCGCGACTCAGTGGCGGAGGCGATGCGCTATGTGGAGAATTTCACGCAGGACAACGGCCATGTCTCGCCGCCTACGCGCCGCCGCGCCTTTCTGGAAGCAGGCCCCCGGATGGTGACACTGCTGGAAGACTGCGGGATGCAGTTTGAATATTGCGCCGAATATGCGGATTATTATGCGCATCTCCCCGGCGGTCATCAAAGCGGGCGATCGCTGCAGGGGGCATTGTTCGACCTGAACGATCTGGGGCCGTGGAAGGCGCGGTTCCGCATCAACCCGAGCGCGCTGCCGGTACGCACCTCCGAAGGGCGGCATCTGTTCCTGATGAAACGGACGCTGAAGGGCGCGGAAACCGCGACCCGGCTGGCGACGCGCGTGGCCAAGGAAAAGGTTCGCGGCACCAAGGTGGTCGGCTCGGGCGGATCGCTGATCGGGCGGCTGTTGCAGATCGCCATCGAACGGGGTGTCGATATTCGGGTGGACGCCCCGCTGACCGACTTCGTGATCGAAGACGGTCGCGTGGCGGGCGTGCAGACGGTGCTGGACGGCGCGCCGGCCGAGGTGCGCGCGGGCCATGGCGTGCTGGTCGCAGCGGGCGGCTTTGCCCGCAATGCCCAGATGCGGGCGCGCTACCAGCCGCAACCTTCGTCGGTCGACTGGACCAAGGCCAATCCCGGCGATACCGGCGAGGCCATCGAACGGATGGAGGCGCTGGGCGCCGAACTCGCCTGCATGGATCAGGCCTGGTGGATTCCCACCTCGATCCCGCCGGGAATCGGGCCGGTGCATAATGTCGCCGATATTTCCAAGCCGTTCGGCATATTGGTGGATGCGGCGGGCAATCGCTTTGCGAATGAATCGGCGTCCTACATGGAAATCGGCCATGCGATCTATGCCCGCAACGCGACGGCATCGACGATGCCCGCCTGGTATGTGATGGATGCGCGGCACCGCAGCCACTATCCGTGGTTCCGCACCCCGCCGGGCATGACTCCGTCCGAATGGACCGAAAGCGGCTGGATGAAGCAGGGCCGCACGATCGAGGAACTGGCGCTTGCCTGCGGCATCGATCCGGCGGGATTGCAGGCGACGGTCGCCCGGTTCAACGGCTTTTGCAAGACCGGCGTGGACCTGGACTATCATCGCGGCGAAAATGCCTATGCGCGCTATTTTGCCGATCCCACGGTGAAGCCCAACGGCAATCTCGGCCCGATCGAAAAGGCGCCGTTTCAGGCGATTCCGATCTGGCCGGGGGACGGCGGCACGGCGGGGGGCGTGATCGCCGATCCGGCGGCGCGGGTGCTGCGCGCCGATGGGACGGCGATCGACGGCCTGTATGCGACCGGCAATTGCACCGCGCCGGTTTATGGCCCGCATTATACCGGGGCCGGATGCAGCATCGGTGCGTCGTTCGTCGGCGGCTATCTGGCCGCGATGGACGCTGCGGATCGGGCACAGGGCGCAGCGGAATAGCGCTGAGCCCACGCTTCATCGCGCCGGGCCGGGCGTGCCGGGGGGCACCCCAGCCCGCAACTTCAGCGCAGCAGATCGCGGGCGATGACCAGGCGCATCACTTCGTTGGTGCCCTCCAAAATGCGGTGTACCCGCAGATCGCGCCAGAACCGTTCGATCGGATAGTCGCGCAGATAGCCATAGCCGCCGAAGAGTTGGAGCGCCTTGTCGACGATGACCGAGCCATTGTCGGAGGCAAGCCGCTTTGCCATGGCGGAAAAGCGCGTTTTGTCCGGCGCGTTCGCCGTGACCTTTGCCGCCGCCAGATAGAGCAGCGCGCGGGCGGCTTCGAGATCGGTTGCCATATCGGCCAGCGTGAACTGGGTATTCTGGAAATCGGCGATGGCGCTGCCGAACTGGCGGCGATCCTTCACATAGCCGATCGCCTCGTCCAGGCAGCGCTGCGCCCCGCCCAGCGAGCAGGCGCCGATATTGATGCGGCCGCCATCCAGCCCGGCCATCGCAAAGCGGAAACCGGCGCCCTCTTCGCCAACCCGGTTGGCGACGGGCACCCGGACATTGTCGAACATCACCTGCCCCGTCGGCGAAGCGTTCCAGCCCAGCTTGCGCTCCGGCACGCCGAACGAGACGCCGGGCATGTCCTTGTCCACCACCAGGCAGCTAATGCCCTTCGCGCCTGCGTCGCCGGTGCGGACCATCACCAGATAGACGTCATTATATCCGGCGCCCGAAATGAACTGCTTCGTCCCGTTGACGATATAGGCATCGCCGTCGCGGCGGGCGCTGGTCTTGAGCGCAGCGGCATCGGAGCCGCTTCCCGGTTCGGTGAGGCAATAGCCCGCCAGCCGGTCCATCGTCACCAGGCTGGGCAGATAGCGCGCCTTCAACGCGGCATCGCCGAAGCTGTCGATCATCCATGATGCCATGTTGTGGATCGAGATAAAGGCGCTGGTCGCGGGGCAGCCATAGGCCATGGCCTCCATGATGAGCGCCGCCTCCAGCCGCCCCAGCCCGCTGCCGCCGCTTTCGGGGGAGACATAGATCGCGCCGAAGCCGAGCTGCCCCGCCGCCTTCCACACATCGACCGGATAGTGGTGCTTCTCGTCCCATTCCGCCGCGAACGGCGTGATCGCGTCGGCGGTGAAGCGGCGCGCGGCGTCCTGGATGGCGATCTGATCTTCGGTGAGGTCGAATTGTGCGGTCATGCGTCCTGTTCCTTCTTTCGGGCGGTGCGCGGCACCCCCGAAACGCGCGTCAGCAAAGCAGCGAAGATCCCGCCGCGACGATGCACGCCGCCGTTTCCGCGTGGCTGGGGCCGATGGTGCTGCACAACATCGCGCGCTTGAGCAGGCGGTGGCCGATATTCTCGCACGTCACGCCGATCGCTCCGTGATTGACGATGTTGACCTTGGCATTTTCGACGGCGGCCTTGTCGGTCAGCCAGCGTGCGCTTGCCGTCTGCAATTCCCAGCCGGGCCGGCCATCGCGCAGGCAGATCGCGGCGAAGAACAGCACCGAACGTGCCGCTTCGCACCGCACGGCCATATCGACGCAGCGATGGCGGACCACCTGGAAGCTGCCGATCGGCTTGCCGAACTGCTCGCGCTCACGGGCGAAGGCGAGGCTTTGTTGCAGCGCCGCCTCCGCCAGCCCCAGCCGATAGGCGGACAGGAGAAGCTCGAATTGCGCCAGGGTTGCGGCCGATAGGGTATCGGCTTCCAGCGTCAGCGCGGACGTGCGGCGCACCGGCGTTGCCGGGTCCAGGCCGGGATGCTCCGGGGCAGGGCCGGACAGGCGCAGGAGCTGCAACCGGCCCTGCGCAGGCGCCAGAACGATGTCGCCGCGCCCCATCAGGCTGCGCGTGCCGTCCGCATCGTCGCCAAAGCCGATCGCTACCTGTTCGGTGCCCGCCACCAGCGCGTGCGCCAGCGCTTCGTTGCCCGCATCCATCGCCACCAGTGCCGCTGCGGCTGCGAGCGGCACCGACAGCGGCAGGATATACCGCCCCGCCTCGCGCTGGACCAGCAGCGTATCGTCGAGCGCGGCGCCCGATCCGCCCGCCGTGGCGGGCACGCCGAAACCGATCAGCCCCATCTCCGCCGAAAACGCGATCAGCCGCGCCTCGTCGGCGGCCTCGTCAAAATCATGCGGGAACAGCCGGTCATAGGCGGCTTCCTGCGCCAGCATGGACCCGATCGAATCGAGGATCTGCTGCTGGTCGTCGCTGATTGAAAAATCCATGAGACCCTACCGGCTGCGGGGGAGTTCGAGAACGCGATCGGCAACCACTTCGCGCTGAATATCCGTCGTGCCGCCACCGATGGCGTTGATGATCGCCTTTTGGAAATCATAGGCCCAATGGGCGTGTGCGCCGTGCAGGTCGAAGAGCTGATGGCCCAGGATTTCGTTCGCCAGATCATAGAGATGCTTGGCGCATTCGGTGGTCATCAGCTTGGTGATCGATGATTCCGCCCCCGGCTGCGTGCCCTTGGCATAGCGCGAGAGATTGGCATAGTTCAGCGCGCGCAGCCCCGCCAGTTCGGCGCGCACGGCGGCGATCTTTTCGACAATCGCATCACCGTGGAGCGCGGCCCGATTGCTGCCCGGCAACGGGTGATCGCGCGCGTGATCGATCAGTTTTTCCAGCGCGACCGTCATCTTCATCGCATCGGCGACGAACGTGGTGCCGCGTTCAAAGCCCAGCGTCGCCATCGCCGTGGCCCAGCCACCGTCGATCCCGCCGACCACATTGGCCAGCGGAATGCGCGCGGAATCATAGAATACCGTCGCGAAATCATTTTCGCCGGTCATCTTGCGGATAGGCTGAATCTCGATGCCGGGCGTCGCCATGTCGCAGATCACCCAGGTCAGCCCCCGGTGACGCCCGCCCGGTTCCCCGGTGCGGACGAGCAGTTCCTGTTGCTGCGCGACCTGTGCAAAGCTGGTCCAGATCTTTTGCCCGGTGACCACCAGATCCTCGCCGTCGATCACCGCACGGGTGCGCAGCGCGGCCAGGTCCGATCCGGCCGACGGCTCTGAAAAGCCCTGGCACCACAAAGATTCCCCCGTGAGAATCGCTTTCAGATGCGCCTGTTTCTGCGCATCGGTGCCGCAGGCGATCAGCGTGGGGCCGGCATGGTTCACCGCGACGAACATCGCGCCGGGCGCGGGCGCCCCGGCCATGGCGTGTTCTTCATGCCAGATAAGCTGCTGGATCAGTCCCAGCCCGCGCCCGCCATATTCGACGGGCCAGTTGATCCCGGCCCATCCCCCGTCAAACTGGGTACGTTGCCACGCGCGATCAAAGGCTGCGGCCTCGCCAGTTGCCGAAGGGCGGCGTTCCGACGGTTTATGGGCGTGCAACCACTCCCGCACTTCCTGCCGGAACTGTAGATCCGCGAGTGTCCAATCCAGGTCCATGATCCGCTACTTTGCCTGCTTTGCCTTCACAAGATCACCGTGGCGCTGCAGCATCTGCGTGGCGCGAAGCTGCAATTCCGCCGGCACATCGGGCAGGATAACCGGCCCGTTCGCGCGGCTGGGAAGGGCGATTGTCGCGCGGCAGATGGTGCAGACCACGTCGCGCTGGCTCTTGCTCTCGATTTCGACGTCCACCAGCCAGCGGCCCTGCTCCTCGCGCTTGTCCACCACCTTGCCGGTGAAGATCTGCACGTCGCCCATATAATTGAACTTCCGCACCTCGTCATACATCCGCACGATGAACCCGTCATCGCCGGTCCAGTCCGACAGGAAGTGATAAAGCCAGGTTTCCCGCATCACGCCATAATCATAGGGCAGGGGATTGCCGGTGGTCTGCTGGGACAGTTCGGTATCCCAATGCACGCGCTGTGCGGTATCGGGCACGCCCATCGCATTCTTCATGTAAAAGGCGGGGATGCGCTGCCGGTTCCGCCAGCCCAGCCGATGGCTGAGCAGTCCATAGGGCACAAAGCCATAGCCGCCGGCATGAAAGACGATGATGTCGGTGACGGTCAGCGGACCCTTTGCCATCGTGCCCATCGCGTCACCGATGGCGACATCCTCGAAATAGCGCGGTTCGGCGCCGCGCGGACCTTCCTGTTCGAAGATCGTGTCGATTGCGGCGATAGCATCGTCGGTCCATTGCGCGGACTCGATCGCGCCATATTTGCTCTTTTCCTTGGCTGCCTTGCGCTCGGTAAGGATCGAACGCTTGCGATAGGTGGCAACCACTTCGCCATTCTGGTTGAGCTTTACCGTGCGCAGGAACTTATTGACCGTCCGTCCGGCAAATTCAGAGGGCTTTACCTCGATACCATCCTCGCCTTCGAAGCTGTAGATCTTGTCGCCGGGGCGGATCGGGCGATACCATTGCCATTCGCTGCCCGACACGAAGACGTGAATGCCGCGAAACAGCCCCTTTTTCATGGCCCGGAGTTCGGGCGGCAGCGGATCGCCCAGCATCGGGCGGTTCATCACCGCCGCCATGATGCCGGGCGCGACCTGGCCACCCCAGCGCGTTGTGGCGGCATAGTCGGGATCGGCATAGAGCGGGTTGTCGTCGCCGGCCGACTGGGCGAAATTGCGGATCGAATCCTCGGTCGCCTCGGTGATATACTGGCGATCACGCACCGCGACATCGGCGCCGATCAGCGCGCGGGCGCGATCCAGATCGTCATCGGTGATGACTGCCAGCGTGTGCTCGGCTGCCTCTTCAGGCGCGGTTGTAGCCATTTTAGGATCCTTCGGCGAACATGGTCAGCGGTTGGCAAACAGGGCGCGCACATCGGGCCGACTGACCTTCAGCGACACGGTGCGCGGCAATTTGGCGACGATCAGGAATTGTGCGGGCACCTGATAGGCAATCAGGTGCTTGCGGGCGAATGCCTCCAATTCCTCGGGCGTGGGGGGCTCTACGCCTTCCTTGGGCTCGATTGCGGCCACCGGCACTTCGCCCAGCCGCGCGTCCGGCACGCCGATCACGGCGGCTTCATGGACCCGATCATGCTGGTTGAGCACCTCCACGACCTGGCTCGCCAGGATCTTGAAACCGCCCCGGATGATCGCATCGTCGGCGCGGCCCGCGATGAAGAGGAACCGATCGGTATCGATCCGGGCGAGATCGGTGGTCTTCAGCCAATCGTGCGATTGCACGCGCGCGCCGCGAACCTCCAATATGCCGATTTCGCCCGGCGCCACGGGCTCGCCCGTTGCGGCATCGACCACGCGCATATCGGTATCGGGGCTGATCCGGCCCACGCTGCCGCGCTTCGTGTCGATGAACGTCTTATGATCGTTGAGCGTCCAGCGGGCGAGCGCGCCCATGAATTCGGTGGCGCCATAGGTGATGAGCACGGGAATGCCGAAGCGATCCTCGAACTGCTTCTGCGTCGCCGGGGCCAGCGGCGCCGTTCCGCATCGCACCGCCAACAGGCTCGACAGTTCTTCGCGGGTCATGTCGCTTTCCAGCACCATGCGCAGCATCGGCGGCGGCAGGCTGAGGAAACGGGGCCGGTGTTCGGCCATCGCCGCGCGAAATTCGGGAATGCGGAACTTGTCGAACAGGATCGTCGGGCGCGCCTCAAAGGCCGACAGCAACAGCGCGAACGTTCCGCCCGCATGACCCAGCGGCGCGAACAACAAGGTGGGCGAACGCTTCACCCGCAAATGGGCGACGGCATAGGCGCTGGCGCCTTCCTTCATGCTGCCCATGATAAGGTCGGCGCGCAATACGATCCGCTTTGGCGTGCCCGTCGTGCCGCTGGTCTGGATTTCGATCGCGGAGCCGGGGGCGACGCGGTGGTAATCCCCAGCCCGGACCACCGTTTCTGTATTCGCCGTCATGTCGCCGCTGGCGGATACCCGCGCCGCGACGACGCCCAGCCGATCCAGTGCGGATTGCAGGCCGTCGGTAAAATCCTCAGCGGCACCCAGCAGGATCGCCGGGCGGACGCCAGTGATATCCGACACCAGCTTGTCGATCGGCTGGAGCCCGTTGAAATAGACGGCGCAGCGTCCGCTCGACAGCGTGGCGAGGATCGCCAGCGCATTGGGCACGGCGTTGCGCACCAGGATGCCGATCGCCGAACCTTCGGGCAGATCCAGCGCGGCAAAGATCCGTTCGGCTTCCTGTGTCGCGTGGCGCAATTCGGACCACCGCGCCCGATCGCGCCCGTCCGCGACGAGCAGCGCGTCGCCGCCGATCCGGGCGACGGCCTGAAGATGCTGTTGCAAGGCATTGCTCAAGGGCGTGGCTCCCCGTGAAGAAACTGCGACCTGGACTGAAAGGGGGCGCCGCCGATCACCATCCCACCGCATCGGCATAATGGCTGCGCAGTGCATCGGGATGGCCGCCCCAGGCGAAATCGACCATCGCGCGCTTCAGCCAGATGTGGAGATCATATTCCCAGGTATAGCCGATGCCGCCGTGCAGCTCGACGCAGTCGCGCGCCGCCTGGAGGAAGCGATCACCCAGATGCGCCTTGGCCAGCGCCGCCATTGCAGAGGATTCCGCCGGAACCTTGTCAAACGCATAGGCGGCGTACCAGTACAGACCCCGACATGGCTCGATCTGGGTGACGACATTCGCGATCTGATGCTTGACGCCCTGGAACTGGCCGATGACCGTGCCGAATTGCGACCGGGTCTTCAGATACTCGACGGTCATGTCGATCACCCGGCTCGCGCCGCCAAAGGCATCGGCTGCGAGCAGGACCAGCGCGGCATCGAAGGCCCGGCGCATCGCCTGTTGCGGGATATCCAGCCCGGCGGCATCGTCGAACTGCACGTTGTACATCGGCCGGGTACGATCGACGCCGTCGACCTGCTCGATCCGTACCCCAGCGCCGCGTGCATCGACCAGCGCGCCGCCGCCGCCGGCGCCGCCCACCAGGAGGACATCGGCGGTCGCGGCCCCCGGCACGAAGATCTTGGTGCCGTTCACCCGGCCCCCCTCGATCCGCACCTGCCACGCCTCTGGCAACCAGCGCGTGCCGGCTTCGCCAAAGGCAACGGTGGCGATCTGGGTGCCAGCCGCCAGCGCCGCCAGCATATCGGGCGCGACACCCGGTTCCTGCCCGGCCAGCGCGGCGGTTGCGGCCCAATGGCCGAACAACGGCGTGGGGAGGGCGGCATAGCCGATCCGTTCGGCGACCAGCGCCGCCTCGATCATCCCCAGGCCCGATCCGCCCGCCGTTTCGGGCAGCAACAGGCCCGCCAGCCCCAGCGCCTTCAACTCGGGCCAGGCCGCGTCGGCAGCGCCGGGATGGCCATCGACGATCGCCTGCAGCCGGTCATGGCTGGCATGGCTGTCCAGCAGCCGCCCCGCCTGATCCTGGAGCATCGCCTGGAGTTCGTTGAGCGCGAACCTCATGCGACGGCCTCCACCTGCGAATCGCGCGGCAGGCCCAGCCCGCGCTCGGTAATGATGTTGCGCTGAATATTGGAGGTTCCCCCCGCAATGGCCACGCCGAGCGAGCCCATATATTGGTTGTTGAAGCGTTCTGGGCCGCTGCCGCGCGTACCTTCGGGCGGCGGGGCGAGCAGGAACGCATCGCCCATCACATCGCGCGCGGCATGGGCGATGGCATGGCCGATTTCGGTGGCGTAGAGCTTTGCCATCATCTCGACGATGCCTGCGCTTTCGCCTTGCGCGTTCATCGAAAGCTGCCGGTAGCTTGAATATTTCAGCGCGGTGAGCGCGCCGGAAATCTCCGCGAGCCGGATGCGCAGATCGGGATGCTCGATCACCGGCCTGCCGTCGATCCTCGTGGTCCGCGCCAGATGCAGCAGCCGATCGAAACGCTGCTGGGTACGATCCGCGCCGCCGATCGACGAGCGTTCATGCTTGAGCGTCGCTTTTGACACCGCCCAGCCTTCGCCGCGCGCGCCGACGATCCAGTCGGCGGGGGTGCGGGCATCGTCGAAAAACACTTCGCAGAATTCGGCACCGCCGTTCATCTGCTTGAGCGGTCGCACGGTGACCCCCGGCTGCTTCAGGTCGATCAGCAGATAGCTGATGCCCTGATGCTTGGTGGGTGCATCGGGTTCGGTGCGGATGAGCGCGAACATATAATCCGCCTGGCCCGCAAAGCTGCTCCAGATCTTTTGGCCGTTCAGGATCCATTCGCCGCCGACCAGCTCGCCGCGCGTCCGTAACGATGCCAGGTCACTGCCCGATGCGGGCTCGCTATATCCCTGGGTCCAGGCGATATCGCCGTTGATCGTCGCCGGGATGAAACGCTGCTTCTGCGCTTCGGTGCCGCGCTCCAGCAAGGTCGGGACGAGCATGTTGACGCCCGGTTTCTGAATTTCCATCGGCGCGCTCGCGCGGGCGAATTCCTCGCGGATGATCTGTGCGCGCAGCAGATCGACGGGCTGTTCCGAACCGCCATAGGCGCGGGGCACGCTGCGATAGAGATAGCCCGCCTCGATCGCCTTCAGCCGGAACGCGCGTTCCAACGCCTTGCGCGCTTCCCGCGAGGGGCGTTCGGACGGCCATTCGCGCGACAAAAAGGTGCGAACCGCCTGCCGATAGCCGTCATATTCGGGGTTATAGCCTAGGTCCATGGGTTCCTCGACGTCAGAATTGCGGGTGCCGGGCCTCGGCCATCGCGGCCATTGCCTCCGCAAAGTCGGGGCCGGTCAGCAAATGGCTTTGCGCCTGGATGTTGAATTCCCATTCCGCCGCCAGGCTGGATTCGGCACCGCGCCGAAGCCCCTGTTTCGCAAGGGCGAGCGCGCGCGGCGAACGGCGGGCGAGCGACAGGGCGAATTTATGGACGGCGGGATCGAACGGCCCTTCGACCACTTCGCTAACCAGGCCCCAGGCCAGCGCCAGTTGCGCATCCACTTTTCGCGCGCGCAGGATCATGTCGGCGGCGCGTTCATAGCCGATCAGCCGGGGGAGCATGAACATGCCGCCCAGCGGAGGAATGATCCCCAGATCGATCCAGTTTTCCCAGAACAGCGCATCCGGCGCGGCGATCCGGAAATCGCAGGCCACGGCAAATTCGCATCCGGCACCCACAGCGGCGCCGCGCACTGCCGCGATCGTCGGCTTGGGACACAGCTTGAGCGCGCGCGCGACGCCCATGAAGCGGCGATAGATATCGTCCTGGATCTCAGCCACGCTCTTATGCGGCAGCGGCTGGAGGAACTTGACGCGATCGGCCCCGGCGCAGAACGCCTGCCCCGCGCCGGTCAGCACGATCACGCGCACCTCCGGATCGGCGGTATGTGTCTCAATCGCCTCGATTACCGGATCGAGCATTTCCGGATATACCGCATTCCTGGCGTCGGGCCGGTTCAGGATGACATATCCGACGCGATCCTCGACTTTTGCCATCACCTCGTCGGCCACGTCCTGCCCCTCCTGCCTTATGCTTTCTTGTCCTATGATCCATTGGGGCAAACAAAGTCAACTACGATATAGAGGACGGTGGGCGGGTTCTCGGTAGCGGGCCGTCCGCCTGCGGGGTGGGGGGCGTCGGGATGTGCGGGCAGAATGCGCGCCTCTTGCTGGCAAAGGGCTGAAAGGCTGCGAGCATTTCATCGAAATGCTTTACAAAGCCGGACTTTATTACATATGTACCCAATTTAGTCTATTTTAACCTGTGCCGCCTCCAAATCAGGTGGCGATGCAGGAGGGGTACAGGATGAATTTGGCCGCGTCGCAGACCGTGAGGATACCCAAGACCGCAGAACTGGTCGCCGGGCGTATCCGAAAAGCGATTATAACCGGGGAATTGCAGGCGGGGGACAATCTGCCGCCCGAGGCGCAGTTGATCACGAAGTTCGAGGTTTCGCGGCCGACGTTGCGCGAAGCGATCCGAATTCTGGAATCCGAGAACCTCATCCTGATCTCGCGCGGGGCGCGGCGGGGCGCGACGATCCTGCAACCGACGGCGGATATGATCTCGCGATCGGCGGGGGTGGCGTTGCAGGCGCATGGCGCGACGATCGGCGATGTCTATCAGGCCCGCACGCTGCTGGAGCCGCAGGCGGCGCGGCTGGCGGCGGAGATTAATCCGGTCGAAGCCGGGAAGGCGCTGCACGCGCAGGTCGCGGTCGAACTGGCGCTGGCGGACAAGCGCGACGCTGCCGGCCTGCAACACGCCACCGGCCGTTTTCACCGTATTCTGCTGGAAAAGTCCGGGAATATCACGCTGGCGATGTTCGCCTATGCGCTGGACGATATTGTCAGCCGCCATCAGGAAATGGTCTATCGGCGGCGGCCCGTCGATGATAGCGAGCCGCGCTGGGCGCAAATGCGCTATGGCATCAAGTCGCACGAGCGGCTTGCCGGCCTTATCAGCCGGGGCGAGGCCGCCGCCGCTGAGCAACATTGGTCGCGCCACATGGTGAATGCCGGGAAGTTCTGGCTGGACGAAGTTGCGCAGACGGCGGTCATCGACATTCTCGAATAGCCCTGCTCAACATAGTCAACCTAGATAGATTGATTTGGCAATGGCCAGCAATCGGCTATGGGTTCTGCCACGCCACGCCGCGTTGATCGGCATGCGCGACTAAATCCAGGGGATGAGGCGAGGATGGCGGAACAGGCGTGTAAGGGCGGGCAGAGCGATCGTGTCGCGCTGGTATTGGGCGGCGGTTCGGCGGGCGAAGGCTGGAGCAACGGCCAGGCATCGGCGGTGCAATTGGCGGTGGACGGCTATCACGTTGTTGTCGCCGATAGGTCGGAAGCAGCGGCCCGGCAGAGCTGCGACCTTATCCACGCGCGCGGCGGCGCGGCGATCGCCGTTACCTGCAATGTGGGGGATACCCGCCAGCTTGTCGATGCGATTGGCGCTGCCCATGGTTGGCGGGGCAGACTTGACGCGCTGCTGTTCAATGTGGGGTTGAGCGGATCGGGTGCGGGGCTCGACGCCTATGGCGAGGACGAGTGGGACCGCGCCTTTGCCGTCAACGCCCGCGCCGCGTTCACGGCCTATCGTACCTGCGTCCCGCTGATGCGCGAGAACGGCTTTGGCCGGCTGATCGCCATCACCTCGATCGCCGCCAAGCTTACGAGCGGGCGGCGCCCGAACCACGCCTATGCCGCGTCAAAGGCGGCGCTCACCACACTCACTCGAAGCGTGGCGGTGGAAGTGGGGCAATATGGCATTACCGCGAACTGCGTGGTGCCGGGGATGATCGACACCCCCCATGCCTCGCTCGCGATCCGGCGCAGCCGCCCGCCCGAAGAAGCCGAGGCGATGCTTGCCAAGCGGGCGCTCTTGTCCCCCACCAACAGCCAGGGATCGCCCTGGGACATCGCACGGGCCGTCGCCTTTGTCGCGCATCCCGACAATGGCTATGTCAACGGCACCGAGATCGTCGTCGATGGCGGCGTGACCAATTTGATGCCGGCAATGGCCTGATCCGATCAATCGCCCTGCGTCGCATTCTGGCGGCGGGGGCGCATCACCGCCTCTTGCGCCAGCGATGCTATCACCGTTCCCGCGCGATCGAACACCGTCGCCCGCGCCAGGGTGCGCCCGCCCTGCGCGACGGGGCTATCGGCATCGACCAGCATCCACTGCGTCGGATCGAAGGAGCGGTGGAACCAGATGCTGTGATCCAGGCTGGCCATCATCAACTGGATCACGGGCGGGGTGGGCGCATGAGGCATCGCCCCCACGCCTACCAGCCAGAAATCGGAGATAAACGCAAAGGCGGCCTTGTCGCCCGCATCGCGGCTCAATCCCGGTAGCGCGCCAACAGGTTCGCATGACAGCCAATATTGGCGGTGCGAATCGGCCCCCGGATGCAGCCATTCTGCCGTGCTGACCGGCTTCACCTCCATCGCGCGCGACTGGGTGAAAAAACGATAGGCGATCGGATTGAGCGCGCCCTCCATCCGCCGGGCATGGGTCGTGACCGTATCGAGCAAGTCCGGGTCCGGCGCGGGCGCGGATGGGGGGCGCTGATGCTCGAAATGGGCTTCGTCGGCATGGAAGGACGCCGTCATGGTGAACACGGCACCGCGCGATTGCATGGCGATCACCTGACGCGCAGCGAAGCTGCGGCCCGCGTGCAAGGTCGTCACGACATAGCGAATCGGTTCGGTGAGCGACGCGCCGGTCAGGAAATTGCAATGCACCGAATGCAGCGCCTTGTCCTCCACGCCGTGGCTCGCCGCCACCACCGCCTGGCCGACGATCTGCCCGCCAAAGGCCACGCCATTGGCATTGGGCACATTGGCGATATTGCGGAATACGCCGGGTTCCAGCGGCTCCAGCGTCAGCAATTCGGTGAGCGTGGCGCGCATTTTCAGGCGTTGCGGGGGGATATCGCGGTGATCATCCGACGATCGTCTCGCGCCGGACATTTTCCCCGGCCAGTTCCCGATCCCAGGTGTCGCTGGTCACGCCCGCATCGCGCAGCAGGTGTTTTTGCACGCGAAGGCTGGGCGTCTTGGGCAATTCGCCGACGAAGCGGATATAGCGGGGCAGCATGAAATGGGCCATGCGCGGGCGCAGATGATCGAACAGCAGCTTTGCATCCAGCGTTTCGCCGGGTTCCAGCGCGACGACGATCATCAGATCATCCTCGCTCACCGGACTGGGAACGCCGATGGCCGCCGCCTCGCGCACGGCGGGATGGGCCAGCGCCTCGACCTCGACTTCATAGGACGAGATGTTTTCGCCGCGCCGCCGGATGGCGTCCTTCTTGCGGTCCACGAAGAAGTAATTGCCGTCCGGATCGCGACGGAAACTGTCGCCGGTGTGGAACCAGCCATTGCGCCACACCTCTGCGGTCGCTTCGGGCATCCGCCAATAGCCGGGAGAAATCGTCCAGGGACGGTCGGCGCGCAGGATCAGTTCGCCGATGCCGCCTTCCGGCACGTCGCAATCGAAATCATCGACGATCCGCGCCTGGTAGCCGGGCCGGAGTTTCCCACAGCTATCCGCGATCGCCGGATTACGATCCGACAGGATCGGCACCGATAATTCGGACATGCCATAAGCGGTGACGACATCGACGCCGAAGCGCGCGCCCCAGGCCCCAGGGTCTCGGACCAGCGGGACCATCGACACAAGCTTCATCGGATTGTCGGCATCGTCGGGGCGGGGCGGGCGCCCTTCCAGAAAGCTGGCGGCGGCGCCGAGCAGAACGCAGGCCGTGGTGCCGTGCTGGCGGGCAATGTCCCAGAAGCTGTCGGTCTTGAAATGCCCGACCAGCGTGATCGCGCCGCCCAGCATCAGCATTCCATAGGCGGCGCGCGTACCGCTGATATGAAAGAGCGGCATGTTGAGCAGGTAATTATCATCGGCGCCCAGCCGTCCGCCAAAGGTGGCGCGTGCCAGATCGTGCATCTGCACATAGGTGACGATGGCACCCTTGGACGGCCCGGTCGTCCCCGATGTGAACAGGATGAATTGCGGCGTCCAGGGGTGGATCATGGCCCGTGGCGCGGCATCGGCGGGATGGCCGGTCAGCACGGCATCGGCCGCCAGCACCGGCAGGCCCAGGTCCAGGCCACTTGCCGGCCCCGCCTCGACCAGGGTGGTCAGGCTGCCCAGCGCGATATCGCCCAGCCTGTCCATCACGCCGCCATGGACAATGGCGATCCGCGCCCCCGAAAGCGCGATCAGATGCTCCAGCACCGTGCCGCGCAGCGCCAGATTGGGCGCCGCGACGGCAGCGCCCAGAAAGTTGACGCCAAACCACGCCCGCAGAAAACCCGGCCCGTTGGGGAGCCACAGGAACACGACATCGCCCGCCGTGACGCCCAGCGCCGCCAACCCTGCGGCGGCCTGCCGCGCTGCCGTCAGCGTTTCGCCATAGGTCCAGGATGAACCATCCTCGAACCGTACATAGGGCTTGTCCGGCGTGTCGCGCGCGCGCTGTTCGAGCATGTCCCTGAGGACGCACTCTGCGGCGTGTGGCACGTGCGCGGTGACCCAGCTCCAGTCCGGCATGTTGCTCCCCTGATCGCTGTCGAACGTAGCAGCTTCGACCCGGCATAGGTTTCAGCTATAAACTAGTCAACCAGGTTGCCGCGCACCATTGCGATGACCCCGATACGCCCCGGCGGCCCGTCCCTGCGCTTGCGCAAACTCCCCGACAGTGGCGGCTTTACAAAGAAAGGTAGACAGGTTAGGCGACAGGCAAAGTTGGATCATATGCCTCTGTCCGAGGCATGATTAGGAGGGATTGTTTTCCATGGCACCCAGCGCGCCTGAGCGTTCCCGCTATCTCGATATCTACACCCGCATGACGCGGATACACCGGTCTGACGAGCGGTTTCGCCGCATGCTGCTGGGCGGCCAGCTTGCCATCGCCTATTATTCGCCGCGCGGTCAGGAATTGCTCTCCGCCGCGCTGATGGCGGCGGTGCGCCAGGACGATTATCTCGTCACCACCTATCGCGGGATCCACGATCAGCTTGCCAAGGGGATTCCGGTGCGGGATCTCTGGGCCGAATTTGCGGGCAAGGCGACGGGCACCTGCAAGGGCAAGGGCGGTCCGATGCACATCACCCATCCCGAAACCGGCGTGATGGTGACGACGGGCATCGTCGGTTCGGGGCTGCCGATCGCCAACGGGCTGGCCTGGGCGTCGATGCTGAAGGGCGAAGACCGGGTGACAGTGTGCTGTTTCGGCGACGGGGCAACCAATATCGGTGCATTTCACGAGGCGCTGAACATGGCATCGGTGTGGAAATTGCCGGTGGTTTTCGTGTGCCAGAACAACCGCTATGCCGAAAAGACCAAGTTCGCGGACGGCACCGCGTGCGCCACGATTTCGGACCGCGCGATCGGCTATGGTCTGGAGGCGATCCGGATCGACGGCAACGACGCCGATGCGATGTACGATGCCGCCGCCCGCGCAGTGGCCAAGGCCCGCGCCGGCGATGGGCCGAGCCTGATCGAGGCGATGACGTTTCGTTTCATGGGGCATTCGTTCGGCGATCCCGGCGAATATATTCCCAAGGAGGAATATGCCGCCTTCCTGGCGATCGATCCGGTCCCGGCCTATCGCCAGAAGCTGCTCGACCTGCAGATCGGCGAGCAGGAACTGGGGGCCATTGACGCGCAGATCCTGGCCGAGCTGGAAGACGCCGTCACCTATGCGCTGGAAAGCCCCTATGCGGGCGAGGACGAGATCCTGAAGGATGTCCTCGACGTGGAGATTACCCCCGCCATCAGCGGTGAGACGCCATTCCAGATCGAGGAAGTCGCATGAGCACGGGTACAACGACCGAAGCGCCCAAGATGATCAGCACGCTCCAGGCCGTGAACCAGGCGCTGGACGAGGCGATGGCCAATGACGAGCGCGTCATCGTGTTCGGCGAGGACGTGGCCGATCCGCAGGGCGGGGGCGTGTTCAAGACGAGCAAGGGCCTGTCGACGAAATATGGCGACCATCGCGTGCGCTCCACGCCGATCGCCGAACAGGCGATCGTCGGCGCCGCCGTGGGCGCGGCGCTGGCTGGAATGCGGCCCGTGGCCGAGATCATGTTGATGAACTTCATCACCGTCGCGATGGACCAGCTTGTCAACCATGCGGCAAAGCTGCGGTTCATGTCCGGCGGCCAATCCAGCGTCCCGCTGACGATCCGTACCATCGCGGGCGCCGGGCGCGGCAATGGTGGCCAGCATTCGGACATGCTGGAAGCATGGCTGGCGCATGTGCCGGGGTTGAAGGTGGTCACCGCCTCCAATCCGGCGGACGCCAAGGGCCTGTTGCTGTCGTGCATCGAGGATGACAATCCGTGCATCTTCATCGAACATATCATGGGATTCCAGCAGAAGGGCGTGGCACCGCCCCCCGGCCACCGCGTCCCGCTGGGCAAGGCGGCGATCGCGCGCGAGGGGCATGACATCACCGTGGTCAGCTATGGCAAGGCCGTGAACGACGTGCTGGCGGTTGCCGCCGCGCTGGACCCGGCAATATCGGTGGAAGTCATCGATTTGCGGACGATCGCGCCGTTCGACGAACAGGCGATCCTGGAATCGGTCGGCAAGACCGGGCGCTGCCTGATCGTGCATGAAGCGATCAAGGCATTCGGCGTCGGCGCCGAAATCGCCGCGCGGGTGCAGGAAAAACTATGGGGCCGGCTCAAGGCGCCGGTCGGCCGGGTCGGGTCCAAATATGCGGCGGTGCCGTTTGCCCCCCCGCTCGAAAAGGCGTTTCTGTACAGCCAGCTTGAAATTCAGGGCGCGATTCAGCGCCTGATGGCCGCATAATCAGGGGATCTATCGATGAGTACCGAAATTCGCGTCCCGAAGCTGGGCATGAGCATGACCGAGGGGGTATTGGTTGAATGGCTGGTGGCCGATGGCGCCAGCGTCGAGATCGGCACTCCGATCTATTCGCTGGAGACCGACAAATCGGTTCAGGAAATAGAATCGTCCGCAGCTGGCACGCTCAAGATCGTCGGCGAGGTGGGCGAAACCTATGAACCCGGCGCGCTGATCGGATCGATCGACTGACCGGCGCGGCAGGGCCGGACCGATCCATGTTGGAACATTATTCGACGCTGAAACTGGAACGCCGGGGTCTGGCGCTGTGGGTGTGCATCGACAATCCGCCGGTCAACGCTGCAACCCCGGCGATGAAGGCGGAACTGAACCGCCTGTTCCGCGATCTTTCCAACGATTCGGAAACGCGCTGCGTCGTGTTCACCGGGGCGGGCACCAGCTTCTCAGCGGGCGGCGATATTCAGCGCATGGCGCGGATGATCGAGAATCGCGCCTTGTGGATGGAAAGCATGGCGGAGGCGCGGCAACTCGTCACCGACATGCTGGACTGCGACAAGCCGATCATCGCCCGGATCAACGGCCCGGCGCTTGGCCTGGGCGCCACCATCGCGCTGTGTTGCGATATCACCGTGATGGCCGAAAGCGCCCGGATCGGCGACACCCATGTCCGCATGGGACTGGCGGCGGGGGATGGCGGGGCGCTGCTATGGCCTCCGCTGGTCGGCATCGTCGCAGCGCGGCGCTATCTGCTGACCGGCGATTTGCTGAACGGGCGCGAAGCGGCGGATATCGGGCTGGTGACGGTGGCGGTGCCCGATGCGCTGCTCGATGACGAGGTGCAACGCTGGGTGGACAAGCTGGGCTCTGGCGCGACCCAGGCGATCGGCGCGACGAAGCGGGCGTTGAACATGCGGCTGCGGCAGGAAGCGGCGGCGTATATGGACGCGCATCTGGGGCTGGAGACATTGTCGCAGCTCAGCCAGGATCATGAAGAGGGCGTTCGCGCCTTCCTCGAAAAGCGCAAGCCGGACTTTACGGGGCGCTGATCGGTGCCGGGCAAGGCGGTGGCAGGCGCATGGCGCTGACCCTATTTTTCCGTGATCCCGATGGCAGTGTCCGGGAAGTGCGGGCACATGCGGGGCAGAGCCTGATGATGGCGGCGCTGAATGCGGGGATTCGCCGGATCGAAGCGCAATGCGGCGGGGCGATGGCGTGCGGCACCTGTGCGGTGCGGATCGGCGCAGCCTGGCGCGCGCAGGTCGGCGAACCCTTGTTCCTGGAAGAGGCGATGCTCGAACTCACCGGCAAGCAGGCGGCAGGCACCCGGCTTTCGTGCCAGGTCCAGCTTAGCGCGGCGCTGGACGGACTGGAAGTGGACCTGCCGGAATCGCAGTGATGCGCCGGGTACATCCTATATTACTACGTAGACTTGGTTGTGCGGGCGCTCTAGGATCGGGCCAGCACAGGCTGGCCCGATCACGATGGCCGCCATGAAGGTGAGGACGCAAGGACCATGGACGCACAGACCAGCACGTTCCCCGAGACCATCGCCATGCGGATCGGCGAAGACCAGGTCGTGACCGATCGCACATCGCCGGTGCGCGATCCGGCGACCGGCGAGACGATCGCCACGGCGGCCTATGGCGGTGCCGAAGAGGTGGAGCGCGCCGTCGCCGCCGCGCGCGCAAGCTTTGATAGCCGGGTGTGGCGCGGCAGAACGGCGGACGAAAAGTCGCGCATCCTGTGGCGGGTGGCCGAACTGATCGACGCGAACGCCGCCGAATTTGCCGAGATCGAACGCCGCACGCTGGGCGCGAACCGCATGTTCTGTGCCTATCAGGCGAGCAATGCCGCCGAGTGTTTCCGCTATCACGCAGGCTGGATTTCGAAGATCCATGGCCGCACGTCGGACGTGGCCAATCCCGGTGCCAATTTCGCCTTTACCCGCCGGGAGCCGGTGGGCGTGGTGGGGCTTATCACGCCCTGGAATTTCGGGCTGATGGCCGCCGCGTGGAAGATCGCGCCCGCACTTGCCGCCGGCTGTTCGGCGGTGGTGAAGCCGGCGCTGGAAACCCCGCTGTCCACGGTGCGGCTGGGTGCATTGCTGGCGGAGGCCGGGGTTCCGGCGGGCGTCGTCAATATCGTGCTGGGCGGTGCAGAGGCGGGGGCGGCGATTGCCGGGCACCGGCTGGTGCGCAAAGTATCGTTCACCGGCTCCGGCGCGACGGCGAAGCACATCATCGCGGCGGCAGCATCCAATCTGAAGCGCCTCACGCTCGAACTGGGGGGCAAATCGCCCTATGTCATCTGTGAGGATGCCGATCTGGCACGCGCGATCCCCGCCGCCGCATCGGTGATGTTCGTCAACAGCGGCCAGGCCTGCGTCGCCGGATCGCGGCTGTTCGTGCATCGTTCGATCTATGACCGGGTGATCGAGGGTATCGAGCAGGTGATCGCCAACATCAAGATCGGCGAAACGAGCGATCCGTCGGTAATGATGGGGCCGCTGATCTCGCAGGCGCAGCGCGCGCGCGTCACCGAACTGGTCGATAGCGGCGTGGCGGAGGGTGCGCGGCTGGTGTTTGGCGGCGCGCCGCTGGATCGGCCCGGCTTCTTCTTCGCGCCGACGCTGTTCACCGATGTCACGCCCTCCATGCGGGTGATGCGCGAGGAGATTTTCGGGCCGGTCGTCTGCGCCACGCCCTATGACGATCTGGACGCATTGATGCCCGAACTGAACGATACCGAATATGGCCTTGCCGCCTATGTCTGGACCCGCGACCTGACGCGCGCGCACCGTTTTGCCGCCAATGTGGAAGCGGGCACCGTGCTGGTGAATGGCGGGCGGGCCGATTTCAGCGTGCCGTTCGGCGGGTTCAAACAATCCGGCTGGGGCCAGGAACATGGCCAGGAAGGCATTGACAGCTATCTGGAGACCAAGACGGTCGCACTGGGGCTGGCCGGCTGAACGGGCGAGGTGCCGGGCCTCCCCCCGGCGTCAGGCCGGGAGGATCGCCATGCGCCAGTCAGGATTTTCCACCAGCGCGCGAAGGGCGAATGCGCGTGCGGCGCGGACGTGGCGAAGCGAGGCGGCGGTTGCGCGGCGGACCGATCGTGCTTCGATGGCCGTGATCAGTTCTTCGATTTCCTGCCGTGCGGCAACATGGCGCGCTGCGGACCGGCCCGCAAAGGATCGCAGCAGGATGATACGGGAATAGAGCGGCTCGGCGACTTTCAGCATCACCGGATTGCCGCATCGGCTGAAGAACACGGTATCGAACCGGCTGAGAATGGTGCCAACGCGCGGTTTGCCTTCCAGATCCTCGTCGAACGCGGCGCGCAGCGCGGCCACGGCATCGTCGGTGGCGCGTTCGCACAACAGCCGGGCGACGGCAGGTTCCAGGATCGAGCGGATTTCATAGATATGCTCGGCCTCTTCCAGCGTGGGCATGGCGACGCGGACGCCCCGGCTGGACGAGTTTTCGAGCAGCCGTTCGGCCTGCAGCACCCGAACCGCTTCGCGCACCGAGGTTCGGCTCACGCCGACCAGTTCGATGAGGAAATGTTCGGTTAGGCGCTGGCCCGGCTTGAGCGTGCCGTCCAGGATCGCGCTGCGCAGCGCGTGCGCCACCTGGTCCCGTAACAGTGGCCCACCCTCGCCATCGGGCATGTTCAGCGCTTGGGCATTCTCGTTCGACAGCGTCCACTCTCCCAATATCCCGTCCCTGCATCGGGCAGTATTTCGATAGATGCCCGGTTCGTCGGGACAGAAATAGTGCCCCGTCACTCCACCGACCAGACCGGCGCCGATGCCCCCGCCGCCTCATAGGGGCGTTCCCAGAACAAGGGACAGCCCTGGATCGCCACCGGCTGCGCAAGCTGGCGCACCGCGCCTCTCGGGCTGGCGCGGATCAGCGGATCATAGGGGCCGTCCAGCGGCAGCGTGATCGGCGCCTGCGCGGCGACGAAGCCGGTGTCGATCAAGATCTGCGCGGTCTTTGCCAGCGACAAATGCGCGATCGAGCCGCGCCCGGTTTGCACCCGGTGCGTAAGCCCGCGCAGGGCGGCGGCGGCAAGCTGATATGCCGTGCCGAAATCAATCGCTTCCACCGGCAGATGGCGCGGGCGGCTGGCGTCCATCGCATGGCCCAGCACCATCAGCGGAAGGCGGTGTTGCGGATCTTCGAGCGCCCAGGCGCTGGTGGCATCGCAAATGCCCGTGCTGAACTGGACCAGCGTATCGAAGCCGCGCCGATCGCGCCACGGGCCGGTCCAGCCATAGGCGTTCAGCCGCACCTCGACCAGATCGGGGCGCGCTTCGTCTAGCATCGCGCGATGGATGCCCAGCGCCTCCAGGCTGCCGGGGCGATAGCCATGGACGAGGACATCCGCCTTTGCCACCAGTTCCAGAAAGCGGTCCCGCCCGCCGGGTGCGCGAAGATCGAGAAACGCCCAGCGCTTGCCGAGCATCAGGTCGCTGCCTTGGCCCATCATGCCGCTGCTTTCGTCCGAACCCGGCACATCGAGGCGCAGCACTTCGGCGCCGCAGCTTGCGAGGAAGCGGGTTGCGATTGGCCCGGCGATGACGCGCGTCATGTCGAGCACGCGGATACCCGCAAGCGGCCGCGCAGGATCGGGTGACCAGCCGCGTTCGGGGGATGCCAGCGGAGCGCGTTCGTCAAAGTGCCGGATCGGCTCTTGCGCCACTGCCTGCCCCTGGGGATGGGCGCGCCATTCGGCGATGCTGCGATTGGCGGCGACGGCGGCGCCCGCCGCGATCAACTGCGCCTCCACTGCGTCCGCCGTGCCGCCACGAATCACTTCGGCAAAGGCCTCTGGCGTCGGCGCCACGCCCAGCGCTTCGGCAACGCGGCGGCGCAGCGTGGGAAACGTCGCCTGAAGGCGCAGCCAGCGCCCGTCCGCAGTGGCGAATTCGGTCATCCACGGCGTGGCGTGCACTGTTTTTGGCGGCCCGGCGACCCGTTCGGATGGCCCCACCGGCAAGCGGAACCAGCCGCTCGCCATCGTGCGATCGACGGTGAGCGGGGGCGCGGGCGCGCCCGTGGTCGCGATCAGTTCGCTGACCGCCAGCCCCGCCGCGCCGATGCTCGCGGCGGCCAGATCGGTTACGGCAAAGGGGGAGGGGAGTGCCCGATCACCGGTGATCGTGACCCGCGCGAGATCGCCATCGGCGCCGCCCAGCCCGCGCCACAGCGTAGCGAGCATCGCCTGCGCCCCCGCCACCATATCAGGATTTCCGACCGAAGCTCTGCCGCACCGCGCCGTTGTTGATCCATACCGATTTGGTTTCGGTATAGGGATCGAGCGCATCCGGCCCCAGCTCACGACCCAGGCCGCTTTCCTTGAAGCCGCCGAACGGCATCGTATAATGCGCGACGCGATAGGCGTTGATCCACACCGTCCCGGCGCGCAGCCGCTTCACCATGCGGTGTGCGCGGCCCACATTCTGGGTCCATGCCGCCGCCGCCAGCCCCAGGCTGATATCGTTGGCGATCCGCACCGCATCGTCTTCATCCTCGAACCGGATCACGCTACATACCGGCCCGAAAATCTCTTCCTGTGCCAGCCTGCTCCTGGGGGCGACGCCGGTGAAGATCGTGGGCGGCACGAAAAGCCCGGTATCGGGCAGCGCGTCGGCCAGTTCGGGGTTGGCCAGGGTCGCGCCCTCGGCCTTGCCGATTGCGATATACTCCTGAACCTTGGCATATTGGTTGCGGCACGCGACCGGCCCCATATCGGTATCGGCCGCCAGCGGATCGCCCAGTTTCAGCTTCGCTGCTGCCGCGCAGAGCCGTTCGACAAAGGCGTCATGGATGCTCGCCTCCACCAATACGCGCGATCCCGCCATGCAGGATTGGCCGGTGGCGGCGAAGATCCCGGCCATCACGCCGTGAATCGCATCGTCCAGATCGGCATCGGCGAACACGATGTTGGGCGATTTGCCGCCGAGTTCGAGCGTCGTGCGCCCGACGCGATGGACCGATGCCGCCATCATCGCCTTGCCCCCGCCGGTCGATCCGGTGAAGGCGATCTTGTCCACGCCGGGATGGTTGGCCAGCGCCGCCCCGGTCGGCTGGCCATGGCCGGTGACGACATTCACCACGCCGCGCGGAAAGCCCACCTCCTGGCACAGTTCGGCCAGGCGCAGCGTCGATGCTGACGTGACTTCGGACGGCTTGATGACAATCGTGCACCCCGCCGCCAGCGCCGGGAACAGCTTCCACGACAATAGCCCCAGCGGGGTGTTCCACGGCAGAATCGCCGCGACCACGCCCAGCGCTTCCTTCACGGTATAGCTGGTGAAACCGGGCAGCGCCTCGACCGAATGGCCCATGGCGTTTTCCGCAAGCCCCGCGACATAGCGGGCATGGGGCACCATCGCCCGTGCCCCGCCGAACATCTCCGACATCAGCTTGCCGTTTTCATGCACCTGCATCCGCGCGAGTTCGTCGCAATGCGCCTCGATGCGATCGGCGAGCTTGCGCAGCAGCGCGGCGCGCTCTTGCGGGGTGCGTTGCGGCCAGCCATCCTGATCGAAGGCGCGGCGCGCGGCGGCGACGGCGCGATCGACATCTTCGGCAGAGGCGGCGGGAATCTGTGCCCATTCGTGCAGATCGAACGGATCGACGCATCGCAGCGTTTCGCCGGTGCTGCTGCCAGTCCATTCGCCGTCGATCAGCATCTGATAATCGCGATCGAACGCGGCGGGCACACGGTTCGCCATGGATGCCATCTCCGAAATTTCCTCTTCTGACGATACTGCGCCGGGGGCACGGGCGTCCGCGTTCATGCGTCGGGCACGTGCAGGATCAGCCCGTCCAGCGCGGGATCGAGCACGATCTGGCAGCACAGGCGGCTCGTCGCGCTGGGCTCTGCCGCCGTGACGTCGAACATGTCGGTTTCGGTGTGGGTCGGCGCCTCCAGGCGTGGATACCAGGCGTCATCGACGATGACGTGGCAGGTGGCACAGCTCAACTGTCCGCCGCATTGCCCTTCGATGCCCGGAATATCATTCTCAAGCGCAGCCTGCATCACCGACTGGCCAGCCTGGCCCTCCACTTCGGTACGCTGCCCGCCGGCATCGACAAACACGATCCTTACCATCCACTTTCCTTCCGCTTTCGCGTGATCTTCATTGCGGCACCTGGGCCGGCATGGGCATTGCGTCGTCCGTGCCACCCGGCCCGACATCCTCGCCCAGTTCGGGCGGGGGAGCGGGGACGGACGGGGCATAGCGATGGAGGATCAGGGGAAAGCCCTTGATCCAGTCGGTATCGACCAATGCCAGGCGGCGGTCCCGATAGCGGGGGTCGCGTGCCCGATCCGCCGCAGTGCGGACCGGCATGGCGGGCACCCCGGCTTCGTTCAGCAGCGCAACCGCCGCATCGCGCCCGTGCCGCTGCGCCCATGCTGCGATCACCGCGTCGCTCGCATCGGCATTGTCGTGCCACCATTGCCCCGTCGCATCCTGGGGCAGACCGCCGATCAGCCGGGCCAGCGCCGCGCGCTCCGCGTCCGTCGTGCAGACCAGCGCCAGCCAGCCGTCGCCATCGGTGCGATAGCTGTTATGCGGCGCGCCCCATGGCCTGCGGTTTCCGGTGCGCTGCGGCACGGCACCGGTGAAGGCAAATTCAGCCATCACATCGGCCAGCGTCCAGGTGACGAGTTCGCGTTGCGACACATCCAGGTGCAGGCCGCGCGCGCCGATCACCAGCGAATGGGCGATCAGCGCGGCGCCCGCCATGGATACGACCTGATCGGGATAGTTCACCGCGCCCGACGACCAGATCGGATCGCCCCCGGCATAGCCGGTCATCGAGCCAAGCCCGGTGAGCATGTCGAGCGTCGAGCCATAAGAGCTATAGCGGGCCTCCGGCCCTTCCTGGCCCTGGCTGGAAAGCGAGAGGTAGATCAGCTCCGCATTCTCTGCCTTCAGCGTCGGAAAGTCGATCCCTAGCCGCGCGGTCACGCCCACCCGGAAATTTTCCAGCACGATATCGGCGCTGCGGCATTTCCGCCGGACCAGGGCGCGGCCATGCGGCGTCTTCATGTCGGCAAACAGCCCGCGCTTGCCCGAATTATTCGATGCGAACAGCGGCGATACCCGAGGCTGCTCTGCCTGCGGCTCTTCGACCGGATTTTGCCATTTGCGGAAAGGATCGGGGCGATCGTGCGATTCGACCTTGAGCACATCGGCGCCGTAATCGGCCAGCAGCCGCCCGGTGCCCGCACCCGCCGTGATGACGCCGAAATCGATCACCGACACCCCGGCAAGCGGGGCGACATCGGCGCGGGTGATGGGGAAATCCGGGCGCAGCGGCCATTGCGCCAGCGCGGAAAGATCGGGCTGGGGCAGCACCGGCTGGGCCTGATCGAGCCCCGGCATCGGCAGCGGCAGCGCGACGATCGGCGCATCCTTGCGTCGCGCGGCGGGCGGCAGGACGAAGCCCCGGCTCTGGAACTGCGGATCGGCGAGCAGATCGGCAACCGTCGCGGCATAGCCAAAGGGCAGCCCCAGCGCTTGTGCCGACAGATAGAGTTCATGGGCGGTGCGCGCCGCAAAGACATCGCCCATCACCGCCCAGGCGCGATCGACATGCTTCAGCCGCTGCACCGGATCGGCCAGTTCGGGGACGCGCATTCGCGGATCATCGACCAGTTCGACAAGCTGGTGCCATTGATCGGGCGTGAACACCACCGCGACGAATCCGTCGGCGGCCTTCACGATCCGCCACCACCCGCTATGCGCGCCGGTGCGGTTCGGGGCCTTGCCCGAATGGAAGACCATGACGTCGCTCTTCCAGTCCATATAAGCGGCGACGTCGCTTTGGCTCACTTCCACCAGATCGCCGCCCGCGCCCTTGTCGCGTCGCAGCACGGCAAGCATCGCTCCGAAGAATGCGGTCCAGGCCGTGGCATAGGCGGATTGCTCGCCGCCCAGCATCAAGGGCGCCCGATCGGGTTCGCCGATCATCGTCATGAAGCCGCTATGCGCTTCGGCGAGCAGGCTGTGATTGGGCATCCCGGCGCATGCGCCCGAAAGCCCGAACGCCGTGACAGATACGGTTATCAGCCCCGACGATCGCGCGGCAAGGATGGCTGCATCGGGGAAACCCGCCTGGCCCGCAGGCGCATCGAGCAGCAGGATATCGGCGCGTTGTGCGACATGTTCCAGCAACGCCTGGGGGATCGACGGCCCGGCGGGCAAGCACCGCTTGCCGCCGTTCAGTGCCGCGCGGGTGAACGGGCGATCCGTGGTGCCCGCCACGGCATCGGTTTCCAGCCGGATCACATCATGGCCCAGCGCCGCGAAAATGCGCCCACAGGCCATCCCCGCCGTCGTCGTCGTGATCTCGGCGATGCGTAGGCGACGCCGAGCCTGGGTCATGCGGTGCCCTGACCCGGATTGCGCTGCCCTTGGGCAAAGGCGGCGCGCCCGGCATCCGCGTCTGCCTTGCGCGCGCGGATACGGTCTGTCGTCGCCGCGCCCAGCGCAATCGCGGCGGACCATTCGGACGCTTCCGACGGCACCTTCCAGAGCAGTTCCTTGCTGACTTCCAGCCCGACATCGCTGAAGGCGGCGATGCGCTCGGCCAGGGCGTCCGCCTCGGCATCCAGTTGGTCGAGCGGAACCGATTTGTTGACCAGGCCCCATTGCTCCGCCGTCTTGCCGTCGATCCGGTCGGAGGTGAGGACGAGCCAGGCGGCGCGCTTCTGGTTGATCCGCAACTGGGTGGAAGGGCCAGCAAAGGCCGGATACATGCCGAAACCGATTTCGGGCAGGCCGAACGACGCTTCGTCGGCGGCAATCGCCAGATCGGCGGTGTTGACCAGGGTAAGACCGCCGCCCAGCGCGAAACCGCCGACGGCGGCAATCACGATCGCCGGGTGGCGCCGCAACTCCTCCTGCACTTCGCCCCATTCGCTGCGGCGGTCCAGTTCGGCATCGCCGGTGCTGACCGGTCCCTCCTTGATATCCACCCCGGCGCAGAAGGACGGGCCGCTGCCCTTCAACACCACCACCCGCGATGTGCCCCGGCACGCATCCAGCGCGCGGATGATGCCGACGCGCGCGGCGCGGTTCATCGCGTTGCGCTGTTTCGGCCGGTTGAAGGTGATGGTGGTGACGCCGTTGGTGCCATGCGAAACGAGCACGGCGTCCTGATCGATGCTATCCATGGTCAGCCCACCACCTTGAATTTCGGAATCGAGCGTTCGTCGTCGATCTTGTCGAAAACGACTTCGAGCTTTGCGCCGCACTGGAGTTCCGCCGGGGGATCGATGATCGTCGACATCATGAACGGCCCTTCCTCCAGCTCGACATAGGCGACCAGATACGGCGTCTCGTCGGCAAAGGCGGGGAAGTAGTTCTGGTGCATCACCACCCACGACCATAATGTGCCCCGGCCACTGACCTTGCGCCATTCGAGCGGGCCATCCAGCGATACGCGATCGACCGGATAATCGGGATATTGCGCCACGCCCGACGGGCCATATTGCAGGCGAAGCTCGCCGTGCGCCGCGCCCTCCCAAAAGCCGCGATTACCCTCGGTGATCGCCGGCAGCATGGCGAGATATTTGTCGATAACCATGCGCTTATTCTCCCACCAGGATGTGCGAGGTGATGATCGGCGACGCGCACATATATTGGACGGCATCGCACGTCTTGAGCTGGCGCGCGCCCGCCTCGCCGCGGATCTGGCGGACCGCCTCGATATGATGGCCCCAGCCCTGCATATAGCTTTCGGCGGTGTGGCCCCCGGCGGTGTTGACCGGCATCTCGCCTTCGCGGCCGATGCGATCCAGCGTCGCCCATTGCCATCCCTCGCCCTGGGGCGCGTAGTTGAAACCTTCGAGGCTGAACACGACGGTGGGCGTGAAATTATCGTAGACCTGCGCCGAATCCATGTCGCTCGGCCTCAGTCCGGTCTGCTGGTACAGATCGTCGGCGACGCGCTGGCAGCCTTCGTAGAAAAAGTCGTTGCGCGTATAATAATTATTGGCGGTGGCGATGCAGGATTTTGCCGCGACGCGCACCGGGCGCTTCTGAAGATCCTTGGCGCGATCCATCGA
Source organism: Sphingomonas sp. 37zxx (assembly GCF_000786205.1). GTDB lineage: Bacteria > Pseudomonadota > Alphaproteobacteria > Sphingomonadales > Sphingomonadaceae > Sphingomonas. Next base: position 21,569 of record NZ_JROH01000017.1, on the reverse strand, counting down.
GGTGAGGATGATTGCGCAGCCACCGTCATTGATGATGCAATAATCATAAAGCCGCAGCGGATCGGCGATGTAGCGGCTGCTGAGATATTGTTCCTCGGTGATCTCTTCGCGCATCACCGCCACCGGGTTCAGCACGGCATTGCGGCGATTGTTGATCGCGATCGCCGCCAGTGCATTGTCCGGCGCGCCATAGAGGTGCTGATAGCGGCGGTGCATCAGCGCCAGATAGGCACCGGGCGACGTCATGCCGTATATCGCGTCATGCGCCATGGTGGGCGTGCCGGAGCCGCCGCCATATTTCATCTGCACCGATCGGCCATTATTGCCATAGACGCATGCGACGACATCGGCCTGGCCGGTTTCGATCAGCGTCACGGCGGTCTGGAACGATACCCCGCTCATCCGGCCAGAGCCTTCCAGCCCGTTGATATAGCGCAGTGATGTCAGCCCCGCCGCATTGGCGGTATGTTCATAGGCGATGCGCGACGTGATAAGGCCGTCAATCTCGCTCTTGTCGATGCCTGCGTCCTCGATCGCCATCTTCAGCGCTTCGAGGCCCAATGCGGTTTCGTTGCGTCGGGCGTCGCGATTCGCGTACAGCGCGCCGAAATCGGTTTGGCCGACGCCGACTACGGCTACCTGTCTCTTTCCGGACATGTCGTTCTCCATGGTGTTGCGGGGGCCTGGCGGAACCAGGCCGTCATTCGGGCGCCACGCCGACGGGCAGGGCGCGCGTGATCTCGGCTTTCAGATGCTCCAGCCGGGCCAGCGCGAATGCGCGGCTGGCGGGATGGGTGACGATGATCTCGGCACCGGCGAGCAGCCCGTCAAAGGCGGCACGGGCGACATCGCCCGGCTCCTGACCAAAGGGCTCGATCGCCGCAGCCATCGCCTCGCTTGCGCCCATGTAACCCCGGATCATCGGCGTCAGAACCCAACTGGGCGCAAGCAGCGACACGGCGACGCCGTCCCCGCCCAGATCGCGCCGGGCGGTTTCGGCCAGACCGAGTTGGGCGAATTTGGTGACGGTATAGATGCTGAGCGGGCCGACATGCGGCGGCACTCCCAGGGAATGTTCCGAACCGACGATCATCAGCGCGGCGGGGCCGCCCGCGCCTGCCGCCGCGCGCAAGGCGGGAGCGGCGGCGTGGACAACATGGACATAGCCGAGCAAATTGACGTCGATCACCGCGCGGGCCTGCGCCGGGTCCACCGTATCGAGCCCCCCGGATGCGCCGATTCCGGCGTTGTTGCAGACGATATTGATGCCCCCAAATGCCGCCAGCGCCGCAGCGATCGCGGCCGCAACGGAAGCATAATCGGTCACATCGGCGGCAATGCCGTCAGCAACATGCCCCGCCGCGCGCAGCCGCTGGACCACGGGAGCAGGATCGGTGCGATCGATGAGGAACAGCCGCGCGCCGCGCCGCGCCGCCTCTTCAGCCAGAGCCAGGCCAACACCCGATGCGCCGCCGGTGACAAGGACGACGGCACCGTCCAGCGATGCACTACCGCTCATGGTCGCGGCGCCGAAAAAACGGGTCCGGGCATCGGTTCTCTCTCCCTCACGGCGGCGTATCCCCGCACTATTGTATGATAGTAAACTATGTTCTGTATGACGAACTTGTCAAGCGCAGATCGCCATGAAGCCGGGATCGCGCGCCCGCTTATTCGCCGATGAACACCGGCTGGGATTTCGTCGCAAAGGCCTGCATCCCGATCCGGTTGTCTTTCGAGCGAAAGGTGCGGACCAGCGCGCGCGATTCGGCCTCCAACTGCGCCTCGAATGCACGGTCGGGGCTGTCCTGGAGCAGGCGGCGCATCTCGCTGAGCGCAACGGTTGGTCCCACTGCCAGCGCGGCGGCGGTGGCCCGCGCCTGGGCGGCGAATCCGTCGGCGGGGAGCAATTCGCTCACCAATCCCCATTGCTCCATTACGGGGGCGCTCACCTTTTCGGCGCGGAGCAGCATATGGCGGGCGCGGCCCGGCCCGATGACGCGCGGCAAACCCCAAGTAAGCCCGCAATCGGGGCCGCTGCCCAGCTTGGCGAAGGGCGCCGAGAAATAGGCATCCTGCGACGCGATGACATAATCGGCCTGCAACGCCATCGCCAGGCCGATGCCCACGCACGCGCCGTTGACGCCAATGATGATGGGCCGGTCAAATCCGCGCAATTTGCGTATCAGCGGGTGATATATCCCGTCGGCGGGCAGCAGCACGGGGAGGTTGGCATTGCCTTCGCTGCCCCGCCCCGCGATGTTGACGCCCGCGCAAAAGCCGCGCCCCTCGCCGGTGAGGTAGAGCGCGCGGACGCCGTGACGGGGCTTGGCGCATTCCTGCAGCGCGCGCATCATCGACGTGGCCATCGCCGCCGTAATCGCATTCAGCCGCTGAGGATCATCGAGTGTCAGTACGGCCAGGCCGTCTTCGATTTCCAGCCTGACATTTTCGAGTTCGAGGTCCGCCATCAGCCGAAATCGGCCTGGCGCAGCATCGTCACCTGATCGCCGTCCAGCGCCGCCAAAAGCTTCAGGCCGAGCGGCGATTGTTCCAGCAATTCCGCCCGCGACATGCGGCGCCCGCGATTTTCGCCGGTGCGGATGAAGGTGGCCTCGCTGATCCCGAAGGGGCGAAGTGTGCCGTCCGCCAGTTCCAGTGCAATCGACTCGGCGGACAGGGCGCGCAGCGTGCCCACGATCGTCGCCGGATGCGCCGCCGATTGCACCCGCGTGTCGATCGACAGGCGCAGATGGCCCGACGTGTTGGGCAGGCCGACATGCGGCGTATAGGGATGCAGGACCACCACATCGCCTGCGCGATATTCGGCGCGTGCCCAATCTTCCTCTGGGATCACGCCTTGCGGGACCGGAAATCGCGGCGGCTGGCCGATATTGTGGAAAAACCCTTCGCGCGTGTGGTTCGGGGCAAGCACCAGCCCCCCCATTGCGGGTTCCATATCGACCAGAGCGATCCATAGCGGGCGATAGCCGTGGATGCCGGGGCTGTGAAAGCCGTCCTGATGGACGCCGCCCAGCTTGTTGTTGGGCTTATAGGCGCGATATTGCACCATCGGCACGGTGGTTGCCGGCTCACCCAGTATCTTTTCCAGCAGCGGCAGGACGCGCGGATCGGTGACAAGCTCGTCGACGATGCCGGCATAGGCCGGGCTTACTTCGGGCAAGGTCGGGCGATCGCCGCCGGTCCACACCGCCTGGTCGCCATCGGCGATCGCAAGCCCTTCGCGTTCCAGCGCGGCGATCATCCGCGCACGGGCGCGGCGGAGGACCTCGTCATGGATCAGGCCACGAAAATAGAGGTAACCCTCTTCCTCATAGCGGCGGTTGAGTTCGGCATGATCGTCCATCGCATCGCTGCTGTCGCGCAGGATTTTGGCGGGCATGATCGCGGCGGCGCTGAGTTCCACCGCATGTTCCATATTGATCGTCATTCACCTCTCCTGGGTGGCATCACATTCGGCCAGCGCCTGTGGCTTTCGAGACAACTATATCAAAGTTGAAGATGTTTCAATGGCCGCCTCGCCGTGCCGCTGCTCAGAGCGATTTTTGCGGCTGAATTGGTGCGGGATGAAGCGCGCATCGAATAGTAGACTAACTAGGTTGGCTGCTATAGGCTATGCCCCGATGATTGCAGGAATGAACGTCGGCGCGGCGCTGTTTGTGCGACGATTCAGGAGGTGGAGTGGAGATGCTGCGAATCCCGTTGATTTCGGTGGGCGCGCTGGACGGCACGCTGGCGGAGGACGCGCGCGGCCCCGCCGGGAAATCCGACTTTTTTCGGCTTCAGGCGCATGCCCCCACCGCCTATGCCGCGTACCGCCCCTTTGCGAAGGCGATCTTTGCCGCGCTGGAGCTCAACGAAATCGATCGCGAGCTTGTCGTGCTGCTCACCGCTGAGCTCGAAAAGGGCGCGTATGAATGGGCGCAGCATGAGAAAATCGCAGCCGCGCTGGGCGCCACCCGCGCCCAGATCGACGCGATCGCGCTGCGCGATATCGCAGCCGAGGTATTCAGCGCGCGGCAACAGGCGCTGCTCGCCTTTGCCCGGCAGGTGGTGGAGGAGGTGCGGGTGAGCGATGCCGTCTTCGCGGCGGTCGCGGGGCATTATTCGCACCGCGAGATTGTCGAGACGCTCTACACGATCGGCAATTACATGATGCTGGCCCGGATCAGTGAAGTCGCCCGCCTGCCGCTGGACGATCTGAACGGGTTGGATGTGCTGCGCGAAGCCCAGAAAGAGGCTGCCGCCGCCCGCGCGTGACGCCTGCCGTCACAATCGCGCATAATATTGGAAGAGGATTTCGGAACGATGCTTGAGACTTCAGTCGCCTCGGAGGCGGTTCGCCAGGGGCATACGATCTGCTATTCGGAACTGCTGGCGCTGGACCCCCAGCCCGCACCCGATATCCTGAAGGTCAACATGCCGGGTGCCATGCCGCTGCTGCCGATCCCGGCAGACCGCTATACCAGCCAGGCGTTTTTCGATCTGGAGGTGGAAAAGGTCTTTCGCAAGACATGGCAATTCGCCTGCCGCGAAGAGGATATTCCCACGCCGGGCGACACCCATGTCTTTGACCTGATCGATCATTCGGTGCTGATCGTGCGCCAGCAGGACGGTTCGATCCGGGCGTTCCAGAATGTCTGCCTGCACCGGGGCCGCAAGCTGATGCTTGCCAATGGCACCCGCCAGGAATTTCGCTGCCCCTATCACGGCTTTGCCTGGGAGCGCGACGGATCGTTCAAATCCTGCCCGCTGCCCTGGGATTTCCCGCAGATCGATCCCGACAATTTCGCGCTGCCCGAAATCCGGCTGGACCGCTGGGCAGGTTTTGTCTTCATCAATTTCGATGATGGCGCGCCGCCGCTTCTGGAACAGCTCGATCCCATTCCGCACCATTTCGATCGCTGGAACATGGCCGATTGCTACAAGGTGGCGCATGTCGGCAAGCTGGTGCCCGCAAACTGGAAAGCGGTTGCCGAGGCCTTTTTGGAAGCGGCGCATGTCGCCACCACCCATCCCCAGGTGGCGATGTTCACCTGCGATGCGAACACGCAATATGACCGGCTTTCGGATCATGTCGATCGAATGATGACGCCGATCGGTCTGCCGTCGCCTCAGGTCGATTTCGGCGAGCTGAGCGAGGACAAGGTGTTTCAGGCGATGGTGCGGGTGGGGTCGCGCGCGGGCATAAACCGCAGCGATGTCTCGCTGGAAGAAGGGCTGACCGCGCGCCATTATGGCGCAGAACTGTCGCGTCAGAGCCTGCTCAAGGACACCGGCTATGATTATGGCTATGCTGCCGATGCCGAGGTGTTGGATGGCATATCCTATCAATTCTTTCCGAACTTCGCGATCTGGGGCGGCATGGGCACCAAGACCAGCTATCGCTGGCGGCCCGTGGGACGGCGCACCGATCTGACGCTGATGGAAGTGATGCTGTACAAACGCCATCCAAAGGGCGGCAAGGGCGAGGGCGTTCCCCTGCGGATGCTGGGCGAGGATGAAAGCTGGGCAAGCGCCACCGAACTGGGCTTCCTGGCGGGAGTCTATGACCAGGACCAAACGAATCTGGGGCCGCTCCAGGCGGGGTTGCGCGATCTGGGCAGCAAGGCGATCCATTTTGGCCGCTACACCGAACTACGCTGTCGCCACCTGCACGAGATGATCGACCGTTATATGGAGGCGTGAGGCGGCCCGGAGCATTCTCCCACCGCCCCGGACGTGCGCAGGGGCGGTGGGATGGTGGGATCAGCCATGGGCACCGGCGAGGTCGTCCAGCGCGGTGCCGATCCGGCGGACGAAGCGTGCGGCATCGGCGCCGTTGATGACACGGTGGTCATAGCTTAGCGACAACGGCAGCATCTGCCGGGGGATAAAGCCGGTGCCGTCCCATACCGGTTTTGTCACAGCGCGGGTGATGCCCAGGATCGCGACTTCGGGGGCGTTGATGATCGGGGTGAACGCCGTGCCGCCGATCCCGCCCAGCGAACTGATCGAGAAGCAGCCGCCCATCATCCTTTCATAGCCCAATCCCTTGTTCCGCGCCTCGCTGCTCACCGCCGCGAGTTCGGCGGCCAATGCGGTCACGTCCTTGCTGTCGCAATCGCGCAGGACCGGGACCAGCAGCCCGAGCGGGCCATCGACCGCGACGCCGATATGGAAATATTGCTTCAGGATCAGCGTGCCGCCGTCCGGCGACAGCGAGGCATTGAACTGCGGATAGTCCTGCAGCGCCGCGACCACCGCCTTCAGCACATAAGCGAGCGTCGTTACCTTCACATCGCCGGTCAGCGCCTTGCGGGCCTGTTCGATGCGGGTGATGTCGATATCGTCATGGTGGGTGACGTGCGGAATGGTGCTGGCGTTTTCGGCCAGCCGCTTGGCCACGATCTTTTGGAAGCGCGTGAGCGGGCGGGTTTCGACCGCGCCGAATTCGGCGAAGATCGCCTCTGGGCCGGGGGCGGCGGGTTCGGCGGTCATGATGTCTCTCTCCTGTGGATCACCGTCTGCGGCACCTATCGGCGCACCGATGGCCGCTGTCGGTAGACGGCATTTCTAGGAACGGGCCGGAACCAAGTCAACATAGCTAGACAGGATGTGAATTGACGCTATCCCGGAGGCGAAATGAGCAACGAGGACATCCCATGGCGCTGCCGCACGCGATCAAGAACCGGCTGACTCTTCCCGCATTCTGCGCCCCGATGTTCCTGGTATCGACACCGGAACTGGCGCGCGAAGCGTGCAAGGCGGGGATGATCGGTGGGCTGCCCCGCGCCAACGCGCGCTCGATCGAGCAGTTCGAGGCGTGGCTCGCCGCGATTCGCGCCGATCTGGACCGCCATGCCGGCCAGAATCCCGGCGCGCGTATCGGCCCGCTGGCGGTGAACCTGGCGACTCGCATGGCGTCTGAGGAGCTGGGTGCCAACCTGGCGATTTGCGGGCGCTATGGCGTGGATATCATCGTCAGCGCGACCGGCGACCCTTCCGAGCTCACCCGGCAGGTCCATGATTGGGGCGGCATCGTCTTTCACGATGCGATCAGCGTGCGCTTCGCCGAAAAGGCGATCCGGGCGGGGGTGGACGGAATCACTGCGATCGGCTCTGGCGGCGGCGGCCATTCGGGCACGATAAGCCATCTGACGCTGATTCCCCAGATACGCGCGATGTTCGATGGCGTGATCGTGATGGCGGGCGCGGTGGCGAATGGTGCCGCGATCCGTGCTGCCGAAGTGCTGGGTGCCGATCTCGCTTATCTGGGAACGCGCTTCATCGCGACGCAGGAATCGGGTGCATCGGAAGCGTATAAGGCCATGCTGATCGCCGAAAGCAGCGCGGGCCTGCTGTACACGGACCGGATTGCCGGGGTCCACGCCAATTGGCTGACGGCGTCGATGATCGCCTGCGGGCTCGATCCCATAGCCCTGCCGGAGCCGGTGGCGAAGATGCGATACGACCATCTTCCCGCTGGCGCGAAGCCGTGGAAGAGCCTGTGGAGCGCGGGGCAGGGGATTGATCTGGTGCACGATATACCCCCCGTCGCCGAACTCGTCCGCCGATTGCGTTCGGAATATGTTGCGGCGTGCCGGGTGCCGGATATGGCGGCGGAGGCGGAGGCGGAGGCGGCGGCTTAGTCGGGCAGGGGTCAGGCCCGTCAACATAGTAAGCGTAGATTACTGCGATCGCCGGAAATCCTGCTCAGCTAGGGTGCTGCGGATTCAAGTTGACGCTATTCGGTGGACAAGATATTAAACTACGTCATACAAATATAAATAAGCCGTCCGACGAAACAGCGTTGTGCACGGATCAGGAGAGCAGTGCGATGGGTCAGATGACGCAACCCCGTGAAGTGACCGACATCCCCAATCTGGCGGACCCCGCCACCTTTGCCCAGGGCGTCCCCCACGACGCATTCGACACCATCCGCGCACTGCCGGGCTTGTACTGGAACCCCGCGCCGGTGGGTACACACACGGGGGGATTCTGGGCCGTCACCCGCCCGCAGGACATCGTCAAGATCGAGGCGGACACCGTCACCTTCACCTCCTCGCAGGGCGGGGCGTTTCCCCTGCCCCTGAAGCGGCCCGTGGAATTTGATTTCCACCTGATGACCAACGATCCCCCCAACCATAGCCGGATTCGCCGTGCGGCGGCGCGTTCCTTCGGTCCCCGGATCGTGGCGCATTTCGATGGCTGGGTGCGCGAGATCGTCGTGGAGGTTCTCGACGCCGCCTGTGCAAAGGGCCAATTCGACTGGGTCACCGATGTCGCAGCGATCATTCCGGCGCGAGTCATCGCCCGCGTCGTCGGCACGCCGCCGGAAAAGCGCGAATATGTGGTGGGGCTCGTGCTCGACCTGTTCCGCGCGCTGGCCGTCACCGAGGATAGTGGTGCCGGCGCGCGTGAAATCAGCAAGATCCTCTATGCCTTTATGGACGATCTCTGGCGCAAGAAGGTGCTGGCCCCCGAAGAGGACATGGCTACCGTGCTGGGGCAATGCGTGGAACGCGGCGAACTGAACGCGCAGGAGTGCAACGCATTTCTCGCCTTGCTGGCAATTGCCGGGTTCGAGACGACGCATACCATGATGGGCCATGCGATGCGGATGATATTGGAGGATCAGGGCGTCCAGGATGCGACGATGGACGCCGTGCGCGACGGGCGCACGCTGGTGGCGATCGACGAATTCCTGCGGATGATAACCCCGGCGATGGACATGGCCCGCGTCGCGACGAAGCCGGTCGATTTCAACGGTACGCAAATCCGCGAGGGCGACATGGTGCAGTTGTTCTTCATCGCCGCAAATCGCGATCCGATGACGTTCGACGAGCCGCACAAATTCAAGCTCGATCGCCCCAACAGCGCGGGTCATCTGGCATTCGGATCGGGTCCTCATGCGTGCATGGGGGCCAATCTCGCCAAGCTTGAACTGCGTATTCTGTTCGAGGAACTGGCCTCACGCAACATCAAGCTTCGCCTGAACGGCGAACCGAAGCGCGGCTGGAGCATGTTCGTCAATCAGTTGACGGCGCTGCCCGTAGCGGTCGTCGAATAAGGCGAACGATATAGTTGGCACAAGCGGAATGCCCTGCGGCGCGATCGGGATGGTCGCGCCGGTGTCCCCTGACGCGCTCTCAAGATCGGAATGATCCGGCAGGAGCGAGAATGAACAAAAACAAGTAAAACATATTAGGGAGGATCTTAATGAAAGGCCGGTATTACTCTGCGTTACTGACCAGTGTTGCCCTGTCGTCGTTTTTCGCGGCGGGCGTTCAGGCTCAGGAGGCACCGCCAGCCGTGGCTGCTCCCGAGCTCAACGAAAGCGCCATTCAGGACATCATCGTCACGGCGCGGCGCTCGACCGAGCGTGCGCAGGACGTCCCGGTGGCCGTTTCCGTCATTTCGCCCAGCGCGCTGGAAGCGACCGGCGTGTTCCGCCCGGAGGATCTGCGGGTATTGGTGCCCGCTTTGGCAATCGCGCCCCAGGTCGGTACGGGCGATCGCAACGCGCTTGTCTTCACCATTCGCGGCCAGGGCCAGGCCTTTGGCAGCCTCTTTCCCGCCGTCATTACCTATTTCAACGAAGTGCCGGTCAGCCAATATACCGCTGGCCAGTTCTTCGATCTTGAAAACGTCCAGATTCTGCGCGGACCCCAGGGGGTGTTGTTCGGGCGCGTTACCGACGGCGGCAACGTCATGATCGCGTCGGCAACGCCCAAAAACCGGATCGAAGGCTATGTCGAGACGCGGTTGGGCAGCAACAATCTGCGCGGCGTCGGGGGGATGCTGAACATTCCCATCATTGATGAAAAGGTGCTGCTGCGCGGCGCGTTCGAGCTTACCCGCCGTGACGGCTATACGATGAACATCGCGACGGGCCAGGATCTGGATAGCGTCGCTTATGAATCGTACCGCCTCAGCCTGTCGTTGCGGCCCGTGTCGTGGCTGCAGAATGATACGACCTTCGCGCTACAGAGCACCCATGACAATGGCAGCAGCGCGCTGATCACTGCGGTCAATCCGGCGGGCGTCCGCAACAGCACGCAGGGCATCTTTGCGTTGCTCGGCGGTGCCTATGGGCTTGATCCGCGAGGCAATGTCGTGGCCGCCGGGCCGGGCGTCACGCCGCTTACCGTGGATAATTATCTCAATTCGATCCAGCGCCAGTTTGCCAACCAGCAACAGCTTGGCCCGCGCACGGTGGACCTTGATTACCAGAGCTTTTCCAGGCGGCGCAGCATCTATCTGGTCAACAAGACGACGATCGACATCACCGATTCGCTAAGTTTGATCAACATCTTGGGCTATACCGATCTGCGCGACGACAATGCGTCCAACCTGATGGGCGTGAACGGCAGCCTCGTGAATTCCTGTCACAGTGCGTGCCCCGGAGACCCTGGGCTCCCCTATAACTCGCAGGAGCAGTTCAGCGAGGAGGTCCGGCTGGCGGGCAAGTCGTTTGGCGATGATCTGAGCTGGTCGCTGGGGTTCTACACCGATCGCCAGCAACCGGGCGTGCCGTTTCAGAATCACGGGATCAACCTGGGCATTCTGGATAGCGTGACCTTCCAGTCATCGCGGACCACCAGCGTCGCCGGTTTCGGCTATGCGGAATGGAATGCCTCGAAGCTGCTGCCCGGTCTGAAGTTCAATGGCGGCGTTCGCTATACGCGCGACACGGTGCGTTCCGATATCGTACGCTATCTCCGCCCGGTTCAGGTCGCCGGGCTGAGCGATTATCTGAACGCCGTGTTGCCCTTTGTCCTCCAGGCGCAGGGGCTGACGCCCGCACAGGCCGCCGCCGTGGCGCCCGGCGTGGTTGCCGCCACGATCGGCCAGCCGACGCCGTTTGGACAATGTACGTCCTTTGGCACCGGCGGGCTGTTTCCGGTCGACTGCACCAGCTATCAAAGCGCCTTCAATGCCTTTACCTGGAGCGGCGGCGTTTCCTATCAGCTGGCCACCGACAAGCTGGTCTATGCCAAGCTCAGTCGCGGCTATCGCCCCGGCGGTGTGAACGCAACGCCGCCGCCCGGACGGTCCGCAGCCTATAACCCCGAATATGTCCGTTCGCTGGAAATCGGGCTGAAGGCCACCTGGGACCTGGGCGGTGATGCGCAACTGCGTACCAACATCGCCGGATTCTACGATAAATATCAGAAGATCCAGAAGCTGGTCGTCGGAATGGGGCCATCGGGAACGCCGACGACGTTCATCGACAATGTTGGCCAGGCGACGATCCAGGGTATCGAACTGGAAGCGACGCTCGTGCCTGTCCGTGGCTTAAGCCTTGGCGTCAACGGCTCCTACACAGATGCCCGTTACGACGTGAATGGTGCGCCCACCGATGCTGCCTGCGATGCCACGCTCGCGCTCAATCCGGGCTTCTGCCTGCTCAATCGTTTCACCAACGTGCCGGATTGGCAGGGATCGTTCACGGCCAATTATGTCTTGCCTTTGCCTTCGAACATCGGGCGCATTTCGCTTGGCGGCAGCTATTTCATGCAGTCGGACATGGCGCTGGTTGATCAGAACTATGTCAGCCCGACCTCGATCGAACCGGGCTATGGCCTGTTGTCGTTCAATTTGACCTGGTCGGACATCGGCGGCAAACCGCTCGATCTGACGCTCTTTGCGACCAATGTGACCGACAAGGTCTATCGCCTGGGATCGAACGATCTGGCGCAGGCATCTTCGGTGGGCGTGGCGTCCAGCGTATATGGCGAACCCCGGATGGTCGGCGCGTCCCTGCGCTATCGCTTTAGCGGCGCGCAATAGGGGGATGGTCTGGCGCGCGATTCGGGGCTCCCCGGTCGCGCGCTGATCCTTTACCGTTTGACGCAGCGGAAGCCGATATGGCTGGTCGAGGTGTCGATCATTTCGGGGTGGCGCGCGGCCGGGCGAAATCGCTGGCAATGGTTGAGCGCGCACAAATGAGAGCCGCCCTTCAGCACCTTGCGCCCGATCCTGATATCGGGCTGTAGCGGGTCATAGCTTCGCTTTACCGTGCCGCCACGCGGGTTGGCGAGGGTGCAGCAGGCCTCCGGACTGGGCTTTTCGGGCGTGGCGCGCCGTTCTTCCCACCAGTCGCGCGTCCATTCCCACACATTGCCGATCATGTCGTACAGGCCATAGCCATTGGCGGGAAAGCTGCGCACGGGTGAGGTGCGTTCCCACCCGTCCTCGCGCGTGTTGGCGAAGGGGAACAGCCCCTGCCAGTAATTGGCCATCATCCGCCCGTCCGGTGCCAATGCATCGCCCCAGGCAAAGTCGCACCCGTCGAGCCCACCGCGCGCGGCATATTCATGCTCGGCCTCGGTTGGCAGGTCTTTGCCCGCCCATCGGGCATAGGCGGCTGCATCCTCCCACGCCACATGCACCACCGGATGATCCCATAGATCGTCGCGGTCGAGATCGCTTTCCGCGCCCCAGGGATGCCGCCAGTCCGCGCCGAACGCAAAGCGCCACCAGAGCTGATAGGCATCAAGCGGCACCGGCCCGGCAGTCTTGGTAAAGACGAGCGATCCGGGCTGGGCCATTTCGGGTGCCATGCCGGGATAGAGGGCGGGGTCCGGGGCGATTTCCGCCAGGGTTACATGCCCCGTCGCCGCGACGAAGCGGGCAAAGTCGCGGTTCGTCACGGGCGCTTCGTCGATCCAGAAGCTGTCGACGCGCACCTGGCGCAGCGGCGCTTCCTCTGGATAGCCGCGCAGCGAACCCATAGTGAAGACGCCGCCGGGAATGCGCTGCATCCCCGGCTCGGCTGGCTGTTCCGTCATGACGCGGCGTATTCCTTCTCTTCCCTTGTTTATCGAATGGTGAATTCGACCTTGCCGATCGTGCCCGGAAAGGCGCGTTCGGCGGGATAGGCCGGGCTGACGGCGCTGCCCCAATCGATGCCGATATCGAAGGGTTCGGAAATGCCATAGACGATCGGGATCGCCGCTTCGACCTGCTGGCGCACCAGCGTCTGGCCCCCGGCGGCGATTGTCACGATCACCGGCTCGGGCGTCATCGGGCGGAGGGCGGGGCGTTCGATCGTCAACGTCAGATCGGTTTCTCCGGCCGCCAGCGGTGCAGGCGCCTTTACCGTGATCTGGTTGCCCGCAAGATCGCGCAAGGCAAAGGTCGGCACGCCCTTCTCCAGATACAGCCCCATGCCGCCCATCGAACCGCCCAGCGCGAAAATCGGCCCGGTTTCGGTCCCCGTGGCGATTCCGACATGCGCGGTCATCGCATAGGGCCGAACCGACAGCGGCGGTGTCGCGCCATAGCCGATATGGCTGACCGGCACCGGATAGGTCCATTTGCCCTTCCGGCGCATCATCTCACCCTGCATCTCCTTCATTGCAAAGGCGCGGGAATCGCCGAAATTGGAGAGGGGATAGACATTATACTGCCGGGCCTGCGCATCGAATGCCGCCGCCATCGCCGTGACCCTGTCTGGATATTGGCCGGCGAGGTTCACCGTCTGGCCGGGATCGCGCGTCAGATCATAGAGTTCCCAGGCTTCGGTGATCGGCCCGGTCTGGTCCATCCGCCACGGGTCCATCCGATGCGCGGTGACGATCGACCAGCCATCGGACCATAGGCCCTTATTGCCGTACATCTCGAAATACTGGGCACCCTTGCGGTCCGCAGCATCGGCGGCGGCCAGGCTGTAGCGGAAACTCATTCCCTCCATCGGCGTCTGGGGCACGTCGTTGATGACCGGCGCCAGCGTGACACCAGTCAGGTCGAGCAGGGTCGGGGCCACATCATCGACATTGACGAACTGCCGGCGCAGTTCGCCGCGCGCCGCGATGCCCTTTGGCCAGGACAGGATCAGGGGAACGCGGATGCCGCCTTCATAGGTGGTCTGCTTGAAATAGCGGAACGGGGTGTTCCCGGCCACGGCCCAGCCAAAGGCATAATGGGGCTGGGTTTCCGGCCCGCCCCAGCGATCGAGGAAGGGCCGGTTCTCGTCGGCGGTGGGATAGTGGCCGGCCATGAACAGCGTCTCGTTATAGGTGCCGTTATGGGCGCCCTCTGCGCTGGCGCCATTGTCGGACGTGACGACAACTATGGTGTTGTCGAGTTCGCCGGACTGCTCCAGCGCATCTAATACCCGGCCAAACTCCGCATCGGCATAGCTCAACGAGGCGGCGAACACCTCCATCTGCCGCGCATAGAGGCGCATGTCCTCCGCGGACAGGCTGTCCCAGGCGGGCATTCCTTCCGGGCGCGGTGCCAGCTTCGTGCCCTTGGGGATCAGCCCCTGGGCGATTTCGCGCTTCAGCACCGCTTCGCGCACCTTGTCCCAGCCCATGTCGAACTTGCCCTGGTAGCGATCAATCCACGCCTGGGGCGCGTGATGGGGGGCGTGGGCGGTTCCAGTGGCGAAATAGAGGAAGAACGGGGCAAGCGGTTCGCGCGCATTGCGGGCGCCGATCATGTCGATCGCCCGGTTCGCCAGATCATGGTTGAGGTGATAGGCCGGGTCATCGGGCCGGGGCACCGCCTGGGTTCCGCTGATGAGCGCGGGCGTCCAATTATCGGTGTCGGCGCCGATAAAGCCATAGAATTTGTCAAAGCCCTGGCCGGTCGGCCAGCGTGTGAACGGCCCGGCCGGGGTCATGTCGCCATTGGGCAGATGATCCCATTTGCCGAGCGCAAAGGTGCGATAGCCCGCTTGCTTCAGATTGGCGGCGATGGTGCCGTCTTCTGCGGGAACAATGCCGTCATAGCCGGGGAAGGGCAGCGGCGCGCCGGAATGACCGCCGACATGCACGCTGTGCGGATTGCGCCCGGTCAGCAGTGCCGCGCGGCTGGCCGAGCAGATCGGCGCGGTGTGATAATTGGTATAGCGCAAGCCGCTCTGCGCAACCCGATCGATATTGGGCGTCTCGACCAGCCCGCCATAGCTGGAAAGCTGGGCAAAGCCGACATCGTCGAGCATCCAGACCAGCACATTGGGGCGCGGTGCGGCCATTACGGGCGGGGTTGCGGTGGCCACCGGGGCTGCTGTCTGCTGGGCACGGGCGGGGGCGGTCATTCCGCCCATGCCGGCCAGTGCGATGGCGAACAATGAAGCTCCAAAGCGCGGGGTATCCATTACTCAATTCCTCTCCAACGATTATGATCGGTTCTGATAGGGCGGGGCGGCGAGCGCGGCGCAGGCGGTGCACAGCACGTCCTCAAAGCGAAGCGCGGCGTCTGTCAGGCCGGGGTGGTCGAGCCGACGGATCGCGGCGAAGATCATGGCGGAGACAAGCTCGATTCGCGGATGAAACCGGGCAGCGGCGCCGGGGTCCAGCAACGCCGTGATGCGCTGCGCCACATCGCGTGTGACCGGATAATCGGCACTCAGCGCCTGGCGGACTTCGATCAGATCGGCGCGGAACAGCGCGCCCATGAACGCGGCATAGCTGTGCTGACCCGCGGCATCGACCTGTTCGAAAAAAGGCAGGTACAAAATCTCCATCAAATCCCGCAGGTCGAGCGCCCGACCGCTCGTCTCTGCGCGTGCGAACAATTCCCTGCGGCGCGCCTCGATCGCGGGCAGGCGATGTTCGATCACGGCCTGCAACAGCGCCTGTTTCGTGCCGAAATGATAGGCGACGACACCGGTATTTGCCGATCCGCTGGCCGCGCCGATCTGCCGCAGCGACACGCCCTCCACGCCATGCGCGCCGAACAGCGATTCGGCGCATTCGATCAGCGCCGTCCGGGTGTTCTGGCTCCGGGAAGCCGGGGCCTGTGCAGTGGCTTTCATCGACATCGGTAGCCTCATCGGCGCGCTCTTCCCGAACCTTTGGGCGATTTTCTGGCGGCAGAATTAAAGCATATGCGTTAAAATGATATGCTGCAATCCCGATTAACGGCACACGGACCGGGTATCCGCGGTTCCCAGTTGACGAAGATAGATAAGTTTGCCTAGTCTTGCATGAAGGAGAGGTTCGCGTGAAACCTGAATTTGATTTCATCGTCGTCGGGGCGGGTTCCGCTGGCTCGGTGCTTGCAGAGCGGCTGTCTAAGGATGGGCGCGCTTCGGTGCTGCTGCTGGAGGAAGGTCCGAAGCCGAATTGGCTCAGCGCCATGCCGAAGGGTTTTGGCAAGCTGCTCAGCGATCCGAAGTTCGCGCATTTCTTTCCCGTTGCCAACGATGCCGCGTCGCCGCGTGTCGGGGAAACCTGGGTGCGGGGCAAGATGTTCGGCGGCTCCAGCGGCATCAACGGGATGGTGTGGATACGCGGCGCGCGCGAGGATTATGATGCTCTGGCCGAGGCGGGCAACACCGGCTGGAACTGGGAGGAGATGCTCCGCATCTTCCGGTCGATCGAGGACCATCATCTGGGTGCGGACGAAAGCCGTGGCGAAGCTGGCCCGGTTGCGATCACCACCAACCCCAACCGCACTGCGCTCGCCGATGCCTTTATCGCTGCGGGCGGGCAGGCGGGACTGGCGGAAAAGGATGACCAGAACGGCCCTGTCCAGGAAGGCGTGGGCTATGCGCAATGGAATATCGATGCGCGCGGACGGCGGGTAAGCGCTGCGCGCGCCTTTCTCGATCCGGCGCGCGGGCGCAGCAACCTGGAATGCGTCGGTGGGCTGCGCATTGATCGCGTGCTGTTCGAAGATAAAAAGGCAGTGGGCGTGCTGGCATCGGCAGGCGGGGAGACGCGGACGTTCAAGGCCCGCCGCGCCGTCATCCTGTGCGCGGGGGCGCTTGGCACGCCGCGTCTGCTGCAGTTATCGGGAATCGGCGATGCCGCGCGGCTGGCCGCGCTCGGCATCGACGTCGTCCACCACAGCCCCTTTGTCGGCGAGCGGATGCGTGAACATATCGTGCTGCCAGTGAATTTCCGGTTGCGGCGCTGGCGCGACAGCGACAACCGCGACTATGGTGGCCCGCGGCTGATGGCGAATGTGCTGCGGTATCTGCTGGCGGGCAAAGGGCCGATGGCGCGCGGCGCGGCAGAGGCCATTGCCTTTGTGCGGGCATCGGCGGGGGCCAATCGCCCGGATACCCAGATCATGTTCAACCCCTATTCGCTGGCGGCGGGCAATGGTCCGATCCGGTTCGAAGACGCACCGGGAATGCATTGCTATTCCTATATCCTGCGGCCCGACAGCGAAGGCCATGTCCGCCTGACCTCTGCGCAACCGGAAGCGCCGCTGACGATCGATCCCAATTACCTCCACACCGACTATGATCGCCGAACCGCCGTGGCGGGTACGCGCGCGGTGCGCCACATCATGACCCAGCCCGCGCTGAACGCGCTGGTGGTGGGCGAAACCGATGCAACGGCGGCCGCACAGAGCGATGACGAGATTCTCGATCTCTACGCGCGGCTGGGCCGCTGCGGCTATCATGCCGTGGGCACCGCCGCGATGGGGACGAGCGAAACCGATGTCGTCGATCCCCAGCTTCAGGTGCGCGGCGTTTCGGGCCTGTTCGTGGCGGACTGTTCGGTCTTTCCGCGCATTCCCTCTGGAAACACCAACGCGCCCGCAATGGCGGTCGGCTGGCGCGCCAGCGAAATCCTCCTGGGCCAGCGCTGAAGCGCCGCGCCCGGCTCCTTCCCGATCCAACACCGGAGAATACATCATGAACGGTCTGCGTGAGCGCCATGCCGAAGCTGCCCATATCCTGCCCAAGGTCGGTTCGATCATTGCGGGCGATCTCTCGACCGATGGGGCGGGGGGCACGCATCTGCATGTGAACCCGGCAACCGGGGAAGTGCAGGCATCGATCCCGCTTTCCGGAGCCGATGCCGTGGATGCCGCCGTCGCGGCGGCGCGGGCGGCGGCGCCGATGTGGCGCGACACGCCGGGTGCGAAGCGGCGCGAAATCCTGGAGCGGCTGGCCGAACTGATCCAGGCCGATGCCGAGCATCTGGCGACGCTATCCACGCTCGAAAACGGCGTGACGCGCGGGTTTGGCGCGACGCGCTTCGTCAGCTTCGCAGTTGCGTGGACGCGCTATTATGCGGGCTGGGCCGATCGGCTGGAGGGTCTGGTGGTCGATACCACACAGGACGAGGCCTTTGTCTACACGATCCCCGAACCCTTTGGCGTCGTGGCGATGGTAATCACCTGGAACGCGCCGCTATTGTCGCTCGCGATGAAGCTGCCGCCGGCGCTGGCGGCGGGCAATACCATCGTGCTGAAGCCTGCCGAGTTCACTCCGTTCACGTCGATCCGCTTCATGGAACTGGCGCACCAGGCGGGGCTGCCCGACGGCGTCATCAATCTGGTGATCGGCGGCGCGGACACCGGCGCCGCGCTGGTGGCGCACAAGGGCATCGACAAGATCAGCTTCACCGGCGGCCCGATCACCGCCGGGCGGATCATGCAGGCAGCTTCGACGCATCTGACGCCGCTGGTGTTCGAACTGGGCGGCAAGGGGGCCAATCTGATCTTCGACGATGCCGATCTTGCCGAGGCGATTCCCTTTTCGACCGGCTTTGCGTTGGCCAATTCGGGGCAAGGATGCGCGCTGCCCACCCGGATGCTGGTGCAGCGCGGCGTCTATGACCATGTCGTCGCCGGCGTTCAGGCGATGGTCGAGCATTTGGTGACCGGCGATCCGCTGTTGGAAGCGACGTTCACCGGCCCGCTGGTGAACCAGGCCGCGTTGGAGCGTGTCACCGCCATCATCGAAAAGGCCAAGGCGGAAAAGGCCGGGCGGCTGATCCTGGGCGGCGAGCGCGCGGGCGGCGAGCTTTCGGGGGGATTCTTCGTTCCGCCGACGGTGTTCGTGGATGTCGATCCCGATAGCAGCCTGGCGCAGAATGAAGTGTTCGGCCCGGTCCTGTCGATCATCCCGTTCGACACCGAGGAAGAGGGCGTCGCGATCGCCAACGGCACCGAATATGGACTGACCAACTATGTCCAGACGCGCGACATGCGGCGTGCGCGGCGGCTGGCCCGCGCGCTGCGTTCGGGTACGGTCGGGTTCAACACGGCGGGCAACATGCACCTTGCGGCGCCCTTTGGCGGCGTTGGCGTCTCCGGCTTCGGGCGCGAAGGCGGCAAGGAAGGCATTATGGAGTTTGTCAGCACCAAAACCGTGTTGCTCGGCTGAGGGCGACCGGCGGCACAGAAAGACGCGGCGTAGCGATGCCGGAACGCTACGCCGCGCGATTGTTACCGCGCGCGGCGGCTCCACAGCGTCAGGCCCGCCGCTATGAAGGCGATCTGCACGATCACCCGCACGGCGGCGGCGCCGGGGGGCGGAAACACCGGGTCCGGGCGGAAAAAGTCCCAAAGGTGCAGCGGCATATAGGCCGCACACAACAGCGCGAAGGCGAGCCCCGCCAGCGCCCGGCTGCGCGGCCATAAGGCGGCCAGGCCGATGGCGATCTGCACCACCGCAGTTGCCTTCAGCACCAGCGCTGCGGGCAGGAAATGCGGCACCAGCACCGCGAAATATTCGGGCCTGGTCAAATGGCCGAATGCTCCGGCGAGCATCACTACCGCCACCAGAAGCGCCAATCCCCAGCCGGCGACGGCCCCGAGGGGCCGCCGTTTCGCGTTCGTCACGGGCTCAGTCACGGCGCACCTTGGTCGCGGCGACTGCCACGTCCTTCCAGGCTTCCCAGGTTTCCAGCCGGGCGGCATAGGCGTCGGGCACGACCATCGTCGGCAGGACGCCCAGGAACATCCGCAGCGGCGGCGCATCGGAATCGACGAGTGCGAGGATCGCCGGGCCGGTGGCTTCGGGTTCGCCATACAGCGCCGGTGGCATCTGCGCCTGCCGCGCCTGCATCGCTTCCCGCACGGGGGCATAGGCGTCGATCGGTGTGGTGTGGACCGCCGAGCTTCCCGCCCAATCGGTCTGGTACGGGCCGGGCTCGACCAGGGTCAGCGTGATCCCCGTTCCAGCGATTTCCTGCGACAGCGCTTCGGACAAACCCTCAACCGCCCATTTCGAGGCGTGATAGGCGCCCAGGCCCGCGAACGACACGATCCCGCCCACGGTGGACATTTGCAGGATATGCCCATGCCCCTGCGCGCGCAGGATCGGAAGAACCGCCTGCGTCATATGGAACAGGCCGAAGAAATTGACTTCCATCTGCGCACGCATCTGCTGTTCGGTGACTTCTTCGACCATGCCGAACAGGCCATAGCCCGCATTGTTCACGACCACGTCGAGCGTGCCGAGCGCCTGCGCGGCTTGCGCGACTATGGCCAGGCACTGCGCCCGGTCGGTCACGTCCAGCCGCAGCGGGACGATGCGGTCGCCATATTGCTCGACCAGATCGGCCAGCGCGTCGGGATTGCGCGCGGTAGCCGCCACGCGATCGCCCCGTTCGAGCGCGGCGGTGGCGAAAACGCGACCGAAGCCGCGATTGGCGCCGGTAATAAGCCAGGTCTTGGACATAAGCCCTCCTTGCGGGTTAATCTGAACAGCGATAAGGTCACTTGTAACGCCCTATTTGAACACTGTATAGATGCAAGAAGATCCCTTACCGGCGCGCGCCGGGTATCACCATGGCAGTTTGCGCCAGGCCATGATCGAAGCTGCGGATTCGCTTATCCGCGACAAGGGGCTGGAGGGATTTTCCTTGCGCAAGGCCGCGCATCTTGCCGGGGTGTCGATTGGTGCCCCGGCGCATCATTTCGGCAGTATCAAGGGGCTGCTGACCGAAGTTGCGCTGCTCGGCTATGACAGCCTGAGGAATTATCTCAACGCCGTGCCCGATGGCATCGCCCCGGACGCGGCAATGCGCGGACTGGCGCGCGCCTATGTCGATTTTGCGCTGGCCCATCCTGGGCGCTTCCGCCTGATGTTCCGCCCGGACCTGATTGATCGCGAAGACCCGCGCTATCCCGAGGCGAGCCGGCGGGCGCTGGCCGGGTTTGCGGCGGCAATCGGGCGGCGCGATGGGGCGGGGCCGGATCGCATGGCGGATCTGTTCCTTGTCTGGTCCTCGATCCACGGGATGGCCAGCCTGGTTCTGGACGGCAAGACGCACTATCTGTTCGACGGCGTGGACGCGCAGGAATTTGCGGAGCGAATCCTGCCCGATCTGCTGGAATACGCCTGGCCCTATGGGGCGGCTCGCCGCTGATGTGCCCTGCCGCTAGAAACTGATCCGCGCGGTTTGAGAAGCGCCCAACGCCGGAACTATTCGATCTGGCTTCGGAAATGTTCCGTGATCTTTGAAACGCCCGCATGGCCTCCGAACAGTCGGAAGCCAAAGGTATGCGGAGCGAAGTGATCCTGAACCGCACCGGATTTCTCGGAGGCAGTTTGGTTTGGCTTGCGCTGCCAGAGGGGTTTGAACTGCACCGGGATCGCCGGAGGCCATTTGGTTTAAGTTACGCTGCCATGGGGACGTCGTCCATCATGGCATAGTATCGTTGCTCGGCATCGGCAGGTGGGATGTTGCCGCTGGGCTCCAGCAATCGGCGATGGTTGAACCAGTCGACCCATTCGAGCGTGGCGAACTCGACGGCTTCGAAGTTGCGCCACGGGCCCCGCCTGTGGATCACCTCGGCCTTATAAAGGCCATTGATCGTCTCGGCCAAGGCGTTGAGGCTCCTATATTTGTCAAGCGGGCGTC
>NZ_JROH01000016.1 GCF_000786205.1 Sphingomonas sp. 37zxx | reverse complement strand
CGCACAAGGCGGGGCCCACCGGACGGATACGGCTCGTTAACGGTATCACGTGTTCCTGGTCATTCTTCGCCCGATCGGCAGGCAAGGTCCATCGGCGCGCAGTCAGGTCAATTTCGGACCAGTCCATCTCGGCAACTTCCTGGCGCCGTTGCATGGTCAGGATCAGCATCCGGACAAAGGGCCCCCACGGCCATCCAGAATTCTCGGTCGCCCTCCACAAGGCGACGATCTCCTCGTCACTCAGCACCCGGCGGCGCGACGGGACGGCCTTTGGCGCTTTCATCCCGGCCAACGGCGAGACATCAATATCCTGCCGGTCGGTCGCCCAGTTGAAGAACTTGCGCAGGAGCGAGTGGATCTCCTTGCGCCGTGCCGGGCGATCGGAATACTCGTCCAGCACCTTCACGATGTCGGCGCGGGTGATCTCATGGACGGGTCGGTTGCCCCAGCGGGGAATAAATACGTTGTTGATCGTGCAATTCGCCGAGCCCCATGTCCCCCGCCAGTTCGGCTTGAGATACAGCTCAACGAACCTCTCGCTGTAGGTCCGAAAGTTCAGCGTCTCCTTTTTCCGCTTCGCTTCACGTTTGGCTTCGACCGGATCGATCCCCTGATAGACCTGGACCAGCAGCCGCTCGGCTTCCTTGCGCGCCGTGGCAGGCGTCCAGGGACTGCCGACAGGCCCAATTGTCTTGCGGCGCGCAGGACCGCCGTCGACCCGATACTGGAACACAAAGGACTGCGCTCCCCTTGGCGTGATGCGAAGTCCGAATCCCTTTAGCCGGTGGTCCCACACGTAAATGTCGCGGTGCGGGTCCGGTGTGACTGACTGAATTGTTCGCAGTGTGATTGACTGATTCGGCATGATCTGGCGCTCGTCCACGTAATCGCCACGTAATCAGATGTCGGGATTACGATGGCGTAGCGAAGGGTAATCCACGGCAGGTTTATTCCAACCGTTTCAAGCCCTTGAGCGTAGTTTGGCGTAGTATTGGAAAGGAACGAAAAGGGCACAAAGCTCCGCTCTTAATCAGCGGGTCCTTGGTTCGAGCCCAAGTGCGTCCACCATTTTTCCCGGAATACCTCCCCCGAAGCGGGACATATTGGGCCAGGCACCGCCTGGTATCGTTCGCCTGTCAGGCCGGTAACGACGTGCTGCTGCGGCAAGCGCAATCCTTCTCAAAACCTCGACGACAACGAAATAAGAATCCGATCGGCGTAAAAACGCTGTGCAACATTCTATAATGTAACCAGCATTATCGAACCTGCTCAGTCACCGGTTTCCGTGGATCATTCTCTAATGCCGATACAGGCTGATGTTGCTCCGCGATGCCCCGAGCGCTGCTTCGCTTCCGTGCCAGAAGAGTCTCGACCGGTAACTCTGGCGTACCAGAACGGTGCTGCTTTTCTCGGCCAGTCGATCGATCGGTTATTTTCATGATACATCGGTCATCGGGATTAGGTATTGTCATGCAAAGCGGCTTGATCGCTGCGGCGGCAATACTGATGGTTGCGCCGCCGGCTGAAGGCGAGATGCTGTTGGTGCCACTTGCGCCGACAACGCCTGCAAGCACCCTGAAATGGCTGTTGCCAACCGGCGCGAAGCTGGTGGCTCCTGGCCCCTTTTCGGGCTCTTTCATCGTCTCCACGCCGCGAACGGCGCTATTTGCTCCGGCCCTGTCTCACGGGACATTGCTGTTGAGATCCCGCGGCTTGGGCTGCAGTTCGAACATCAGGACAACGTCATGAATACAGATCTCGGCCTCGGCACGTTCCGCGATGTCGGGATGCGGCTTGTCGTCAGCCTGATTGCGACTTTGGCGCTGAGCGGTGGCCTTATGCTGTTGCTTCTGCCCAGCTCGGGGAAATGGCCCGCCGTCGTCATCGGGCTGTTGCTAACGCTGTACCCCCTCGCCATCGCCGCGCAACACCGTACCGATGCCGCCGCGCGCATGGCGGTGAGCATCACGGTCGTCACCATGCCTGCCCTGCTGCTGTTCATCGCAGAAGGCCAAGCCTGGCAAACCGATCTGCACATGCTGTTCTTCGCGCTGTTGGCCGCCGCATCGATCCTGTGCGATTGGAAGGCGCTGGCGGCGGCTACCGGGGTGGTGGCGGTTCACCATCTCGGGCTGGGCATGCTGGTGCCCGAATGGCTGTTCATGGGTGAGGGATCGTTCCTCCGCATCGCTTTTCATGCCGTCGTCCTGCTGGTCGAGGCGGCGACCCTGATCTGGGTGGCGCAGCGGCTGGTCGAGTTGGTCGATGCCAACGCCCAGCAGACGGTCGAGCGCGAACGCGCGGCCGAGGCCCTGTCCGCCGAACGCGCCGAACAGGCACAAATCGCCGCGCAAGTGACGACATCGCTTGGCCACAGCCTGACCACGCTGGCCGCCGGTGACCTCACCAACGAGATTCAGGCCGATTTCCCGGATGACTATGCGCTGCTCAAGCGTGACTTCAACGCCGCCGTCACCTCGCTGCGCGGTGCGATCGTCGTCGTCAGCGACAGCGCCGACAGCATCCGCACCGGATCGGCTGAAATCGCCCAGGCGTCCGAGGATCTTGCCCGCCGCACCCAAAGCAACGCCGCCAGCCTGGAGCAGACCAGCGCTGCACTGGCACAGGTCGAAAGCGGCCTGAAGCTGACGGCCAACACCGCACAAGACACCGTGGCGCGGGCGGGCCAGGCGATGGCAACGGTCGACAGCGGTAGAACCACCGCCGAGGTTGCGAAACAGGCGATGAGCCGGGTCGGCGAAAGCGCCAAGGGGATCGACGACGTCATTGCCGGCCTGGACAAGATCGCCTTTCAAACCCGCGTGCTGGCAATGAACGCCGCCGTTGAGGCCGGACGCGCCGGTGATGCCGGGCGCGGCTTCGCCGTCGTCGCCGATCTGGTCAGCGCGCTTGCGATGCGGGCCGAGGAAGAGGCCAAGACCGCGCGGGATCAGCTTGGCGTCACCCAAAGCGAGATCCTGGTCGCGGTCGAAGCGGTGGGCAATGTCGATACCGCATTCACCGCCATTTCCAGCGATGTCGCCGAGGTCAACAAGCTGCTGGCCGGTATGGCATCGGACAATCGCCGGCAATCGAGCGCCATCACCGAAATCACCACCGCAGTTTCGTCGATGGACAGCGCGACCCAGCAAAATGCCGCGATGGTCGAGCAGACGTCGGCTGCCGCGCGCAACCTGTCGCACGAGGTCGCCAACCTCGCCAGCGCCGCCGCGCAATTCACCGTCGGCAATCGCACCGCGCGAAAAATGGCGGTACGAAAGCCTGCAATGGTCAGGAGTTTCGCATGATGCAGCTGCGGCAGGCGATCACCCGAAAAGGAACCGCATGATGGCGAACTATCAGCCGACGACCCAGATCGACGCTTATGAGGCCGAGAACAGCTTTTACCTCACACCCCCCCCCCCCGCATGGCCAAGCTGCTGGCGCATTATGAGCTTTACCGCAAAATCACCCACCTCCCCGGTGCGGTGATCGAACTGGGGGTGTATAAAGGCGCGTCGTTCATGCGGTTCGCTGGCTTTCGCGACGTGCTGGAGAATAGCTACAGCCGGCCACTTATAGGCTTTGATGCGTTTGGCAGTTTTCCGCGTGACGGCGTTGCTGGTGCTTCGGACCAGCAATTCATCGATCATTTTGAAACTGCCGGCGGCCAGGGCATCGCACGCGGCGATCTGGAGCGGCTGATTGCGGCCAAGGGGTTTGAAAATACCGAGCTGGTCGAAGGCAATATCTTCACGACGGTGCCCGAATATCTGGCGAAACATCCCGCCCTAAAGATCGCGCTGCTGCACCTCGATCTCGACGTCTATGAACCCACGGCGTTCGCGCTCGATCAGCTATTGCCCAGCATGGTTCGCGGCGGGCTGGTGTTGTTCGACGATTATGGCTTGGTCGCCGGCGCGACGCGCGCCGCCGATGCAGCATGTGACCGATTGGGCGTGACGATGGCAAAGCTGTCGCATTACCAAATCCCGGCATATTTCACCGCGCCTTAAGCCAGGGAGCGATGACCAGATGCTGCGGTGCGGCTTGCCGGGATGGGCAGGTCGGCGACCACCCATCCCGACCGACATGCCGCGCGATTTGCGTTAGTCCTTAACCGCTGCCCGGCAGGGCGCGCCATCGGGGCTGGTGGCCCCGGCACAGCGACGCTCGGCGATGGTTCCCGGCAGCGTCGTCAGCCGGTTACGGCCATCAGCCCCACGCGCCAGCGTAAAGCCGTCATACAGCCGGCCGGTGGCGGTAAAGGCGCGCAGCGTCAGCTTGTCGGCCTCGACATCGATCCGCTGCCACAATTCGGTATCCTCTGCCGCACGGTCGGGCTGGGTGCCCGATCGATCATTCAGGCCATACATCTTGGCCCCGGTGACCGACACCAGATACACCGGCCCCTGCGGATCGCCCGCCGCATGGCGCTTGGCGGCAACCGCTTTGCCTTCCTCGGCGGTGAGGCGACCATAGCAATGGTCATGCCCCTGCAGAACCAGATCGATCCGATGCTTTTCGAACACCGGACGCCATGCCGCTTTCAGCTCGGCGGTGTCCTGTGGCCGCGCACAGGTGTAGATCGGCTGATGAAACAGCGCGACGGTCCAGCGATTGGGGTTGTCTTTCAGCAGTCCGTCCAGCCACGCGGTCTGTGCGGCGCGCGTGCCGAGGTCGATCGCCGAGGTGCCGTCGAGGATGATGAAGCGCACCCCCTGATAATCGACCGAGTACGTGGTGTCCTTCACCCCCGGTGCGCCGTTTTGCGGTAGGGCGAACGCCAGCGGCCAATGCGGCCCCAGGCGGCGCTTCTCGCTGCCGTCGGGCTGGATGTCGTCGACATATTCATGGTTGCCGGTCGCCGGCAATTGGGGAACGCTGGCAAAGATATGGCCGCCCGTCGCGGCCCATTCGCCCCATTCATCGTCATGCGCCTTATCGTCGCGCTGCGACACCAGGTCGCCCGCATGGATCGCCAGCGCAGGCGACGGCGTCGCGCGAAAGGCGTGACGGATCACACGGCTGGCGACCGCCAGAATCTCGTTCTGCGTGTCGCCGAAATACAGGAAGGTATATGGGCGGAATTCAGCGGCGGCAGTGCGAAAGGCGTGCCACTCGCTCCAGCCATCGACACCCTGAACGCGATAGACATAGGCGGTATCGGGTTCGAGGCTCTCCAGCCGCGCATGATGATAATGCGCTTCGCCATTTTCGGTGCGGATCAGCCGCGTCGTGCCAGTCAGCGGCCGCGCGAAGAACGAAAGCTGCGGCCCGTCAATGTCCTTGGCGATCTCCAGCGCGGCGGTCGCCTGGCGCGTGTCGGTGCGCCATGCCACGCCAGCGCTGCGCGCTGGATCGGCACCGCTGGTCAGCACGACCCGATCGGGCAGCCCCTTTGCCGCGAAGGGCCGACCGGGAAGCGGCTGCATTCCCGATCGTACTTCAGGCACCGCAACCGTTGCAGCCTGTTGGGCTTGGCTGGCAGAACCCGCCATCACCATCACAGCCACCGCTGCCGTCATAAGCATCCGCATCAGAAATTCGCCCTCACGCCCAACTTGCCGGTCCAGCTATACTCTTCATACTGCAACAGCCGCCGCGCCGCCGGACCGCGCTGATACGCCAGATACGGCTCGTCGAACGCATTGACCAGTTCGGCAAACATTTGGACCCGCGGCGTGATGCGATACTTCGCGGTCACGTCGAACTGAAAGAAATTGTCGACGATCCGGTCTTCCTCGGGTGCATCACCAACTTCGTCGAGGTAGCTTGATCGATAGGCACCGGCGAAGCGCAGGCTGATCGGCCCCTTTTCATACCCCAACACCGCGTTGAACGTGTGCTTCGACGCCGCCGGCAGGTCGATTTCGCGCCCGGCCAAAAGCTCGCCCTCGGCAATCCGCCCTTTCGCATCGGTGAGCGTGTAGTTGAAATTCACCAACAACCCGTCGAGCGGCGACGGAAGGAACGTCAGCGCCTGTTGATAGGAGAATTCCAGCCCCTTCACCTTGGCACTTTCGCCGTTGAACGGGATCGCCGCTTCATCGACCATCAGCCCCTGAAAGGTCACGTCGTCGAGCTCGGCGGTGACGATGAAATTGTCGATCGATTTGTAGAACGCACCCAACTGGATCACCGCGTCGCGCGCGAAATAATATTCGACCGTCGCGTCGAAATTCCAGGCGCGATAGGGCTGGAGATCGGGGTTGCCGAACTCGCCCGAGCGCTCGCCGTCCTGGTTTTCCTCGATGATGAAGCGCGGGGCCACCTGCCCTACGCCTGGCCGAACCAGGCTGCGGAAAGCCGCCGCGCGCAGCACCAGATCGGTGGCCGGCTCATAGCGGATGTTCAGGCTGGGCAGCCAATCGGTATAGTCGCGCTTGAACGATACCGGCGTCACCAGCAGCGTCTCGTCATCATCGGTCTCGGTCAGCGTCAGCGTCTGGCCGAAAAACTCGTTGCGGGTGCGCTCGACCCGGACACCGCCAACGACGCGAAGCCGCGTGCCGGTCAAACGACCCAGCAGATACCCCGCCAGCACGTCCTCGGAAGCCGAGAAATCCTCGGCGGTCGATGCGAAATCGCTCGCCACCGCGTTCCGCTCGAAGCCGGTAAAACCGCGATTCGACGACAGAAATTTGCGAAACTCGTCAGCACCCGGAACCGGATCGATCCGCGCGAGCCCATAGCTTTGCGGCCCGACGAAATCGGCCAGCGACAGATCGCCGTCATAACCGTCATACAAGTCGATCGCGAAGTTCAGCCGCTTGTCACGGAAACGCGCCTTTATCCCCGACTGAACATCGAACGTGCCCATGCCCAACGCGAACGTCCGCGTGGCATCGAACCGAAGGGAATATTCCTCGTCCTTGGCCCGTTCGCGCGCCGTCACTTCGAGCTGGTCGAACTCATAGCTGGCGGGATCGCGGAAGGCGGCATCGCCGGCAGTGATCGTGTATTTCGGCAATCGGAGGTCCGAATAGTCGAACGTCACACCCAGGTCACCGGCGTCTTCAAACTTGCGCGAGAAGGTGATCGGATCGCTCGAATTATCCTCGACCTGGGTCGCCTGCGAATAGGCCGCGTCATAGGTGAGGCGCCACGGTCCGGTCTCGGTCCTGCCGCCAAGCGACACCGTCTTGATCGTCTGGATTTCGGTGCGATCCTTCAAATCGCGGATCACTTCGATCTCGCCATCGTCCGACAGGAAGGTGGCGCTGGTGTCGGTGCCGCTCGATGGTTCGGCATCGAGTGCGAAAATCAGGCGGCGGCGGAACTCTTCATCGCTAAACCGGCTGTAAAGCCCGCGAACATAGACTTCGGTGGTCGAACCGATCCTGGCGTCGAACGAGAGGTTCGCGCCGATACGCTCGCGCGTCACGTCATAGTCGCGATAGTCGATCTCGTCGGCAAAGACGACGCCATCGTCGGTGACACCCCAGCCATTGGCTTCGACATTGTCGCTGCCAAAGATGCGATTATAATAGCTGACACCGCCAGCAACGCCGAAATCGCTGCCGATCGGGATCGAGAAATCGACGCCCGCCTTCGGGCTGACGACATCGACCAGATCGTTATACGACCCTTCAAGGCTCACGCCGAAATAGGGTGTCTTACGATCGAACGCGCTGGTGGTC
The DNA here is from genome assembly GCF_000786205.1 of Sphingomonas sp. 37zxx. Classification (GTDB taxonomy): domain Bacteria; phylum Pseudomonadota; class Alphaproteobacteria; order Sphingomonadales; family Sphingomonadaceae; genus Sphingomonas. The sequence goes on along the minus strand of NZ_JROH01000016.1, from coordinate 64,980 downwards.
TTGATCTCGATCGATCCGCCCAGCGTATCGGCATCCATATCGGGCGTCAGCGATTTCTTGACCTCGATCGATTCGACCAGCTCGGACGGGATCACATCAAGCGCGGCGGCACGTTCGTCGCCGCCGGTGGCGAGCACGCGATTGCCGTTGATCGAGGTCGCGTTCAGATTGGGATCGAGGCCGCGCACCGATACGAAGCGGCCCTCGCCCTGGTCGTTCAGTACGTTGATACCCGGTGCCCGGCGGAGCGCCTCGGCGACGTTCTGGTCTGGGAACTGGCCGATCGCATCGCGCGTCAGCACCGTTTGCACCCCCTCAGCCGCGCGCTGGCGGGCAACCGAGCTCGACAAGGTCGCGCGCTGGCCGACGACCAGGATTTCGCCCTCGCCGGCAAGCCCCAGCCGGAAATCGGCGACCACATCGCCGCTGGCGGGCACCGCGATGCTGCGCTCGACCGATGGTGCCCCGGTATAACGCGCCACCAGCGTATAGTCGCCAGCGGGCACATCGGTGAAGCGATAGCCGCCCTCGCGATCGGTGTTGGTGGTGCGGCCCAGCTCGACCAGCTCGATCTCGGTCGCGCGCAGGCCGCGCGTTTCGGTCGAATCGGTCACCGTCCCGGTCACGGTTTGCGCCTGGACGATTGCAGGCAATGCCACGCTGCAAAGCAGGCAGGTTGCAACGGTGCGCGTCAGCGCGGCGGTGTAATGCGGCATGTAGTCCCCCTGATGCGTGCGACCATTTGGCCTGCGACGACGCGCTCCTCCTGACGCCGATCCGTTACGCCTGCGTGTTGATTTGGTTACAGTCCGAAGACAGTCCCGAAAGCGGAACCGACAACAGTTCGCAGCGCGCGGGTGGCTGGCAGGGCCGACGGCATGCTCAAGACGCGGCAATAGCGCCGGCAGCGGTCAGTACAGGCCGTATCGATACACCAGCAGGCCCGACAGGGTGACGATCATGATCGCCACCAGCGGCAGCCCGGTCTTGGTATAGTCGTTGAACTGGTAATTGCCGGCCGACATGATCAACATGTTCGTCTGATATGCAACCGGCGTCGCATAGCATAAATTGCACCCGAACAGGACGGCGAGCACCAGCGGCTCGACCGGAATGCCCAGCTTCTGCGCCAGGCTGAACGCGATCGGCGTGCCTACCGCCGCCGCGGTCGTGTTCGATGCGAAGTTGGTGAGAATGGTGACGAACAACATCACCGCGCCCAGCACCCCGGCAGCGGGCAGATATTGCAGGCCGATCGCCAGCAACCCGCTGAGCCATTCGGCGGCGCCACTGTCCAGGATGATCCGGCCGATCGCGATACTGGCGGCGACCAGCACGATGACACTGGCCGACAAGGCACGCCCGATCCGGTCGAAGCGGACACAGCCGGTTACGAACATCACGATCGCTCCGGCCAGCGCCGAAATGGCGATCGGCACCACCCCGATGCTCGCGGGGATAACCGCGCCGGCCATGATCGCCAGCGCGAGCGGCGCCTTGCCGGTACGCGGCAATTCCTTTGCCCCCTCGAGCACCAACAGGCTTTCGGCGCGCGCCATTTCCTGAAGGTCGGGCATCGCCCCGGTCGCCAGCAGAATATCGCCTTCGCCAAAGATGATGTCGGCCTGCGGGTGGGGTGCCGGCCCCCAGCTATCGTGGCGGATACGCTTGGCATCATGCACGCCAAGCAACGCGACATTGTAGCGCTCGGCAATATTCGCGCTCACGACACTGCGGCCGATCAGCCCCGAATCCCTGGCGATCGACAGTTCGACGACCGTCAAATCCTCGCCGGTTCGCCCATAGCCTTGCTTCAGCCGGTCCATCAGCCAGGCGGGGGCAGCCGTTGCCCCCAATACCCGCATCGCCTCTTCCAGCGACGCATGGGTGCCGCTCACCGGCAACCGGCCCTGCGACATCGCCGACCGAATTTCGATGTCGGCGGGCAGCAGCTTTTTCAGGCCATCCATATCCAGGTCACGCGCGCCCGACGTGCCCCCCAGACGCAGCGTCGCATTGAACCGGCGCGGCTCATAGCCGCCGGCGACCGAATTATCGGGCAGCAGTCGCGGCATGACCAGCCACATGAACGGCAGCGCAACCACCGCCGCCATCAGCACGATCGGCGTGAAGTGAAAGACGCTCATCGACGGCAGGCCGAGGTCTGTCGCGATCGACACCACCAGCAGGTTCGTAGACGTACCGATCGTCGTCGCCATGCCGCCGATCAGCACCGCGCTGTTGATCGGGATCAACGTCTTCGACGCCGGCATTCCGCCACTGGCGGCGATCGCGGCCATGATCGGCAGCAGCAGCACCAGCACCGGCGTATCATTGACCAGCATGCTCATCGCAAACGCCAACAGCAGCGTCACCAGCAGGCCCAGCTGGCGGTTGAACCGCCACACCCGCGTCAGCAGCCGCGCCGCCGGCTCGAGCGCGCCGGTGGTGACCAATCCCCTGCCAAGGATCATCAGAGCGCAGATCGTGATCAGCGCGTAATGGCCGAACCCTTCAAAGGCGAGCCGAAGCCCGTCGGTGGGTGCCTGTCCCGGCAGCGGAAAGGAATATAGGCCAAGCGCGATGGCGCTGATCGTCAGCAGCGAGATGATCTCGATCCGCACCCGCCCTGAAACAAAGCCATAAAACATGGCGATCGTCAGCAGGATCGCGCCGATCGCATGGGGTGAAGGAGCGGTCACGACTGGTCCTCTTGGCGGTCGTCAGCCGTTCGGCTGTGGGATGAAAGCTGGCGGGGTGAAAACCGGACCTCACGAATGCGAAACAAGCTGTTGGGTTCCAGCGGCCTTGATTGAACGGGGCTGGCGCTCGATGCAATCCACCTGCAGGCAGATTGCGGGCAATCGCCGGCAGCGATCGCCGGGATTGGTTGCGGTTTCTAAACCGTTGCGGAATATGGGAGCGAAGATCACATCGGGATGCCACCACCTTTGAACGAAGCACCGCCTCCAACGGTCAAGTCTGCGCTCAGGACGCTCGACATCATCGAATATGTCGTGGCGCGGGGCGCGCCCGTTGTCGCGCAGGAGGTCGCCACCGCACTGGCGATCCCGGTCAGCAGCCTGTCCTATCTGCTCAATACCCTGGTCGAGCGCGGCTATCTCGCACGCGCCGGGCGGCGCTATGCCGCCGGGCCTGGCCTTGCGCGGCTGCAGCGGCCGGCGGAGCAGTTTTCGCTGCTCGAGCGCGTTGCGCCTTTGGTCCGCGCGCTGCGTGTCCAGCTCAATGAAACCGTATCGTTCTTCGTGCGGCATGATTGGGAGGTCGAGGCGCTGGTGACCGAAACCAGCGAACAGGCGCTTCGCTATGCGGTGCAGATGGGCACGCGGACGCCGCTGCACGGCTTTGCGGCGGGCAAGGCGATCCTGGCCGCGCTAAGCGATACCGAAATCGAAATTTATCTGGGACAGGCCGAACGCGCGACGTTTACGCCCGCGACGATCACCGACAGCGACCAATTGCGGCGCGAAATCGCGGTGATCCGCACCACCGGCATCGCCCGAACGCGCGAGGAACATACGCTGGGCATTCAGGGTGTCGGGAGGGCGGTCGTCGATGCAGGCGGCGTATTGCTCGGTGCGTTCGGCGTTGCCATTCCCAGCGCCCGCTTTGACCCGGCGGTCGAGCGCCGGGGCAGCGATTTGCTCCAGCGGACTGCGGCGTTGCTCGAAGCTGGCTGAGCATTGCAGGGGAGCGGCAAGTCGCCGCCCCCTGCCCTGCCGCATCGACGTCAGGCGGTCTGCTTGGTCCGCCAGCCTTCGGCATAATTGTCGCGCGCGACTTCGCTGAATGGCACCGAACTCACGATAGCGCGGATTTCGGTCTGAACGTGCGGCTCGACGGTTGGCTTGCGCGTGCCGCCATTGGGTTCGCCCCACAGCAACGTCACCTCGGTGCCGGGCTCGGCGAAATCGGGTTCGACCATCGCCAGCGTCAGCATCCGCCCTTCATTGGCGCTGTAGCTGATCCAGGTCGACAGCCCCACCATCTTGCCGTCCTTGAGCACCTGATCATAGGGGTGCATCGAATAGACCGCCGAGGGGAAGTCCATGTATTTCGCCCGGTCTTCCTTGGTGAATTGCGAACTCAGCACCCGCAACAGATCCTCATTGTCGAGCGCGAGCGTCACCTTCTTGCGGTGCGGCAGGCCAGCCATGCGCTCCAGCGCATCGCGACCGATAAAGTCGTGGTCGAACTTTACGAACGGGCCATAGCCCAGATCCCACGGCGTCAGATAATAGCCCTCGATCCGTTCGGGGACATAGCTGCCGCCGATCGATGCCTTGCCCTCATAAGACGCAGCCGGCAGCCATTCGCGAAACGCGCGGGTGCCCTCGCCGGTATAGGTTGCCGGCAGCGGCGACGGGATCCAGCCCGATTCGATCGTGTTCGACGAATACGTCCGCCCGCCGACCAGCGTCAGCCCGAAATCCTTGCCCGCCGCGATCAGCGCATTGCGTACCGTGTCATAATCCGCCCACGGTCCGAACAGCTCATATCCCGGCTGCCCGGCCATGCCATGCCGCAGCGCGCGCACTTCGCACCCGGCGATCGCCAGCCGCGTCATGTGGAAGAATTTGAGGTCGGGAGGAGTCGCGCCCATCGCCTTTTCCAGCGTCTTCATCGCGTTCGGGCCTTGCAGCTGGAAGCGATAGTTGCGCCGGTTCTCGGGATCGGGCCGCATCGCCGTCCGCTCGTCGCGCGTCACGGTGACGTCCCAGTCGCCGGTGGCGGCGTGGAATTCGACCCATTCGATCGTCGGTGCGCGCCCTACCAGGTTGAAGCTGTTCTCCTCCAGATAGAAAAGGATCACGTCGCCGATCACATAGCCGTCGGGCGTGACCGGCACGAACTGCTTGGCGCGATCGGGCACGAACCCCTTGAAGCTGTTGATCCCCAGATGGTTGAGCATCGCGAACGCATCGGGGCCTTCGACTGCCAGATCGACCATGTGGAACGATTGGTTGAACAGCACGCATGCATTCGACCACGCCATCTGCTCGGCGCGCCAGTTCGAATATTCGCCGGGAACGCCGGGATAGACGTTGGGGCCGCTTTGCTGGTTGCGCAGCAGGTCGACGATGTTGCCGCTTTCGTCGAGCAGCTGTTGCAGGGACTTGTCGGTCATTTTGCCTCTCCTTGGGTAAATGTGGCGCGCCCCGCCGGCCTGGCCAGCCAGGCGCGGATTGCGATGTTCAATCGGTAGGGAACTTCGGCGGGCAGCATGTGCCCTGCCCCCTCGACGATGATGAGTTCGGCACCCGGTATCGCCGCGGCGATGGTGCGATGCTGTTCGGGCGGGCTCCACTGGTCCGCGCTGCCCGTCGCCACCAGCACCGGGCACGCGATGCCGGGCAGCAAGTCGCTCACGTCAGGGCGGTCGAGCAAGGCGGCGATCTGCGCCTCGAACCGCGCCAGGCCGGCATCGATGCACATCGCACGCAGTGCGCCCATCAACGCAGCATCGTCGCGCCGCGCAGCCGCCACCATCGGCGGCAACCATGTATCGACCAGCGCCGCCATCCCGTCGCGGCGGCCGATGTCGCGAAGTGCATGGCGCTTGGCAGCCTCGCCCACGGCAGCAGGGTGAATACCGGTGCTGACCAGCGCAAGGCGATCGACCCGATCGGGAACCCGGCGCATCACCTCGAGCGCAACCCGAGCCCCCATCGAATGGCCAAGCAGCGCGAATCGCGTTGGCGCGGCAGCGATCACCCGCTCGGCCATGGCCCCCAGCGTATCGGCGTCGCCATAATCGGCAGCCGCCATCGCGCCTGCTATCGTCCTGAGCTGGCGATCGAAAATGCGCGAATCGCACATCAGCCCCGGCAGCAACAGCAGCGGCGGTGCATCGTCGTTCGCGGATGAATACTTCGCGTCCATGAAGTTTTCATCTATACGATGTTTAAGAGGCGCGCTAGATCAGATCGACCGGATCGCCGCCAGCGGCCAGACCGGATCGTGAGAGGTGCCGACATGTCGATTCCCGCCATTCATCCCGCATGGGCACTGCCGCCGACTGGCATTACCGACGGATATTCGCTCGAAATCACTGCCAAGGATCGCCCGGCGCTCATCGAGGCGGCCGCAGTCATCCCCGCCGAAACGCCGGTCGCGATCACCTTCCTGCCCGGCGAATCGATCGACGCGCGGATCGCTGCCGCGGTCGATGTCCGGCGGCTTGGGTTCGAACCGATGCCGCATCTGTCCGCCAGACGGATCGGCTCGCAGCACGAACTGGAACAGACGGTCTCGCGCGCGGTCGCCGAAGCCGGCGCGCGGCGGATGTTCCTGGTCGCCGGCGACCCGCCGATCCCCGCCGGCCCCTTCGCCGATACGATGGCGATGATCGAAACCGGCATCTTTGAAGCCAGCGGCATTCAGGCGATCGGTATTGCCGGCCATCCCGAAGGACATCCGGTGATGACCGTCGCCCAGACCTGGGAGGCGCTCGATCGCAAACGCGCCGCGATCGGCGAGCGTGGCATGGCGACCTTGATCGTCACTCAGTTCGGCTTCGACGCCGATGTCTCGATCGACTGGCTCGAACAGCTTCGTGCGCGCGGGATCGATTGCCCGGTGCGGATCGGCGTGCCCGGTCCCGCCGGGATCAAGACGCTGATCCGCTTCGCCGCGCATTGCGGTGTCGGCGCGTCGGCGACGGTGCTCGCGAAATACGGCATCTCGCTTTCGCGGCTGCTCGGCACCGCCGGGCCTGACCGGCTGGTCGATCGCTTCGCTCGCCGTTTAAGCCCCGATCACGGGCCGGTCAGGCTTCATTTCTACCCCTTTGGCGGGCTATCGCGCACCGTCGACTGGATCGACCAATATAAGGCACCGCACCCATGACCGATCGTTTCACGCTGCGACTTTCCTGTCTCGACCAGACCGGCCTGGTCGCGCGCGTCGCCGGCTTCCTTGCCGGCAATGGCGGCAATATCGTCGACGCGCAGCAGTTCGACGATGCCCAAAGCGGCCGGTTCTTCATGCGCGTCGTCTTTGACCTGGCCGATGGCCGGCATGACGCCGCCGCGCTGTCGCAGGCGTTCGCGCCGCTCGCCGAGGAAATCGGGGCCGAATGGAAGCTGCGCCATGTCGATGAGCGCCAGCGGGTGCTGCTGCTGGTGTCGAAATTCGATCACTGCCTGGGCGACCTTCTGTATCGCTATCGCATCGGTGAATTGCCGATGGAGGTGGTCGGCATCGTTTCAAACCATCCGCAGCGGGCACTGCACATCTCGATGATCGGCGACATTCCCTTCCATCACCTGCCCGTCACGCCTGAAACCAAGGCGCAGCAGGAGGCGCAGATCAAGCGAATCGTCGAATCGACCGAGGCCGACCTGATCGTGCTGGCGCGCTACATGCAGATATTGTCCGACGATCTTGCCGCCTATTTTTCGGGGCGCTGCATCAACATCCACCACAGTTTCCTGCCGGGCTTCAAGGGGGCAAAGCCCTATCACCAGGCGCATGCGCGCGGGGTGAAGATGATCGGTGCGACCGCGCATTATGTCACCGCCGACCTCGATGAAGGGCCGATCATCTCGCAGGATGTCGAACATATCAGCCATGCCGACACCCCCGACGATCTGGTTCGCAAGGGCCGTGACATCGAACGGCGCGTGCTGGCCGACGCGGTGATGTATCATTTGCAGGATCGGGTGCTGCTCAACGGCACCCGGACGGTGGTGTTTCGCTGATCGGCTGACCGCCCCGCTCTGGGTCGATCGGTCAATCGGCCCAGTATAGCCGCATCGGATTGTCGATCAGCAATTTGCGTTGCAACGCAGCGCTGGGGGCGATGCGCGGGATCATGTCGACCAAGGCGGCGTCATCGGAGATCGCGTCCTGCATATTGGGGTGTGGCCAATCGCTTCCCCACAGGCAGCGATCGGGATAGTCGGCCACCAATGGCGCAACGCTGCGCGCAAAATCATCCCAGGGCGCACCAGCCGGGTCCAGCCGATCGGGGCAGCTCGCCTTGAAATGAATGTCGTCGCGGCTGTCGAGCAACGCGCGAAACGCCAGCATGTCGATCCCGTCCGGCCCCTGGCGCACATCGGGCCGCCCCATATGATCGACGACGATCGGCACCGGGATGGCATCCAGAAACGGCCGAAGCTCGGCCAGAATATCGGCCTCGAAATACACCACGACGTGCCAGCCCGCCGGCAGTCGCCGGGCAAGCTCCAAATAGCGATCCTTGGGCGCGTCATCGACCAGCCGCTTCAGAAAATTGAACCGCACACCGCGAATGCCACCGGCATGCAGCTCGTCCAGCGCCGCTGCGTCGATCGCCGGATCGACCACCGCGACGCCGCGCGCACGCCCGTCCGATTGGGCGATTGCGTCCAGTGTCGCCGAATTGTCGGTGCCGTGGCAGCTGGCCTGGACGATCACGTTGCGCGCGAAGCCCAGCCGGTCGCGAAGCGCGAACAGCGCATCGGCTCCTGCATCCTGCGGCAGATATTTCGCCTTGGCGCTGAAGGGAAAGCGATCGGCGGGGCCAAAGACATGGCAATGCGCGTCGATCGATCCTGGCGGCGGGGTGAAGTGCGGCTTGCCCGGCGTCAACGTCCAGCTACGCACCCGGCCATTCGCGTCGATCGTCATGCAAACACCATCCCGTCCATCAGCTTGCGCGCGGTCCGCAACATGCCTGCCGCGACCGGATGACCATTCTCGTCGACGGTCACAACGCATTCGGTGACGCCGCTGGGATGCTCGACCGCGATGCGCTTTTCCCGGCCATCGGCGATGACCGCGACCCTGGCCGCCGGCGATCCTTCGATCAGGCAGGCGGTGGCGACGCTGACCGCACCCAGCACCCCGATCGAGGCATGCACCCGGTGCGGGATCAGCGATCGCACCGCGATTGCGCCGCCGCCGCGCGGGGCCGATACCAGCATCATCTTGGGCACCGATTTTTCGGTGACGTCGCCCAGGTTCATCATCGGCCCCGCCTGTAATCGTATCCCCTCGACCTGCTGCTTCATCGCCATATGGGCGTCGAGCGTGTCGCGATCTTCATCGCCCGCTATCCCGACATCGCTCGCCGCGATCACGACGCAGGGCATGCCATTGTCGATCAACGTGCACGCAACCCCGTTGATCACATCGGTGGCGTTCCCGGTCGGCAGCAGCGCGCCGCACGACGATCCGGCGGTATCGCGAAACACCAGCGGGATCGGCGCGCTGCTGCCCGGCACGCCGCTGATGGCGACGTCACCGGCATAGGATACGCAGCCGCCGGGCGTCTCCACCGTCGCCACCGCGACTTGTCCGGTGTTCTGCATGTACACCGCAACGCTGGTCCGGTCGCCGGTGGCGGCGACCAGCCCGCGTTCGATCGCGAAGGGGCCGACACCCGCCAGCATGTTGCCGCAATTCTGGCTGTCGCTGACGATCGCCTGATCAACGAATACCTGCAGGAACAGATAATCGACATCGACGCCCTCGCGCGCCGATCGCGCGATCACCGCCACCTTGCTGGTCAGCGGATCGCCGCCACCCATGCCGTCGATCTGGCGAGGATCGGGCGATCCCATGATCCGCAGCAACAGCGAATCGCGCTCGGCAGGGTCAGCGGGCAGATCATCGGCCAGGAAGAACCCGCCTTTCGACGTGCCGCCGCGCATCCACATGCACGCGATCGCACGCCCCTCATTCATAGCGCAGGCCCATCCGCTCCAGCGTGCCGCGCATGTCGTAAATGTCGAGCCCCAGTTCGCCGGCGGCCAGCCGCTGGCGCTTGGCCTCTTCATTGGCCTCGCGCGCGCGGGCCTTTGCCAGCACCGCCTCGGCATCGGCGCGCTTGACCACGCAGACGCCATCGTCATCGGCGACGATCACGTCGCCCGCATCGATCGCAGCCCCGGCGCAGACGATCGGCACGTTGACCGATCCCAGCGTCGCCTTGATCGTCCCTTGCGCCGACACCGCTTTAGACCAGACCGGAAAGCCCATCTGCGTCAGATCGCGGACATCGCGAACCCCGGCATCTATCACCAGCCCGCGACACCCGCGCGCCATCGCGCTGGTCGCCAGCAGATCGCCGAAATAACCGTCGAAACAGTGGGAAGTCGGGGCCAGGACCAGGATGTCGCCTTCCCCAAGCTGCTCGATCGCGACATGCAGCATCCAATTGTCCCCCGGCGGGGACGAAATCGTGATCGCCGATCCGGCGATGCGCGCGCCCGGATAAATCGGTCGCATATAATGGCCGAGCAAGCCGATCCGCCCCTGCGCTTCGTGTACTGTGGCAACGCCGGCTGCGGCCAGCCCATCGATCACCTCGCGGCTTGCGCGTTCGATCGTGCGAACTACCCGTCCGGCCATGGCTCTAATCCTTTCACATCGCATGAGCAGGCCAAAAGCTAAGCATGACGCCCTGCCCGCGCCCAATAGATTGTTCGGGCTGGTATAAGTTTTCCGCAATCATCGGCCCGGCCCAACCCGGTGCCGTGCCAACATCGCCGGATGCAGCGCCGATAAGTTTTTGCTATCGCCAGCACCATGCCGCTCACTCCCTTCGACCTCAACCTGCGCCATCTGCGCGCGTTGGCGATCATTCGCGACGACGGCACCCTCAGCGCCGCCGCCGCCCGCGTCGGCTTGTCACAGCCCGCTTTGACTCAAGGGATCGCCAAGCTCGAACGCCAATTGGGAACGATGTTGTTCGATCGCCGGCCCGATGGCATTTGCGTCACTCAGGCGGGCGAGGCGCTGGCCCAGCGCGCCGAGGCGGCACTTGCCCATCTGGCGTCGGCGGTTCGCAGCCGCCCGCCCGCCGCGCGGGGCTTTGCCACGCCTGATCGGCTGATGACCGCCACGCAACTCGACGCTTTCCTCCGCATCGCCGATGCCGGCGGCTTTGCGGCGGCCTCGGCTGCCTATGGCCTGTCGCCCCCGGCGCTGCACCGTGCCGTTCGCGATCTCGAGCAGGTGAGCGGGGTCGCGCTGGTCGAGCGGCGCGGGCGCGGCACCGTGCTCACCCAGCACGGCCACCGCATGGCGCGCGCGGTTCGGCTGGCGCATCGCGAGATTGCCGCCGGCATCGCCGAAATTTCCCCCGATCCCGAAGATGCCGGACGGATCGTCATCGGCGCGATGCCCCTGTCGCGCGCGCTGCTGCTGCCGCGTGCGCTGGCGCGCTTCACGCGCATCTCGCCCACCGTGGTCATCGATGTGGTCGAAGGATCGTGGCGCGAACTGGTCGATCCGCTGCGCGATGGTGTGCTCGACATGATGGTCGGTGCCGTGCGCGAAACCCCGTCAGCCGACCTCGATCAACGCCCGTTGTTTACCGATCATCTCTCCGTGATCGGCCGCGCCGGCCATCCACTGGCGGCGATCAGCCGACCCAGCCCCGAACAACTTGCGCGCTACCCCTGGGTGGTGGGATCGCGCGGCACGCCGCTGCGCCAGCAATGGCACGCGCTGTTCGCTGGCCATCCGCTGCCGCCTGCCCCGCTCGAATGCGGATCGGTGATGGTCATTCGCGGCATCTTGCAGGATTCGAACCTGCTCGCGCTGCTGTCGCGCGATCAGGTGGCGCTGGAGATCGACGCGGGCATGCTCGGGATGATCGGCCCGCCGCTGCCCGACAGCATCCGATCGATTGGCCTGACGACGCGCGCCGCCTGGCGGCCCAGCGCGGCGCAGCAACGGCTGATGAACCTGATCGAAGAGACCGCGAAGGACATTGGAATTCCCAAAATCGAATGACTGCCGTGCATTTCGATTGGTTGCCCGCCGATCGGCTTTCTACACCGTCTGCTCATGGAGACACCTCCCACCTTCATCGGTTTTGGCGAAGCGGCGATGGCGTTCGCGCGTGCCGGCGACCGCGGCCATGACCTGAAACTCACCGACCCAGCGACAATCGCCGCCAAGCAAGCCGATTTTGCAGCAGCAGGCGTCACCGCGATCCCCAGCCTCGGCGAAGCTGTCACCGGCGCATCGACGATCCTGTTGCTGGTAACCGCCGATCAAGCGCTTACGGTCGCCCGCGCCGCCGTGCCCAATGCCGGCACACTGTGGCTCGACGGCAATTCGGTCGCCCCCGATACCAAGCGCGCTGCCGCAGCCGCGCTGGGGCCGCAGGTCCGCTATGTCGACATGGCGATCATGGCTCCGGTTGAACCCGCCCGGCGCAATGTCCCGATCCTGCTCGCCGGCCCCCATGCCGCTGCCGGTGCCGCCGCGCTTCGGGCGATGGGCTTTACCCAGGTGGCCATCGCCGGCGAGAGCATCGGCGATGCGTCGGCGATCAAGATGATCCGATCGGTGATGGTGAAAGGGATCGAGGCATTGTCGGCCGAATGCGCGCTCGCCGCCGAAGCCGCCGGGGTGCGTGCGGCGGTGATCGCCTCGCTCGACGCAAGCTGGCCCGGTGCCGATTGGGGCCGGCGCTTCGACTATAATCTCGACCGGATGATGCTGCACGGCAATCGCCGCACTGCCGAGATGGAGGAGGTCGTCGCCACGCTCGATGCCCTCGGCACCGGCAGTGCGATGAGCCGCGCCACCGCCGAACGGCAACGCACGATCGGCAGGCTGGGCGAAACACCGCCGGCAGGCCTGACGCAAAAGCTGCGCGCGTTGCTGCCATCGCTGACAACATGGGATGATGCCGCATGACGCTCGTGATCGATTGCCACGGTCATTACACGACGGCACCCGCCGCGCATTCGGCCTGGCGCGACGCGCAAAAGGCGGCGTTCAAGGCCGGCGACTCCGCGCCTGCCTATCCCGCGATTTCGGATGACGAGATTCGCGAAACGCTGGAGGCGAACCAGCTTCGCCTGCTGCGCGAGCGCGTGGCCGACATGACGATCTTCAGCCCGCGCGCATCGGCAATGGCCCCGCATATCGGCGACGAGGCGGTGGCGACCGCCTGGGCGCGCGCAAACAATGACCTGATCGCGCGCTGTGTCGGCCTGTATCCCGACATTTTCGCCGGCGTCTGCATGCTGCCGCAAAGTCCGCTCGCCGACATGGCGGGATCGGTCGCCGAGCTCGAACGCTGCGTCACCGACCTCGGCTTTATCGGCTGCAATCTCAATCCCGATCCGGGCGGTGGCCGGTTCGCACACCCGCCGCTCACCGATCGCTTCTGGTATCCTTTTTACGAGAAGATGGTCGAGCTCGACGTGCCGGCCATGATCCATGTGTCGGGCAGCTGCAATCCGGCGATGCACGCCACCGGCGCCTATTACATCGCCGCCGACACCATCGCCTTCATGCAATTGATCGAGGGCGACCTGTTCGCCGATTTTCCGACGCTGCGCTTCATCATCCCGCATGGCGGCGGCGCGGTGCCCTATCATTGGGGGCGGTATCGCGGCCTGGCCGACATGCTGAACAAGCCAGCGCTCGACGGTCATGTCATGAACAACGTGTTCTTCGACACCTGCGTCTATCATCAGCCCGGCATCGATCTGCTGGCCGAAGTGATCGACACCAAGAACATCCTGTTCGGCAGCGAAATGGTCGGCGCGGTCCGCGGGATCGATCCCACCACCGGCCAATATTTCGACGATACCAAACGCTATGTCGATGCGCTGCCGATCAGCGACGAACAGCGACACGCCATTTTCGAAGGCAATGCGCGGCGCGTGTTTCCACGCCTAGACGCCAAATTGAAGGAGCGAGGGGTATGACCAACCAGTGCGAAGGGCGCGTGGCAACCGCCAGTGCCAGTCGGTATCTTCAGCAATTGTGCAAACATTGGAGCCGCCGTTTCGCGGTCGAGTTCGACGCGGCGACGGGGCGGGTTCCCTTCGACAATGGCGCGGTGCTCGAACTAACCGCGCATGACGATTCGCTGGCGCTGGTGCTGAGTGTGCCGACCGACGGCAATGACGATCGGATGCGCGGCGTGGTTGAGGAACATCTCAACCGGTTCGCCTTTCGCGAAGCCCCGCTGCCCTTCGAATGGCAGGAATGGAAGGTGAATGGTCATGACTGAACCCGTGCAGGACATCCACGCCTATCTGGCGGAGCTTGAAGATATTCCCGGCACGCGGGTATTCACCGCCGTGCGCGCGCGCCAGGGCTATCATCTCAATCAATTCGCGATGAGCCTGATGCAGGACGAAAACCGCGCCAAATTTCGCGCCGATGAATCGGCCTATCTCGATGCCTGGTCGCTGACCGACGAGCAAAAGGACGCGGTGCTCAAGCGCGACTATAATCGCTGCCTCGATCTTGGCGGCAACGTCTATTTCCTCGCCAAGCTCTTTTCCACCGACGGGCAAAGCTTCGCGCAGGCGGTCTCGACGATGACCGACATGGATTTCGAAACCTATACCCAAATGATGCTCGCCGGCGGCCGCTCGCCCGAGGGCAATCGCTCGATCAGGGCAAATGCCGCTGGCGGCACATCCGATCAGAAGGAGAGCTGACATGGCCAGGATCACCGCAGGCGTCGCATCCAGCCACGTGCCGCTGCTGGGCGTCGCATCCGATTTCGGCAAGGATGGCGACGATTATTTCGGCCCGATCTTTTCGGGCTATGACTGGACGCGCGAATGGGAAAAGGCCGAAAAGCCCGACGTCGTCATCCTGGTATTCAACGATCACGCCTCGGCGTTCGACATGAAGATCATCCCGACCTTCGCGATCGGCTGCGGCGAACGCTATCAGCCCGCCGACGAAGGCTGGGGACCGCGAAAGGTGCCAGCGGTCGATGGGCATCCCGATCTTGCCTGGCATATCGCGCAAAGCCTGATCCTCGACGAATTCGACATGACCATCATCAACGAGATGGACGTCGATCACGGCCTGACCGTGCCGCTGTCGATGATGTTCGGCAAACCCGATGCATGGCCGTGCAAGGTCATCCCGCTGGCAGTGAACGTCGTCACCTATCCGCCGCCATCGGGCAATCGCTGCTGGGCGCTGGGCGAGGCGATCGGTCGCGCGGTGGCAAGCTTTGGTGAAGACCTGAATGTTCAGATCTGGGGCACCGGCGGCATGAGCCACCAGCTTCAGGGGCCACGCGCGGGACTTATCAATCGTGAATGGGATAACCGTTTCATCGACGGCCTGATCGGCGACAGCGACCATCTGCGCCGCATTCCCCATATCGAATATCTGCGCGAAACCGGGTCCGAGGGGATCGAAATGGTGATGTGGCTGATCATGCGCGGCGCGCTGGGGCGCAACACCCGCGCGCTGCATCGCCATTATCACGTCCCCTGTTCGAACACCGCGATCGGCCATGTCGTGCTGCGCCCTGACAATGGCGAGGAGTATGACATGACCGGCAGCGACAGCGCGCAACCCGCCATCGCCGCCGAATGACGCAACCGGCGTCGCCGCCGCGGCGGCGACGATCGGCATTGGAGAATGACATGACAATTCGTATCGCCCTGGCGGGCGCAGGTGCTTTTGGCGAAAAGCATCTCGACGGGATCCGGCAGATCGACGGGGCCGAGGTGGTGAGCCTGGTCGGTCGCCGGCTGGAACCCACCCAGGCGGTGGCCGCGAAATATGGCATCGGCCATGCGACCACCGACCTTGCCGACAGCCTGGCGCGCGACGATGTCGACGCCGTCATTCTGTGCACGCCCACCCAGATGCATGCCGAGCAGGCGATCCAGTGCCTGGCTGCTGGCAAGCATGTTCAGGTCGAAATTCCGCTGGCCGACAGCCTTGCCGATGCAGAAGCGGTGCTGGCCAAGCAGCAGGAGACCGGGCTGGTGGCGATGGTCGGCCACACCCGGCGCTTCAATCCCAGCCATCAATATCTGAACGACCGGATCGTCGCGGGGCAGCTTTCGGTCCAGCAGATGGACGTGCAGACCTATTTCTTTCGCCGCAAGAACATGAATGCCAAGGGCGAGCCCCGGTCATGGACCGATCACCTGCTATGGCACCACGCCGCGCACACCGTCGATCTGTTCGCCTATCAGGCCGGGCCGATCGTTCAAGCCAATGCGGTGCAAGGGCCGCTGCATCCCGAACTCGGGATCGCGATGGACATGTCGATCCAGCTCAAGGCCGAAAGCGGCGCGATCTGCACGCTGTCGCTCAGTTTCAACAATGACGGGCCGCTTGGGACGTTCTTTCGCTATATCTGCGACAACGGTACCTGGATCGCGCGCTACGATGATCTGGTGACCGGCAAGGAAGAGCCGATCGATCTGTCGGGCGTCGCTGTGTCGACCAACGGCATCGAATTGCAGGACCGCGAATTCATCGCCGCGATCCGCGAGGGGCGTGAACCCAATGCTTCGGTGGCGCAGGTGCTGCCCTGTTACCGGGTGCTGCACGGCCTCGAAGCCCAGCTTCAGCCATGAGCGCGCCGTTGGTTCGCCGCACCGATGTGGCGATCATCGGTGCCGGTCCGGCCGGCCTGATGCTCGGCCACCGGCTTTGCCAGGCGGGGATCGACTGCGTCATCGTCGAGCGCCAGAACCGGCGCTATGTCGAGGGGCGGATCCGCGCCGGGGTGCTCGAAGCGGTGACCACCGATCTCCTGCGCGATCTGGGCCTAGCCAAGCGCCTCGATGCTGAAGGGTTGATCGAACACGGCTTCAACCTGGCAACCGACGATCGCAACATCCGCATCGACATCAAGACGCTCACCGGCCGCCATGTCACCGTCTATGGCCAGACCGAAGTGACGCGCGACTTGATCGATGCGGCTCCCGAGCGCGGCTTGCCGATCCTGTTCGATGCCGGCGACGTGGCGCTGCACGATATTGACGGCGATGCGCCATGCGTCACCTTCACCCATGACGGCGAGCAACATCGGCTCGAAGCGCGCTTCATCGCCGGTTGCGACGGGTTTCATGGCCCCAGCCGAAAGGCGATCGGCGACGGTCCCGAATTCGAACGCGCCTATCCCTTTGGCTGGTTGGGCATTCTGGCCGATGTGCCGCCCTGCCATCCCGAATTAATCTATGCCAACACCGCCGATGGCTTTGCGCTGGCGTCGATGCGCTCGCCGACGCGCAGCCGCTATTACATCCAGCTGCCACTGACCGAACGGATCGAAAACTGGCCCGAGGAGCGGCTGTGGGACGAATTGGAACGCCGGTTCGCGCTGCTCGCCGATTTGCCGGTCACGCGCGGCCCCGCGCTCGAAATGTCGATCGCGCCGCTTCGCTCCTATGTGTTTGAAACGATGCGCCGGGGCAGCCTGTTCCTGGCGGGCGACGCAGCGCACATCGTTCCCCCCACCGGCGCAAAGGGCCTGAACCTGGCCGCATCGGACGTCGTGTACCTCAGCGAAGCCTTGATCGACGCGCTCAAGCATGGCCGCTCGGCGGGGATCGACGGCTATCAGCAACGCGCGCTCGCCCGCATCTGGAAGGCCGAGCGGTTCAGCTGGTCGCTGACCCGGCTGATGCACCGCTTTCCTGAGGACGGCGCGTTCGAGCATCGCATGCAGCGTGCCGAACTGGACTATGTCGCCGATTCAGTGGCAATGCAGAGCGCCATTGCCGAAAACTATATCGGATTGCCCTTGTGACGACCCTTCCCACCCGAGACATCGGCGGCATTTCGGTATCGGCGATCGGGTTGGGCTGCATGAACCTCAGCCACGCCTATGGCGATCCGCCGCCCGCCGATGCCGGGGGGCGCCTGTTGAACCACGCGCTCGACAGCGGCGTGACCCTGCTCGACACTGCCGCGCTCTATGGCGGCGGCGCGAACGAGCGGCTGATCGCTGCCGCGGTCATGCATCGCCGCCAGGAATTCGTGCTCGCATCGAAATGCGTGCTCGACCTGTACGACGGAAAGCGCTGGGTCGACGGGTCGCCCCAGGCGATCGCGCGCACGCTCGATGCCGCGCTCACGCGACTCGGCACCGATCATATCGACCTATATTATCTTCACCGGCTCGATTCCCGGATCGCGATCGAGGAGTCGGTCGGCGCGCTGGTGCGGGCGAAGGAAGCGGGCAAGATCGGCGCGATCGGACTCAGCGAAATGAGCGCCGCGACGATCCGGCGCGCGCATGCCGTTCACCCGATCGCCGCGGTGCAAAGCGAATATTCGCCGATGGTGCGAAACCCCGAAATCGCGGTGCTCGACACCTGCCGCGCGCTCGGCATCGGCTTCGTGGCCTTCTCGCCCGTCGCGCGCGGTATGTTGGCGGGCGCGGTGGCCGACGATCATTATGCTGCCGGCGACATCCGTCTGACGATGCCGCGCTTCCTGGGCGATCATTTGCGGCGGAACCTGGCGCTCGTGGCGCAGTTCGATACGCTCGCACGATCGATCGAGGTAGCCCCGGCGCAGCTTTCGCTGGCATGGCTGTTGGCGCGCGACGCCGCGATCGTGCCGATCCCGGGCACGCGCAGCATCGAGCATCTCGATCAAAACCTCGCCGCCGCCCAACTGACCCTCGACGACCAGACGATCGCCGCGATCGATACGCTGTTCGCTCCGGGCGCTGTCCACGGCGCGCGCTATTCGGCGGCGCAGCAAGCACAGATTGACACCGAATGCTTTGCCGACGAAGCGCTGGCCCCGCCTGAAGCCGGGGCCGCTCGCCGATTACCCGATCCGCCCCGCCGCATAGGCGATGCCTAGTTCCAGCCCACGCAATTCGGCCAGCCCGCGCATCCGGCCCAGCAGCGAATAGCCCGGATTGGTGGTGCGGTTGAGGTCGTCGAGCATCTGATGCCCATGATCGGGCCGCATCGGAATGCTCTTCCCCTCGCGCGCGGACAGCCGGTTCACCGCCGCCATCACCGCCGCCATATCGGCGTCCCCTTCCAGGTGTGCTGCCTCGTGGAATGCGCCACCCTGCTCGCGCTGCACCGATCGCAAATGCAGGAAGCCGATCCGATCGCCCAGCCGATCGACCATGCCGGGCAAGTCGTTATCGGCGCGAACCCCGAATGATCCGGTGCAGAAGCAAAGCCCGTTCGACCGGTTCGGCACCTTGGCGAACAGCGCCGCGACATCGCTCTCGGTGCTGACCACGCGCGGCAGGCCGAAAATCGGAAACGGCGGATCGTCGGGATGCACCACCAGCCGGATGCCGACAGTATCAGCCACCGGACACACCGCCGCCAGGAATGCGACATGATTGGCGCGAAGCATCTCGGCATCGATCGCGTCATAGCTGCCGATCGCCGCCAGAAACGCGGGCGAGGTGAACCCCTCCTCGCTACCCGGCAGCCCGGCGATGATCGTCCGCTCGAGCGTGCCGCGCGCTGCCGCATCCATCACGGCATAGCGCCGCGCCGCCGCATCGCGCACCGAATCGTCATAGTCGGCATCCGCCCCGGGGCGGTGCAGCATATGCAGGTCATACACCGCCAGCGCGATCGGATCGAAGCGAAGCGCGCGCGCGCCATCGGGCAATTCCCACGCCAGATCGGTTCGCGTCCAATCGAGCAGCGGCATGAAATTATAGGTGACGACCGTGATCCCGCAGGCGGCAAGGTTGCGCAGGCTTTGGCAATAATGATCGATCATCCGGTCCCAATCGGTCGACCGTGTCTTGATCGCTTCGTCGACCGGCAGGCTCTCGACCACGGTCCAGCCAAGCCCTGCCGCCGCGATCTCGGCCTTGCGCGCGGCGATCGCGGCTTGCGGCCACACCGCGCCATTGGGCAGTTCATGCAATGCAGTCACCACCTCGGTCGCGCCAGCCTGGCGAATATCGCGCAGGCGAACCGGATCTGTCGGCCCGAACCAGCGCAAGGTCTTCGTCGTCAACACCCGTCTATCCTTCTTATACTTCAGCGTCGCCGCGCCGATGCGCGCGCAACAAACTCCACAATATCGCCGCCGCCATCAGGTCGAGCGCGGCCAGCGCCACGAACAGCGGGTCATAGCCCCAGGCATCGGCGCTCTGGCCGATTAGCAGGGTGAACAACATGCCGCCGATCCACGCCGATGTTCCCGCCATCCCGCTGGCGGTGCCAACGGTGCGGCTGTCGAACATGTCGGCGCATAAGGTGATCAACGCGCCGCTCAGCATCTGGTGGGCAAAGCCGCCGATGCAGAACAGCAGAATCGCCATACCGGGCGATGTCGCCAGGCCGATACAGGCCGGGCCGATCATGCACAACGCACCCACCGTCATCGTGATCTTGCGCGACGCCACCAGCGCCACGCCGCGCCGCATCAGCCAGCCCGGCAGCACGCCGGCGGCAAGACTGCCGAAATCCGCCGCGAGGAACGGCAACCACGCCCAAAGCGCGATGCTCTTCAAATCGAGATTCCACACCGCGACAAGATAAAGCGGGATGAAGAAATTGAACGTCTGCCATGCCGGCTCGGCCAGGAAGCGCGGGACCGCAATTCCCCAAAAGGCGCGGCTGTGCAGCAATTCACGGCGCGTCGCCGGCTTGGTCCCGACATCTTCGTTGCGCGCGGCGACAAGCTTGGCCAGTTCGGCCTGGCTGACTCGCGGATGATCCTGTGGGCTGCGATAACCCCACCACCACAGAAACGCCCAGACCAGACTCAATCCGCCGGTGACCAGGAACGCTGCCTGCCAATTCCACAGCAGGATGCAAAAGGCGACCAGCGGCGGCGCGATCATGTTGCCGACGCTGGTGCCCATCTGGAACACGCTGGTCGCCAGCGATCGCTCGCGCGGTGGAAACCATTCGGACACTGCCTTGGCACCGGCGGGGATCGCCGCTGCCTCGCTCGCCCCCAGCAGCGCGCGGAAAAAGGCGAGGCTCGGCCAGCCGGTGGCCAGAGCGTGCGCCATGTTCGCCAGCGCCCAGCCGATCCCGAACAGAAAAAAGCCAAGCCGCGTGCCAAGCGCATCGAGCACCCCGCCCGCCACCGTCTGCATTACGGTGTAGCTCGCCTGAAATGCCAGCACGACCCAGCTATAATCCTCGGTCGTCATGCCGAATTCGGTCTTCAGCTGCGGTGCAGCCACCGACAGCGTCGAGCGCGCCAGATAGTTCAGGATCGTGCCGATCGTCACCAGCCCGATCAGTTTCCAGCGCAGCGGCAGGTTCCGCGCGGCGGCCAGTGCGCGCTTTCCCGGCATCGTCCCCCTCTGCGCCGGCGATTGATTCGACATATCCAGCCCCTCTCTTGGGGGGTGATAGCTGCGCGTGATTGGCCTTACCAGTGCTAAGCTATTGGCGACTGCATCTTTGCTTATGCGCCGATTCCACCTTGAGGATACCGCTTTCGGGCGCTTCGGGACCGTTGGGTGATTGCGCTAACATTGCCGGGCGCTTTGAGGGTTGCGAAACGCAACCAATGCCAGCACAACAGGTTATCGCCTTCGAACCAAGCGGCCCATGCATTGGTCAGGCCTTTAATTCGAGCATGCCATGTCCGACTCCATGATCGCCGCCGACAAGCTGTCCAACGGTGGTGGCCGTTTATACCAGCGCCTGGCACAGACTCTGTTCGAACAGTTGGTCGCTGGCCGCTACGCTATCGGCGATCGGCTGCCCGCCGAGCGTGAACTCTCGGTCGAATATAATGTCAGCCGCCCCGCGGTACGCGAGGCGCTGATCGCGCTCGAAGTGCAGGGCTATATCGATGTCCGGGTCGGGGCGGGCGCATTCGTCCGCCGCCTGCCCGGCGACGAAGACCGGCCGGGCTTCGCGATCACCGCCTTTGAATTGACCGAAGCGCGCATCATCTTCGAAGGCGAAGCGGCGGCGCTCGCTGCCGTGCATATTACGGATGCCGAACTCGACGAACTCGAAGCACTGGTCGAGCAAATCAGCATCGAAAACCTGTTGCCCGAGGTGACCGAGATTGCCGATCGCCAGTTCCACCTCGCCATCGCCAAGGCCACGCGCAACAACGCCATCCACATGGCGATCGAAGAGTTTTGGCGCATCCGCGCGACATCCGCCGAATGTGCGCTGCTGCACGACAAGGCACGGCACGCCAAGATCCGCCCGGTAGTCGCCGAACATAGCGCCATCCTGGATGCTCTACGCGCGCATGACCCCGTTGCCTCGCGCGCGGCGATGCACGCGCATCTGTCGGCGGTGATGGAGCATCTGCTGTTCACGACCGAAGAGCGCGCGATCGAAGAAGCGAAGCGATCGGTCGCGGCCACGCGCGCGCGCTATCGCGTTCCGACGGCTGCCGGATAAGCATGAAGCTGGTGGACGCGGCAACCTGCTTGCCCCGTCCACCGGCGATCATGTTGCGCGGGCCGGCAATCGGTCAGTACCGGAACGCCAACCGCACCCCCAAATAGCGCGCCGAATCGCGGGCACGCAGGCCGATGATGTTCGTGACCGGCGATGCATTGGGATAGGGATTGTCGGCAAAGCTGCTCGCATCATTTCGGATCGTCCCGAAATAATTCACGTCGAACAGGTTTCGGGCGAGCAAGGTGATGCTGTAGCGCTGGCTCTTCTTTTCCTCGAAACCGATGCTCAAATTGGTGATGCCATACGCATCCTGCCGCGTCGCCGGATCATTGGTGAGCGCGAAAAACGCCTCGCTTTGCCACGTATAATTGCTGTTGAAGGTCAGATCGACTGGCAGGTTGCCCAGCGGCACGTTCATGTCGGCACCGACATTGAACTTCCATTCGGGCGAATTGGGTAGCGCCGCGCCGACTAGATCCTGTGATCGCCCACCCGTCGCATTGGGAAGACACCCTTGCGCGGCGGTTTGTCCGAAATAGCATTCGCCATTCGGATAGG
Source organism: Sphingomonas sp. 37zxx (assembly GCF_000786205.1). Lineage (GTDB taxonomy): Bacteria > Pseudomonadota > Alphaproteobacteria > Sphingomonadales > Sphingomonadaceae > Sphingomonas. Next base: position 42,334 of record NZ_JROH01000016.1, on the reverse strand, counting down.
ATCGCACCTTCGCGTCGATATAAGCGGCGCTGCCGTTGAACCGAAGCCAGTCGGTCGCGCGAACGAACAGCTCGGATTCGACACCGCGGGTACGAACCGATCCGACATTGGCCAGGATGAATGCGCCGCCCAGTTCGGGTTCGAGCGCTTGCGACTGGAAATTGTCATAGTCGGTCCAGAACGCCGTCAGGTTCACCGTCACCCGCCGATCGAACATGCTGCTGCGCAGGCCCAGTTCATAGCTGTCGGCGGTTTCGGGTTCGATCGGCCGGCTGGCAGGATGGGTTGGGCGAACGAACGACGATGTCAGGTCGAACCCTTGCCCCTTATACCCGCGCGAATAGGTCGCAAATGCCATCACGTCGTTGGAAAAGTCCTGCTGGACGCCAAATTTGCCGGTCAGTGCGGTATCGGCGGCATCACCGGTGGTGAAAAAGGGCGGGTTGCCGCCATTGCTGTTGAAGCGTTGATATTGGAACGAGACATCCTCGTGGTTCACACGCAGGCCAGCGATGATCCGGCTGCCGGTTACGACTTCCCAATCGGCCTGGCCGAATACCGCGATGGTTTCCGACGTCGAGCGCCCGACCCAATTGGCGTTGGCGATCGGGCCGACGCGGCGGAAGGTGCGTTCATTGGCGTTACGCGCATAAAAGCTGCCGATCACATATTGCAGCGCGTTGCCGCCGGGCGATGTCAGCCGCAGCTCGTGGCTCAACGTGTTCCCGTCGAAGTTGCCCCCCTGCACCAGCCCATTAGGTTGGCCAAAGCCAGGACCGAAAGAACCGTCGAAATCGGACAAATCCTGCGAATTATAGTGCGCCATCGCGAAGATTTGGGTCAGCGTATGGCTGCCCACCTCCAGGTTCATCGCCAGCGACCCGCCATAGCTTTCTGAATCGGCGGTGGGGATCGGATCGACGCGAACGTCGAAATTATCCTTGCCCGGGGTGATGCCGGCCAGGCTGACCGATGACGGCAGGCCGAAGGAGGATACCGCGCCCGGCGTCCGCTCGATGGTGACGAAAGCGCAGCAATCGGTCCGCGTTTTGTTGTAAAAGCCGATCAGCGTTGCGTCGAAAATCGATGACGGCTCGAAACGCAGCTTGGCGCGTACATTCTCGCTGTCGCGGCCGTTGATCGTGGTGCCGGTCTGCAACTCGTTGATATTGCCCTCGAACCGGCCGACCGATCCGTTGATGCGAAACCCCAGCGTGCTGGTGATCGGCCCAGACAGGCCCAGCGAATAGCGCTGCTCATTGTCATCGGTGACCAGGATCTGCGCCTCGCCGGTAAAATTGTCGCTGGGTGCCCGGGTGGTCACGCTGATGACACCCGCTGACGCTGCCTTGCCGAACAACGTGCTTTGTGGCCCGCGCAACACCTCGATCCGCTCGATATCGTCGAGGTCGTTGAACCCCTGCCCGGGCAGGCCGTTCGCCACGCCATCGACGATCACCAGGACACTCTGCTCGACCCCGACCGAAAACGCCGAAGTACCCACCCCTCGAAGGCTGATGACATTGTTGTTAAGGTCGCCGCCTTGGGTGATGGTTAGGCTGGGTGCCAATTTGGTGAGGTCTTCCAGCTGGCTGCCGCCGACGCTGGCGAGGGCGTCGGCGCTGACCACGGTGATGGCGACCGGCACATCCTGGATATTCTGTTCGCGCTTTTGCGCGGTGACGATGATGTCGGCGATCGCAGCGCTGTCCTGCGCCGCGCTGGATTCGGCTGCGATCTCCTGCGCCATCGCCGGCATGCCTGCCATCAACGCGGTCGTCGCCATCAACACGGACATGATGTTCATGATACCCTCCCCTTCAGCCTGGCCATCTAAAGTGACCGATTCTGCTTAATGTGGTAAGGCCAATCTGCGGAGCTTACAATCCTGTCACGAAGTATTTTTCACATCCCCGAATGTTTCGGATTATTGCGGTAGGACGGTGATCGCCGAAACGACCGCAGGGCCGCCGCCGGCGGTGAAGCTCAGCGACATCGATCCGTTCTTCACCTCGACCGGAAACGCCCGCACAATCGCGGTGCGCGCCGCGCCCGCAGCCTTGCCGGGACTAAACTTGGAAAGCACGCGCCGACCATCGACGTCGATATTGAAGCTGCGTGTCGCCAATTGTGCGCTATCCGGTTCGAACATATGCAATTTCACGATCCAGCGGCCATCGGGCAGCGGCAGGTCATACCGGAAACTGCCTTCGCGATACGAAGCATAGAGTTCGGGGTCATCGGTGCCGGTGACATCGCTCGGCGCCAGCTTGCCCCGTGCCCCCATGCGAAGCTCGGGCACCTTGCCGCCGACGAAAAAATCGTCCGACCCAAATCGTTCCCCTGCTACGGTGCTCAGGCCGGTCAGGCTACCGACCCGGATCCGCATGCCCGCGTCCGCTGCCGGCGCAGTCCACGCGATCGAATCGGTGAGCGCCACGCCCCCAATCGACGCCGTCGCCACGACATCATTGCGTCCAGGCTGCAACGCCACCTTTGGCCAGATGCAAATCCTGTCGGCGCACGCCACCGTCCCGATCTGACGACCGTTCACCGACAGGCTGGCGCGATCGGCGTTGCTATAAGCCTGGACATCGGTGACCGCATAAGCGCGATCGGTATAGCGGCGTCCGGTCAGGTGCAGCACCGGCTCGGCCGACCAGTTCGCCTTGTAGAAATAGAACGCATCCTTGCGCGTCTTGCGGTCATAGCTGACCAGCCCCTTGTCGTTGAGGTCGAATGCCTCGCCTTCTTCGCGGCTGTTCGACGCGAAATCGAACATGTTCCATATCCAGGTCGCCGCCAGATAATCTTGCGTCTTCAGCGCCTTCCACGTCTCTTCATGCACCAGCGCCTGAAACGCTTCGGGATGCGGGCGACCATTGGCATTGACCGGCCCGCCGCGGGGATTGTCGGTATGCTGGGTGAAGGCACCGCCGGCACCATATTCGGTCAGCGTGATCGCACGGTCGGGATATTTCGCGTGAAGCGCCGCCAATGCCGGCGCGACATCACCGGGCTTGCCATAATACCAGCCGAAATAGCGGTTCAGCCCGATGACATCGGTGACATCATTCAGTATCTGCGCCCCCGGCAACGCCAGCGGCGAAGGCACGCTCTCGCAGCAATCGGCATAGGCAGTCGGCCGGCTCGGATCCTCCTGCTTGGCGAGGCCATTCAGCGCCACCAGCATGTCGCGCGATTGTGCAGGCGGCCCCTTCCCGCCCCTTTGCAGCGCGCCGATCGCCGCGCCGATGTCGATTTCATTGCCCACCGACCAAAGCATGATCGAAGGGTGATTGTAGTTTTGCCGGATCAGCTCGATCAGTTGCTGCCGAGCATTGGCCAGCAATTCGGGCGTCGGCGCATCGCTGCCAAGCGCGGATTGATGGACGAACGGCAGTTCGGCTTTCACCACCATGCCGGCCTTGTCGGCTTCCGCCGCCCATTGCTGGGCATGCTGATAATGCGCGTGGCGGACGCTATTCACGCCCATCTCGGCCATGATTTCCATGTCGAGCGCATGATCCGCCGGCGTCATCGCCCAGCCCTTTCCTTGCTTATCCTGGTGCCGCGATGCGCCGTATAATTTCATCGGCTCGCCATTCAGGATGAAGCCGCGATCGGCATCGAAGGCGAAGCTCCTGACGCCCAAGGGCTGCTCGACCCGATCGATCGCCCGCCCCTTATCGAACAATTCGGCGACGACCCGGTACAGATAAGGGTCTTTCCGGCCATGCCAGCGGCGCGGCTTGGCGATGGCGAGCATTTGCCCGGCGTCAAACGTCGCGCCCGCCGCCAGCGTCACCGGACGTTCACCGCTTGCGACCACGGCCCCGTCGGCGTCGATGATGCGGGTTTTCAGCCGCAACATCCGCGCCGACCCGCCAAGATTGCGGAGCCGCGACAGCACCGAAACTTGCGCCGCTGCATCGGTGACATTGGGGGTGCTGATATAGACGCCCGGCCCACCATGATCGAGCGTATCGAATTGCGCTTCACCCACCGTGATGAGCGAAACACCGCGATACATGCCGCCGTGGACAAAGAAATCCCCGCCCAGCGGGATGACGTTGGCGGTGGCGCTGCCCGGAGCGGGCTTGCTGTTGTCGGCCTTCACGACGATCGTGTTGAGCGCGCCGCTGCGAAGCTGATCGGTGATGTCGAAGCGGAAGGTCGAAAACGCCCCTGCATGACCGCCGACCCGGACGCCGTTGACCCATAGTTCAGCCACCGCGCCGACGCCGTCGAACTGGATGACCTGCCGCTGCCGTCCGCTGCGTGGCGGCGGAGTGAAGTTCAGCCGATACCAGCCAATGCCCTGTTCGACATTGGTATCGGGCGAGCGGGTGGACTGATAGCCGCCCAGCCGGTTCCAGCTATGCGGCAGCGCCACGGTTTCCCACGCAGTATCGTCATAAGCGGGATCGGTCACGCCCTTCGCGTCCCCGCCGAAGCGGAAGCGCCAGTCATCGTGCAGCAGCACCACTTGCCGGGGACTTTCCGCAACCGATCGCTGCTCGGCGATGGCATCGGATGGCGTCGCATGGGCGGGAAGCGCCGCCGGCAGGCAGATCGCGATTGCGGTCATGGCTTGCGAGCAAAGGTTCGGCGACCGCATATCAATCTCTCCCATTATTGGTCTTACCAATAAATCGCGAGAAATTGATGTCAACCGATCAGCGGCGCCCCCCCGGCGGGCGGCGGCTAGCCTTCGCTGGTCGCGAGGCCCCTGATCCGCTCAATTTCGGCCTTGTCGCCCAGAACGACGCCGATGCGCTGGTGCAATTTGCTGGGTGCGACGTCCATCAGCGGGGTGACGCCATCGGTTGCCGCGCCGCCCGCCTGCTCGATCAGGAAGGCCATCGGATTGGCCTCGTACATCAGCCGAAGCTTGCCCTGCCCGGTGCGGCTGTCCGCCGGATACAGAAACACGCCGCCACGCTTGAGGATGCGATGGACGTCGGCCACCATCGATCCGGTCCAGCGCATATTGTAATCATGGCCGATCGGCCCGGTCGATCCGGCAAGGCACTGGTCGATATAGCGCGTGGTGCCGGGCGACCAGTGGCGCTGGTTCGACATGTTGATCGCGAACTCGCGGGTGCCCGACGGCATGGTGATGTTCGAATCGCTCAGCACCCACGAACCCACTTCGCGGTCGAGCGTGAACTCGAACACGCCGGTGCCGACCGTCAGCACCAACAGGCTCTGCGGCCCATAAATGGCATAGCCCGATGCGACCTGGGTTCGCCCCGGCTGCAGGAAATCGGCCTCGACCACTTCGCGCGTCGCCGACGAGGCGGGCGCTTGCAGCACCGAGAAAATGGTGCCCACCGACAGGCCGACATCGATGTTGCTCGATCCATCGATCGGATCGAACAGCAACAGATATTCGCCCTTGGGAAAACGGTTGGGGATAAGATGGATGGTCTCCATCTCCTCCGACGCCATCGCCGCCAGATGGCCGCCCCATTCATTGGCCTCGAGCAACTTTTCATTGGCGATCACGTCGAGGCGCTTTTGCACCTCACCCTGCACATTTTCGCTCTCGAGGCTGCCCAGAACGCCGCCCAAAACACCGCGATTCACCGAATGGCTGATCGCCTTGCAGGCACGCGCGACGATCTCGACCAGCAGCCGAAGTTCGGCTGGCAGCACCCCCGCCGTGCGTTGCTGTTCGATCAGAAAACGGCTTAGCGTGGTGTGTTTCATGGGCTTCCCTCTGTCCGGCGGCGGCCGAGTAACGGTCCGGTCAACGGGCTATAGCCACGCCGCGACGATCACGTAAGGGCCATGGTGGGGCCATGGCGGGGCCATGGCGGGGCCATGGCGGGGCCATGGCGGGGCCATGGCGGGGCCATGGCGGGGCCACCAGAGCCGGGCGGTGTTCGTCTCGTCAAGGTGCGTTTCGCTGGCTTGGGTTGGAAACAAACGCGGCGGGGCGTTTGCTGCCGTCCATCCGCTTCCGCGCTGCTGCGTTGGCCCACCAGCATAGTTGATCGAGCGTGCGATCGAGATAGCCATCCCACCGCGCAGCATCGACGCCTGCGGCATATTGGCCGCTTTCGTCGAACACATCCTGGGCATGCGGCACATGCACCATCGCCGAAACCGGCAGGCACCCGAGTTCGGACAAAAAGGTCCGCATGCTCACGGCAGCGCGCGTGCCGCCCCATTGCCCGGCGGAATAGGTCACGATCGCGCTTGGTTTGTAGGAGAAAAGCGAACTGCCGAAATGGTTCAGCAAATCGCTCAACGCCGGGCTCATCAGGTGATTATATTCCGGGCTGACCATGACATAGCCGTCGGCCTGCGCGATTTGCTGCGCCAGGCGATCGAGCTGCTCGGGCACCTGACCGCGCGCATAGGCGAAGTGCGGCTTGAACCGACCGGGCAGATCCAGCTCGATCGGGTCGATCAGTTCGGCAGCGATGCCTTTGTCTTCGAGCCGGCCAAGGCAGGCGGCAGCGACGCGCGCGCCCAGGCGCGCCGGCGTCGGCGGCCCGGACACCCGCTCCGATCCCAGAAACACCAACAGCTTTTCGGTCATACAGCCTCCGATGGCGAAACCCGGCGTCGCTTGCCGGGGGGCGTCCGCTGTCCCATCAATGCGATTGCGGTGTCAAAGCATCCGCGCGGCACCTTGCGATTCAGCCGTGCAGCCGCCACCGCAACGGTCTGTATCGCAGCGGTAACCATGCGCTATGCACGCGATCGACGATGGCATCAAAATGGACGATGGGTTGGCGAAGCGATTGACAAAACTACCCTGGGCGTTGGCGGCTGCGCTCATCGTCGCGCTGATCGCCGTCGTGACGTTCGGTATCCTGCGGATGCAGGCCCCAAGCGAACCGCGCACTACCCGTGTGATCGATGCGATCGGCGACCCATCGGCGACGCGACAGCCGTCGATCGTCGACTATGACCTGCTCGATTCCCGTATCGAGGCGCTGATGCTTCAGCCCGATATGGTCGGCCTCGCGATCGGCACGGTCGAGCGCGGGCAGGTGCGGTTTATCAAGGGCTATGGCGAAACGCTGGCGGGGTCGGGACAGTCCGTGACGCCCGACACCGTCTTTCGCTGGGCTTCGGTGTCGAAGGGGGTGGCATCGGCGCTGGTGGTCGGCCTGGCCGAAGAGGGCAAGCTGTCGCTCGATGCGCCGCTGGCGGGCATGGGCACCACGCTGACCCTGCCGGGCGATGCCGGTGCCGTTACCGTCGCCCACCTGCTGGCGCATCGAGTCGGCCTGGTTCGCAACGCCTGGGACGATCGCCTGGAGGCGGGCGAAGATCCGCGGACGTTACGCGCGGCGCTCGGCACTCTCCCGCAATTCTGTCCGCCGGCGACGTGTTACGGCTATCAGAACATCGCCTTCGATGCTGCCAGCGAACTGGTCGAGCAGGCGACCGGCCAAAGCTATGCCAGCGCGGCGCAGGAACGGCTGTTCGCACCGCTCGGCATGACCAGCGCGAGTGTCGGGCGGGCGGGATTGCAGAGCGCCAAAAGCTGGGCGCAACCGCATCGCGGCAGCCGCCGGCCGACTACGGTGAATGACAGCTATTATCGCGTGCCGGCTGCGGGCGGGGTCAATTCATCGATCCTCGACCTCACCCGATGGATGCAGGCGCAGATGGGCGACGCACCCGACATTCTGTCGCCGACCGCCCTCGAAGCAATGCACCGCCCCCGCGTGGCCACCCCGCCGCGCGGCGCGCGATCGGCGATGGACCGGGCGCTGGGCGATGCAGCCTATGGCCTTGGCTGGCGCAGCTTCACCTATGCTGGCCGCGCGCTGGTCGGGCATCGCGGATCGGTCGATGGCTATGGCTCGCTGATCCTGTTCGATCCCGCCGACAAAAGCGGCATCGTGATGCTGTGGAACAGCAATCATGGCCGCGCGGCGAGGCTGCAGCTCGAATTTTTCGACATGCTCTATGGCTTGCCGCCAACCGACTGGCTCGAATTGCCGGCATCGAACGAGGAACCCACCGGCTAACGCATTCGCTGCGGCATCAGAACCAGCTTCGGATGCCGAGCACGACCACCGTCGACGCGCGATCCTCGCCCATCGATCGCGCCATATCGGCGCTGCGCCCCACGAACCGTGCATGCGACACGCCGATATAAGGCCCAAATTCCCGCCGGATTTCATAGCGCAGCCGCAAATCAAGCTCGACGTCGGACAGCCCCGCACCGATCCGGCTCCGCACCACGTCCTGCGCCGCAAGGTTGAGTTCGAAGCGCGGTTGCAGGATCAGCCGCTGGGTGATGCGCTGATCATAGCTCGCAGCGACGCGGCCCAGCACGTCGCCATCGGTCGAGACAAAGCCATGCGCTTCCAGCTCGAACCAATAGGGGGCCAGCCCCTCGACCCCGATCGCGGCATAGCTTTTGCCCGCCGGTGCGAAATCCTGACGAACCCCCGCCTGCAGGTTAAAGTATGGGCCGATCGCGCGGCTGTAGAGCGCCTGCGCCTCGGCATCCTCGGCACTGTCGCCAAAGCCGCCCTCACCCTCGGTCTTTACGACCAGCCGGTGGATGTCGCCGCCGAACCAGCCTTCGCCCTCCCAGCGATAGCCCTCGCGGCCCTCGCGGATCTGCACCTCGGCGATGTCGACCATGATCTGGCTGAATCTTGCCCCGCCATGTTCGCGTCGGATCGCCGCGCGCGACGCCGCCATCGCGTCGCGACCCCAGATGCGATCGGCATAGCTCGCCTCGGAGATACGGGGCGCAGGGGCGTCTCCTGCGGGCAGCGAAGTGCCGCTGGCGGCGGGATCAGCGGGAAGCGCCGGTTTGGGAACACAATGGCCCATCGCGGCATGTTCCGGCGGACAATCGGGATCGCCCGCCGGTGCTGCCGGAACGGCTGCGGGCGGCATTTCGCAATGCCCCATCGCCGCATGTTCGGGCGTACAGCCGCTCGGCTGGTCCTGCGCTATCGTCAGCGCCAGCGACGCTGCGCCCAATGCAAACACGATCATGCCGCCTGCTCACGCGGCCGAACCGAAACGACCTGCATCATGCCTGCATGCATATGATACAGCATGTGGCAGTGAAACGCCCAGTCACCCACTGCATCGGCAGTGAAATCGAACGTCACCACCCCGCCCGGCTGGACGTTCACCGTGTGCTTGCGCGGCGAATGATCGCCGTGCCCGGTCACCAGTTCAAAGAAATGACCATGAAGATGGATGGGGTGGCCCATCATCGTGTCGTTGACCAGCTTCACCCGCACCCGCTCCCCCTCAATGAACGGGATCGGCTCGGTGATCTCGGAAAATTTTCGCCCGTCGAACGCCCACATATAGCGTTCCATATTGCCGGTGAGGTGGATTTCCAGCGTCCGGTCGGGCGCGCGCACATCGGGATTGCGCGCCACCGCGATCAGGTCGCGATAGACCAGCACGCGATGCCCGACATCGGCAAGCCCCTGGCCGGGCTCGCCGGTGCGATCGGTCGGCATCGGCGAAATGGTCTGGACGGTCGGTGTCTTGGCGACACTGTCCGGCACGACCGAAAAGTCGCGCATCGAATGGTCCATGCTGGCGGCACCATGTCCCATCGCGGCATGGTCGACAGCAGCGGCACCGGCAGCGGGAACCACCCCCGCGCCCGCGGGCGTGCAATGTCCCATCTGGGCGTGTTCAGGCGGGCAAGCCGGGTCGATGGCCGATTCCGCCGCCGTTGCCGGCCCGGCATGGTCCATCGCGCCCATATCCATTCCCATGTCCTTCATCGTCGCCAGTGGCCGCTGCCGCAGCGGCGGCACTTGCGCCGCCATCCCCGCCCTGGGGGCCAGTGTCGCGACGGCCATCCCCGACCGATCGACGCTTTCGGCGATCAGCGGATAGGCCCGGTCGTCCGCAGGTTCGACGATCGCGTCATAGGTTTCGGCAACCGCAATCTGGAATTCGTCGACTGTTACCGGGCGCACCGGCAGCCCGTCGGACTGGACGATGGTGATCTTCAACCCCGGCATACGAACGTTGAACGTCGTCATCGCCGAAGCATTGACGAACCGCAGCCGCACGCGCTCGCCCGGACGGAACAGCGCCGTCCAATTGTCCTTCGGGCCATGGCCGTTGACGAGATAGGTGTAGGTCGAGCCGGTGACGTCGGCCACGTCGGTGGGGTCCATCCGCATCGCGCCCCATTCGGCACGCTGCGCCGCCGACTGCCCCCTGCCCTGTAGCTGATCGACCAACGTCTGTTTCTGGAAGTTGAAATAGCCGCCCATCTGCTTGAGCTTCTCGAAGATCATATGCGGATGCATCGGGCTGTGGTCCGACAGGACGATTACATGCTCGCGATCCGATGCGAGGGGGTCGGTGCCTGCGGGATCGATCACGATCGGGCCATAATGTCCCATCTGCTCCTGCAATCCCGAATGGCTGTGATACCAATAGGTGCCCGCCTGGCGGACGGGGAATTCATAGGTGAAGGTCGACCGCGCAGCGATGCCGGGAAAGCTCACGCCGGGAACGCCGTCCATGTGGAACGGCAGGATCAGGCCATGCCAGTGGATCGAGCTGTCTTCGTCGAGCTGGTTGTCGACGTGCAGCCGCACCGTCTGCCCTTCGCGCAACCGGATCAGCGGGCCGGGGACGGTGCCGTTGATGCCGATGCCGTGGCTGGGACGCCCATCGATCGTCCGCATCACATGCCCGATCGTCAGGCGGATGTCCTCCCCCGTCACGGCTGGCAAGGCGCCGACCAGCCCCGAATGATTGGTCTGCGCCCAACCGGGCATCCACGCCGCCAGCGCCATCCCGGCACTCCCGGTGGCGGCACCGCGCAGCCATGTGCGGCGGTCGATCGTCCTGTTCATGCTCGTTCCATCGATGCTGTCATGTCCGGCAATACGCGCGAAGCGGCGCTACCCCTCAATCCATTCGGCCAATTGGCTGCGCGCGCGATACAGCCGCGTCTCGACCGCCTTGATGCTGATCCCCAGCAACTCGGCGGTCTGCGCCTGATCAAACCCTTCGATCGTCCGCAGCACCAGCACCTCGCGCAGCCGTGGCGGCAGCGCGGCGATCGCCCGCTCGAGCTGTGCCACCGCTTGGCGGTCCTCGGCGATGCGATCGGGTCCGGGCTGCTCGGTCGCAACATCGGGCGCATCGGCGAAGGGCAGCATCGCCCCGACAAAGCGCCGTACCGCCTGTCGCCGTTGCCAATCGCGCGCCTTGTTGATCGCGATGCGGCCAAGCCAAGCGCGCATCGGTCGCGCCGGATCATAGCGGCCAAGCGCTCCGAAGGCGGCGACGAAGCTTTCCTGAACGACGTCGACTGCTTGTTCGGGATCGCCGATCACGCGGGCGACCAGCCGGTGCAGCGATGCCTTGTGCCGGCTGACGATCGCGGCGAACGCGCGTTGGTCCCCGGCGCGCGCCGCCGCCGCAAGATCGGCGTCGTCCGGCGCATCGTCAGCACTCACCGGCGATCTTCGGTCAGCGCCCTGGTGACGGCGGCGTCGAAAGTGGCCGCCTGATCGGGCCGCAACAGCGCACGCATCGCGAAAATGTGGCGGATCGTTTCCTTCTGCAGCTGCCCCATGGTCCGATGCGATGAATCGACCGCAGCGGCAACGCGCGGACCATCGCCATCCTCGGCAGCGATCGCAGCCGCCAACGCGCGATTTTCGGCGCGCATCCTGTCCTCCAACGCCCGGCGCCGGACCGCGAATGTCGCCTCGAGCTGTTCGAGCGCGCGTTGCTGGCCGGGGTCGAGGTCGAGCTGGCCGTGCAGCACCGCGTGCAATTCGGTGCCGGGTGCCACCGGCGTCGGCGCAAGCCGCTGGCCCAGCAATACCCCCGCCAACGCCGCGACGAACGCGATCAGCGCAATCGACAGATACCGCCGGATCATTCGAGCAACAACGCCGACGGCGCGAGCGGGCTCAACCCCGAAACCGGATCGATCGGTGCCGCGACGGCTTGGCGCGGCGGCAGCATCGCGCTGGCCACGCCGATCGTGAGCGCACCCGCCGCGACATAGCCCGCCATTCGCGCGGCGAAGCGCCGCTCCGCAATCGCTCCCAGCACGCGCTGCTCCAGCCCGTCGAGGCCGCCGGGCGCTTCCACCATCGCCAGTGCCGATAATTGTTCGTCGAGATCGTTCATCATCGCATCCAGAGCCCGTGTTCGCTGGATACGCGCGGCAATCGCAAAACCCTCAACTTCGCGGTTGAGGGATCAGTGCCGCGCGTGCGTAATGACTAGCACGACCCAAGGAGAACCCAATGCGCATGTTTTCGAAGCTCGCCCTTGCCCTTGCATTGTCCGGTGCCGCCCTTGCCGCGCCGGCATCGGCGCACCTTACGCTGGTCTCGGCCAGCCCCGCCGCCAACGCAAGCGCCAGCGCGGCCACCACCAAGCTGATCGTGCTGAAGTTCAGCGACACGCTGACGCCGCAGCAATCGGGGGCGGCGTTGATCATGACCGGGATGCCCGGCATGGCCAACCACCCCTACATGAAGATACCCGGCGTCACCGCCAGCATCGGTGCCGATGGCAAATCGCTCGAGCTTAGCCTGGCCAAGCCGCTGCCCGTCGGCACCTACCGCATCGACTGGTACGTCGTCGGCAGCGACACACACCGCGTGACCGGCCAGCACAGCTTCAGCATCGGCTAACGGACAATCGGTGACGCCCCCGTCAGCGCCGAGGCGTCACCGCATCCTGCCATCGGGTGTCAGCTTCACCGTGCGGCCGGCAGCCGCTGACGCATAGATCGCCTCGATCAGCCGCACGTCGCGCAGGCCCATTTCGCCCGGCGTGAGGATGGCGGTATTGTCGCGGACAGCGTTGGCGAAGTGATCGAGCTGGCGCGCAAACTGCACGTCGGGGTCGCCGGGCGTGAACGTCCGTACGTCGTGGCCTTCCACCCGCAGCGTCTGCCCGGCATAGCTGGTCGCCGGGTCCATCAGCAGCGAACCCTCCGTGCCGCGAACCTGGGCAAAATTAATGCCCGCCGAATCATACGAAGTCACGAGCTGCGCGACCGCTCCCGATGGAAAGCGCCACTGCGATGACACATGCGCGAATATCTCGGCAAAGCGCGGATCGCCTGCGGGCCGGAACGTGGTGGCGCTGATGCTCTCGGGCATCTCGCCGGTCAGATACAGCGCCGATTGCAGGCCATAAATGCCGTAATCCTCCAACGGGCCGCCGCCCGCCAGCGCCCGGTTCGCCCGCCAATTCTGGCTCGGGCTGGTCGGTCCCATCCGATAGGATTGCTCGGTTCGCATCAAGCGGACCTCGCCGACCGCCTTTTGCCGCATCAGCTTCATGGCTTCGATGTTGTACGGCTCGAAATGCGATCGATAGGCGATCATCAGCTTGCGGTTCGCGCGCCTGCCCGCCGCGATCATCCGCTCGCACTCGGCGCTGGAAAGCGCCATCGGCTTTTCGCACAGCACATGCTTGCCCGCGGCAAAGGCACGCTCGGTCCAGTCGGCATGCAGGCCGGTGGGCAGCACGATATAGACCGCATCGATCCGGTCGTCCGACGCGATCCGCGCGAAGCTTTCATAGGAATAGCGCGCATTCTCGGCCACACCATAGGCATCACCAACACGCCGAAGCTTGTCGGGATTGCCCGATACGATCGCTGCAATATGCGCGCGCTCCGCCTGGACGAAGCGCGGCATCATCTGGTTGAGCGCATAGCCGCCCAGGCCGACAATCGCGAAGCCGATGCTGTCGGCACGCTTGCGTTGCGGCGGGGCAGCGGGAAGTTTCACGCCGCCGGGCATCGGCTGACCGGCCACCCGCGCGCCGTCGCCTACCTGCAACAACGCCCCCGCCGAACTTGCGGACAATGCCAGCGCACCACCGCTGGCTCCGATGAAACCACGCCGCGTCAGCCCGTTGTTGCTCATCGCTTTCCTCCTGATCGACCGCGTTCCTGGCGTCATTTTGCCAAGGATAACCGCTAACCGACGGCCAAGCCACCCGCTCGCGCTGCGATCAGGTCGGTGGCGAGTGATCGGGCGCGCTTCTGCCAGCATCGAGATCGCGACCGACATTACGCTCCTGCTTGCCATCCATCGAATGTGCATTCGAACGTTTCCGCATGAACCAGGCGAGCGCGATAATGGCAGCAAGCAGCACCGCGATCAGCGTCATCAAGTTCAGCGACGAAAGAAAATCAACACGTGACATAGCGGCATCCTTTTACTTACCCGCCATTGCCAACAGCGCCTATCACCGCGGATGGTTCCCAAGGCGTGAAGGCCGTCCCGCTTGTGGTTGCAGCCTACATTTCGTTGTAATCGGGACCAGGCAGACGTCGATGCCAGGAAAGAATCGCCCGATTTTTGCGGGCAGAGCGAACAAGTCGTGAACGCCGGAGCCGAGTGCCAGCCACTTCCCGCTGCGGCGCATATATTTGCGCGGTATAGGAAGCAGGGCCCAAGCGGGCAGCGCTCGGGCGCCAATGCAATGATTTCGATTGATGGTCGGGGAGACAGGATTCGAACCTGCGACCCTCTGGTCCCAAACCAGATGCGCTACCAGGCTGCGCCACTCCCCGACGCGATAGCCCCTAGCCGTATAGCGCGGGCGATGGCAACCCAAATACTGCAACACGCGCAATCGCACGGCAAACGACCTGTGGATATGGCGCGCAGGCGGTGCTGGTTGCGGTGGTGGGCCCGGCAGGACTTGAACCCGCAACCTAGCCGTTATGAGCGGCCAGCTCTAACCAGTTGAGCTACAGGCCCCAACCACGCTTCCGCCTAGCGGAGGGTTGGCGGCCTATGCAAGTGCCGCCAACAGCGCGTGCCCACTGGCGGGCCTAACGCCGCGCGCCGACAGCAAAGCCAGCACCCCTTCCCACCAGGCATAAAAGGCAGCCAGGTCGCGGGCGTTGCGGACATAGGGGGTATGGCCAGGCACGATCGTCGGTGAATGGAAGGAAAAGTTGAGCAACGTCAGGCCCTGATCCAGCGCGGCCCGAATCGCGGTCAGCGCGGCGTCGAGCGGCATTTCCTCGGGCGTCAGCGCGACCCGGTCGAGCAGCCCGAGCCGCGAGGCCAGCCCCCTGCCCTTTGGCACCCGGCCCAGTGCGTCATGCAGCCTGGCACCGCCGCCAGCGAGCATCCCGGTATAGATCGTCGTCAGCGGCAATTGCACCATCGCGCCCTCGGGGCCGCAGCGGAAGGCGTGATTGTCGATCGCGCGAAAATCGGGACCGCCTTGCCCGGTATAGCAATAGCCCGATCGCATCGAGCTATCGATTCGATAGCCGCGTTTAGCCAATAGCCCCAGCGACCTGGGACCGAGCCCATAGCGCCCGGCGCGATAGATTTGCGGCTTCACGCCAAACGCCTGAGTAATCGCCGCGCCGATCACGTCGAGCTTGGCACCCTCCAGCGCCGGATCCAGATTGCCGGCAAAGCTGGTTTCGGGGCTGACGATCTCATCGAACGGCGGCGTCACCCACGGATGCAGGTGAGTGCCGATCGTCGTCACACCATCCGCCATCAACTGCCGCAGCACGGCGATCGAGGATGGTGTGGTGGCGACCGGATGATCGACCAGATAGGTCAGCGGCACGCCGCGCGCTGCGAACCAGCGATGCATGTCCGGCAGCGCATCGATCGCCGAGACCCCGCACGAATCGCGCGACAGCGGCGAATCCCAGTCAAACTCCTCCTCGGTGTCGATGCAGACAGCGAAACGAGTGCCGAAGTCGCTCGGCCAGGCAAACCGATCGGCGGGGTCAGGGGCAGCGTGGCGGTAGGCGGTCTGAACGGCGGTCGCGGACATCGCAACCGCATAACCGCTAAAGGTTTCGAGCGTGTTGCGCCGGCAGCGCCTCGGCCGCCGGAAGTTTCAGGGTCACGCAATCCGAATCGATCACCAGCGATCCGCCAAGCTCGCGCGCCAGATTACCCACCAATCGAATCGCGAAGCCGGTGCCCAGCGGCACCGTGTCGAGCGATGAATCATCATCGGCATCATCGATCGCCATCACCGGATCGATCGCCAACGCCTTGGGCCGCGCGATCGATAGCGCCACTTGACCATCGTCCGCCGGTGCCAATGTCATGGTGACGACCTCACCCACGCGCGTGGCCGACAGCAAGGTCGCCGACAGCCGCCCCAGCAGCCGCTCGATCGCATGACGATCCCCCTGCACCGCTGCATCCTGCGAAGGCACCGCGATGGTCGCCCCGCGCAATTCGGACAAGGGCTGTAAATCGTCGACGACCGAGCCGATCACCGCGCGCAGCGAAACCGCTTCGGGGCGAAGGGTAAGCGCATCGGTCTCGATCCGCGCCGCCAGGTCGAGATCGTCGATCGCGCCCAACAGATCGCGGGCGTACCGGCGAATCGCGTTTGCTTGCTCACGATACGGATCGGCAACCGGCCCCAATATCTGCATCTCGATCATCTCGGAGAAGCCGACGATCGCGTTGGTGGGCGTGCGCAATTCATGCACCAATTGGCGAAACGCATCGGGCCGGGCGTTGCGCTCGGCGCGCGTAGGTTCGGCAAGTTCGCCGGTACGGGGCCGCCGTGCGGTCCCGCGATAGCCGGTGAAACGACCGGTCGCGGGGTCGAACACCGGCACGCCCGAGATCAGCCAGCCGCCCGCCGCCAGCCCTGCCCCGTCGATCGTCAGCCGCGCATCACGAAATCGTGCGCGCTGGCGAAAGGCACCTGCCGCCGCGGCATCGATGCTGGCCGAGCCGACCTGCCCGGCCAGCATCAGCGAACGCCCCAGCAACGGCGCACGCCCGATGCCGTCGGCCCAGCGAATCACCCCTTGCGAATCGGTTTCGAACCGGAAGCGGTCCGCCGCGGCGGTTTCAGGTGCCTTGGTCTGGGTGGTCGGGGCACTGCGTTCGCGTTGCTCGCGAAAGGCGTCGATCCGTGCCACGACATCGGCAATCTCGAACGGTCCTTCCGGAACGCTGGCATCGTCGGATGCATCATCGCGCGCTTCGGCCTCGCGCACCGCATTGGCGACGATCGGGATGTTCAACGCCACCGCGCCGAAGCTGCTGAAGGGACCGCTGGTCAAAGGATCAGGCCGAACCGCCGTCGTGCCCTCTGGTGTCGTGGCTGGGGCAGCACGTGTTTCAGCCGAAATTGCGGGCGGCAGTTCGGCAGGCGAAGCGATTTCGCGGTCATCCCCCAACACGAAATCGGTCGATCCGAAACTGTCGAGCGCGCGAACCACTGCCGAGGGCAGGTCGCGGCGATGGCGCAGAATCGCGCGCCCCGAGGGAGAAAGCGCCGGCAGCAACGCTGTCCACTCCGCATCGTCGAGCATCGCGGTACGCAGCACTGGTGCCGCAACCGCGAGTTCGTCGCGCGACAGCAAATCGACCAGTGCCGCCGGTGGCCGTGCGAATGCCAGCCCGCGCGCGCTTGCCGACCGGACGGGAAGCGGAACCAGCGGTGCCAGTTGGGCCAGTGTCGTCAGCGCCCGATCGTCCGCAGGCACCCGTCCCCTACCGATCAGGTCCACCAGCTGGCGATAGACCGATTGCTGTTCGAAGGGGGATGAAAGGTCCGTCGCCAAAACCGTGTCGAGGGTATCATCGAAGCGCAATGTAATCTGTTCCCCCGACCGCCGAAGGGCGTGCCGTAACCATTTCTTAACGCTTCGAACGTCCGCCCGAAACCAGTCATTTTCGGTCCGTCGCGTTATGGGACAATTGCGCTTTGAAGCAATTATCTTATGCTGCTACTGGCCCGTCCAATCCGAAAATAACCAAGCTGGAGTACCCATGAGTTTCGACCGTATCGACCGCCAAATTCTGTCCTTGCTACAGGAAGATGGCCGGATGACAAACGTCGAACTGGCGGAGCGGGTGGGGCTGACTGCGCCCCCTTGTCTTCGCCGGGTTCGGGCGCTGGAAGAGGCCGGCGCGATCAAGGGCTATCACGCCACGCTCGACCCGGTGACGCTGGGCTATGGCATCACCGTGTTCGCCCTGGTCAGTCTTCGCAGCCAGGCCGAAAGCGATCTGGCCGCGTTCGAAGCGCATGTCGCCGACATCCCCGAGGTGCGCGAATGCCATATGCTGAACGGCGAGATCGATTTCATCCTGAAGATCGTGGCGCCCGACCTGAAGAATTTTCAGGAAATCCTCACGACCCGGCTGACGACGGCATCGAATGTCACAAGTGTGAAAACCTCCCTCACCATCCGCACGACCAAGCTGCTCCCCGGCATCCCGGTGCCCGCCGCCTGAAGTCGCAGGCTCTGCCTGGACGCTGACCAGCGAATCAAAAAGGGCCAGCGCATCGCCGCGCTGGCCCTTTTTCCGTTCTATACCGGCAATCAGCCCGCGACGACGGTCATGCCCTGATCGATCCACAGCTTCCAGAACGTCGCCAGTTCGGCGCGCGGCTGCGCCTTGACCAGATCGAACGCCGCCTTGGCTTCGGGCTGCTGGCTTGCATTGGCCAGCGCGTTGCCGAGGCGGGTGTTGACCTCGTCATTCTTCACCCCGCCCTTTTCCAGGCCCAGGCGATAGAATTCGATCGCCTTGGCATTGTTGCCGCTACCGAGATAGGCGTCGGCCAACTGCACAGCGGCGGTCCCGCTGCCGGCCGAGCGTGCCGGCTTCTCCAATGCAGCCAATGAACCCTCGTTCTTGATCGCCGTCTGCGCATCGGTATACAGCCGCCCGCCGGCACTGGCGGGCAACTTGCCCGATGCACGCCCCTCGTCGAGCACCGCCTTGGTCTCGAACGGCAAGCCCGCGCGATACGCCATGTCGGCATATTCGATATAGTCGTTCTGGTCGGCAAGCGCCTTGGTGCTGCGCATCAGGCGGAACAGATCGAGCTTGGCCTGATTGTCGAGCGTCACCGCATCGCGATACACCAGCAGCGAAGTGCGCCAGTTCTTTGTGGTCGGGTAATCGATCAGCTGCATCCGCAGCCACTTTGCGGTCTCGACCGGCTGCTTGGCCTGATACAGCTTGGAAATCGCATAGCTGTACCATTCATTGGGAGCCTTTTGCCCGGCTGCCTTTCGGCGCTCGATCTCTCGCCCGATTTCGGCCACGCCCGCAGCGACATTACCCGAATCGACCTGCGTCTGCGCGATCAACAGCGGCAGATCGGGATTGTCGAAATTGAGGTCACGCGCGCGCGACAGATACTGGATCGCGCCGGCATAATCCTTTTCGTTGCGAGCGATCGTGCCGCGCACGAAGTTCAGCCGGCCAACATCCACGGCGGCAGTGCGCGGGCTGGGGATCAGTACGTCGAGCGCCTTCTTGATCCCGGCGTTGTTATTCTTCTGCGCCTCGAGCGGCAGACGGAGCTGTGCAGCGAAATAACGCTCGTCATCATTCTGGATCAGTGCTTCTGCAGCGGCGAGCTGCGTTTCGGCGGTGGCCAGATCCTTTGCCTGCAACGCCGCCTGCGCGGCAACCGCAGCAACGCGGAACGGCTCGCCGACTTTCATTGCGGGTGGGCCGGCTTCTTCCTGCCCCTTCTTCTTGCGCTGGGCGTCGGCTGGCGTCGCAACCACAGCGCCCAAGGTTCCCAGCGCCAGCATCGCGGCAAGAGCCGTTTTGGAAACGATCGACATTATATACTTCTCCTCTGGGGGCTGCCCCAATCCCTATAAGTCCCGGCGCGCAGGTTCAAGCTGTGCAAGCTTCAGCGCTGTCGCCTAACATCACTGAACGCTCTTTGAACGCCAGAGTTTCCTTCAGCTTTGACGGAAAGCCCTGCGGCGGCTAGCGCAGGAGCATGGCGAAATCGGCAGTGATTATCGGTGCATCGGGCGGGATCGGCCGGGCAATGGCGGACGCGATAGAGGAGGAAGGCGGCTTTGACCGCGTCTGGCGTTTCGCGCGCGCCTTTGACGGCGATCGTCATCTCGACCTGACCGACGAGGCAAGCATCGCGGCGGCGGCGGCACAGGTTGCGACCGGCCCTGCCCCCACGTTGATATTCGTCGCGACCGGCCTGTTGCATGAAGGCGAGCGCGGCCCGGAAAAGGCGCTGCGCGACCTGGATGCCGAATGGCTGGCGCGCGTCTATGTCATCAACACGATCGGCCCGGCGCTGGTCGCCAAGCATTTCCTGCCGCTGCTTCCCCGCACCGGCGAGCCGGTATTCGCCGCATTGTCGGCGCGCGTCGGCAGCATCGGCGACAACAGGATGGGCGGCTGGCACGGCTATCGCGCGTCGAAAGCCGCGCTCAACATGATGCTGCGAAATTTTGCGATCGAGGCCAAGCGCAAGAGCGAACGCTGTATCATCGTCGGACTGCACCCCGGCACCGTCGATACCGGCCTTTCCAAGCCGTTCCAGACCAACGTCGCGCCGGGCAAGCTGTTCGACGCCGAACGCGCGGCGCTGCAACTGCTCGATGTGATCGAGGGGCTGAAGCCCGTCGATAGCGGCAAGGTTTTCGCCTGGGATGGCGAAGAGATACCTTTTTGAGGGCGCAACTGCGACAAGTTGCGACAATAAAGCCGACTGCCGACAAACCCTCGCGACAGGCGCGGGGCATAGCTTGTTCATCGCCGGGGATGATCCCGGCCTCGATCAAGGAATTCCCGATGAAGAAATTTATTCTCGCATCGCTGTTAGGCGTCACCGCGCTCACCGGCACTGCCATCGCCGCGCAAGGCGCACCCGCTCCCGCCGGCCAGAAAATGCAGCGCCCTGCCCCGCCCACCACCAGCGCCGAAGTCATCCAACGCGCCGACCAGATGTTCGCCCGGATGGATACGAACAAGGACGGCCAGATCAGCCAGGCCGAGCGCACCGCCATGCGTGAGATGGCAGCCGAACGCCGCGAAGCAAACGGCAAAGGCCCCGCGATGAAGAAGGGCTGGGGTCGCGGGGGGCGGGGTGCCGACCGCATGTTGGCGCGCGTCGATACCAATAAGGACGGCAACATCAGCCGCGAAGAGTTCCGCGCGCAAGCGTTGAAGCAATTCGCCCGTATCGACACCAATGGCGACGGTCGCGTCGATGCGACCGAACAGGCAGCGATCGACGCAAAGCGTGGCGAACGTCGCGAAAAAATGGCCGATCGTCGCGATGCCCGCGCAACGCCGGCCGCCCCTGCCAACTGACGAAACGAACCGGGCGGGGCATCAGCCACCCCGCCCGGTTCGCCCTCCCCCTTGGGAACCGGGCCAAAGGATGCTTGTATGGCTGATATGGCCGACCAACCTCATTTGCTGCTTGTCGATGATGAACGATCGATCCGTGAACCGCTCGCGCAATATCTGACCAAGCAAGGGTTTCGCGTGACTCAGGCGGGCGATGCCGAAGGCGCGCGCGCGCGAATGGCGGCCTATTCGATCGACCTGGCGATCCTCGACATCATGATGCCCGGCGAAGACGGGCTGAGCCTGACCCGCCATATCCGCGAAACCGGCGAAATCCCCGTCATCCTGCTCACCGCGCGCAGCGAGGAGACCGATCGGATCGTCGGTCTCGAAATGGGTGCCGATGATTATGTCGTGAAGCCCTTCTCGCCGCGCGAGCTGCTGGCCCGAATCAAGGTGATCCTTCGCCGCGTCCAGACCGGCGGCACCCGCCAGCACGCGCCCGAGTCCGGTGCCTATTCCTTTTCGGGCTGGGTGCTGAAAACCGGCGAGCGCACTTTGGTCGATCGCGAAGGGCTTTCGGTGCCGCTGTCGACGGGCGAGTATAATCTGCTGCTGGCGCTGGTTACCCGGCCGCGTCAGGTGCTGACGCGCGATCAGTTGCTCGACCTGACCCAAGGGCGCGAGGCGGCGGCGTTCGATCGCGCGATCGACAATCAGGTCAGCCGGCTTCGCAAGAAGATCGAACTTGATGCCAAGAATCCCACGCTCATCAAGACCGTGTGGGGCGGCGGCTATACACTGGCCAGCGAGGTCACCCGGCTGTGAAACGCCTCCGGCTATGGCCGTCGAGCCTGGGCGGACAAATCGCCTTGCTGGTTGCAGCGGCGCTGTTCGTCGCGCAGGCGATCAATTTCGGCCTGCTGTACCGCGAACGCCAGGCCTTGCGCTTCAACCAGATCACCGCGCCCGCGATCACCCGGATGGTCGATGCAGCCGAACGATTAGAAAACGGGCGGATCGCGCCGTTCGAGCGGCCGCGCGCGCGCATTCGGTTGTTGCCCAACAACCCTGTCGCGTCAGGATGGCCGCGCGTCGACGAGGTGGAGGAAGGCATCAGGCAAGGCGCACTCGATTCGGGACTGCGCCTCGGCACGATCGCCGCCGGCATCCGCGATTTCGATCGGCGCGAACTTAGGCTCGGCCAGATTTCCGATAACCGCGCCAAGCGTTTCGCCAGCATGGGCGGCGTGCTGGTGGTTGCCGTCGAAGTCCCCGGTCGCGGCTGGCTGGTGCTGAACGCGCCCTGGCCGCGTACCGAGCGGATGCTGATCTGGCAGCTCATCGCGCAGACGCTGGTGCTCTATGCCTTCGTGCTGCTGCCGGTGCTGTGGATCGGTCGGCGGGTGGCGCAGCCGCTGCAGACCTTGGCCAGGGCGGCGCATGCCTTCACGCCGGGCGGCCCGCCTGCCCCGGTCGAGGAGCGCGGCCCCGGCGATGTCCGCGCGGTAATCGCCGCCTATAATGGATTATCCGAGCGCGTAAGCGCGATGCTCGACGAGAAGGACAGGATGCTGGGCGCCATCGGCCATGACCTTCGCACGCCGTTGGCGGCACTTCGCGTGCGGATCGAATCGGTCGAGGACGACAATGATCGCCAGCGCATGGCCGACACGATCGACGAGATGACCGGGATGCTCGAAGACATCCTGTCACTCGCGCGGCTTGGCCGCCCCAGCGAACCGCCGACCGATGTCGATCTCGCCGCTTTGGTCGATGCCGTGGTCGATGATTTCCGCGACCTGGGCCACGAAGTCGCGTTCGAAGAAACCCCGCGCACCCGCATGTATCTGCGCCCGTCATTGATGCGGCGCGCGGTGCGCAACCTCATTGAAAATGCGGTGAAATATGCGGGTAGTTGTGCGGTGCGCGTGGTGGTCGAGCCGCACCGCGTGGCGATCGAGGTGTCCGATCGCGGCCCCGGCATCCCCGATGACAAGCTGGATGCGGTGTTCGATCCGTTCACGCGAATCGAAACCTCGCGCAATCGCGATACCGGCGGCATCGGGCTGGGGCTGGCATTGACCCGCGCGATCGTTCGCGATGCCGGCGGGCGGGTTTCGCTAGTCAACCGCGACGGCGGCGGACTGGTCGCCCGGATCGAATTGCCGCGCGGCTGATCGGCTGCATCAGGAACTTCCCCACCCCTCCCGCATTCCCCCGGAACCCATGCTCACACTCGCCAGCTACAACATGCACAAGGCCGTCGGCATCGATCGCCGCAGGCGGCCCGAGCGCACGCTGGAGGTGCTGCGCGAAATCGACGCCGACATCGTCGCGCTGCAAGAGGCCGATCGCCGCTTCGGCAGGCGCGAGGCGATCTTCACCCCGCATCTGCTGGCCGAACATAGCGACTATAAGGCGGTGCCGATCGCGGTGCGCGCGCTCAGCATGGGCTGGCACGGCAATGTCCTGCTGGTGCGGCGCGAGGCCGAGATCGTCGATTGCACCCCGATCCACTTGCCCGCGCTGGAGCCACGCGGAGCGGTTTCGGTCGATGTGCGGCTGCGCGGAATCACCGTCCGGGTGATTGGCATGCATCTGGATTTGTCGGGACTATGGCGACGGCGACAGGCGCATGCCATTCTGTCGCATCTCGAAGATTGCGAGCCGCTGCCGACGATCCTGATGGGCGACCTGAACGAATGGCGGCCCACCGCCGGCTGTGTCCAGGATTTCTGCCGCAGCTTCACCCAGGCGGATACCGGGGCCAGCTTTCACGCCCGCCGCCCGATCGCGCGGCTCGACCGGATCATGGTCAGCGGCGATCTGGCAATCGCCGAATGCGGGGTCCACAACAGCATGGTGGCGCGTACCGCGTCCGATCATCTGCCGATCTGGGCAAGGGTGACCGCTAAAGATGCGTGACAAGGAATTACGGCTGGCGCTGGTCTGCTATGGCGGCATCAGCCTGGCGGTGTACATGCACGGCATCACTAAGGAGGTCTGGCGGCTGGCGCGTGCCAGCCAGGCCTTTTGCGATCCGGCCACCCACGCCGGCAGTCGCGAAGAGGATGTCTATCGCACCCTGCTCGCCGAAATTGCCGAGGCGTCGGGGCTGCGGGTTCGGGTGCTGGTGGATATTCTGGCGGGGGCCAGCGCCGGCGGGATCAACAGCGTGTTCCTCGCACAGGCAATCAGCACCGGGCAAAGCCTGGATCCGCTGACCGACATGTGGCTGGAACAGGCCGACATCGATTCGCTGATCGATCCCGATCAGGCACCGGCGACGGGCATGACCAAATTCTGGGCGCGCCCGCTCGCCTGGATGGCGCGCGGTGCCAAAGCGATCGAGGAAACCGTCGAGCATGCAGCGCGCGACGAAATCCGCACCAAGCTCGACACGCTGGTGCGCGCGCGCTGGTTCGAGCCACCTTTCGGGGGCAAGCGGATGGTGAGCATGCTGCTCGATGCCTTCGCCGCGATGGACGCAAGCCCGCGTGGCCCGCGCCTGTTGCCCCCCGGCCAGCCGCTCGACCTGTTCGTCACCGTCACCGATTTCGGCGGCCATCCCGAACGGCTGCGGCTGCATTCGCCGGCCGAAGTGGTCGAGACCGAACATCGCCTGGTGCTGTCGTTCAGCGATAACGGCAACCCCGTCGATACGCTGGCCGATCACGCCGAACTGGCGTTTGCGGCGCGATCGACGTCGAGCTTTCCGGGGGCGTTTCCGGCCTTCATGGTCAGCGAGCTCGACGAAGTGCTGGCTGATCGCGGTGCCAATTGGCCGGGGCGGATTGCCTTCCTCACGCGCGTGTTGCCGCGCCAAATGGCCGCGAACACGATCGACAAAGCCGCGTTCATCGACGGTTCGGTCCTCGCCAATGCGCCGTTCCGCCCGGCCATTGATGCGCTGCGCGAACGACCGGCGCGGCGACAGGTCGATCGCCGGTTCGTGTTCATCGATCCGGTGCCCGATTTCCGCTTTGCCTTTGGCAGCCGGCCCGATGGCAAACCGGGTTTCTTCCAGACGATGGCCGGAGCGCTGTCCGAAATCCCGCGCCAACAGCCGATCCGCGACGATCTCGATTTGCTGATGGACCGATCGGACCAGATCGAACGCAAGCTGGCGATCCTCGACCAACTGCGCGGCGAGGTCGAGCGGCAGGTCGAATCGCTGTTCGGTTACACGTTTTTCCTCGATTACCCGACGCCCAAGCGGCTGGTCGCCTGGCGGCGGCGGGCGCAGGCGGCGGCGGCGGGCAAGGCCGGCTATGGCCATGCCGGCTATGCGCTGGTCAAGGCCGAAGGCGTGATCGACCGGATCACCAGCATCCTGCAGCACATCAGCGATCAGCCTGGCCAGGAGCGGCGGCGGTCGATCCGCCTTGCGGTGGCGCAGGCGGTTCGCGCACGCGGCGGCTTTGAGGTTGGGACCGAACACGCCAATGGGGCCAGCCCGCAAGCGGTGGCGCTGCTGCGCGGCTTCGACCTCGGCTTTCGCATTCGCCGGCTGCGGCTGATGGTGCGCCGGATCACCGAACTCGACGGCGATCATGACCGAGCCGAGCTGCGCGAGATACGCGAGGCGGTGTATGATTCGCTCGCCGCCTATCTCGATCGCCACCGCGCCGCGCACATGACGGCGCTATGCGACCGTGTTCGGCAACTTCCCGCCGATGCCGACGGATTGCTGACCGAACTGGAGGCGGCGCTGGATCTGGATTCGCTGGACTCGCGCGCGGACGAACGGATTGCGGCTGCTTTGAGCCAACTGCCACGCGATGCCCGCCGCTCGCTACTGCTGGCCTATCTGGGCTTTCCCTTTTTCGACATCGCCACGTTGCCGCTGATGCAGGGCGAAGGGCTGGACGAATTCGATCCGGTGCTGGTCGATCGCATCGCCCCCGATGATGCCACCGCGATCCGGGCGGGCGGCGCTGCGGCAACGCTCAAAGGGGTACAGTTCAGTAATTTCGGCGCGTTCTTCAGCCGCGCCTATCGCGAGAACGACTATTTGTGGGGCCGTTTGCACGGTGCCGATCGGCTCACCGACATCGTGCTGTCGACGCTGCCCGCCGCCATCCGCCTTAAGCCTGGCCGCGCCCATGCGATCAAGCGCGCGCTGTTCCTGGCGATACTCGATGAGGAGGAACCACGGCTAACCGCCACCCCCGGCCTGATCGCATCGATTCGCGCCGAAATCGGCTGAGGGTGGCCATGCGCTGGCGGAGGGGTTAAGCGGAAGGTCACACGCGCAAGGGGGCTGGGGCCAATGCAGTTTCTGCGAACGCTGATTTGGGTATTGCTGGCGGGGATCGTCGTCGCCTTTTCGATCAACAATTGGGTGACGGTGCCGGTTCGGCTATGGGCCGGCCTGATCGCCGACATCAATCTGCCGCTGCTGCTGGCGATAGCCTTCGCGATCGGTTTCATCCCGCTCTATCTGGTGCATGCCGCTGGCCAGTGGCGGTTGAAGTCACGATTGAGCAATGCCGAGCGCGCGCTGGCGGACCTGCGTGCCGCTACGCAGCCGTCCGAGGTTCCGGCGATCGAGGCCGATGCGGTCGATGCCGCACCCGCCCCGCCAGTATACGAGCCGCTTGTCGACCCTATCACCCCGGAAGCACGCCCCTTTGGCGAGGTAAAACCGTGAGTTCGAAGCCATGAGTTCCGCTTTATATGTCGCGCTCGACACCCCCGACATCGAACGCGCGCGGACGCTGGCGCGCGCGGTTCGCCACCATGTCGGCGGCATCAAGCTGGGGCTTGAGTTCTTCATGGCCAATGGCAGATCGGGTGTCCGCGAAATGGCCGACATCGGCCTGCCGATCTTCCTCGACCTGAAGTTTCACGACATCCCCAATACCGTGGCCAAGGCGATTCAGGCGCTCGGGCCGCTCAATCCCGCGATCCTGACCATCCACGCATCGGGTGGTCGCGCGATGATGGAGGATGCCAAGGCAGCGGCACAGCCGGGTACCAAAGTGGTCGCGGTGACGATGCTCACCAGCCTTGATGGCGAAGACCTGCGATCGATCGGTCATGCGCCCGATCCGCACGAGCAAGTCGTTCGCCTGACCGAATTGGCGCGAGATGCCGGGATCGACGGCGTCGTCTGCTCGGGCTTTGAAGTTGCGGCGGCGAAAAAGGTCTGGCCGCAGGGCTTTTTCGTCGTGCCCGGCGTCCGCCCCGCTGGCGGCAATGCCAGCGATCAGAAACGCATCGTCACGCCGCGCGCCGCGCTCGATGCCGGTGCCTCGATCCTCGTCGTCGGACGCCCGATCACCCAGGCGGCGGACCCCGATGTCGCCGCCCGCGCGATCGAGGCAACGCTCTGACCGGCGCAGCGCCGCGCCCGAAGAAAGCCACAACATGACGACCGCCAAAATCTGCGGCCTTTCGACTGCCGAGACCGTCACCGCTGCGCTTCGCGGCGGGGCGAGCCATGTCGGCTTCGTCTTCTTCCCCCCCTCGCCGCGCCATTTGTCATTCGATCAGGCGCGGATGCTCGCCGCACCGGTGCCCGGCCATGTCGGCAAGGTCGGCGTGTTCGTCGATCCCGACGATTCGCTGCTGGGCGAAGCGATCGACGCTGGCGGGCTGGACGTGCTGCAACTCCACAAGACCGCGCCCGAACGGATCGCGGCGATTCGGCAGCGTCATGGCCTTGAGATCTGGGCGGCGATCGCAGTGCGGACGCGCGCCGATCTCGATGCCGCCGGCCACCACCGCGAACTGGCCGATCGCGTCCTGTATGACGCAAAAACCCCCGAAGGAGCGGCCCTGCCCGGCGGCATGGGCCTGCGCTTCGACTGGGCATTGCTCGACGGTTATCGCCATCCGCTGCCCTGGGCGCTGTCGGGCGGGCTGGACGCGATCAATGTCCGGGAGGCGATCGCGCGAACCGGCGCGCCGATCGTCGATGTTTCCTCGGGCGTCGAAAGTGCGCCGGGGTTGAAGGACGTGTCGCGGATCGCCGCGTTCCTGGCGGCTGTCGCGCATCACTGAGAATGCCGCCGAAGTCTGTGGCAGTCGGGCGAGGCGCTACCCCACCCTTCGCCCCGCTCGACACACCCGATGCCTATGCTAAAGCGCAGCGTATGAACGCATCCAATAGTCTGCGCCAGCAGCCCGACGAACGCGGCCATTTCGGCCAATATGGCGGCCGCTATGTTGCCGAAACGCTGATGCCGCTGGTCCTGGAGCTCGATCGCGAATATCGCGCCGCCAAGCAGGACCCCGCCTTTGCCGCGCAGTTCGACGACCTGCTCGAACATTATGTCGGCCGCCCCAGCCCGCTTTATTATGCCGAACGGCTCACCGACACGCTGCGCGAAAGCGCCGACGACGGCATGGGGGCTGAAGTCTGGTTCAAGCGCGACGAGCTGAACCATACCGGCGCGCACAAGATCAACAATTGCATTGGCCAGATCCTGCTGGCGATCCGCATGGGCAAGACGCGGATCATCGCCGAAACCGGCGCGGGGCAGCACGGCGTCGCCACCGCGACGGTGTGCGCGCGCTTCGGCCTGCCCTGCGTGATCTATATGGGCGCGCGCGACATTGAGCGGCAGCAGCCCAACGTCTTCCGCATGAAGCTGCTCGGGGCCGAAGTCCGCCCGGTCACTTCGGGCGCGGCGACGCTGAAGGATGCGATGAATGAGGGGCTTCGCGACTGGGTCGCCAATGTCCACGACACCTTCTACATCATCGGCACCGCCGCCGGCCCGCATCCCTATCCCGAGCTGGTGCGCGATTTCCAGAGCGTGATCGGCAAGGAAGCGCGCGCGCAGATGCTGTCGCGCACCGGCCGCCTGCCTGACCTGCTGGTCGCGGCGATCGGCGGCGGATCGAACGCGATCGGGCTGTTCCATCCCTTCCTTGACGATGTCGCCGTCAAGATGCTCGGCGTCGAGGCTGCGGGTCATGGGTTAGACAATCTGCACGCCGCCAGCCTCGCGGGCGGATCGCCGGGCGTGCTCCACGGCAACAAGACCTATTTGCTGCAGGACGAGGACGGCCAGATCGCTGAGGCGCATTCGATCTCGGCTGGGCTCGATTATCCGGGCATCGGCCCTGAACATGCCTGGCTCAAGGACATCGGCCGGGTCGAATATACCTCGATCACCGATACCGAAGCGCTCGATGCGTTTCAGTTGCTGTGCCGGGTCGAAGGGATCATCCCCGCGCTCGAACCAGCGCACGCGATCGCCGCCGTCGCCAAGCGCGCGCGCCAGATGCCGCGCGATGGCGTGATCCTGGCGAACCTGTGCGGCCGCGGCGACAAGGACATCTTCACCGTCGCGCAGGCGCTGGGGGTGGAGATATGACCGCCAGCATCGTGATCCGGGCCGTTTTCAGCGCTGTATTCCTCTTCGTAGGATTGAATGTATTCAATTGGATGTTGGGTAAATCGCTTCCTACCATTCAACAATCGACCGTTCTCCTGCCAATTTTCATACTTCTTTTTTGGGGTGCACTTTTGCTCGACCAGCGTCGGATCAAGCGCCGACAATCTCGTGATGCAGCAGGAGCTCGTCGGTAAGTGACCCGCCTTTCCGCCACCTTCGCCGCCGCCGCGCGCGACCACCGCGCCGCGCTCGTCGCGTTCGTCACTGCGGGCGATCCTACGCCTGCCGCCACCCCGGCGATCCTCGACGCGCTGGTCGCGGGCGGGGCCGATGTGATCGAGCTGGGCATGCCCTTCACCGATCCGATGGCCGATGGCCCCGCGATCCAGGCCGCAAACCTGCGTAGCCTGGCGGCGCATACCACCACCGCCGACATCCTTGCCATCGCCAAGGATTTTCGCGCGCGCCATCCGGCGGTGCCGCTGATCCTGATGGGCTATGCTAACCCGATGCTTCGGCGCGGGCCAGATTGGTTCGCGGGCCAGGCTGCCGCAGCGGGGGTCGACGGCGTGATCTGCGTCGATGTGCCGCCCGAAGAGGATGATGCGCTGGGGCCGGCGCTGCGCGATGCCGGGCTCGATCTGATCCGCCTCGCCACCCCCACCACCGATGTCGCGCGACTGCCCGCAGTGCTCGATGGCGCGTCGGGCTTCATTTATTATGTCTCGGTCGCCGGGATCACCGGATTGCAGCAAGCGGCGCAAGGCTCGATTGACGAGGCGGTCGCCCGGCTGAAGCAATCGACCGACCTGCCGATCGCGGTGGGCTTTGGCGTTCGCACCCCCGAACAGGCGGCGCAGATCGGCCGTGTCGCCGATGGCGTCGTGGTCGGATCGGCGATTGTCGAACTGGTGGGCCAGCATGGCACCGCCGCCCCCGCCGCCGTCACCCCCTATATCCGCTCGCTGGCCGATGCCCTGGCGAGCGCAAGGACTTTTGCATGAGCTGGTTGAACAACGTCCGCAACGCGCTTGCCTTCGTCACCAAGAAGGAAACCCCCGACAATCTCTGGCACAAGTGCAAGGGATGCGGCCAAATGGTGTTCGTGAAGGAGTTTCAGGAGAATCTCCACGTCTGCCCGCTGTGCGATCATCATTCGCGGATCGGCCCGAATGAGCGGTTCGCGCAATTGTTTGACGAGGGCACCTGCAAGCGCCTGCCGATGCCGCGCGTCGCCGAAGACCCGCTGAAATTCCGCGATACCAAGCCCTATGCTGGCAGGCTGAAGGCGGCCCGCACCGAGACCGGCGACCAGGACGCCTTCGTCAATGCGCGCGGCACGGTGCTGGGCAAGCGGATGGTGATCGGCGTCCAGAACTTCGCCTTCATGGGCGGATCGATGGGCCAGGCGGTGGGCGAAGGCTTCATCGCCGGGGTCGAAGCTGCCATCGCCGCGCGCGCGCCGTTCGTCGTTTTCACCGCCAGCGGCGGCGCGCGGATGCAGGAGGGTATCCTCAGCCTGATGCAGATGCCGCGCACCACCGTGGCGATCGAAATGCTGCACGAGGCGGGATTGCCCTATATCGTCGTGCTGACCGATCCGACATCAGGCGGGGTGATGGCGGCCTATGCGATGCTGGGTGACGTCCAGATCGCCGAGCCCAAGGCGACGCTTGCCTTCACTGGTCGCCGCGTGATCGAACAGACGATCCGCGAAAAGCTGCCCGAGAATTTCCAGACAAGCGAATATTATCGCGACCACGGGCTGATCGACATGGTGGTCGAGCGCAAGGATCTACGGACGACCCTCGCCAATCTAGCCGATTATCTGTGCAGCGAACGCGCGGCGGCGTAAGCATTCTTCCCCCCTCCCGCTTGCGGGAGGGGTCGGGGGAGGGCCTGTCTCATTATGTGCAACGGCGACTAAACACGCCCTCGCCTAGCCACTCCCGAGAGGGGGACTGAAGTGGATCACGCGCGCTCCTCCGACCCCCTGGTCCAGTCACAACTCGACCGCCTGACCGCACTCGGCCCAGGCGCCGACGTGCTCGGCCTCGATCGGATCACCCGGCTGCTCGCGCGGCTCGGCGATCCGCATCTTGCGCTGCCACCGGTCTTTCACGTCGCGGGCACCAACGGCAAGGGATCGACCTGCGCCTTCCTGCGCACCGCGCTCCAGGCGTCGGGCTATCGCGTCCATGTCTATACCAGCCCGCATCTGGTGCGTTTCAACGAGCGCATTCGCGTGGCGGGATCGCTGATCGACGATTCGACGCTCGGGCCGCTGCTCGCCGAAGTGCTCGACAAGGGCGGCGACATCGGTGCCAGCTTCTTTGAAGTAACCACGGCGGCGGCGTTTCTCGCTTTTGCCCGCACCCCCGCAGATGCCTGTGTAATCGAGGTCGGGCTTGGTGGGCGGCTCGATGCGACCAATGTCGTGCAGCCGCTGGTGACCGGCATCGCGGGCCTTGGGATCGATCATCAGGCGTTTCTGGGCGACAGCCTGATCGAAATCGCCGGCGAGAAGGCCGGTATCGCCAAGCGCGCGGTGCCGCTGGTGACGCAGCGCCACGCACCCGATCTGGTCGCCCGAATCGATTCGATTGCCGAAATGGCGGGTACGCGCCTTTTCCGATGCGGTCGCGATTGGCAATTGCGCCTGGGGGTCGAGGGCCGCAATCTGCTCTACCGCGATGCCGGGATCAGCCTGATGCTGTCGGCTCCAGCATTGCCCGGACCGCATCAGGCAGACAATCTCGGCCTGGCGATTGCGATGCTCCGTCAACAAACGGCATTTACCATTCCGATAGCGGCACTGCACACCGCCGCCCGCGCGACCCAGTGGCCCGCCCGGATGCAGCGGCTGAGCGCGGGGCCGCTGCTGGCGCGGCTGCCCGGCGGGAGCGCGATTTGGGTCGATGGCGCGCATAATCGCTCGGCAGCCGAATCGCTCGCCAAAACGCTTGCATCGATCGGCCAAGGCAAGCCGATCGACGCGATCCTGGGCGTCCTCGCAAACAAGGATGCCGACGGCATTCTCACCGCATTGGCTCCCCATCTGGCATCGGTGCGAACCGTACCGGTACCGGGCCATGCCCATTTCGACCCCGCCGACCTAGCAAGCCGTGTCCGCGCCCTCGGCATCGACGCCGCACCGGCAGCCGATGTGCCGGCGGCAATCGAGTCGCTTGCCGATCGCCCGCGCCAAGTGGTCATCCTCGGCTCGCTATATCTGGCAGGCGAAGTGCTCGCCGCAAACGACGAACTCCCGCACTGACCCTTTATTGATATTGACTTGCAATAACCAAGCAGCGACATTGCCGCCATCGCCAGCGGAGACTCGCCTTGAACCTCACCACCCCAAGCCTCGCCAGCACCCTGCCCCACACCCAGCCCGATGATCCGGGCGCGCGGCTGTTGCTGTTCGGGATGCGCCAGATGGGCGCGCATGGCCTGAACGACGCCGCTTGCGCGCAGGCATTCCTCACCGCGTTCGGCGTCGATTTCCGCCGACCGTTGATCCTGCTGCGAACGATGATGCACGAAATGTCGCAGGTCGCGGCGCGGCCTATCCAGATCGCGCCGTGGTGCTGCCACCGCATGACCGGGGCCGAGGCGACGTTGCTGACCATCCTGCGCCGGATCGACGCCAATCCCGAAACCGCCGGCATGTTGCTCGCCGATCTGCTGGGCATACGCGACGCATCGGGCGTCGCGGTGACCGCGCATCTGGTGGCACAGGCCTTCGCCGATTCTGGGCTACCGCTCAGATAAGCGTCGCTGCGGGTTCTTTCGGCCCCGGCGCAACCACAGCGTCTGTCGCCGCACCGCGCCACCATTCGATCAGCACCAGCACTACCGCCACTCCACCAAGCGCGGTCGTGAACAGAAAAATCTGGGCATAGCCGACCCGGTCGAGCGCCTCGCCGATCGCGGCGCGGCCAACAGCGCCAACCAGAAAGGTCATCGACGACAATAGCGAGAATTGCACCGCGCTATACTCACGCGACGCCATCGACGAAATATACGCGACGAACGCCGTGCCCGCCAAGCCGCCCGCCATATTCTCCCCCGAAATCGCCAGCATCAGCCTAAGCATGCGCGGGTCCACGCCGGTCTGGTCGAGCATCAGCGCGCCGGCAAAGCCGTCGATCCAACTTCCGCCCATCGCCAGATCGGCATAGAGCA
The DNA here is from genome assembly GCF_000786205.1 of Sphingomonas sp. 37zxx. Taxonomy (GTDB): domain Bacteria; phylum Pseudomonadota; class Alphaproteobacteria; order Sphingomonadales; family Sphingomonadaceae; genus Sphingomonas. The sequence continues at coordinate 8,736 of NZ_JROH01000016.1, read as the reverse complement.
GGTTCGATGCCGCCGCGACGATGCCGCCCGTCAGCAAGGTCGGCATCCGTCCCAGCGTCGCCAGCATCAGCCCGCCGATGCCGACGCCGACGATCGTCATGATGACCCCGAACAGCTTCGACGCGAACGCGACCTCGTCGTTCGTATACTGCAGATATTCGAGGTAAAAGGGGAAGGCGAACGGTGCCCAGATCGAATCGCTGATCCGATAGAGCAGGATCAGCGCCAGCACCAGGAACGCGCCCCAGCGCAGCCGCTGCACAATCTCGGCTAGCGGCAGGATCAACGCGCGATAGCAATGATTGGCGGTGGTTTGCAGCGCGCCCTGGCGCTGTTGATCGGCACCGTCGATATGCGGCAGACGGTTGGTCCAGCCAGCAATCAGCGCCGGCAGGATGACCGTTGCCAGGATGATCCACGGTCCCATCGTCTGGGTAAACACGCCCGCCGATGCCGGCGTCTCGCCCGGCACCGGCGGCCGCAGCGCGGTCACCATGAAGCTGCCAAGCGTGATGATCGCCCAGCTCCAGCACAGCGCGACGATGCCGAGCGCGATCGCCCGCTCACGCGGACGCGGCACCGCATGGCCGGCGAGCGGCGAGCGCTCCTCCTCCAGATCGCGTTTGATCTCGGGGGTGAACAGCGTCATCGCCAGCACCCCGAGCATGGCGAAACCCATGCCGAAATACACCGTCGGCCAGCTAAGCCGTGCCGCCAGCACCAGCGCCAGCGCGCCGCCCGACAGCGCCGCCAGTCGGTTGCCGAGCTGATATACTGCCGAAAGCAGATCGACCGTCGCCGCCTCGTCGGCAATCTCGATCCGCCACGCATCCATCACCACGTCTTGCGTCGCCGACAGGAACGCCGCGATCACCGCGGTCGCGGCAAAGCTGCCCATCGCGGTCAGCGGATCGGTAGCAGCGAGCATCCACAGCAGGATCGCCAGCGCCCCCTGGCACAGCACCAGCCAGGATCGCCTGCGCCCCAGCCGCGACAACAGCGGCAATTGCGCGCGATCGACCAGCGGCGACCACAGGAATTTGAAGGCATAGGCAAGCCCGATCCACGACAGCACGCCGATCGTCGCCAAGCTGACCTGCAGTTCGCCAAGCCACGCATTCAACGTGCCGATCAGCAGCACGAAGGGCAGGCCCGATCCAAAGCCCAGCACCAGCATCGCCGTCGTCTTGCGGTTCCGCACCGCCGCCCGCACCAGTGCAAACCCCTTCAACTTATCGTCCAACGTCAATCCCCGCTATGATCGCGGCAAACCTAGTCGAACGCACGCAGAAGGATAGCCACCAACACGCCGAACCGTTTGCCGCCGGCGGGATATGTCAGGCGGCGCGGGCGAATAGGGCAAGGCTTGCGGGCAGCTTTTTGGGCGTATCGCCGCCCAACACCGCCTCGATCGCGCGGATCGCCAACAACAGATCACGCTGGGGATAGGGCTTGGCCAGGCAACCGGCGGCCAGATCCTTTGCTTCGGTGGGGCAGCTACCCGTGACGAACAGCACCGGCACACCGCGACCGCCCGCCGCGCGCGCGACGTCGATCCCGCTGCCATCGGCCAGTTTCAAATCGACCAGGACCAGATGGACATCGCCGTCTGCCGCCAGCACCGCCGTTGCATCGGCAACACTGTCGAGCGTGCCGACAATCTGAAACCCCTCGGCGGTCAGGAAATGTTCGGTATCAAACGCAACCAGCGGCTCGTCCTCGACGATAAGGACGCGCGTAATCCGCCGCTTCTTCCTCCCGAACAACATCTCTGATCTCGTTTCCTACGCGACTCCGGCAACAGCTCGCCGGTCGATCGCAGCATTCCTTACACCGACCGGGCGATCGACCCAACGATCCTCGTCGCAATCTTTTTGCCGCGCGGCCCAGCTTCGACTATCAGCGCCCTGGTGTCACAAACCAATCCCAAAGACGGCCCCAAAGAGGGGCAACGTATCGCCAAACTGCTGGCCCGTGCCGGAATCGCGTCGCGTCGCGAGATCGAACGCATGATCGAAGAGCGGCGGATCGCAATCGACGGTGTTCCGCTGGAAACTGCGGCCACGATCATCACTTCGCTTCGCGGCGTGACGGTCGACGGCAACCCGGTCGCAGCCGCCGAACCCGCCCGGCTGTTTCGCTATCACAAGCCGCCGGGCCTGCTCACCGCCGAGCGCGATCCCAAGGGCCGCCCGACAATCTACGACAAATTGCCGCGCGATCTGCCGCGCGTGATTCCGGTGGGTCGGCTCGATCTCAATACCGAAGGGCTGCTGCTGCTCACCACCGATGGCGAATTGAAGCGCCAGCTCGAGCTGCCCGCGACCGGCGTGAAGCGCACTTATCGCGCGCGCGCCTATGGCAGCGTCAGCCAAGCGCAGCTCGAAGACCTGATCGAAGGGGTCGAGATCGAAGGTGTTCGCTATGGCTCGATCGACGCCAATTTGGAACGGCGCACCGGGGCCAATACCTGGATCGAAATGACGCTGACCGAGGGCAAGAACCGGGAAGTGCGGCGCGTGCTAGAATATCTGGGGCTACAAGTCTCGCGGTTGATCCGCACCAGCTATGGGCCGATCCCGCTGGCCAATATGCCCGCCGGGATGGTCGACGAGATTCGCCAGCATGATCTGGTCGCGTTCCGCCGCGAGCTGAAGCTGCCCGCCGCCGCACGCAGCGACCAACCACTCGACATCAAACCGCGCGCGCAAAAGGCCCGCCCGATCGAGCTTGCACCGGCCCCTGCCCCCGCACGCCGCGAACCCGAAGGCCGTCGCAAGGTTTCGGCCCCCGCCTCACCGCGTCCGCCAAGAACCCCGACCTATGCGGTCGAGGCCCCCCGCCCCGGGCGTCCCGAGCGCCCTGGTGCGAGCGATCGCCGCGACGAGCGGATCGAGCGCACCAGCGCCCCGCTCACCCCCGCCGATCGCGCGCGCAACGCTCGTGCGCGCGCCAAGGCCGAACGCACCGAACAGATGGAAACCGACCGCCGCATGCTTGCCCCCAAGCCCAAGCGAAATACCGGCACTGCCCGCCCCTCGCGTCCTCCCGCCGCACCGCGCGCTTCCGCCAGCCCGCGCACCTCGGCCGGCCCGCGTACCCCGACCGGCCCGCGTGGCCCGGCACCCAAGCGCCCCGGTGGCGGCAATCGTTCGCGTAAGGGCTGAACATCATGCGTATCATTTCAGGGCTGTATCGCGGCCGTCCACTCGTCGCGCCCAAGGGCGAAGACACCCGCCCCACTGCCGATCGGGTGCGCGAGGCGTTGTTCTCGATGCTCGCAAGCCGCCTCGGCAGCTTCGAGGAATTGGCCGTCGCCGATCTGTTCGCGGGATCGGGCGCACTCGGTTTCGAGGCGCTGTCGCGCGGTGCGGCATCGTGCCTGTTCGTCGAACAGGACAAGGCCGCGCTCGACGCATTGCGGACCAACGCGACCAAATTGGGGGTGAAGCCCGACATCCGCGCGCAATCAGTGCTGACGCTCGGGCCGGCGGTAAAGCCGCTCGACGTGATCTTGATGGACCCGCCCTACGGCACCGGCGCGGGGGTGGTGGCGCTCGACCGGCTTCAGCGGCTCGGCTGGGTCGGCCCCGCCACCTGGATCAGCATCGAGACCGGCCATACAGAAAAGGTCGAGGTCGCCGGCTTCGAAATCGACGCCGAACGCAAGCACGGCAAGGCGAAGCTCACCTTGCTAAGGCCCGCAATGGCCGCGTCGCCCGAACCGCACGAGTAGCTGGGCTACCGGGGAACCGGCCCCGGCGGTCCGTTCGCCCGATTACCTGCTGCCAGGTTCATCATCCGCTAAGCCTCGATGCTATAATGCAATCAACGGTGATAGCGCGATGGGAAACGGCGATGGCCAGGAAACGAACATATCGGATAGGGACCGCCTTGTTGATGGTGGCCGGTGCCGGACTGCTGCTGGCGTTCGTCCAGCCCGATGGCAGAAATGACCATTCGATCGGCGAGCGCTGGGACTCGCTGACGCATAAGGTCAGCGAGTATCTCCGTCCGGCGGTGTAGCTTCTATCGGCGGCGAAGTGCCCAATCGATGCCCGCCGCCAGATGTTGCAAATACCAAGGCTCGCTATAGCTCTCATCACTATGGCCCATCGCGGTGTAGAATACCCGCCCACCTTCGAATTCATGCGCCCAGGCCACCGGGTTCGGATTGATGTCCTTCTCGCCAATCGATACCGAGTCGACCGTCGCCAGCAAATCGACCCTTGGGTCGAAATCCTTGAAATAATACCATTCGTCGGCGCGCCGCGCGGCTTTGGCCAGATTATGGTTCGCCGGATGCGACGCATCCGTGACCGTCACCGCGCCAACCGGCGTTCCCTCTGGATGACGCTCGAACCAGCCGCCGATCATCTGCCCATACCAGGGCCAGAACAGATGCGAATCTGCAGCCCCATGCACCCCGACGATCCCGCCGCCGCCGCGCACGAACGCCTGGAGCGCCGCCCGCCGGTCGCCCACCAGCCACTCCGACGAAGCATCGGCGGGATTGGTCGTGCTGCTCAGAAAAACGATCGCATCGACGTCCTTCAGCCTTTGCGTGCTGAAGATCGCCGGGTCTTCACTGGCGATGACGGTGAAATCACGCTGCGCCCCCAGCCGCTTGAACGCCGCAATCCCCGCCTCGATCGAGGCATGGCGGTATCCGGTGGTATGCGAAAAAACCAGCACGCGCGCCGGCGCGGCGAAAGCGTCGGTCGGCAGCAACAGGATCGACAGGACCAACAACACCAGCCGGTACAACGGCATACAGGATATTCCTTTCAATGAATGGTGTCAGGCGTCCGGATCATTCGAACGGCGGAAAGCGCTCGAACGCCGGCAATGCCTCGACACCCTGCATCCAGCCGATCCGCTCGGCGACCTGGATGTGCGATTGCGCCGGGATCGCGTCGGGATCGTCGAGAGTCGCGGTCTGGACGTCGACCAGCCCCGGCAGCATCGCTTCGTTGCGATAGAACAGCCCGGTGCCGCAATTGCCGCAAAATTCGCGGCGAGCATCGGCCGATGAGGCATAGCTCTTTGGCTCGCCGCTAACCTGCAACTGGTCGGCGGGCAGCATCGCCCACCCCACCATCGGCGCGCCAGCCGATCGCCGGCAATCGGCGCAATGGCAAAGCGCGTGGTGCAGCACCTGCGCCAGCATTACATAGGAAATCGCACCGCAATGGCATCGTCCGGTCAGCATCACCCACTCCCAACGCTGATGTTCGCGTTGTGTACCACCGCAATCCGCCAGCGCCAATCCCGAAACGCTTGCCCCGCCGCGTGCCGTTCCCTACCTGTTCACCGATGTCGCTACCCCAACCAAGCCTCGACGATCCGCCCTATCTGCGCGGCCTGAACACACCGCAGCGCCAGGCGGTGCTCACCACCGACGGCCCGGTGCTGGTGCTTGCGGGCGCTGGCACCGGCAAAACCGCGGCGCTCACCGCGCGGCTGGCCCACCTGCTCTACACCCGCAAGGCATGGCCGTCGGAGATCCTGGCGGTCACCTTCACCAACAAGGCCGCGCGCGAGATGCGCGAGCGAGTCGGGCGGCTGGTGGGCGACGCGGTCGAGGGGATGCCGTGGCTGGGCACCTTTCATTCGATCGGTGCCAAGATGGTACGCCGCCATGCCGAGCTGATCGGGCTGCAGAGCAATTTCACCATCCTCGACACCGACGACCAGTTGCGCCTGTTGAAGCAGCTGATCGCCGCCGCCGATCTCGACGAGAAACGCTGGCCCGCGCGCCAGCTGGGCGGGCTGATCGACGGGTGGAAGAACAAGGGGATGACCCCCAAGGACCTCGACGCGGGCGAGGCCGAATTATTCGCCAATGGCCGGGGCCAGGAGCTGTACGCCGCCTATCAGGCACGGCTGCTGGCGCTCAACGCATGCGATTTCGGCGATCTGCTGCTCCACGCGCTGGTGCTGCTCAGGACGCATCGCGAAGTGCTCGAACAATATCAACAGCGCTTCCGTTACATGCTGGTCGACGAATATCAGGACACCAACAGCGTCCAATATCTGTGGCTTCGGCTGCTGGCGCAGGCGCGCAAAAATCTGTGCTGTGTGGGCGATGACGACCAGTCGATCTATTCATGGCGCGGCGCGCAGGTCGAGAATATTCTGAAGTTCGAGCGCGACTTTCCCGGCGCGGCGGTGATCAAGCTCGAGCAGAATTACCGTTCGACGGGGCATATCCTTGCCGCCGCATCAGGGGTGATCGCGCATAATGGCGGGCGCCTCGGCAAGACTTTGTGGACCGAAGCGAATGAGGGTGAGAAGGTCCGCGTCGTCGGGGTGTGGGATGGCCCCGAGGAAGCGCGCCGCGTCGGCGAGCAGATCGAGGGCGAGATGCGCCCAAGAAACGGAGAGGGCGGATTGTCGCTAAACGACTTCGCGATCCTGGTCCGCGCACAGCACCAGACTCGCGAGTTCGAGGATCGCTTCATCGCGATCGGCATGCCCTATCGAATCGTCGGCGGCTTCCGCTTTTATGAACGCGCCGAAATTCGCGATGCGCTGGCATATCTGCGCGTCGTCTCGCAGCCCGCCGACGATCTGGCGTTTGAACGAATCGTCAATGTCCCCAAGCGCGGCCTGGGCGACAAGGCGGTGCAGAAGGTCCACCAGCTCGCGCGCGCCGAGGGCATTCCGCTCACCACCGCCGCCGCGCGGATCCTCGACACCGACGAACTGACCCCGCAGGCGCGGCGCTCGCTCGGCAACCTCGTGGGCGACATGGCACGCTGGCGCGCGATGGCGGGCGAATTGCCGCATGCCGAACTGGCGCGGCAATTGCTCGACGAAAGCGGCTATACCGCGATGCTCCAGGCCGAGAAATCAGCCGAGGCGGCGGGCAGGCTCGAAAACCTCACCGAACTGGTGCGCGCGATGGAGGAATATGAAAGCCTCGGCGCATTCCTCGAGCATGTCAGCCTGGTGATGGACAATGAGAATCGCCAGCAGGACGCGCAGGTGACGATCATGACGATCCACGCCGCCAAGGGCCTGGAATACGACACGGTGTTCCTGGTCGGCTGGGAGGAAGGCATCTTCCCCTCGCAGCGCGCGCTCGACGAAGGCGGGCTGGCGAGCCTCGAGGAGGAACGCCGCCTCGCCTATGTCGCAATCACCCGCGCGCGGCGGAAGGCGACGATCCTCCACGCCGCCAACCGGCGAATTTATGGCCAATGGACGTCGAGCCTGCCCTCGCGCTTCGTCGAGGAGCTGCCGCCTGAGCATATCGAAGCCGAAACGACGATGTCCGGCGGCGAAAGCCTGTGGCGCGCCAATTGGAGCGAGAAAGGCGATCCGTTTTCCGACGTGGCGCGCGGATCGGGGCGCGGGCCGGGCTGGCAGCGCGCGGCGTCGACCGGGACGTTCGTCCGCGAGCCGACAAGGATCATCGAAGTGCGAGCGTCGGCGGTGAGCCTTGGAAACAAGGGGCGCGGCGACGTTTCGGTCGGCTTGCGCGTATTCCACCAGAAATTTGGCTATGGCAGCGTCGCGCTGATCGAGGGCAACAAGCTGGAGATCGACTTCGAGACTGCCGGCCGCAAGCGGGTAATGGATAGCTTTGTGACGGTGGGGTGAGGCGGCCTTCCCGCAACCGTTCGTCCTGAGTAGCCATTGAGCTTGTCGAGATGGCGTCTCGAAGGAGCGGCCCGCTTGGGGCAATATCCCTTCGATACGGGTCTTCGCCTTCGCTCAGCCCCTACTCAGGACGAACGGAGGAGGAGGCGTCGCCGTTGCCCCAATTCCCGTCCGTTCGTCTTGAGTAGCCGCTGAGCCCGTCGAAGCGGCGTATCGAAGGACCGGCTCGCTTGAGCCAATTTCTCCCGACACGACCGCCGCAAGCTCACGCCAGCGTGCGTACCTTGGGCTCGCGATCGTAGAACCGGTGCGCCGCTGCCGCGATGAAATCGCTGCCCAGCCCGGTGACCCCGGCATCGGCCTCGACCCCCGCCCTGTCGAGCAACGGCGTGGCCGAATCGCTCGCGCCGATCGCCTTGAGATGCCCGAACGCATCCATCGCAAACTGCACCGCCGCCGCTTCCTTGAGCAGCATCGCGGTGCCCTCCTCCGACAGCACCACCGCCACCGCCACCGCCACCGCCACCGCGTCGAACAATTGCGAAGGCATGCCTGCAACCTGGCCATCGGCCTTGCGCTTCGACCCATCGGCGAGCGTCGCGCCGCCGCCCTTGCGTTGGTCGTCACGAAGCCGCGCGTCGGGCTCTCGCGTGGGCCGCCATCCTCGCCGAACTCGGCCAGACTGTTGGGCTCGTAATTCGCGCGCCCCTTGGGAACGTGCGTCTGCATCTTGCCGTCGCGCTGGAAATTGCCGAACGGGCAGCGCGGGGCATTGATCGGGATCTGGTGGAAATTGTTGGTCCCCAGCCGCGAATTCTGCGTGTCGAGATAGCTGAACAGCCGCCCTTGCAGCAGCGGATCGTTCGAGAAATCGATACCCGGCACGATGTTGGTCGGCAAAAACGCGACCTGCTCGGTCTCGGCGAAGAAATTGTCGACGTTGCGATTGAGCGTCAGCTTGCCGATGATGCGGACGGGCACGTCCTCCTCGGGGATCAGCTTGGTCGCGTCGAGCACGTCATAGGGCTGCTCGCGGGCGAACGCCTCGTCGAACACCTGGATGCCCAGCTCCCATTAGCAGGCTGCTGAAAAATCCTACGGTTTGGCGATGAAGGAGGTATCGTCGCC
>NZ_JROH01000015.1 GCF_000786205.1 Sphingomonas sp. 37zxx | reverse complement strand
GCACGCAGGACGTGGTGATCGCCAGCGGCGTCGAGCATATGAGCCGCGTGCCGATGGGCAGCACCTCTAACGGGGCAAAGCTGTTCAGCGACGCGGTGCTGAACCGTTTCGGCGTGCGCGGCTTCAGCCAGTTCGCCGGGGCCGAGATGATCGCCAAAAAACATGGCTTCACTCGCAACCAGTGCGACGCCTTTGCGCTCGAAAGCCATCGCCGCGCCGCCGCTGCCACCACGCGCGGCGACTTCGCCGACGAGATCATCGCGCTGACGATCGAAACGCCCGAGGGCAGCGAAGAACATCTCCGTGACGAAGGTATCCGTTTCGATGCCAGTATCGAGGGGCTGGGCAGCCTGAAAACACTTGCCGAAGGCGGTGTCGTCACCGCCGGCAATGCCAGCCAGATTTGCGACGGGGCCAGTGCGGTGATGGTCGTCTCCGAACGCGCGCTCAAGGATCACGGGCTGACGCCATTGGCGCGGATCGTCAATTTGACGGTGACCGCCGGCGACCCGGTGATCATGCTCGAAGAACCCTTGTTCGCCACCGATCGCGCGTTGCAGCGCGCGGGCATGACGCTCGATCAGATCGGCCTGTACGAGGTGAACGAGGCGTTCGCGACGGTGCCGCTCGCCTGGATCAAGCACACCGGGGCCGATCCCGCGCGGCTCAACGTCAATGGCGGCGCGATCGCGCTGGGGCATCCGCTGGGCGCGTCGGGCACCAAGCTGATGGCGACGTTGGTCCATGCGCTGCGAAAGCGCGGGGGCGGCTATGGCCTGCAAACGATGTGCGAGGGTGGCGGCATCGCCAATGTGACGATCATCGAAGCGCTGTAAGCGCGATGGGACCGCTCTGCGGCATTCGCATCGTCGAGTTCGCCGGCATTGGCCCCGGGCCGTTTGCGGCGATGCTGCTTGCCGATCATGGTGCCGAGGTGATCCGCATCGAACGGCCGGGCGCGCGGCGCGGGCCGGTGCCGCTCGATCGTTCGCGCCGCTCGATCGCGGTCGATTGCAAGACGTCCGAGGGGGTGGAGGTGGTGCGCGCGCTGTGCCGCACCGCCGATGGCATTATCGAGGGGTTTCGCCCCGGCGTGATGGAGCGGCTGGGGCTGGGGCCGGACGTGCTGATCGGCGACCACCCCGCCCTGGTCTATGGTCGCATGACCGGATGGGGACAGACCGGGCCGCTGGCACAGGCGGCGGGGCACGACATCAACTATATCGCGATCGCCGGCCTGCTCGACGGGATCGGCACCGCCGATGGCCCGCCGGTGCCGCCGCTTAATTATCTGGGCGATTTCGGCGGTGGCGCGATGTTCCTGGCCTTCGGGATGCTCGCCGCGCTGCTCCACGCCCGCGCCAGTGGCGAAGGCCAGGTGGTCGATGCCGCGATGACCGACGGTGCTGCGTATCTTTCGAGCATGACCTGGGCGTTTCGCGATCAGGGGCTGTGGCGCGAACAGCGCGGCGGCAATATCCTCGACGGCGGCGCACATTTCTATGGCAGCTATGCCTGTGCCGATGGCGGCTATCTGGCGGTCGGCGCGATCGAGCCGCAGTTTCAGCGCGCGTTTCTGCAAGTATTGGGGCTGGGCGACGACCCTGCCTTTGCCGCCGGGCTCGATCATCACCAATGGCCGGTGCTGAAGGCGCGGATCGCCGGGGTGATCGCCACCCGGTCGCGCGACGATTGGGTCGCGGCGTTCGCGGGGATCGACGCCTGTGTGTCGCCGGTGCTGACGATGACTGAGGCGCTGGCGCATCCGCACCACGCGGCGCGCGCGACCTTCATCGCGGTCGACGGGCAAACCACCCCGGCGGCGGCACCGCGCTTTTCGGTGAGCATGGCCGATCCCCCGCGCGCGCCGGTGCCGATCGGCGCGGATACCGCCGCAGTGCTGCGCGAAATCGGCTTCGCCGCCGATCGGATCGCGGCACTGGCGGACAGCGGCGTGATCGCCGGCGAATAAGCAAAAAAGACAGAAATCAGGAGAATGTGATGGATGTGAACGGACAGGCAGCAGTGGTGACCGGCGGCGCGTCGGGCCTGGGCGCGGCGACCGCGCAGGCGCTGGCAGCGGCGGGCGCAAAGGTCGCGATCTTCGACCTGAACGCCGACAAGGGCGAGGCGCTGGCGGCCGAGATCGGCGGCGTTTTTTGCGAAGTCGATGTGCGATCGGACGAATCAGTCGAGGCGGGCTTTGCCAAGGCGCGCGCCGCCAATGGGCAGGAGCGGGTGCTGGTCAATTGCGCCGGCGTCGGCAACGCGATGAAGACCGCGGCCCGCGACAAGGCGACCGGCGAGATCCGGCATTTCCCCGCGCAGGCGTTTGAATGGGTCATCCAGATCAACCTGATCGGCAGCTTTCGCTGCATCGCCAAATCGGCGGCGGGGATGTTGACGCTCGATCCGATGGCCGATGGTTCGCGCGGCGCGATCGTCAACACCGCGAGCGTCGCCGCCGAAGACGGGCAGATCGGCCAGGCGGCCTATGCGGCGTCGAAGGGCGGGATCGTCGGCATGACGCTGCCGATCGCGCGCGACCTGGCGGGCGAGGGGATTCGGGTGAACACGATCCTGCCCGGCATTTTCGACACCCCGCTGATGAACGCCGCGCCGCCCAATGTGAAGGAAGCGCTGGCGGCATCGGTGCCCTTCCCCAAGCGGCTGGGCCACCCGGTCGATTTCGCCGGGCTGGCGATGGAGATGATCCGCAACCCCTATTTCAACGGCGAGGATGTCCGGCTCGACGGCGCGATCCGCATGGGGATGCGGTGACATCAAAACCCCTCCCGCAGCGGAGGGGATTTTCAGGAGAAGATCATGCCCGTACTCGATGTACCAACCCCCGATTACATGCAGGACGACGAGCTGCGGATGCTCGCCGACAGCGCCGACCTGTTCTTTCAGCGCGAAGCACCGCCCGAGCGGATCGAACGCTGGCGCGAGGCGGGGCAGGTCGAGCGGGCGTTCTGGAAACAGGCGGGCGATGCCGGGTTTCTGGGCGTGTCGATTCCCACCGAATATGGCGGCGCGGGCGGTGATTTCCGGCATGACGTGGCGCTGGTAGAGGCGGTGGCGCGCAACGGGGTCGAGGGGTTCGGCCTGTCGCTGCACAATGTCATCATCCTGCCCTATGTGATGGCGCACGGCACCGAGGAGCAGAAGCGCCGCTGGCTGCCCAAGCTGTGTTCGGGCGACAGCGTTTCGGCGATCGCGATGAGCGAGCCGGGGGCGGGCAGCGATCTTCAGGCGATCCGCACCACCGCAAAGAAGGACGGCAACGGCTATCGGATCAACGGGGCCAAGACCTTCATTTCGAACGGCCAGATCGCCGATTTCATCGTCGTCGTTGCCAAGACCGATCCGGCGCTAGGCGCCAAGGGCGTGTCGCTGCTGGTGGTCGAAACCGACGAAGCCGAGGGGTTTCGCCGTGGCAAGACGCTCGACAAGATCGGCAATGATGCCCAGGACACCTCCGAGCTGTTCTTCGACGATGTCTGGGTGCCCGCCGACAATCTGCTCGGCACCGAAGAAGGCAGGGGCTTTCGCCAGTTGATGGCCGAACTGCCGCGCGAACGACTGATTATCGCGGTGCAAAGCGTCCAGACGATGGAACGCGCAATCGCGGTGACGACCGAATATGTGAAGGAGCGCCAGGCGTTCGGCCAGCGCGTGTTCGATTTCCAGAATACGCAGTTCAAGCTGGCCGAGGCCAAGGCAAAGGCGACCGTCGCCAAGGTGTTTGTGCAGGATTGCGTGCGCCGCGTGCTCGACGGCAGCCTGGACATCACCACCGCCGCCATCGCCAAGATGTGGGTCACCGACACCGAATGGGAAATCGTCGATGAATGCCTGCAACTGCACGGCGGCTATGGCTATATCAACGATTACCCGATCGCGCGCATGTTCCGCAGCAGCCGGGTGCAGCGCATCTATGGCGGATCGAACGAGATCATGAAGGTGCTGATCGCGCGATCGCTGTAACGCGGCCCCCGGCGGTGGCGCGCTTGGGCGGAACAAAGCACTGGTTTGGGTGCTTGTGCCGACCTAAAGCGCAAATCCGGTGCGCGGGCAGCCCGCGCGCAGGAAAAGCGGACCAGGGGGAAACATGTCCGAACAGCAATCGATTACCGAGCCGACCGACCGGCAATGGACCATGTCGCGGATCGCGACCATCGGGGTGGTCACCCTGGCGCTGATCGGTGTCGCCGCGCTGTTGATCTCGCTCACCAACTTGTTCCTGCTGATCTTCGCTGCGATCGTGCTGTCGGTGGTGTTCGAATCGCTTGCCAGCCTGATCCAGCGATGGACGAAGCTGCCGCGCGGGCTGGCGCTGATGTCGGCGGTATTGGTGATCCTGGGCAGTTTCATTGGCGTCTTCGCGATGTTCGGAACCCAATTGGCGGCGGAGTTCGACACCATCCGCGAACAGTTTCCGCCCGCGCTCGAAGCAATACAGGCACAGCTCGATGGCTGGGGCATTGGCGATCAGGTACGCGACCTTGTACGAAGCGGCGCAAACGACTTGTCGAGCGTGTTGCAGGGGGCGGGAGGTTATGCGCTGTCGGCCGGCAGCGGGGTGGCCGATTTCGCGCTGGTGCTGGTGGGGGCGATCTTCCTGGCGGTCGAACCGGGGGTGTATCGCCGCGGGCTGGTGCTGTTGATGCCGAAACGCGCCGAAGACGTGACCGAAGCCGCCCTCGACGATGCCGCCACCGCGCTGAAGGGCTGGATGATCGGCCAGTTGATGTCGATGGTCGTGGTTGCGGCGTTCACCGCGTTGGGGCTGTGGCTGCTCGATGTGCCGGCGGCGGGCGGGCTTGGGCTGATCGCCGGATTGCTCGACATCATTCCCTTTATCGGGCCGATCATCGCGGCGGTGCCTGCGGTGCTGCTGGCCTTCACCGTGTCGCCGACGACGGCGCTGTGGACCGTCGGGCTGTTCCTGCTGATCCAGCAGATCCAGGGCAATTTGCTCCAGCCGCTGATCCAGAAGCGCGCGGTCGATGTGCCGCCGGGCGTATTGCTGTTCGCGGTCGCGGGCGCGGGCATCCTGTTCGGGTTACTGGGCGTGCTGCTTGCTGCGCCGCTGACGGTGGTGGTGTTCGTGCTGGTGCAGCGCGTCTATGTGAAGACGATCCTGGGCAAACCGATCAAGACCGCCGCCGAAAAGGCGGGCTGACCGGCTTACTGCCGGGCAATCGCCAGCACCCGCATCGCCTGCGCCAGATGCAGGCGTTCGACCATGCGGCCATGCAGGCGGATCGCGCCTTTGCCGCGATGTTCGGGCAGGGCGAAGGCATCGCGGATCGCCTCGGCCTCGGCGATGTCGGCGGCGTTGGGGCTGAATGCGGCGTTGCACGGCGCGACTTGCGACGGGTGGATCAGCGTCTTGCCGTCAAAGCCGAATCGCCGCCCCTGCGCGCATTCGGCGGCCAGCCCCTCAGGATCGTCGATGCCGTTGAACACCCCGTCGAGCGCGGCCAGCCCATGCGCCCGCGCCGCCGCGACGGTGGTCGCGAGGAAGGGCTGAAACGGCAGCCGGTCGCTGCCGGGGTGCATCCCCATGTCCTTGGCCAGATCATTAATCCCCATCACCAGCGCGGCAAGGCGCGGTGCCGCCGCGATCTGCGGCAGCGCCAGCAGGGCGGTGGGCGTTTCGATCATTGCCCACAGCGCCGCGCCCTCGGGCAATCGCTGCGCGCAGGCGGCAAGGTCGGCGGCGGTGTTGACCTTTGGCAGCAGGATCGCGTGCGGCGGTGCTTCGGCCAGCGCCGCGAGGTCGGCGGCGGCCCATTCGGTGTCGAGCGCGTTGATCCGCACCACCAGTTCACGCTCGCCGAAATCGCCCACCGCCAGCGCGGTCACCGCCTGCGCGCGTGCCGTCTCCTTCGCCTCGGGCGCGACCGAGTCTTCGAGGTCGAGGATCACCACGTCGCAATCGATCGTGCGCGCCTTGGCGATCGCGCGGTCGTTCGAGGCGGGCAGGTACAGCGCACTGCGGCGCGGGCGGGGGATGTCGGTCATGGCAGTGTCGATAGCATCGGCGGCGGGGAATGACGAACCCGCTCGTACCACTGCTACTTCATCTGCAGCGCCAGCCCGGCCGCCACCAACGACACCGAGCCCGCCGCCGTCGCCACCCGCTGGTTCAACCGACCCGCCTCGTCGCGAAACCGCCTTGCCAGGGTGTTTTCGGGGACGATGCCCATTCCCACCTCGTTCGACACCAGCATCACCGGACACGATACCGCCGCCAGCGCCGCCACCAGCGCATCGACGGCTGGCTCGATCGGGTGGTCGCCGAGCATCACGTTGGTCAGCCACAAGGTGAGGCAATCGATCAGCAGCACCGACCCTGCATCGCCCTCCCGCACGATCGCGGCGGGCAGGTCGAGCGGGCATTCCACCGTGCGCCAGCGCGCGCCGCGATCGGCGATGTGGCGCGCGATCCGGTCGGTCATTTCAGCATCGAATGCCTGTGCGGTGGCGAGATAGACCAGCGACCCCGGCAGCGCCTCGGCAGCGGCCTGGGCCAGCCGGCTCTTGCCCGATCGCGCGCCGCCGACGAAGAAATGCACGTTATTCAACCCTATTGCCTCCGCTTCGGGCGGGCATTAGTGCCGTCCGGGTGACAGGTTCCCAGAGATGGGATCAAAAGGGAACCCGGAAGCGGCCAGTTGGTGGCCGCAGTCCGGGGCTGTACCCGCAACTGTGACCGGCGAGCGTTCGCCCATTCAAGCCACTGGACCCTAGGGTCCGGGAAGGCGGGACGAACGCGGTGACCCGGGAGCCAGGAGACCTGCCTGTCACGGTCGGTCCTTCGCGCGGACGGGAATATCCGGGCGATCGAGGTTTTTTCCTCGTGTGACGACACCGTTGGGGTGGCGCGCGTGGAGGTTCCCCACGATAGCATCATCGTGCCCGCCGGGCGCGCGACCCCTTGTTGTTGATAAGGGGAAGAACATGTCTGTCCGTATTTCGTCACTTTCGCTGGCCGCCGCGCTGGCCGCATCGCCCGTTTACGCCAGCGATATTCCCGAAACCCCCGACGACACGATCGTCGTCACCGCCAACCGCAGCGAACAGCCGCTCGACCGTGTCGGCCAGAGCGTTAGCATCCTCGACGCCAGGGAAATTGAAATCCGCCAGACCCAGTCGGTCGCCGACCTGCTGCGGACCTTGCCCGGCGTCACGGTAACGCGCAACGGCGGCATCGGCACTTCGACCTCGGTATACATCCGCGGGGCCGAGAGCGACCAGACCGTCGCGCTGATCGACGGGGTGAAGCTCAACGATCCCTCGTCGCCCGGCGGCGGGTTCAATTTCGGCAATCTGCTGGTCGGCAATATCCAGCGGATCGAGGTGCTGCGCGGTCCGTCGTCGATCCTGTGGGGCAGCCAGGCGATCGGCGGCGTCGTCAACCTGCTGACCGCGCCGCCGACCGAGGCGCTGGCGGTGAATGCGCGCGCCGAATATGGCTGGCGCAACACCGGCCAGGCGGTCGCTAATATCTCGGGCAAGGCGGGGCCATTGTCGGTGAGCGCGGGCGGCGGCTATTTCCGCAGCGACGGCATTTCGGCGTTCAGCGAGGCGCGCGGCGGCATCGAGCGCGACGGCTATCGCAACTGGGGCGCGAACCTGAACCTGAACCTGGCGCTGACCGACGCGATTTCGGTCGATGCGCGCGGCTATTATTCGGACGGGCGAGTCGAGATTGACGGCTTTGCCGCCCCGACCTTCGCCCTTGGCGATACCCCCGAATACAGCACGACGCGCGAGTTCGTCGGCTATACCGGGCTGAACGCGGCATTGTTCGACGGGCGGTTCCGCAACCGGCTGGGCTTTGCCTATACCGATTCGGATCGCGCCAGTTTCGACTCGGCCCAGACGTTCGCGGGCAAAGGCCGCAACGAACGGCTGGAATATCAGGGTATCGTCGACATCGTCGCGGGCAGCCAGGCGACCTTTGGGCTCGAGCGCGAAACCTCGCGCTTTACCTCGTCTAGCTTTGGCGGCCCCGAGACCCGCGGGCGGGCGCAGATCGACAGCGTCTATGGCCAGTTGGTGGCGACCCCGGTGACCGGGCTGACGCTGACCGGCGGGCTGCGCCACGACGAGCATAACCGCTTCGGCGGTGCGACCACGGCGGCGGTCAGCGGGGTATTCTCCCCCAATGACGGCGCGACGCTGCTGCGCGCCAGCTATAGCGAGGGGTTCAAGGCACCGTCGCTGTTCCAGTTGCAAAGCGAATATGGCAATCAGGCGCTTCGCCCCGAACGCGCGCATGGCTGGGACGCCGGGGTGACGCAGCGGCTGCTGGACGGCGCGATCGAAGCGAGCGCGACCTATTTCCGCCGCGACAGCGACGACCTGATCGTGTTCGTGTCGTGCGCCGGGCCGCTCACCGGCATCTGCACCGGGCGGCCATCGGGCACCTATGACAATATCGCGCTGGCGACCGCACAGGGTGTCGAGCTGACGCTCGCGTTTCGCCCGGTGCCGGCGCTGACCATCCAGGGCAATTACAGCCATATCGACGCGCGCAACCGTTCGCCCGGCGACGTTAACTTCGACCGGCGGCTGCCGCGGCGACCCAGCGACAGCGTGACGACGACGGTCGATTATAGCTGGCCGTTCGGGTTGCAGACCGGGGCGACGCTGACTCATGTTGGCACCAGCTTTGACAATGCCAGCAACGCCCGGCGGATCGAGGGCTATGTGCTCGCCGATCTGCGCGCGGCGCTGCCGGTGACGCGCAATGTCGAGCTATATGGCCGCGTCGAAAACCTGTTCGATGAACGCTATGAGACGATCTTCCGCTATGGCACGCCGGGTCGCGCCGCTTATGGCGGCGTGCGGGTGCGTTACTGATGGTGCAGGCCGCCCGCATCGACGTGTCGTCGCCCGATATTGCCCGGTTCGCCGTGCATGGCGGGCGGGTCGATGTCGCGCGGGCGGCCTATCCCGCGGTTGCCGATTGGATCGACCTGTCGACCGGCCTAAGCCCCTGGTCCTATCCTGCCACCATTGAGGCGGCGGCGCTGGCGCATCTGCCGACGCCCGAGGCGCTGGCGACGTTGGAGGCAAGCGCCGCCGCCGCGTTCGGCGTGTCGGCCAGCAGGGTGGTCGCGGTGCCCGGCACCGATCTGGCGCTGCGGCTGCTGGGGCGGATGATCGGCGGCCATGCGATCGTCGGGGGGCCGGGTTATTCGGGGCATATGACGATGTGGGCCGGACGCGCGATCAGCGCCGGCTTCGACGCGCTGCCCGATGCGGTGCGCTCGGGCGAAACCGTCATGGTCGCCCGGCCCAACAATCCCGACGGCCAGATCATCGACGCCGCCACCCTCGAACGCATTGCCGAGCGCGACGACTGGCTGATCGTCGACGAAGCCTTTGTCGATGCCACCCCTGAGATCAGCCTGGCGGGACGCGACTGGGATTCGCTGATCGTGCTGCGATCGTTCGGCAAATTCTATGGGCTTGCCGGATTGCGGCTCGGCTTCGTGCTTGCGCCGCCGATGATCGTGCTGGGCTTGCGCGAACTGCTGGGCGACTGGCCGGTGCCGGGGCCGGCCATCGCGATCGGCACCGCCGCCTATGCCGATCGCGATTGGGCGGCGATGCAGGCGGCGCGCGTCCGCGAGGGTGCGGCTCGGCTGGATGCGCTGCTTGGCGGCGCGGGGCTAGGCGTGGCCGGCGGCACCGCATTGTTCCGCCTGATCGAGACGCCGCAGCGCGACGGGCTGTTCGATCATCTGGCGCAGCGCGGCATCCTCACCCGCCCGTTCGCCGATCGACCGCATTGGCTAAGGATGGGGTTGCCCGGCACCCCTGCGGCATGGGATCGCATCGCCTCCGCGCTCAATGACTGGAGCAAGAAATGACCGACACGCCCGACGATTATGCCCGCCACAATGCCCGCATGAAGCGAGTCCAGGCCGCGCGCGAACGGATGCAGGCGCGCCACACGCTCGAACGCGGGCTGCTGATCGTCCATACCGGCAACGGCAAGGGCAAATCCTCCTCTGCCTTCGGCATGGCGATCCGCTCGCTTGGCTGGGGGATGAAAGTTGGCATCGTCCAATATGTGAAGGGCGCGTGGGAAACCGGCGAGAAGAACTTCTTCCAGGCATCGCCCGACCTGCTGACGTTCGAGGTGATGGGCGAGGGCTTCACCTGGGATACACAGGACCGCGCGCGCGATATCGAGGCGGCGCGCGCGGCGTGGGAGCGATCGAAGGAATTGATCCTCGACCCCGCTTATGAATTCGTCATCCTCGATGAACTCAACATCGTGCTGCGCGACGATACGTTGCCGATCGGCGAGATCGTCGATTTCCTGCGCGATCGTCCGCTGACCAAGCATATCTGCATCACCGGGCGCGGCGCGAAGCCCGAATTGCTCGAAATCGCCGATCTGGTGACCGAATTCGCCGAGGTGAAGCACCCGTATAAGGCGGGCTTCAAGGCGCAGCGGGGCGTTGAATATTGAAGCGCGCTGGGCTTCTGGCGGCGTTGCTGTGCGTGGGGGCCGCTCCCGCGCCGGCGCCCTTGCGGGTGGTTTCGATCAACCCCTGCGCCGATTCGGTGCTGATGCGGGTCGCCGATCGCGGCCAGATCGCCGCCGTGAGCCATTATTCGCACGACCCCGAGGCAAGTTCGATCCCGGTGGAAATCGCGCGACGGTTCAAGGCGACATCGGGCACTGCTGAGGAAGTGGTGGCGCTGGCCCCCGATGTGGTGCTGTCGGGCCGGCATGTCGCACCTTCGACCATTTTGGCGCTGCGGCGGATGGGGGTGCGGCTGGTGCAGCTCGACGTGCCGACGACGATTGCCGAAAGTGTGGCGCAGGTCCGCCTGATCGCCGACACGGTTGGCCGGCCCGAACGCGGTGCGGTGCTGGCCGAGGCGATCGAGCGATCGGTGCGCGCCGCCAAGCCAGCCGATAGCCGCGCGATCCCCGCGCTGATCTGGCAGGGCGGGGGGCTGGTGCCGGGTACCGACACGCTGTCTAGCGACATGCTGCGCGCCGGTGGCTTTCGGAACCTGAGCGCCGATTACGGCCTCAAGAATTGGGACATATTGCCGCTCGAACGGCTGGTGGCAAAGCCGCCGCGCGTGTTGCTGACGGTGGGCGAGGGGGAGGGGGCCGGCGACCGGCGGCTGAGCCATCCGGTGCTTCGCCCGCTCGCGCGCCACATGACCCGAGCGGCGTGGCCCGAGCGGCTGATGCATTGCGGCGGGCCGACGATCGTCGATGCGATGACTCGCCTCCGCGTGATCCGCAGCCGATTGCCTGCCGCATGAGGCTGAACCTGACCCTGGCCGTCGGCATTGCCTTCGCGGTGGCACTGTCGCTGATCGCGGGGAAGGTTTGGCTTCCCGCCGAAGCCTGGCGCGTGGGCGATCCGCGCTTCCTGATCATCTTCGAGCTGCGGATGCCGCGCACCGTGCTGGCGCTGCTGATCGGCGCGGCGCTTGGGCTGTCGGGGGCGGCGATGCAGGGCTATCTTCGCAATCCGCTCGCCGATCCGGGGCTGTTCGGGGTGTCGGCGGGGGCGGCGCTGGGGGCGGTGCTGTCGATGTTCTTTGGCTTTGCGCTGTCGGCCTGGCTGCTGCCCGCATTTGCGCTGACCGGCGCGGCGGCGACGATGACGTTGCTGGCATTGCTAGCCGGACGCTCGGCGAGCGTGCTGGTGTTCACGCTGGCGGGGGTGATCGTGTCGAGCGTCGCGGGGTCGATGACCGCGCTGGCCATCAGCCTTGCCCCTACACCCTTCGCCGCGAGCGAGATCGTGACGTGGCTGTTGGGGGCGCTGACCGATCGAAGCTGGGACGACGTGCTGCTGGCGCTGCCGATCATCGGCGTCGGCGCGGCGTGCATCGCCTTTACCGGGCGCGCGCTCGACGTGCTGACGCTGGGCGAGGCGGCGGCGCGATCGATGGGGGTCGATCGCCTGCGGCTGCAATGGCTGATCGTGACTGGCGTCGGGCTGTGCGTCGGCGCGTCGGTGGCGGCGGCGGGGATTATCGGTTTCGTCGGGCTGATCGTGCCGCATCTGGTGCGCCCGTTCGTCGGCAACCGACCCTCGGCGACCTTGCTCCCTTCGGCGCTGGGCGGGGCGCTGCTGCTGCTGCTTGCCGACAGTCTGGTACGCGCCGCGCCGACGGTGAGCGAATTGCGGCTGGGGATCGCGATGTCGATGCTGGGCGGGCCTTTCTTCCTGGTGTTGCTGGTGCGGATGCGGAGGAAGCTGGCATGACCGGGTTGCTGGTTCGCGAGCTGCGGCTGTCGCTGGGCGGCGCGGCGGTGCTTGGCGGGATTGACGCCAGCTTCGCGCGCGGGCGGGTGGCGGCGGTGCTGGGGCCGAATGGCGCGGGCAAGAGCAGCCTGCTCGCCTGCCTCGCCAGCCTGCGCGCACCCGACAGCGGCACGATCACGCTCGACGGGCAGGCGCTGGCGGCGATCGACCCGCGCGATCGCGCGCGGCGGATCGGGCTGCTGCCGCAGACCGCCGATGTCCATTGGGATGTCGATGTCGCGACCTTGGTAGCGCTGGGCCGCTATCCCCGGCGCGGACGCTGGGGCGAAAGCGAGCAGGATCGCGCGGCGGTGGCGCGCGCGATGGCGGCGACCGACGTGACGCGCTTCGCCGATCGCCGGGTCGAGACATTGTCGGGGGGCGAGCGTGGGCGGGTTTTGCTGGCGCGGGTGCTGGCGGGCGAGCCCGAATGGCTGCTTGCCGATGAACCGCTCGCCAGCCTCGACCCCGCGCACCAGCTCGACGTGCTCGACCGGCTGCGGGCGGTGGCGGCGGAAGGTGCGGGAGTGGTGGTGGTGCTCCACGACTTGAACCAGGCGGCGCGCGTGGCCGATGATGTCGTGCTGATGCGCGGCGGGCGGATCGTCGCGGCGGGGGCACCCGAAGCCGTGCTGACGCCGGCGCTGATCGCGCAGACTTACGGCGTCGAGGCGCATGTCGGGCACACGCCCGAGGGGCAACGCTATGTGATCCCGGTGCGGCGGACGTGATGCTTGGCCGCGAGGAACAATTGCTCGCGGCGCTGATCGTCGAGGCGGCGCTGGGCTATCCGGCGGCGGTGTATCGGCGGATCGGCCATCCGGTGACCTGGATCGGCGCGCTGATCGCGGCGATCGAGGTGCGGATGAACCGTGGCGGCTGGGGTGCGCGGCGGGTTTCGGGGTGTGCGTTGCTCGCGGTGTTGGCGCTGGTGGCGGGCGGTGCAGGCTGGGCGATCGAGGAGGTCGCAGGCGCGGCAGTTATCGTGCTGCTGGCGACCACCGGCCTCGCGCAGCGAAGCCTGTACGATCATGTCGCGGCGGTGCTGAAGCCGCTGGCGGCTGGCGATATTGCGGGCGCGCGGGGGGCGCTGGCGATGATCGTCGGGCGCGACACTGCGTCGCTTGACGAAGCGGGGATCGCCACCGGCGCGATCGAGAGCCTGGCCGAAAGCTTCTGCGATGGCATCGTCGCCCCCGCTTTCTGGTTCGCGGTTGCCGGATTGCCGGGGCTGGCGATCTGCAAGGCGATCAACACCGCCGACAGCATGGTCGGCCATCGCGACTCGCGCTATGCCGCGTTCGGCTGGGCCTGCGCGCGTGCCGATGACGTGGTGAACTGGCTGCCGGCGCGGCTGTCTGGGGTGATGCTCTGCCTGGTCGGGGGCGGCGGCTGGCGGACGATGCTGCACGACGCACCCGCGCATGCTTCGCCCAATGGCGGCTGGCCCGAAGCGGCGATGGCGGGGGCGCTGGGCGTCCGGCTCGGCGGCCCGGTCAGCTATGACGGCGAAGCGGCGGCGCGGGCGTGGCTTGGGCAGGGCCGTGCGCCCGACGCCCGCGATCTGCGTCGCGCGCTGGCGATGTATCTGCGCGCCTGCCTGTTGCTGTGGGGAATCGTGGGAGTGCTCGCATGGCTGCGGTGATGTTGCAGGGCACCGGCTCCGACGTCGGCAAATCGGTGCTGGTCGCGGGGCTATGCCGGCTGTTCGCCAATCGCGGACTCACCGTGCGCCCGTTCAAGCCGCAGAACATGTCGAACAACGCCGCCGTCACGCAGCCGGACGCCAATGGCCGGCGCGGCGAGATCGGGCGGGCGCAGGCGTTGCAAGCACTCGCCTGCCGCACCCCGCCGACGATCGACATGAACCCGGTGCTGATCAAGCCGCAATCCGATGTCGGTGCGCAGGTGATCGTGCATGGCCAGGTGCGCGGCCAGTTTGCCGCGCGCGATTATCAGGCGGCGAAGGTTTCACTGCTGGGCGCGGTGCTCGAATCCTATGCGCGCTTGTCGGCCGAATGCGACCTGGTGATCGTCGAGGGTGCGGGCAGCCCTGCCGAGACCAATTTGCGCGCCGGCGACATCGCCAATATGGGCTTCGCCCGCCCAGCGCGCGTGCCGGTGATGCTGGTGGGCGACATTGATCGCGGCGGGGTGATCGCCTCACTGGTCGGCACCCATGCGGTGCTCGATGCCGAGGATGGCGCGACGATCCGGGGGTTCCTGATCAACAAGTTTCGCGGCGACGTGGCGCTGTTCGACGAGGGCCTGCGCGAGATCGAACGGCGTACCGGCTGGCCCAGCCTTGGCGTCATCCCCTGGCTCACCGCGGCGCGCTCGCTCCCCGCCGAGGATGCGGTGGTTCTCGATTCGGCCGCGTCGGGGGAGGGCGCGGTGGTGATCGCGGTGCCGATGCTGTCGCGCATCGCCAATTTCGACGATTTCGACTCACTCGCCGCCGAACCCGCCGTGCGGCTGGTGATGGTGCCGCCCGGATCGCCGCTTCCCGCCGACGCCGCGCTGGTGATCCTGCCGGGGACCAAGGCGACGATCGCCGATCTGGGCTTTTTGCGCGCGCAAGGATGGGACATCGACCTGGCCGGTCATGTTCGCCGGGGCGGGCAGGTGCTGGGGATTTGCGGCGGCTATCAGATGCTGGGGGCGACGATCGCCGATCCCGATGGGGTCGAGGGGATGCCGGGCAAGGTCGCGGGGTTGGGGCTGTTGCCGGTCGATACCGTGCTGACCGGCGACAAAAGGCTGGAGGACGTGACCGGCATCAGCATCGCCGATGCTGCCGCCTTTACGGGCTATGAAATCCATGCCGGGCGCACCAGCCCCGAACCGGGGACGCCGCCGATGCTGCGCTTCGCCGATGGCGGCGAGGATGGGGCGGTGCTCGGCAAGATCGCCGGCTGCTATGTCCACCGCCTGTTCGACCATCCCGCACAGCGCGCCGCGTTGCTCGCGCGGCTGGGTGTTGCATCGAACGGAATCCACGAAACCGCGCGGGTCGATGCCGCGCTCGATTCGCTCGCCGCCGCGCTCGACCGCGTGGTCGATGCCGACCGTCTGCTCACTATCGCAAGGACTGCCGCATGATCGACGAAGCCGCCGCCTGGGACCATCTCGACGCGCTTGCCAAACCGCGCCGGAGCCTGGGAAAGCTTGAAGCGCTGGCGGTGCGGCTGGCCTGCATCCAGCGGCGGCTCGATCCGGTCACCCGCCCGCGCAGGATCGTGCTGTTCGCCGCCGATCATGGCGTCGTCGCGCAAGGGGTGTCGGCCTGGCCCAGCGACGTCACCGGGCTGATGGTGGCGACGATCGCGATGGGCCGCGCGGCGAGCAACGCGCTGGCGGCGGCGCATGGTTGCGACTTGCGGCTGGTTGATATGGGGGTGGCCTCCCCGCCGGGCGGGGCGATGCCCGATCATTTCCGCGATGCGTCGCTGGGCAAGGGCAGTGCCGATCTGGCGACCGGCCCCGCGCTGACGCTCGAACAGTTCGACGCGGCCTGGGACGTGGGAGCCGAGGAGGCCGAACGCGCGGTGCAGGCCGGGGTGGCTGTGTTGATCGCGGGTGAAATGGGCATTGGCAACACCACGCCTGCCGCCTGCCTCACCGCGTTGCTGGCGGATGTCGCGACCGAAACGGCGGTTGGGCCGGGGGCAGGGGCCGATGCCGAGGTGCAGGCGATCAAGCAGCGCGTCGTGCGCGAAGCCGTCGCGCGTGCCCGCAGCGAGGCCGATCCGCGCGCCGCCATCGCCTCGCTCGCCGGGTTCGAAATCGCGGCGATGGCGGGCTATTTCGCGGCCGGTGCAGCGGCGGGCGCGACGCTGTTGCTCGACGGCTATGTCGCCACCGCCGCCGCGCTGATCGCCGAGCGGCTGGCTCCGGGCACCGCGCGTGCGATGATTGCCGCGCATCGCTCGGCCGAGCCGGGCCACGGCGCGGCGCTCGCACATTTGAAACTTGAACCACTACTCGATTGGGAGATGCGGCTGGGCGAGGGCACCGGTGCATTGGTGGCGTTGCCGCTGCTCGACAGTGCGGCGGCGATCCTGTGCGATGTCGCATCGCTCGCCGATCTGGGGGTGGGGCGTGCCGACTGAGGCCCCCGGCTGGGCGCCGCCGCTGCTGGCGGTGCAGTTCCTGACGCGAATCCCGGTGCCGATGACCGCGCGTCTGTCGCGCGAGCAGGTGGTCGACGGGCTTGCGCGCGCGGTCGGCTGGTTTCCTGCGGTCGGCACGTTGGTCGGCTGCGTTACGGCGGCGGTGGCGGTTTCGGCCAGCGCGGTGTGGCCGGTGCCGGTGGCGGTGGTGCTGGCGCTGATCGTCGAGGCACTGCTGACCGGCGCGTTTCACGAGGATGCGGTCGCCGATTTCTGCGACGCATTCGGCGGCGGGCTGACGTCGGAGGATGTGCGGCGGATCATGAAGGACAGCCGCATCGGCAGCTATGGCGCGGTCGCTCTGCTGCTGGCGATTGCCCTGCGCGCATGCGCGATGATTGCGCTGGTGCTGGCATTGCCGCCGTTCGAGGCGTTCGGGGCGATCGTCGCGGCGGCAACGTTCGGGCGGCTGCTGGTGGTGGCGACGATGGCGGCGATCGCGCCAGTGCCGACGGGTACCGGCCTGGCCAAGGACATCGGCGCGCTCACCGATGCGCGGCGGCTGGCCTTCGCCGGGTTCGTCGCCCTGCCTGCACTGGGCATGTTCGCGATGAATGATCCCGCCGGCTTGCTGTTCGCTTTGGTTGCGGCGGGTGCGTTCCTGTGGTGGTTCCGCCGGCTGCTGTTGCGGCGGATCGGTGGCAGCACGGGCGATTGCCTGGGCTTTGCGGCCTATGCCGGGCAATTGATCGCGCTGCTCGCGGCCACCGCGCGATGATCCTGCTGGTGCGTCACCCTGCCGTTGCACGCGCCTGGGCGGGGCGCTGTTATGGCATCAGCGACATCGGGCTTAGCCGCGCGGGGCTGATGCAGGTTCGCAGCCTGGCACCCCAGCTTGCGGCCTGGGCACCCACCTACATCGTCCATTCGGGGCTTCGCCGCGCCGCGACACTGGCGCTGGCGATCGCCCGCGAAACCGGCTTGCCCGTCACCTGCGACCCCCGATGGCGCGAGCGCGATTTCGGGGCGTGGGAGGGGCGAAGCTGGCAGGCGATCTATCGCGCCACTGGCAATGCGATGGACGGCATGATCGACGCCCCCGACAGCTTCCGCCCCGGCGACGGCGAAACCACCACCGAGCTTGCCACCCGCGCCGCCGCCGCTTGCGCCGCCTTGCCTGCCGGGCGGGTGTTGGTGGTCAGTCATGGCGGGCCGATCGCGGCGTTGCTGGGGACGCAGCAAGGTTTGCCGCCGCGCGATTGGCTGAAGCTGGTGCCTGCCACCGGCGGGACGGCGACGGTCGAGCGATAGGATTCGTCGCGCTCCGGCAACGTCGTGCAACCAACGCTTCGTCCATCCGCTCTACGCAGTGCAGGGCGATTGCGCTCCGCCCGCGCCCGATCCGCTGCCACTACCGAAGGAACCTGCCGTGACCACGCGAATCGTCATCATCGGTGCCGGCCATGTCGGTGCCACTGCTGCCTATGCCCTGATGCTGCGCGCGCTGGTGCGCGAAATCGTGCTGATCGATTCCAACCACAAACTGGCGGAGGCAGAGGCCGCTGACCTCGCCGATGCCGATGCGCTGGCCCGCCCGGCGCGGATCTGGGCGGGCGATTATGCCGATGCTGCCAGCGCAGGGATCGCGGTGCTCACCGCAGGCGCGGCGACCCACGGCAATGAAAGCCGCCTGTCGGTTGCCGCGCGCAGTGCCGCGATCATCGAACAATGCGTCGAATCGCTGATGACCAACGGCTTCGACGGCATCCTGCTGATCGCCGCCAATCCGGTCGACCTGATGGCGCAGGTGGCCCTGCGTGCGTCGGGCCTGCCTGCTGGGCGGGTGATCGGCACCGGCACCCTGCTCGATTCGGCGCGGCTGCGGCAGACGCTGGCCGAAAAGCTCGGCGTTGCCCCCTCGGCGGTCGAGGGATTTGTCCTTGGTGAACATGGCGACAGCGAAGTTACCGCTTTTTCCACCGTTCGCATTGGCGGCCTGCCGCTCGATCGCTTCGCCGCCGCCGCGCCGCCGCTCGATCGCGCCGCGATTGCCGCCGAAGTGCGCGATGCCGCTTATGGCATCGTGTCGGGCAAAGGATATACCTCGTTCGGCATCGCTACCGCCATCGTCCGCATTTGCGAGGCGCTGGTGCGCGATGAGCGCGCGGTGCTGCCGGTGTCGATCATGCCGCCCGACGATACCGGCTTTGGCGGGACGTATATCAGTTTGCCGTGCCTGATCGGCGCGGGTGGCATCGAACGGGTGGTGATGCCCGACCTGCCGACGGGCGAACACGATGCGCTGCAACGCTCATCGGCGGCGTTGAAAAAGGCGATGGAGGGGATGCAGCAGGACCAGTCCTGACTGCCCTATCCGGGTATCTACGCATAGGGCGTTGCTGCAATGCGGCGCATCTGGCCGGGGACGCCGGCACATTTTCGGCAAGTATCGGAGAATGGCATGACCCCGCACGGCAACGCAGATCTGGAAACCCGCACCGGGCACCGCTTTCTGGTGCGCCCGGTAACCGACCGTGACGAGCCGGCGCTCGCCGAGTTCTTCACCCATGTCACGCCCGAGGATTTGCGGTTTCGCTTCCTCACCGGCCTGGCGGTGGTCGGCCATGACCGGCTGGCGGCGATGATCCGGGTCGATCACCACCAATCCGAAACCTTCCTTGCCTTTGGCGATGACGGCACCACCGTGATCGCCGCCGCGATGCTGGCGTGCGATGCCGCGCTTCAGGTGGGCGAAGTCGCGATCAGCATTCGGTCGGATTATAAACAGCGCGGCATCAGCTGGGCGTTGCTGGCGCATGTCGCGCGCTATGCAGAGGCGAGGGGCGTTCAGACGCTCCAGTCGATCGAAAGCTATGCCAACCACGCCGCGATCGAGCTGGAGCGCGAAATGGGCTTCACCGCGCGCCCCTATCCCGGTGATTCCACGCTGGTGCTGGTCGAGCGCAAGCTGCCGCTGGCCGCCGCCGCCATCTGATTCAGTCCTGAAAGGACTCACCATGACCAACACTATCCTGACGCCGAGCGCCCATGCACTGGATGCCGAGCGCGAGGCGCAGCCGGTGATCCATCACGCCCCATCGGGCTTTTCGGACCATTTCGCGCTTGGCTTTACCAAGCTGCTTCGCCTCACCGCCGACACCTTCTTTGCCAAGCGTTATGGGCACCGCGCCATCGTCCTTGAAACCGTGGCGGCAGTGCCGGGCATGGTCGGCGCGATGTTCACCCATCTCACCTGCCTTCGCTGGATGCGCGACGATCAGGGCTGGATCCGCACGCTGATGGAAGAGGCGGAAAATGAGCGGATGCATCTGATGACCTTCATCGAGATCGCCAAGCCAACCTGGTTCGAACGCATGGTCATTCTGGGCGTGCAGGGCGTGTTCCTGGTCGGCTTCTCGATCCTGTATCTGATCTCGGCGCGCACCGCGCACCGCGTGGTCGGCTATTTCGAGGAGGAGGCGGTGATCAGCTACACCATGTACCTCCAGGAAATCGACGAAGGCCGCTCGGTCAACGTGCCCGCCCCGGCGATCGCCAAACATTATTGGCAGATGGCTGACGACGCCACGTTGCGCGACGTGGTGCTGGTGGTCCGCGCTGACGAGGCGCATCACCGCGACGTCAATCACGGTTTCGCCAGCCAGTTGAGCGGCGGCACGATCGATGAGACGACCATCGCACCCTATCCGGTCCACGCAACCGACATCCGCCTGGCGGCCTGACGGCATCAAGGCATCATGCTCTGAGTCCCCGTGCCAAATGTGCTCGCCATCGCAGCTCAGGTGGACCAGTCATCGGCGTTGGGTGGCGGCGGTTATGCGTCGATCTGGGCGTCTGGTTGCCCGGCGAGGAGGGCGTTGATGTGGGCGAGGGTTAGGTCGCGGGTGCGGTAGCTGCCCCAGCGCGCGGTTTCCTCCCGCTCGACGATCGGGAAGGTCGAGAAGATGTAGCGGACATCGTCGCGATCGGTGATGCCATAGAGAATGAAGAACAACGCATCGAGCCGCGCGCGCAACCGCAGCCGCCGTTCCTCGTCCCAACCAAAGGGCGGCAGCACCGCGCCGCCGGCATCGACATGGCCAAGGTCGCGGGCGAACGGGGCAAGATCATGCGCGGTATAGCTGAGTTCGAGCACGCTTTCGCGGACGATGTCGCCGGCGGTGCGGTCGCCGAAGCGGCGGTCATAAGCAGCGGGCGGGACGACCGGGAGCTGTTCGACGATGAACCAGTTGAGATGCTGACCCTGAATCTTTTGCCGAGCGACATAATCGAAAATCAGGCTGTTCAGATTGGCCACCATCAGCGCGATAGCGTGGGCGTCGTGCGTGCCCCCCAACTCGATTAGCGGCAGCGTGTTGCCCGCAGCACCGCTGGGCACCACTGCTGCGATCATGGACCGGATGTTGGTCGGCGCAGTCACGTCCTTGAAGCCTAGCGCGTAAGGATGACTGCCGAGGCCCGGCGGCGGTTGCACCCAGAATTGCGGGTCTGCCACCCAAGCCGGATCGGCATGTTGCTCTTCGGTCGCGGGCAGCGGCTGGGCCGGGCGGTTGACGTTGGCAGGGTTCACCACGACGCTGGCGGCGCGGTGATCGAATGCCTGCACCATTTTGCCTTCGTACAGCGGCACCCATTCCCCGGCTGCCGAGCCATATCGGTTGCCGCCGGTCGGCCAGGCGCCTTCGCGTTCCTCCAGTTCCGCGCGGGTGCGGAACAAGTGGCTGTCCGACGTCATGTTGATGGTTTGTGAATAGCGCACTGGCCAAGCAGGGACGGGGGTTTCACCAGAACGGTTAATCAGAACTGGTAAGCGTGAGTAAATACTGGTGGTCAATTCCATGTCGCGGCGCGAACGGAAGATGGGTGCTGTACCTGTGTTTGGATTGACTGCCGCAAACCCTTCCGCAGTAATGCCGAAGGCGCGCTGTGGGTCAGCGATCTCTCCCACATCCTGGAGGAAGAAGGCGCAGGTTGTATCCGGAAACGTGCGAGACTTTCCGCAAATAAGGGCGGTGAACTTAAACCGCGTATCGACGTCAGGAAAAAATGGCTCCTTGCCGTAGCGCGACCGCCGATTCTCAAAATCAAATAGCGCTTTAAGATGGCCACCTAACGCCACCCCGCGAAAGAACGGTGCAGAAGACAGGTCTGAGGCGATGCCACTAGGCACCAACAGCCCGATCATTCCATTTGGCTTACATAACTGGGTTGCACGCTCAACGAATAGCTTAAAGATATTCAGCTTTCCCACGTTGAGCCGATTGTAGATACCTCCACTCCTGGCAATGGCAGCGGCCGCGTTAAGCCTGTTCAAAGCTTGCTGATACTGATCCCACAATGGATCTCCGTCTAAGCGAAGGCGCTGAATACGCGCTTTGCGTCGTGCCCCGCTCGTCTCGAGAGCGATGCTGGGTTCGCGAGCCGCGAACCACGGCACTTCTTCAAATTCGAAGCGGTCCCACGGCGGATTGCCGACCACCGCGTCGAAACCGCCCTGGCGATCGCCGCTGGACCAATCGGTCCACACGCCGGGAAAGGCGACCTGCCAGTTGAGGAAGCGTTCGTCCTCCACCAGCGCGCGGGCGCGCGCCAGGATCACGCCGAAGCGTTCGCCATGCTGGCGGTCGCGGTCCAGCAGCGGTTCGGCGCGGCCGCGCGCAATGTCGATCGGGTTGCCGAACACGCCATCCAGCCACGCGCGCACCGCCGCCTTGTCGTCGCGCCCTTTCAGATCGAGCCAGTCGAAGGCGTGCAGCAGCGCCATGAAGCCATCGAGCGGGGCCACCTGTTGCTGCACGCCGTAAAATGTGTCGGCGGACTGATGCGCCTCGGCGATTTCGGCGTCGGTGAGCCGTTCGATGATCTGCATCGCCGCCGCCGCCGACTGCGCCTCACGCAAGGGGCCGGCATAGAGCAGCTGGCCGCCGCCCCATCCCTCGGCGCGATCGATCGCGTCGCGCACCCACAGGCCGAACAGGCTGTCGCCCGCGCGCAGATGATGATCGACAAACGACAGCGGCGCACCGACGGTGAAGGTGTGCAGCCACAGCGCAACCTTTGCCAGTTCGACCGCCATCGGGTTTTTGTCGACGCCATAGATGCAGCGTTTCAGCACCATGCGCCGGACAATGTGGCGATCGTCGAGCTGCGCCTCTTCGATCGCCCAATTGGCGGCGCGGGCATTGCCCAAGATGCGGTTGCGCGTCTTGACGATTTCGGCCGCCAGTGGCGATCGGTGGTCCAGCTCGGCACCCGCGACGGCGACCTCGGCCATCGCATCGAGGACATGATCGGTCAGCGTATCGACCAGGCTGACGAGGAAATGGCCCGATCCCATCGCCGGATCGAGCACGCGCAGTGCCAGGATCGCTTCCGCCGGATCGGCGACGTCGAGTTCGCGGCGGCGGTAATCCTCGCTATCGGCGGGGCGCAGCGCGCGCAGTGCGGCGGCGAAGGCGTCGCGCCGCTCGGCGATCAGCGGCTCCAGCGTCTGATCGAGGATCAGTCCGACGAGCGAATCGGGCGTATAATAGCTGCCGCTGTTTTTGCGGGCGAAGGCATTGGGGCGAACGCTGAGCGTGCCGTGATCGAGGGTGAGTTCGTGTTCGAGCAGCCGTTCGTAAATGCTGCCGAGCTGCTGCACCGACAGATCGCGATAGTTGATATAGCGGCGCAGCATGCCCGTCCGTTCGAACGATAGGGCATCGATGGTCAGCGCCATTACCGCGTCGGGGATGCGGATTCGATCGAGCAGCGGCGTTTTTTCCGCCGAGAACAGCCCGCCATTATAGGGCGGCAGGCCGACCGAGGCGTCACCCTTGTCGATCATCCGCGACAGATCGCCGATCCGGTTCCAGATCGGCGAGGCGCTGGTGGAAAAGGCATCGCCCTGGCCCATGCGACGGCCAATGTCTTCGCGTAGCGGGCGCAGCGCATAATCATCGTAGCGGCGATCGCGAACCGGCAGCAATCCGCGATCCTCGGCATAGAGCAGGAACAACAATCGATAGAGAAGGACCAGGCTTGCCTCGCGCACGTCCTGCAACGGCGCGGTGGGGGCAGCGCCGGCGATGGCACGCGCGATGGCGGGGAATATTTCGGTAAAGACCAGGGTCGCCAGGCTGGCGGCGACCCGCTCTTCGTAAAAGGCGGCCTGGCGCAGCGCGCGGGCATGGAAGGTCATGCCGCCGGCGTCGGCGAGGAAACCGGGACGGCCGAACATGATGGCGAAGACGCGCAGCCAATGCTCGCGATCGTCAGGCCCGGCAAACAGATCGTCGCCGGCACGGCCAAGGACGCGCGCGAGATCGATTTCGAGGAACTCCTCGGACACCGACCGCGCGCCGGCCCAATAAAGCCGCCACCGTGCGCCGTTGGTGAGAATGCCCCAGCGCAGCCGGCCGCTGGTGAGGTCATCGATGCGGCGCAGGTAGCGCAGCATCTGGGTCGAGGGGGCGGTGGCCTCGTCGCGGCGGCCGGCGCGGTCGAGCGGTCGGCCCCAGCGCTTGCTTTCGACGACTGCCAGGCCGTGGCCGTATCGCTGCCATTCCTGCGCGCCGCTATTCGCCTGCGCCTTGGCGGCGGCATCGGCGAACAACAGCCCATCGGGCACATCGTCGCGGCCCGATACCGTCAGATTCTGTTGGCGCAGCATGTCGGCCCAGCCCAGCGCGGCGAGGACGGGCCAGATCAGGTCGTCCTCGGTCTGTGCTTCATTGGGCTGGGTGACCGCCGGGAAGGCATCGAGCAATGCGGTCAGGCTTGTGGCCAATATGGTGGTATCGACCGCCGCATATTCGGCGGTGTCGGTGATGCCATGCGTCAGATAGTCGCTGGTGAACAGGCTTCCGGCAGTGAACAGCGTCGTATCGGTCAAGCAGATCGTCTCCCCCCGCCGTCCTACCCCGGCCACCGCCATCGGGCCAGTGCGTTGCGCGGGTGAATCGGTACAAGCCTGTCGGCGGGCGGCAGATCGCCGTTCACCCTGGGTGCGGGTTGCCGGTTGGTGCGGGTTTGCCCGTCACAGCAGATACTCCAATTGCAGCCACAGCCTGCGGGTGTCGGTGCCGAACTGGTCGGCCCGGTAATCGGCGTATTTGACCAGCAGGCCGATGTTCCGGGTCAGCTTGAACGTCGCCTGCGCGTTCCATTCATCGCCGTATTTCTGGCCCAGCCGGTCGCTGTCGAAACGGTGGGATATGATGGTCAGGTTCACCGGCCCGCGCACAGTCGGCAGCACATACCCCAGCCCGGCATAGGTATCGCGCAGGCCATTGGCAGGCGTGGTGAGAAACAGGTCGGCCCAGCCATTGAATTTGTGCGCGGTGGCCAATGGTGTCTGGAAACTGGTGAACGCGCGGCCCGATGCTGCGCCCAGCACCTCGTAACCGCCGGTCAAGGTGAAGCCATATGCCGCCAGTTGCGCCTCGCCCAGCCAATAGTCGGCAGCATAGCTGTTGGCATTGCCCCTGTAATCGCTCTGACGGGCATAGCTGCCGATCAGGCCCAGCTTGAGCCGAGGCGTCAACGGGAACGATCCGGTGGCGCGCGCGCCATAGGTCTGGCTGGAAAACTGGCGTCGTCCGGCCTGGTCCTGATCGATCAGATAGGCAAAGCCCTTGATCGCCACCGGGCCGAATCTGCCACCCAGCTGCGCCAGCACATTGTCGCCGCCGATCGATTGCAGCGGGCTGTCGATACCGAAAATGCTGCGTACCGCCCAGCTATAGGTGATGTCGGCGGTGAGCGGGCCAAGCGCCGAACTTTCCAGCCGCACCGCATCATAGGTCTGCTCATTCTGCCGCCACAAAACCGTGCCGACAAAGCGCTGATCGTCCAGATTGATCCGCTGACGGCCCAAGGTCACCACCGTTTTGGGCAGGCCGCGATACTGGACCTGAAGGCGGTTCAGCTCGATGGTTTCAGGATCGGCGACCACCGGAAATCCGGTGCGGCCATTGACGGTGCTGTTATAGTCTTCGGCGATCGCCAGCGTGGCTTCGGCCTCTGCGAGCATCGACCAAGGGCCGGTCTTTGCCTCCACGCCGCTACGAACGCGAAAGGTCACGGCATCGGCCTGTCGGGCCTTGTCCTGCTGGTCGACGCCCTCATAGCGTATCCGGGCATCGATCAAGGGCGTGAGCGTAAGCTGTCCGGCCAGGGCTGGGCTGGCAACCGGGACGGCAAAGGCGCCCGGGGCGAGGCCGGCAAAAATCAGGAAGCCCCATTGCGGGCGATGCGCCCGCCTGATGTTCATTGCCGATCGGCCGGAATACACCGTCAAAGCCATCATCCTTTCAGACACGAAAAAAGCCGCCTCGAAACGCGGTCATCGTGACCGGCTCGGGCGGCTTCATTGCCATGCTCCGGTCAACCCAGAGCGACCAGACCGACCCGCCATTGGGCCGTTCCGATTATGATCTTTCAGGCAGCGTTGCCTGAACCGCCATTAAGTTGTCAGGGGGCGGGCTTTAACGCAAGCTAATTTTGTGCGTTGCGGCATTTGCCGTGATACCGAGCGCATGGGGTCCAAATAGCAGGCTTTATGCGCTGGCGCTCAACAATGATCCACGCTGACCGACAGCAATCTCTCCCGCATCGCCGCCGGATCGTTGACCAGATCCGCAAGCCAATAGCGATCGAGATGCTGGAAAAACGCCTCGAGCCCGCCCGACAGAATGTGGCGCAACTGGCATGCCGGCGTGATCACGCAGCTATTGGTTGCCGGGTCGAAGCACTCCACGAAGCTGCCGGTTTCCTCCATCTTGCGGGCAACATTGCCGACGTTGATCTGGTCTGCGCCGCGCGCCAGGCGCAGGCCACCCGACCTGCCGCGCACGGCATCCAGAAAGCCTTCCGCGACCAGGCGCTGGGCAACCTTCATCAGATGGTTCTTCGATATGTCATAGGCCCGCGCGATTTCCCCGATCGACCTGTGGCCATCGTGAACCGCCAGATACATCAACGTGCGCAGCGCATAATCGGCGTGAAGCGACAATCTCATCAAACATGCAAATCACATATTGCTATTAAGCGCCAGGCGTCGTTAATGATGCACATGAAATACATGTTTCCAGATTTCGCCCGATGACGCCCTCATCCCATGCCGAGCAGGCGCGCGTGCACAAGCGCGTGGCGGCTGCCGAGGCAGGTATCGACGACGCCCTGATCGGCTCGCTCGTCGATGTGTTTTACACCCG
The DNA here is from genome assembly GCF_000786205.1 of Sphingomonas sp. 37zxx. Classification (GTDB taxonomy): domain Bacteria; phylum Pseudomonadota; class Alphaproteobacteria; order Sphingomonadales; family Sphingomonadaceae; genus Sphingomonas. Next base: position 47,810 of record NZ_JROH01000015.1, on the reverse strand, counting down.
GGTGCAAGCCGACGACCTGCTCGGGCCGATTTTCGCAGCGCATGTCGCAGACTGGTCGCAACACTTGCCACGGATGAAGGATTTCTGGGCATCGATCATGATCGAGTCAGGCCGTTTCAACGGCAGGCCGATGCAGAAACACATCGCGCTGGGCATGTTGACCAAAGCCCATTTCGCGCGCTGGCTGGCGCTGTGGGATGAAACCGTCGCGCTGAATATCCCGGACGCGGCGGTCGCAGATCGGTTTCGCACATCCGCGCATCGGATCGCCGATAGCCTGCTGACAGGCGTTTTGGTGGAGCGCGGCGGGTTGGACGCCTTGCGAACCAGGGCGGCAGATCTCGCACCTATGGAGACAACGTCATGACCCCCGCACCCTATGCATCCTCCCCGGTATTCGATGAACAAAGCCTGCCAGACGCGCTACGCAATGATCATCGTACCAAGGACGGCACTTGGGGATTGCTGCGCGTCTTGAGCGGGCAAGTGCGGCTGATCTTCACCGACCCCCATCGTGAAGTGCTGGTCACGCCGGGCATGCCCGCGCCAATTGCGCCTTTGGCCACGCATTATGTGGTGCCGCTGGGCACCATGTCGATGCAGGTCGATTTCTTCCGAACAGAACCGCTTCCTGATGGCGGCAGACCAGCCGAGCAGGCCGATGGATGACCTGACCATCGCCCGCATCGTCCATGTGGTGGTCGGCCTATCGGTGGTGTTCACGCTGATCGGTGCGGTGGGCGGCAGCCCCGGCCTGTTTTAAAAACGCGATAGCGCTGGCCAGTTGCGACCATTCGTTGCCCGCCCTATGGGCGGACTCTGCTCGCCGACTCTGTGCGGTTCCGTGTCCTGCAGCAGCAACTTTGTCCCGTTCAAACGAGTTGCGCTGCGCTGAGCACACGCCACAACCCATCTAACTGGAGCAATTTCCGACGACGCAATGTCGAAAAATGGTCGGGGAAAGAGGATTCGAACCTCCGGCCCCTGCCTCCCGAAGGCAGTGCTCTACCAGGCTGAGCTATCCCCCGACCGGGGCGCATGGCCGGCAATACCGGTCAGCGAGCGGCGGCTTGTAGCATCATCATCGTGCTTTTCAAGCACGATTGGTGCCGCCGCTCGGCTGCCCTGGGTTCAGCGCGCGACTGGTGCCGCCGCCGATGCGTTTTCGGGCAAGCCGCCCATTTCGGTGACCAGCTTGGTATAGGCGTCGAGATAGGCCAGGACGATGACCTGGCCGATTTCGGTGTTCTGGTATCCGCCGCCCGCCGCGCCGAATGCCGCGCCGCCGCCGAACGCGCCGCCGCCGACGCCAAAGCTCAGGTCGCTCTTGCGCGCATAGCCTTCGGTCAGCGCTTCTTCCTCGGTAGTGCGCGCGTTGACGATCGACAGCGTGACGTTCGCCTCTGCCTTGCGCGTGTTGATCCCGCCGGCAACCGCGCCGACGCCGCCCAGAATGCCGCGGCTGCGTCCCAGCAAGCCGCCAAGCACCCCGCCCACGGCGTTGCCGCCCGAATTGGCGTTCGAGGTGACGATGTCGGGCTGGAGGAAGTAATCGGCCGCCTTCACCTGCGCGCGGCCCAGGTTCGAATTATCCTGCAGCTCGCCCTGGTCGGCCATCGCGCGCTCCATCGCGCGGCTTTGCATGCTGCGCCCGCGATTGACCATGGTGAAGCATCCCGATTGCTGGACGAACACACGCAGGATCGCCTCGGGGCTGCCCAGGTTGAACTCGCGCCACCATTGATTGTCAGGCTCGACGATCGCGACGGTGCCGAGTTTGCGGGTGCAGCGCGGCACTTCGCGCAGCGCGCGTTCCTGATCCTTGCGCGCTGAGGAAGCGCCGCGCGTGGTGCCGTCGCGGTTCTGGCGACCCGATGAGGTCGCGGTCTGCGCCTCGGCCGGTGCGTCGATCAATGGTGTGGTGAGCAGCAGCGCGGCAATGGCTGCGGCGGGCGACAGGCTTCGCATGCGTTCAAATTCCCCCTGGAACCGGATGATACGCGATCGAACACGAGCCGAAACTCATGCGCGCCATATCAGAGCCAAAAGCGCGATGCGAGCGGGAACCAAAGCCCGTTTTGGCAACCGCCCGTGAAGCTGCTATCGCCCGCCCAACTCCTCGTATTCGGAAATGATTCAGGCACCGTGGCAACCCCTCTCGACAAGATCCGCAATTTTTCGATCATCGCGCATATCGATCACGGCAAATCGACGCTGGCCGACCGGCTGATCCAGCGCACCGGCGGGCTTACCGAGCGCGAAATGTCGGCGCAGGTGCTCGACAATATGGACATCGAGAAGGAACGCGGGATCACGATCAAGGCGCAGACGGTGCGCCTCGACTGGAAGGGCTATGTCCTCAATCTGATGGACACGCCGGGGCATGTCGATTTCGCCTATGAAGTCTCGCGCAGCCTGGCGGCGTGCGAGGGCGCGTTGCTGGTGGTCGATGCGGCGCAAGGCGTCGAGGCGCAGACGCTGGCCAACGTCTATCAGTCGATCGAGCATGACCATGAGATCGTGCCGGTGATCAACAAGATCGACCTGCCCGCCGCCGAACCCGAAAAGGTGCGTGCCGAGATCGAGGATGTGATCGGCATCGACGCCAGTCGCGCGGTGCTCGCCAGCGCCAAGGCAGGTATCGGCATCGAGGAAATTCTCGATGCGATCGTCGAGCGAATCCCGCCGCCCAAGGGCGATGCCGATGCGCCATTGAAGGCGATGCTGGTCGATAGCTGGTATGACCCCTATCTGGGCGTGGTGATCCTGGTGCGCGTCATGGAAGGCACGCTGAAAAAGGGGCAGCAGATCAAGTTCATGCAGGCGGGCACGGTCCACCTGATCGACCGCGTCGGCTGCTTCCGGCCCAAGATCGAACAGCTGACTGACCTTGGCGTCGGCGAAATCGGCTTCATCACCGCGCAGATCAAGGACGTGGCGCAGGCGCGCGTCGGCGACACGCTGACCGATGCCAAGCGCCCCGCCGCGCAGGCGCTCGACGGCTTCAAGGAAGTGCAGCCGGTGGTGTTCTGCGGGTTGTTCCCGGTCGACGCCAACGACTTCGAGAAATTGCGCGAATCGATCAGCAAGCTTCGGCTGAACGATGCTTCGTTCAGCTTCGAGATGGAGACGTCGGCGGCATTGGGCTTTGGCTATCGCTGCGGCTTCCTGGGGCTGTTGCACCTGGAAATCATTCAGGAGCGGCTGACGCGCGAATATGACCTGGACCTCATCACCACTGCACCTAGTGTGGTGTACGAGATCGACCTGACGCATGGCGGCGGCCATATCGAGCTGCACAACCCCGCCGACATGCCCGATCCGACCAAGATCGAATCGATCAGCGAGCCGTGGATCAACGCGACGATCTATGTGCCCGACGAATATCTCGGCAGCATCCTGAAGCTGTGCCAGGATCGGCGCGGTATCCAGAAGAACCTCACCTATGTCGGCGGGCGCGCGCAGGCGACCTATGAATTGCCGCTCAACGAAGTGGTGTTCGATTTCTACGACCGGCTGAAATCGCTGTCGAAGGGCTATGCCAGCTTTGATTACCAGCAGATCGGCTATCGCGAGGGCGATCTGGTCAAGATGGGCATTTTGGTCAACGAAGAGCCGGTCGATGCGTTGAGCATGATCGTCCACCGGTCGACCGCCGAAGTGCGCGGGCGCGGCATGGTCGAGCGGCTAAAGGAATTGATCCCGCGCCATTTGTTCAAGATCCCGATCCAGGCGGCGATCGGCGGCAAGGTGATCGCACGCGAGACGATCAGCGCGATGCGCAAGGACGTGACCGCCAAATGCTATGGCGGCGACGCCACGCGCAAGCGCAAGCTGCTCGACAAGCAGAAAAAGGGCAAAGCGAAGATGCGCGAATATGGGAGCGTCAGCATCCCGCAGGAGGCGTTTATCGCGGCGCTTCGGATGGGGGACGAGACCTGATTTCTTCGCTCTCCCGCTAATCGTAGCTGGGTGAGGGGGCTGCGGTGTCCTTGCGACCGCGCGAGCCTGCGGCTCGCACCACCCTCATCCAACCTTCGCTAGCCAGCAAGCTGGCAAGCTTTGCTATCCTTCTCCCGCCGGCGGGAGAAGGTTTGAGCCTCGCGCCCTATCGCGCGCGTGCCCGCCGCGATAGACCGCTAGCGATGTCCGAGTTCTTCGCCTGTTCGCAAGCGCGACACCACGTTCGGTGGGGGCGATGGTTACTATTCGTCGGCGCGCTGTTTCTCGCCGCACCCACCTTCGCCCAATCGCGTGGCCCGCTCGTCCTCGCGGCTACCAGCATGCAGGAAGCGCTCAGCGCCGCCGCCGATCGCTTCGCCGCGCAGGGGCAGCCGCGCCCGGTGCTGTCGTTCGCCGCATCCTCGGCGCTTGCGCGGCAGATCATCGCGGGTGCTCCCGCCGACCTGTTCGTTTCCGCCGATGAAGGCTGGATGGACTCGATCGAACGGGCGGGGCTGCTCGCCCCCGCCACCCGCGCACCGCTCGCGGGCAATCGCCTCGTCCTGATCGCGCCCGCCACCGCGCGCCTGCCCCCCATCCGCACCGGCGCCCAGATCGTCGCAGCGCTCGGCAAGCGCCGCATCGCGATCGCCGATCCGCAGGCGGTGCCCGCCGGGCGCTACGCCCGCGCCGCGCTCGCCCGCATGGGGGCGTGGCAGGCCATCGCCCCGCGCGTCGCCGCCGCCGAGAATGTGCGCGCGGCGCTGGCGTTGGTCGAGCGCGGAGCCGCCCCGCTGGGAATCGTCTATGCTACCGATGCCCGCGCGTCGAAGGCGGTGCGTGTGGTCGGCGTCTTCCCTGCCGCCAGCCATCGCCCGATCCGCTATCCAATCGCCCGGCTCGTCCGCTCGCGCGAGCCCTCGGCTGAAGCGTTTCGGCGCTTCCTGCTGTCCCCCGCCGGTCGCGCGATCCTGCGCGCGCACGGCTTCAGCGCGCCCTGATGCTGTCGGGCGAGGAATGGGAGATCGTCCGGCTGTCGCTGCTGGTCGGCGGCACCGCGGTTGCGCTGACGTTGCCGGTGGCGTTCGCGCTCGCCTGGCTGCTGGCGCGCGGACGGTTTCCGGGCAAGGTGCTGCTCGATGGCATCGTCCACCTGCCGTTGGTGTTGCCCCCGGTCGTTACCGGCTGGCTGCTGCTGCTGGCCTTTGCTCCCACCGGCCCGATCGGCGGCTGGTTGCAGGACTGGTTCGGCGCGAGCGTGCTCTTCCGCTGGACCGGCGCGGCGATCGCGGCGGGGGTGATGGCGCTGCCGCTGATGGTGCGCGCGATCCGGCTGTCGATCGAGGGGGTCGATCGACGGCTCGAAGCGGCGGCGGCGACCTTGGGGGCGGGGCGGGGCCGGGTGTTCGCCACCGTCACGCTGCCGCTGGCGGTGCCCGGTATCCTGGCGGGCGCGGTACTCGGCTTCGCGCGCGCGCTGGGGGAGTTCGGCGCGACGATCACCTTCGTCTCGAACATTCCGGGTGAAACCCGCACGCTGCCGATCGCGATCTATTCGGCGCTGCAGATACCGGGCGGGGATTCGATCGTGCTGCGGCTGGCGATCGTGTCGGTGGTGCTGTCGCTCGCCGCGCTGATCCTGTCCGAATGGCTGGCGCGGCGGTCCGGCCAAGGTGCGGGAAGGGGCGGGCATGTCCTTTGACATCTCGGTCGTGAAGCGGCGCGGCGATGTGCTGGTCGCGGGCAATGTGGCGGGCGGCGAGGGGGTGACGGTGCTGTTCGGCCCCTCGGGCGTCGGCAAGAGCAGCGTGCTCGACATGGTCGCCGGGCTGCTACGCCCCGATACCGGCCATGTCCGCGTCGGCGGCGAGACGTTGTTCGATTCGAGCGCGCGGATCGACGTGCCGGCGCACCGGCGCCGTGCGGGCTATGTCTTTCAGGATGCACGGCTGTTCCCGCATCTGAGCGTCGCCGCCAATTTACGCTATGGCGAGCGGCTGACTGCCCCAGCCGATCGCTGGATCGACTTCGACACGGTGGTCGGCTTCCTCGACATCGAACGTCTCCTGCGCCGCTGGCCCGCCAGCTTGTCGGGCGGGGAAGCGCGCCGCGTGGCGATCGGGCGCGCGCTGCTGTCGGCCCCTCGCTTCCTGCTGCTCGACGAGCCGCTGTCGTTCCTTGACCATGCCCGCCGCGAGGAGATCGCGCGGGTGATCGAGGACGTCCGCGACCGCCTCAAGCTGCCGATCCTGCTCGTCACCCACGACCGCGCCGAAGCCGAGCGGTTGGGGACGTCCATCGTCGCCATGTAGCGCGCCCGGCACCGCCGCCCGCGCATCCCCCAAAACAAAACCGCCGCCCGGTGGCCCGGACGGCGGTTTCGCTAGTTTCAAACCGGCAGTGCCGATCAGTCGTTCAGATACTCAGCCGCATCGGCATCGGTGCCGGTGCCGCTGGTCACGACCTTGCCGAGTGGATCGTCGCCGGTGCCGGCTTCGTCGCGCGCGTTACGTGCCTTTTCGGCGGCACGCTCTTCTGCCGCTGAATTGGGCGCGATCAGCACTTCCTGCAGCTTGCGCTGCTGGACGCGAAGCGCCGCGTCACGCGACGATGCCGCCACGCGCAGGCGGTTCATGCCCGCGCCGGTGCCTGCCGGGATAAGCCGGCCGACGATCACGTTTTCCTTCAACCCGTTGAGGTTGTCGATCTTGCCCTGCACCGAAGCTTCGGTGAGGACGCGAGTCGTCTCCTGGAACGAAGCCGCCGAGATGAAGCTGCGGGTTTGCAGCGACGCCTTGGTGATCCCGAGCAGGATCGGCTTGCCCTGTGCCGGGGTCTGGTTCTTGTCCAGCTTGGCATTGGCCTCGTCCATCTCGTCGCGGTCGAGCTGTTCGCCCGCGAGCAAGGTGGTGTCGCCGCCGTCGGTGATCTCAACCTTTTGCAGCATCTGGCGAACGATCACCTCGATGTGCTTGTCGTTGATCTTCACGCCCTGGAGACGATAGACTTCCTGGATTTCCGACACGAGATATTCCGCCAGCGGCTCGATGCCGAGCACTTCCAGAATGTCGTGCGGATCGGGCGAGCCGCCGATCAGATTGTCGCCGCGCTTGACGTAATCGCCTTCCTGCACGTCGATGACCTTCGACTTGGGCACCAGATATTCGACGACCTCGCCGCCATCCTCGGGCTGGATGCCGATCTTGCGCTTGGCCTTATAGTCCTTGCCGAACACCACGCGGCCCGAGACCTTGGCGATGATCGCATTTTCCTTGGGCTTGCGCGCTTCGAACAGCTCGGCAACGCGCGGCAGACCACCGGTGATGTCGCGCGTCTTGGCAGCTTCGCGGCTGACACGGGCCAGAACGTCGCCGCCCGAAACCTGCGCCCCGTCCTGCACCGACAGCGTGGCACCCGATGCCAGCATGTAGCGGCCCGCCTCGCCCGAATTCTCGTCGAGCAGGGTCAGGCGAGGACGAAGATCCTCCTTGGCCTTGCCGCGATATTCGGTGACGACCGCCTGGGTGATACCCGTGGCTTCGTCGGCCTGTTCGGTCAGCGTCTTGCCGTCGATCAGATCGACATATTTCACCGTGCCGGGATTTTCGGTGATCACCGGCATGGTGAACGGGTCCCACTCGGCCATCCGGTCGCCCTGTGACACGATATGCCCGTCGTCGAACAGCACATACGCACCATAAGGGATGCGATGCACCGCCAACTCGCGGCCATCCATGTCGATGATCGCCAGCTCGCCCGAACGGCTCAGCACGACTCGGCGGCCGCGCTGATCGATGATGATGCGAAGGTCGCGATACTCCATCTTGCCGTCGGAGGTCGCTTCGAGGTTCGACTGCTCGTTGAGCTGCGCTGCGCCACCGATGTGGAAGGTACGCATCGTCAGCTGCGTGCCCGGCTCACCGATCGACTGCGCGGCGATGACGCCGACAGCTTCACCGATGTTGACCGGGGTACCGCGGGCAAGATCGCGGCCATAGCATTTGCCGCACACGCCGATCTTGGCCTCGCATACCAGCGGGCTGCGGATCTTCATGCCCAGGATGCCGATCGCTTCGATCTGCGTGATCATCGGCTCGTCGAGCAAGGTGCCCGATGGGATGACGACCGCGTTGGTCTTGGGATCGACGACATCCTCCGCCGTGGTACGGCCAAGGATACGCTCGCCCAGCGACGCGATGGTCGAGCCGCCCTGCACGATCGCGCGCATTTCCAGCGCCCGCTCGGTGCCGCAATCGAGCTCCATGATGACGCAATCCTGCGACACATCGACCAGACGGCGGGTGAGGTAGCCCGAGTTTGCGGTCTTGAGCGCCGTATCCGCGAGGCCCTTGCGAGCGCCGTGGGTGGAGTTGAAATATTCAAGGACGGTCAGGCCTTCCTTGAAGTTCGAGATGATCGGCGTTTCGATGATCTCACCCGATGGCTTGGCCATCAGGCCGCGCATGCCGGCAAGCTGCTTGATCTGCGCCTGCGAACCACGCGCACCCGAGTGGGCCATCATATAGATCGAGTTGATCGGCTTCTCGCGGCCCTTCATCGGGCCGTCTTCGTAATATTTAACCGCCTTGATCTCGTCCATCATCGCGGTCGCCACCTGATCGCCGCAACGGCTCCAGGCGTCGATCACCTTGTTGTACTTTTCCTGCTGCGTGATCAGGCCGTCCTGATATTGCTGCTCGAAGTCCTTCACCAGGCCGCGGGTTTCGTCGACCAGCCCGATCTTGGCATCGGGGATGATCATGTCGTCCTTGCCGAAGCTGATGCCGGCCTTGAAGGCGTTGCGGAAGCCGAGCGACATGATCGCGTCGGCGAACAGCACCGTCTCCTTCTGGCCGGTGTGACGATAGACCTCGTCGATTACGTCGCCGACGTCCTTCTTGGTCAGCAGGCGGTTGACGATGTCGAACGGCACCTTGTGGCTCTGCGGCAGGCATTCGCCCAGCAGCATGCGGCCCGGCGTCGTCTCGAAGCGCTTGAGATACGTCTCGCCCTTCTCGTCGGTCTGCAGGATGCGGCTGATGATCTTGGTGTGCAGCGTGACCGCACCCGCGTTCAGCGCCTGATGCACCTCGCTCATGTCGCCCAGCAACATGCCTTCGCCGGGCTCATTCTCTTTCATCATCGAGATGTAATAGAGACCCAGAACCATGTCCTGCGACGGCACGATGATCGGCTTGCCGTTGGCGGGCGACAGGATGTTGTTGGTCGACATCATCAGCACGCGGGCTTCCAACTGCGCTTCGAGCGACAGCGGGACATGGACGGCCATCTGATCGCCGTCGAAATCGGCGTTGAATGCCGAGCAGACCAGCGGGTGAAGCTGGATCGCCTTACCCTCGATCAATACCGGCTCGAACGCCTGGATTCCCAGACGGTGAAGCGTCGGTGCGCGGTTGAGCATTACGGGATGCTCGCGGATCACTTCGTCGAGGATGTCCCAGACTTCCTTGCGCTCTTTCTCGACCCACTTCTTCGCCTGCTTGAGCGTCATGCTCAGGCCCTTGGCGTCGAGGCGCGCGTAGATGAACGGCTTGAACAGCTCGAGCGCCATCTTCTTGGGCAAGCCGCACTGGTGCAGTTTCAATTCCGGCCCGGTCACGATGACCGAACGACCCGAATAATCGACGCGCTTTCCGAGCAGGTTCTGACGGAAGCGGCCCTGCTTGCCCTTGAGCATGTCGGACAGCGACTTCAGCGGACGCTTGTTGGCGCCCGTGATCGTGCGGCCGCGGCGACCGTTATCGAACAATGCGTCGACGGCTTCCTGCAACATGCGCTTTTCGTTGCGGACGATGATGTCCGGCGCGCGCAGTTCCATCAGCCGCTTGAGGCGGTTGTTGCGGTTGATCACGCGGCGATACAGATCGTTGAGATCCGACGTCGCGAAGCGGCCACCGTCGAGCGGCACCAGCGGGCGAAGCTCGGGTGGGATCACGGGCACGACGTCGAGGATCATCCATTCGGGGCGGTTGCCCGAATCGATGAAGCTTTCGACGACCTTCAGCCGCTTGATGATCTTCTTTGGCTTCAGTTCGGACTTGGTGACCGCCAGCTCTTCGAGCAGGTCGCGCTTTTCGCCCTCAAGGTCGAGGTCGATCAGCATCTGCTTCACCGCCTCGGCACCGATCCCGGCGGAGAATGCGTCCTCGCCATATTGATCCTGCGCGTCGAGCAGTTCGTCCTCGGTCAGCAACTGATAGCGCTCAAGGCCGGTGATGCCCGGCTCGATCACGATATAGCTCTCGAAATACAGCACGCGCTCAAGCTGCTTGAGCTGCATGTCGAGCAGCAGGCCGATGCGCGACGGCAGCGACTTCAGGAACCAGATATGCGCGACCGGCGCGGCCAGCTCGATATGGCCCATCCGCTCACGGCGAACCTTCGAGACGGTAACCTCGACACCGCACTTTTCGCAGACGATGCCCTTATACTTCATGCGCTTGTACTTGCCGCACAGGCACTCGTAATCCTTGATCGGACCGAAGATGCGCGCGCAGAACAGGCCGTCACGCTCGGGCTTGAACGTGCGATAGTTGATCGTCTCGGGCTTCTTGATCTCACCGAACGACCAGCTGCGAATGCGGTCGGGCGAAGCGAGGCCGATCTGGATCTGGTCGAAGGTTTCGGCCTTGGCGACCGGATTGGCGAAATTGGTCAGTTCGTTCATGTCTGATACCTCATCCCCCTCCCGCTTGGCGAGGAGGGGCTAGGGGTGGGCATTTCCATGGGTGAAGCCTTTGAAGAAAGGCCCACCCCCGACCCCTCCCGCAAGCGGGAGGGGGGAAGTGCGAATTATTCCGCCGCGATCTGCACGCCGTCCGAATCGTAGCCGAGTTCCATCGTCTTCAATTCGACGTTCAGGCCCAGCGAGCGCATTTCCTTGACGAGCACGTTGAAGCTCTCCGGAATGCCCGCCTCGAACGTGTCGTCACCCTTGACGATCGCCTCATAGACCTTGGTACGGCCGACCACATCGTCCGACTTCACCGTCAGCATTTCCTGCAGCGTGTAGGCGGCGCCATATGCTTGCAGCGCCCACACCTCCATCTCACCGAAGCGCTGGCCGCCGAACTGCGCCTTACCGCCCAGCGGCTGCTGGGTGACCAACGAGTATGGCCCGATCGAACGCGCGTGGATCTTGTCGTCAACAAGGTGATGCAGCTTGAGCATATAGATATAGCCCACCGTCACCTTGCGATCGAACGCATCGCCGGTGCGACCGTCGAACAGCGTCACCTGACCCGATGGGTCGAGACCCGCCAGTTCGAGCATCGCCGCCACATCGGCCTCGCGAGCACCATCGAACACCGGCGTCGCCATCGGCACGCCGTTTTTCAGATGCTGCGCCAGTTCGATGATCTGGTCGCCGTTCCGCTCGTCGATCTCGGCGTGATACTTCTCGCCATAGACGGTCTTCAACCGATCCTTGACCGCGTCGGGCATCGCGCCCGGCTCGGGATTGGGATTGGCCTCGCGCCATTCTTCGAGCGCCTGGGTGATCTGACGACCAAGACCGCGCGCGGCCCAGCCCAGATGCGTTTCGAAGATCTGTCCGACGTTCATGCGCGACGGCACGCCCAGCGGATTGAGCACCAGATCGACCGGCGTTCCATCCTCCAGGAACGGCATGTCCTCCTGTGGCAGGATGCGTGAAATCACACCCTTGTTGCCGTGGCGGCCTGCCATCTTGTCGCCCGGCTGCAGCTTGCGCTTCACCGCGACGAACACCTTGACCATCTTAAGCACGCCCGGTGGCAGCTCGTCACCGCGCTCGAGCTTGTCGCGCCGATCGTGGAACTTGTCGGTGATCTTCTTGGCGGCTTCGTCATACTGGACCTTGACGGCTTCCAGGTTCGACTGGACGCCATCGTCGGCCACGCCGAACTTCCACCATTCGTGCCGCTCGACGCTGTCGAGCAGCGCGTCGTCGATCACGACGCCCTTCTTGACGCCCTTGGGCGCTGCGGTCGCGGTCTGGCCGAGCAGCATTTCCTTAAGGCGCGACCAGGTCGCACGGTTGAGGATGCCGCGCTCGTCGTCCGAGTCCTTCTTCAGGCGCTCGATCTCTTCGCGCTCGATCGCCATCGCGCGCTCGTCCTTGTCGATGCCGTGGCGGTTGAACACCCGGACCTCGACAACGGTGCCAGCAACGCCCGGCGGCAGGCGAAGCGAGGTATCGCGAACGTCCGACGCCTTTTCACCAAAGATCGCGCGGAGCAGCTTTTCCTCGGGCGTCATCGGCGATTCACCCTTGGGGGTGATCTTGCCCGCCAGAATGTCGCCGGGCTCGACCTCGGCACCGATGTACACGATGCCCGCTTCGTCGAGGTTGCGAAGTGCTTCCTCGCCGACGTTCGGGATGTCGCGCGTGATGTCCTCCGGCCCCAGCTTGGTATCGCGCGCCATGACTTCGAATTCCTCGATATGGATCGAGGTGAAGACGTCGTCCTTCACGATGCGCTCGCTGATGAGGATCGAATCCTCATAGTTGTAGCCATTCCACGGCATGAACGCGACCAGGCTGTTGCGCCCCAGCGCCAGCTCGCCGAACTCGGTCGACGGGCCGTCGGCCAGCACGTCGCCGGCCTTCACGATGTCGCCGACCTGCACCAGCGGACGCTGGTTGATGCAGGTGTTTTGGTTTGAACGCTGGAACTTCATCAGCGTGTAGATATCGACGCCGCTCGCAGTCGCTTCGACCTCGCCGGTCGCGCGGATGACGATACGGGTCGCATCGACCTGATCGACGACGCCAGCGCGCTTGGCCGAGATCGCCGCACCCGAATCGCGTGCCACGGTCTGTTCCATGCCGGTGCCGACGAACGGCGCCTCTGCCTGAACCAGCGGCACCGCCTGACGCTGCATGTTCGATCCCATCAGCGCGCGGTTGGCGTCATCGTTTTCCAGGAACGGAATGAGCGATGCCGCGACCGACACGAGCTGCTTGGGGCTGACGTCCATCAGCGTCACCTGATCGGGCAGCGCCATCAGGAATTCGCCCGCCTGGCGCGCCGAAACCAGCTCCTCGGAGAAGCTGTTGTCGGGGTGCAGCGCCGCCGATGCCTGGGCGACGGTGTGCTTCTGCTCTTCCATCGCCGACAGATACACGACGTCGTTGGTCACTTTGCCGTCGACGATCTTGCGGTAGGGCGTCTCGATGAAGCCGTACTTGTTCACCCGGCTGAAGGTGGCCAGCGAGTTGATCAGGCCGATGTTCGGGCCTTCCGGCGTCTCGATCGGGCAGATACGACCATAATGCGTCGGGTGAACGTCGCGGACTTCGAAGCCTGCGCGCTCGCGCGTCAAGCCGCCCGGTCCAAGTGCCGACACACGGCGCTTGTGGGTGACTTCCGAGAGCGGGTTGGTCTGATCCATGAACTGCGACAGCTGCGACGAACCGAAGAATTCGCGCACCGCTGCAACCGCCGGCTTGGCGTTGATCAGGTCGTTGGGCATCACCGTCGACACATCGACCGACGACATCCGCTCCTTCACCGCGCGCTCCATGCGGAGCAGGCCGACGCGATACTGGTTCTCGAGCAATTCGCCCACCGAACGCACGCGGCGGTTGCCGAGATTGTCGATGTCGTCGACTTCGCCCTTGCCGTCCTTCAGGTTCACGAGCGTCTTGACGACTTCGAGAATGTCGTCGGTACGCAGCGTCGTCACCGTGTCCTCGACATCGAGGTCGAGGCGCATGTTGAGCTTCACGCGGCCGACCGCCGACAGGTCATAGCGATCGGGATCGAAGAACAGGCCGCTGAACAGCGACTCTGCGGTCTCGAGCGTCGGCGGCTCGCCGGGGCGCATCACGCGATAAATATCCGACAGCGCCTGCTCGCGCTCCTCGGCCTTGTCGACCTTGAGCGTGTTGCGGATCCACGGACCGGTCGAGACATGGTCGATGTCGAGCAGTTCGACGGTGTCGATGCCTGCCTTGTCGAGCTTTTCCAGATTCTCGGCGTCGATTTCGTCGCCAGCCTCGACATAGATTTCGCCGGTGGCGTCGTTGACCAGGTCATAGGCCGAGTAGCGGCCGAAGATTTCCTCGGTCGGGATCAGCAGGTCGGTCAGGCCGTCCTTGGCCGCCTTGTTCGCGGCGCGCGGCGAAATCTTCTGGCCCGCGGGGAACATGATTTCGCCCGACTTGGCATCGACGATGTCGAACATCGGCTTTTGCCCGCGCCAATTCTCGGCGGCGAACGGGATCTGCCAGCCGCCGGGACCGCGCACATAGGTGACGCGGCTGTAGAAATGATTGAGGATTTCCTCGCTGTTCATGCCCAGCGCGTAGAGCAACGTCGTGACCGGCAGCTTGCGCTTGCGATCGATGCGGACGTTGACGATGTCCTTGGCGTCGAATTCGAAATCGAGCCATGAACCACGATACGGGATGACGCGCGCAGCGAACAGATACTTGCCCGATGCGTGGGTCTTGCCGCGATCATGGTCGAACAGCACACCCGGTGAGCGGTGCATCTGGCTGACGATCACGCGCTCGGTGCCGTTGACGATGAACGTGCCGTTCCCCGTCATCAGCGGCATGTCGCCCATGTATACGTCCTGCTCCTTGATATCGAGCACGCTGCGCGCCTCGGTATCGGCATCGACCTCGAACACGATCAGGCGAAGCGTGACTCGCATCGGCGCGGCATAGGTGATCCCGCGCTGGCGGCATTCCTCTGTATCGAACTTCGGCGGCTCGAGCTCGTAATTGACGAAATCGAGCTCGGCGGTGCCGGCGAAATCGCGAATCGGGAAAACCGAGCGCAACGTCTTTTCGAGGCCCGAAACATAGCCGATCGACGGATCGCTACGCAGGAACTGTTCGTAGCTCTCGCGCTGCACTTCGATCAGGTTCGGCATCTGCACGACTTCGTGGTTGTCGCCAAAGACCTTGCGGATACGCCGCTTCACGGTGCTGCGCTCGATGCGCTGCGATGCCGCGCCGCCGTCTGATGCCTGGGTTGCCATGGGTGCTGTTCGCCTCTCAGCTCAAAAAACTTCGATGTCGGCCGCCGGAAAGGCGGCGCGCATGCGAAGACGCAAAAAGCCGCGCGCTCCATAGCGGAGCCGCAGCTTTCAGCGTCGTTGCAGACCCGTTCGACCCATCCGTATGAAGCACTGCGCGACGGCACCTCATTTCCCGGTCGTCGGGGTAGGCTGCCTATCTAGGTCTCCGGGGCGGCCGTGTCAAACCGTCGGGACAGCTTTCGGTTCCGCAAACCGATGTTCGGACTAGCGGTAAGTCGCTGCGCGCGATAGGCGATTGCATGGTCCGTTTACTTTCGTCGTCCGGGCAGGCCCCGGCACGTGCCGTTGTTGCTTCGATCCCCGCCCTTGCAGCGATGCTGGCGCTGAGCGCACCTGTGTCGGCGCAGGATGCGCCGCCTGAACCAGTGACGCCGCCGATCACCTATTCGCTGCCGCCCGGCGATAGCAGCGAAACGCCGGCAGTCACCCCGCCGCCGGTTCAGACTCGAACCGCGCCATCGCCGGCGGTGGCCCCCGCGCCCCGCGCAACCGAACCGGCACGCACGCCCTCCGCAGCGTCGCCAGCGCGCGAACAGCGTGCAACCCCGGCACCCAAGGCGGTGCCAATCGAATCTCGCTCGGCCGAACCCGCCCCGATCGAGCTTGCGCCGACCGCCACCGCGCCGGCCCAGCCTTCGCCTGCGCCGTCACCCGAGGCTGCACCCGAGGCGCAAGCACCGGAGTCGGATGTCGACTGGACCTGGTGGATGCTTGGCGGCGGGCTGGCGCTGGTGGCGGCCGCTGCCTTCGTCGCCTGGCGTCGCCGCGACGTGCCAGGTGCGCAGGACGGGGAGGGCGTAGGCATCGACACCCCGCAACCCGATCTCGCGCCGACCCCGCCGATACGGCGCGCGGTCGCCGCCGCTGCATCCGATCCAGCGGTCGACGCCGCTTCCGGGCCGCAATTCCTGTCGGTGCCGCCGCGCCCCGCACCGGCGACGCCCGCCATTGCTCCCGATGGCACGATCAAGGCGTTTCAGGGACGGCCAGCCACGCCGCCGCCCGCCGATGCCGGGTTCATCACGGCCTTCAAATCCGCCGAGACCGCCGCGCCGATGCTCGCGCTCGAACTACAGCCGATCCGCGCCGGCTGTACCGAGGATGCGGGGTTCGTCGAATATAGCTTTGCGGTGGTGAACCCGTCCGACACCGTGGTCGGCGATCTGCTGGTGTCGGCATGGCTGGTGTCGGCCAATCCGCAGCAGGACCGCCAGTTGCTCGACTATCTCGCCGAGCCCGCCGACCCCTCGCGCCACAATGTATTCGCGCTTCGCCCCGGTGAGCATCGCGAGCTGCGCGCGGCGATGGGCGTGCCCTTCGAGCAATTGCATCTGGTCGAGGTCGCCGGGCGGCGTTTCTTTGCGCCGATGCTGCTGCTCGATGCGCGGTATCGCACGCAGAACGGCACCCCCGGGCGCACCTCGGCAGCCTATATGATCGGTCGCCCGCATCCGACCAGCGGCAAGCTGGCACCGGTGTTCGTCGATCGCGGCCCGCGCGTGGTCGAGGGGTTGGCGGCGCGACCCTATCGCCTGCCGCGCCCGCCCGCGTAAGCGCCGGGGACGCTTGACGCCCGCACCGTGTCCCCGCATCCAACGGCGATGCAAAGCAACGCCAATCTCGTCACCGAGCGTCCGACCTTCGTCTCCCACCTCGAATGCGGCCTGACCGGCGATCGCTATGAAGCCGATCGCCTCCACGGCCTGTCCGCCGCCGGGCGGCCCTTGCTGGTCCGCTATGATCTGCCGGCGGTGCGCGCCGCGCTGAGCAAGGAAGCGCTGGCGCAGCGCCCGCGCGATTTGTGGCGCTGGCGTGAATTGCTCCCGGTGCGCGATACCGCGAACATCGTCAGCCTGGGCGAGAGCGAAACTCCGCTGGTGACGCTCGACCGCACCGGCGAGCGCCTGGCGGCGCGCGCACCGATCGTGAAGGACGAAGGGCGGCTGCCCACCGGATCGTTCAAGGCGCGCGGGCTGGTGATGGCGATCAGCATGGCCAAGGCGCTGGGCGTCAAGACGATCGCGATGCCGACCAACGGCAATGCCGGCGCAGCCGCTGCCGCCTATGCGACGCGCGCTGGGATCGAAACCATCGTCTTCTGCCCCGACGACACGCCCGAAATCAACGTGCGCGAAATCGCCGCGCAGGGCGCGCGGGTCTATCGCGTCAACGGCCTGATCGACGATTGCGGCAAGATCGTGGGGGAGGGGGCAAAGGCCAATGGCTGGTTCGACCTGTCGACGCTCAAGGAGCCGTATCGGATCGAGGGCAAGAAGACGATGGGCCTCGAACTTGCCGAACAATTCGGGTGGGAACTGCCCGATGCGATCTTCTACCCCACCGGCGGCGGCACCGGCCTGATCGGCATGTGGAAGGCGTTCGACGAACTCGAGGCGATCGGCTTCATCGGGTCGCGCCGTCCGCGCATGTATGCGGTGCAGGCATCGGGCTGCGCGCCGATCGTCCGCGCGTTCGAAGCGGGCGAGCGCCATGCCGAACGCTGGGAGGACGCACATACGCTGGCGGCGGGGATCCGCGTGCCCAAGGCGGTCGGCGATTTCCTGATCCTTGATGCGGTGCGCGAAAGCGGCGGCAGGGCGCTGGCGGTCGGCGATCCCGCGATCGTCGCGGCGGTAGAGGAAGCCGCCAAGGACGGGTTGCTGCTGTGCCCCGAAGGCGGTGCGACGCTGGCCGCCTATGAGCGTGCGCTGGCCGATGGCCTGGTCGGGCGCGACGAACAGGTGGTGCTGTTCAATTGCGCGACCGGGCTGAAATATCCGATGCCCGACAAATCGCGCACGCTCGACCGGCACGGCCCGATCGATCTGGCGGCACTGTAACGCCCCGCCGCGCTGGGGGCGTTACAGATTAAGGCGTGATGACTTGTTGCTGACGCATTTCCTTCGTCATTCCCGCAAAGGCGGGAATCCATATTCCAGTGCAGTGGTTATAGATTCCCGCCTTCGCGGGAATGACGAGAAAACCAGCTATAGCTCAGCCTTCAATAGTCGCGATCAATCGCCAATTTATTCGCGAACCGGTACTTCCTCATCCAGTCCGTCGCCCGAACGATCGACGCGCGATGTCATGCCGGTTGCTTCGGCATCGTCGATCATCTGTTCGTCGGGTGCGATCGGCTCGGGTTCAGGGGCCGGCATCGGCTCGGGCTGTGTTTCTTCGATCGCATTGGGTGCGGCATAAGGCTCAGGCTCGATATAGGTCGGCGTCTCGTCGGCCACCGGCTCGCCCGGCGGCGGCCCGGTTTCGGGCTCGGCCGAACAGGCCGCCAGCGCCAGCAGCCCAAGCAATGCAATCTTCTTCATCGATAATTCCCTCTTCATCGGCTCGCCACCTGCGCCGCCGAACGCCGTTCGATCTTGTCCGCCAGCACGGTATCCCAGTTATACGGATCGGCGCGGAAGCTCATCTGGCCGTTCGCGCTGGCAAAGGCGGTCCAATACAGCAGATAAACCTCGACCGGGGTGTTGAGCCGCGCGCGCACCGTCTTGGTCGTCGTCGTCACTTGCTCATCGATCGCTGCTTCGCTCCATTCGGGAACGTCGCGCAGCAATAGCTTTGCCAGCTCGGCGGGCTTTTCCAGCCGGATGCAGCCATGACTCGCCAGCCGGTCGAAGCGCGAGAAACCCGCCTGTGCCGGGGTGTCGTGCAGATACACTGCAAACGCATTGTCGAAATCGAACTTGAACCGGCCAAGCGCGCTGCTGTCGCCCGAAGCCTGTTGCAATCGCCGGTTCGGCCCTTCGCCGATAATCCGGAAATTATTGGCCTTCAGATAGGCATTGCCCTTGGGGAACAGCTCGCGATTGGCGATGCTCGACGGCACGTTCCACGGCGGATTGAGCACCACCGAATGGATCGTCGAGGCAAGCATCGGCGTTTCGCCGCCGCCGGGCTTGCCGGTCACCGCCTTCATCGACATCACCGGGCTGTCGCCCTCGAACACCGTCAGCACTGCGGCGGCGATGTTCACCTGAATGCGGTTCTTAGGCAGTTCGTGCGGCAGCCAGCGCCAGCGCTCCATATTCGCCATGATCTGCCGCACCCGGTCGCGCGCGGGCACATTCAGCGCCGCGATCGTCTGGGTCGAAACGATGCCAGCGGGGTTCAGTCCATAGCGCCGCTGCGCGCGCTGCACCGCTGCCAGCAATTCGGCATCGAAATTGCTGCCGGTCGCGATCACCTCGGGATCTTCGATCGCCAGCCGCTTGCGAAGCGCGGCGACGCGCGGTCCCTTCGATCCCAGCGACAGGTCGGGGCCGGCGGCGATCGGCTGCCAGCCGCCCGCTGCGACGATGCCGCGATAGCGGGTCAGCCCGGTGCGAAGGCCGTCATAGCCGGCCCAGGGCGGCGGCAGCGACGCAAACCATTGGGCGATCCGATCCTGCGCGACTGCCTTGGCAAAGCCGGGCAGGGGATCAAAGGCGGCGGGGCGCAGCGCCCAGTCGGCCTGGAAATCGGCGGTATCGAGCCGTCCGGCATGTACCGCATGCGCATGGTCGAGCGCCGCGCGCACCAGCGCGTCGTTGGTTCGCGGGATCGTGACCGCGGCGGCGATCGATCGCAGCCCCTGTTCGGCCCCGTCCTTGGCCAGCAACGCCGCCAATTGCGACGCCTGTTCGGGCGACAACAGCGGCAGCGGCGCGATCGGCAGGATCATCGGCATCGATGGCGGCACCGGCACCGTCTGCATCGCCGGAGGCGTAATCTGGACCGGAGGCGTAATCTGGGCCGGGGGCGTGATCCGGGCTGGCGGCGCGGTGGGCACCGGGCGAACCACCGGCGGCTGCACCTGGGCAAAGGCCGGGCCGGCCAGCGCGGCAATCAGCAGGGCGGTCAGATGATGGTGCGTGGGCATGGCCAGGGTTACTCTCACTCGTTCCTCGACGCTGAACGCTGCGCCGAACCGTTCGCCGCAAGCCTTAACGCCAGTCGCCGCCGCCCGCAAAGGCGAAGCGACATGCGGCTCAAGCGGCGAGCATAAAAGGGGTGCGTCATCCGCACCACGCACCCCAGATTCAAAGACCCAGCCTTGCCCTGTTCGTGCGCGCTCACCCCCAACAAAAAAGGGCGACCCCAATGGGGCCGCCCTTCTTCGATCGCACTGCCGCCCGTTGCCGGGTGGCAGAGTTGATTACTTAACTTCGACGGTCGCGCCGGCTGCTTCCAGCTGGGCCTTGATCTTGGCGGCTTCGTCCTTCGACACGCCTTCCTTGACGGCCTTGGGAGCCGACTCGACCAGCGCCTTTGCTTCGGTCAGGCCGAGTGCGGTGATCGCGCGGACTTCCTTAATCACGTTGATCTTCTTGCCACCGTCGCCGGTGAGAATCACGTCGAATTCGGTCTGCTCTTCAGCAACAGGGGCAGCAGCGCCGCCGCCAGCGGCAGGTGCTGCAACTGCGGCAGCAGCCGAAACGCCCCACTTCTCTTCGAGCATCTTCGAAAGCTCAGCGGCTTCCAGGACGGTCAGGGCGCTCAGGTCGTCGACGAGCTTGTTCAGGTCAGCCATGGTAATACTCCAATATTCAAAAGGTTTGGGTCAGTAAATAAGCCTTGGGGAAGCGCCGTTTCAGGCGGCTTCCTTCTCCGCATATGCCGAAAGCACGCGCGCGATCTGTGCGGCCGGTGCCTGAGCGATCGTCGCGATCTTGGTTGCAGGTGCCACGATGAGCCCCACAAGCTTGCCACGAAGTTCGTCCAGTGACGGCAGCGTCGCCAGCGCCTTCACGCCATCGACGTCGAGCATCTGGCTGCCCATTGCGCCGCCGACGATTTCGATCTTGTCGTTCGTCTTGGCGAACTCGGCGACCACCTTGGCCGCAGCCACGGGGTCGGTCGAGGTAGCAAGGGCTACGGGGCCGGTCAGCAGGTCCGACAGACCTTCATACTCGGTGCCCACCAGGGCGATGCGAGCAAGGCTGTTCTTGCTGACCTTGTAGCTGGCACCGGCTTCGCGCATCTTCGTGCGGAGTAGCGTCGACTGGGCGACGGTCATCCCGAGGTTGCGGGTGACGACCACCACGGCAACTTCGTTGAAGGTGCTGTTCAGCGCGGCGACGGCGTCGGTCTTTTGCGAACGATCCATGCCGGTCTCCTCAAAAAAGGCCTTCACTGCGAAGGCCCGGTTACGTCGGAAGTCGGGCGACTGCCCGGCTCCCTCGTCCGAGGGGCATGATCGTCAAGCGGCGGGTGGCCCCGCGCGTGACCCGAACCTTCCTGGCGGAAGTATTCGGCGAAAATGCATTCCCCGTCTTGGCAGGACATTAAGGCCGGGCAAATCCCTGGCCACCTGCTGTCTCGGACGGATGCCGACGCGGACGAATCCTTGTCGGCAAGACGCGGCACATAGCGCTAGCCGGGGGAAAGTCAACGATGAAGCAGGCGGCGGTGTGCGTTAACCAGTCCGCCTTGCACCGATGCCGATTCGTCCAGCAACGGCACACGCCAAAACAGCCACTGGCAAAACAAAAACCGCGCGCCGATAGAATAAACCACAACGGCACTACACGGATATTCGCGCGCATGGGCAATGGCAATTTCTGGCGGAACACCCGGTCGCTTCGACTGGCGGCGCTTGTCCTGGTGGCGTCGCTCGCGCCACAGATCGCATCGGCGCGCACGCCCGAGGTGCGGAGCGTGTTGGAACTTGAATCACCGCTCATGCCTGGCGAATTCGCCTGGGATGACAAGGGCGTCGCCCCCGGTGCCACCCGGATCGTCATCGATCTGACCGCGCAAAAATTGTACGTCTATCGCGGCGGGGTAGAGATTGGCCGCGCCTTCATCCTTTATGGGGCCGATCACAAACCGACCCCCACCGGCACCTTCCCGATCCTGCAAAAGAACCGGCACCACATCTCGAATCTCTACAACGCGCCGATGCCGTATATGCAGCGGCTCACTTGGGGCGGGGTGGCGATCCACGGCAGCGAGGTCGAGGCGAACGCGGCCACGCATGGCTGTATCGGCGTGCCCGATGAATTTGCCGCACTGTTGTTTGACACGACCAAGATGGGCGACATCGTCACCGTCACGCATAATTGGATGCCCGAGCTGTACGGTGCCGAAATCAACGCGCCCGACCCGCATGCGGTCGACGCGCTGACCGAGGTGTCGGTCGAACCTGCGCCTGCCGAGCCGGACGACACTCGCGGCGCACCTTATGCGATCCTGACGCCGAACGACTGACGTCACGGCTTGTCATTCCCGCGAAGGCGGGAAGCCATATGCCAGCGCAGTGGTTATGGTTTCCCGCCTTCGCGGGAATGACGGAAAAAGTGGGTAGCCACCACTTCATCCAAAATAAGAAGGGCCGGGAGATCGCTCTCCCGGCCCTTCTTGTTTGTATTGGTTATCGTAGGATCACGCGCCGACTTCGGCGACGTCCACCTTGATCCCCGGACCCATCGACGAGCTGACCGCGATCTTGCGGACATACTTGCCCTTGGCACCGGTCGGCTTTGCCTTGATCACCGCATCGACCAGCGCGTCGAAGTTCGCGCGCAGGTCTTCTGCCGGGAACGACGCCTTGCCGATGCCCGAATGGATGATACCGGCCTTTTCGACGCGATATTCGACCTGGCCGCCCTTGGCTGCCTTCACCGCTTCGGCGACGTTCATCGTCACGGTGCCAAGCTTGGGGTTGGGCATCATGCCCTTTGGCCCCAGAATCTTGCCCAGGCGACCCACGACGCCCATCATGTCGGGCGTGGCGATGCAGCGGTCGAAATCGATCTTGCCGCCCTGGATGATCTCCATCAGGTCTTCGGCACCAACGACATCGGCACCTGCTTCGCGTGCTTCGTCGGCCTTTGCGCCCTTGGCGAACACGCCGACGCGAACGGTCTTGCCGGTGCCCTTGGGCAGGGTCACCACGCCGCGGACCATCTGGTCTGCGTGACGCGGATCAACGCCCAGGTTCAGCGCGACTTCGATCGTCTCGTCGAACTTCGACGTGGCGTTGGCGCGAGCCAGCGCGATCGCTTCGTCGATCGGGTGCAGCTTCTCGCGGTCGATCGAGACTGCCTTCTGCTTCTTGCTCAGATTGGCCATCGGATCAGCCCTCCACTACCTGGAGGCCCATCGCGCGAGCGGAGCCTTCGATGATCTTCGTTGCGGCGTCGATGTCGTTGGCGTTCAGATCCTTCATCTTCGCGATCGCGATTTCCGAAAGCTGCGAGCGTTTGATCGATCCGGCCGAAACCTTGCCCGGCTCCTTCGAACCCGATTTCAGGCCGGCGGCCTTCTTAATCAGATAGGTGGCGGGCGGGGTCTTGGTCTCGAAGCTGAACGAGCGATCGGCATAGACGGTGATTACGGTGGGCAGCGGGGTGCCGACCTCCTGGTCGCCGGTCGATGCGTTGAACGCCTTGCAGAATTCCATGATGTTCACGCCGCGCTGGCCCAATGCGGGGCCGATCGGCGGCGATGGGTTCGCCTTGCCCGCAGGAACCTGCAGCTTGATATAGCCGGTAATCTTCTTTGCCATGATACTCACTCTGTTGCCGGTGCGCCCTGCGCGCCGGTGCAAGTTTAGCGGTTCGTCCGGCGGCTTGTGGCCGCCTCCCGCAACATCCATCGCTAGCGTTGGAAGCTAGCGCGCTTAGCGCAAACTGGTGTAGGATGCAACGTGGGCGGCCCGGCACGGTAGCAGCGCCGGTCGACGGGCGATTGATCGCTTTTATCGCTCTCGTTGACGAAGTTTAATCACTTTATCCGATCAACAGGCTATCATAGATTGAAAACGGAGACGACCTACTGCGAGGAGAGAAACATGGACGGCATCACATCAGGCAGCCCGCTCAATGATCCCGGCAAGCACGCAGCCGCCAAGCGCAAGCTGCTCGGCCGCACCAATCGTGATTGGTGGCCTGAAGCGCTCAGCCTTGAAATCCTTCACCAGAACGGCCTCACCGGCAATCCGATGGGTGACGACTTCAACTATGCCGAAGCGTTCAAGACCGTCGACTATGCCGCGCTCAAGGCCGACCTCACCGCGCTGATGACCGATAGCCAGCCCTGGTGGCCAGCCGATTACGGTCACTATGGCCCATTTTTCATCCGCATGGCCTGGCATGCCGCCGGCACTTATCGCACCGCCGACGGGCGCGGTGGTTCGTCGTCGGGGCAGCAGCGCTTCGCCCCGCTGAACTCCTGGCCCGACAACGGCAATCTCGACAAGGCGCGTCGCCTGTTGTGGCCGATCAAGCAGAAGTATGGCGCGAAGGTCAGCTGGGCCGATCTGTTCATCCTGGCGGGCAATGTCGGGATCGAATCGATGGGCGGCCCAACCTTCGGGTTCGCGGGCGGACGCGGCGACGTGTATGAGCCCGAGAAGGACATTTACTGGGGCACCGAGGAAAAGTGGCTCGGCGACACCCGGATCGAGGAGGAAAAGGGCGCGGTGCTCGAAAGCCCGCTCGCCGCGATCCAGATGGGCCTGATCTATGTCAATCCCGAAGGGCCGGGCGGCTGCCCCAACCCGATGGGTTCGGCCCGCGACATGCGCGAAACCTTCGCGCGGATGGCGATGAATGACGAAGAGACCGCCGCGCTCACCGCCGGTGGCCATACTTTCGGCAAGGCGCATGGCGCCGGCGATGCCTCGCTGGTCGGTCGCGAGCCAGAGGGTTCGGACATCGCCGCACAGGGCTTTGGCTGGATGTCAACGCACGGCACCGGCATGGGCGATGACGCCATCACCTCGGGGCTCGAGGGGGCATGGACGCCGACGCCGATCACCTGGGACATGTCGTATTTCGACATGCTGCTCGACCATGAATATGAACTGGTCCGCAGCCCCGCCGGCGCGCATCAATATCAGCCGGTCGGCAACCCCGACGAAACGCTCGCCCCCGCCGCGCACACTGCGGGCAAGCGCGTGCCGACGATGATGACCTCGGCCGACATGGCGCTGAAGGTCGACCCGTCCTACCGCGCGATCATGGAGAAGTTCCGCGCTGATCCCGCATATTTCGCCGATGCCTGGGCGCGCGCATGGTTCAAGCTGTGCCACCGCGATATGGGGCCGAAGTCGCGCTATATCGGCCCCGAAGTCCCCGCCGAAGATCTGATCTGGCAGGATCCGATCCCCAAGGCCGATTACGCGCAGATCGAGGACGCCGACACTGCTTCGCTCAAGGAAGCGATCAAGGCGTCCAGCCTGTCGATCCGCGAGCTGGTGACCACCGCATGGGCATCGGCATCGACCTATCGCTGGTCCGATCATCGCGGCGGTGCCAATGGCGCGCGCATCCGCCTTGCCCCGCAAAAGGACTGGGAGGTCAACGAGCCCGAACAGCTTGCGCGGGTGCTGGGCGTCTATGATCGCATCAAGGCCGATTTCGATGGCCAGGCAAGCGGCGGCAAGAAGGTGTCGATCGCCGACCTGATCGTGCTGGGCGGTTCCGTCGGTGTCGAGCTTGCGGCGGAAGCTGCCGGCCACGCCATCGAAGTCCCGTTCCTGCCCGGCCGCACCGACGCGACCGCCGAGCAGACCGACGCCGACAGCTTCGACGTGCTCGAGCCAAAGGCCGATGGCTTCCGCAACTATCTGCAGGTTGAATTCAACGTGCCGACCGAGGATCTGATCATCGACCGGTCGCAGTTGCTGTATCTCAGCAGCCCCGAAATGACGGTGCTGGTGGGCGGCCTGCGCGTGCTGGGGGCCAATCACCCCAAGGCGGGCGACCACGGCGTGTTCACCCATCGTTCGGGTCAGTTGACCAACGACTTCTTCGTGAACCTGCTCGACATGGGCACCGCGTGGAAGCAGATCAGCGAAGACAGTGACCAGGAATATCTGGGAACCGATCGCATAACCGGCGAGCAGAAGTGGACCGCATCGCGCACCGATCTGGTGTTCGGGTCGAACTCACAGCTTCGCGCCTTGGCTGAGGTCTATGCCTGTGCCGATGCCGGCGAAAAGTTCGTGAAAGACTTCGTCAAGGCATGGGTCAAGGTGATGAACGCGGACCGGTTCGACCTGACGGTGTAATCCAAAACCGGCCCCCGGCGCGTTCGGGGGCCAGGTTCTGACAGGCCGGGAGCGGGCAATGGCGCGCTGCCGGCTTTTTTGTGCCTGCGACGCTGATCCATTGGTCGTCTCTTCGTGGAAAGGACGAAGGACCGCGCCACCGCCGCGATCAATGTCGCGTCGTCTGGTCGCATGGCTGTGCCGCGACCCGCAGCAACACGTCGATCGCCGCGTCGCTGATTCGCTTGGCGGTTTCCAGTGCGGCGGCGGGGGTCAGCTGGAAATCGATGTCGCCCGGCCCGCGCACCTGGACCAGCAACCCGTCCCCCCAGGCATGGCTCGGCTCGTGGGTTGCCGCCGCCAGCCCCGGACGGGTCGGCGACTTTCTCGCGGCCCAGTCCCTGGCCAGGACCATCGACGTGAAAACGCGCGTCCTGGCCCTGGTAAGTTGCTCGATCTGCGCATTGGTGAGGTCCGCCGACGTCACCGTGGCGAACCGATCGGCCGCCAATTTGCCGAGCCGGCCGATCATCAGCCGCAACCCTTCGCAGTTGAGCGGTTGATGCTCGTCGAGCCGAACATCGATGATACACGCGGTGGGGCCTTCAAATAACCGCAGCGCCGCCAGTTCCAGCCGAAGCGCCTCCTCATAGGATAGTGCCTCATCGACCGACCAAACACCATTGCGCGTCACCGTTAACAGGCGCAATTCGGGTTCCAGCCGAAATTCCAGCATCACCTTTCTCCCAGCTGACCGTCGTTAATTCGACGTTATTTTGTCCTCCTACAGCTCGGCAGCGACCAGGCCGGGCAAAGCGATAGAATAGCTATGGGATATATCCCTTGCGAAGCGGCTACGACTTGGTTCCATCGTCTTGTGCTTGATCAATATCATGTTCTAGCGATGCTGCCATCGAAGATAATAGCGCATGCGAATGCCACATGGTTTTGCTGGCGTCATCGGCAGCCATGGCGAACTCGGCCTGGACGTCGATCGCCAGGTCGATGATCTTCATGCTGTCACGTGGCGTAAGGATCGATTGTTCGATCAGCCCGTGGATCAGGCTTTCCACCAGGATCAGCGCAGCATGGCCATGCGCGTCTGGCATTTCAGGGGGCATTTCAGGGGGCAGGTCGGAGGGAACGTCTTGTGGTTCACGGCCCATGTCATGGTCGGGCATTGCTGCACCTTATGGTTGAAGCCGATACCAGCGCGGGCCAGCGTAGTGTCGGTCGGTTTCGATCAGGGGCTCAATACCCCTTTCTGAACCTTCATCATCAATCTATATCAACAACAATCAATGATATTAGGCAATATAGTTTCCATGGCTTAGCGTGTAGGTAGCACTCATGATCAACCGGTTCGTGAACAAGCTGAGCGAACTATCCGATCTTTCGCCCCGCGATGTTGCGGTATTAGAGGCCGCAACCGCGCGGACGCGCAAATATGCCCAGCGCCAGGACTTGATCCGCGAGGGCGATGAGCCTGGCCCGGTCTTTGTCGTTCTCGAAGGCTGGGTCTGTCGATACAAAATCCTGCCCAGCGGGACGCGCCAGATCATGGCTTTCCTGATGCCTGGTGATGCCTGTGACTTGCACGTCAATCTGTTGCCCGAAATGGATCATGGCATCCAGGCGCTGACGATTGCCAAGGTGGCGATCATTTCGCGAACCGAGATGCTGACCTTGATGAACGATCACCCGGCGATCGCCCGTGCAATGTATACTGCGCAGTTGATCGACGAAGGCGTGATGCGCGCCTGGATCGTTAGCATGGGGCGGCGCAGCAGCATCGAGCGCGTGGCGCATCTGATGTGCGAATTATATCTGCGCGCGCGCAATATCGGCTTGGCGGGCGATGGCGAATTCGCCTTTCCGATGTCGCAATTGGTGCTGGCCGATGCGCTCGGCATGACCGCAGTCCATATCAACCGGGTGTTGCAGGAACTGCGGCTGACCGGGGCGATGGCGTTGCATCGTGGCAGCGTCGACATTATCGATCCGATCAAGCTGGTCCACATCGCCGGCTTCGATGAAAATTATCTCCATCGGCGATTACGTCATACGGCGTAATCGCGCCCGTCGTTTTCGCTGATTGGCGGCGGTATCTGCATAGCAGTCAGATCATATTGCGCCGCCATCACGTAGTGAATCTTGGCAATTTCAGGACAATCCGCCTTGAGCGCTAGCGCGCGCGCTGCTTTTGCGCGAGATACATAATAGTCATGATGTTTACGCTGTTTCATGATCGTCCCCTGAGGTTTGCAGAAGTGTCATGCGGCTGACGATAGCTTTTACGTGGTGCCAAGCGCATTATCGCCCTTCCCGGGGTGACCTGTGCATCTTAAGCCCCGTCATCAGGGATATTGTTGATACAGGTCAGGATAATGTCGATTTATCTTGCCCGATGTGGCGGTGATCCATTCGGGCGGTTATGATGCCCGGTCGTGGGGGCACCAGCCGGCAGTGCAGCGGCCACAAACAAAAAAACGCGGGCACCTGTCCCGCGTTTTTGCAATTCCGTGGTGACGCGGCACGCCGCGTGCGATCCCGCCTTATTTGCTGCGTTCGACCTGCTCGAAATCGAGCTCGACCGGGGTTGCGCGGCCAAAGATCGATACCGACACCTTGACCTTCGACTTGTCGAAGTCGAGCTCTTCGACCATGCCGTTGAAGCTGGCGAACGGGCCGTCGAGCACCTTCACATTGTCGCCGATCTCGTAATCGACCTTGATCTGCTGCTTGGGCGCTGCGGCGGCTTCTTCCTTGGTGTTCAGGATGCGTGCGGCTTCACTCTCGCTGATCGGCTGGGGCTTGCCCATGCTGCCCAGGAAGCCGGTCACCTTGGGCGTGTTCTTGACCAGGTGATAAACGTCGTCGTTCATCGCCAGCTTGGCCAGGACATAGCCGGGGAAGAATTTGCGTTCGGACTGGACCTTCTTGCCGCGGCGCACTTCGGTGATCGTCTCGACCGGCACCTCGACGCTCTCGACCAGCGCCTCGAGCCCCAGCCGGGTTGCGTCGGCCAGAATCTGGTCGCGAACCTTGTTCTCAAAGCCCGAATAAGCGTGAATGATGTACCAGCGCGCCATGCGTGTTTTTCCGTTTCTTAGTCGGCGAGGGAAAGCAGGAACTTCACCAGTGCGTCGAAAAAGCTGTCGACACCCAGGAAGAAGACCGCGAGCAGCGAGGTCATGATGACCACCATCACCGCCGTCATCACCGTTTCCTTGCGCGTCGGCCAGGCCACCTTGGCGGTTTCGGCGCGGACTTGCCGCAGGAACTCGATCGGGGTCGTTTTCGCCACTGGCGTGCTGCCCTTTGACAATGGGTTCGTTGGTTCGCCGACCGCCGGGCAAAGAGCCGCTGCCCGGTTCCTTAAGAAGGAAACCGGCGCTGCCCATCCAGACTGTCGGATTGAGCGCTGTATCTAGCGAAGGATAAGGATGAGTGCAAGCATGGCCGCCCGCCGCGATCGGGAGATATGCTGGCTGCCCCTCCAGCGTATGCCTCGGTCATACGCCCGGAGGCGGGCCATCGGATTGGCGGCGGACCAGAAGGTGGTGAAGCAGCACATGCTCGCTATCGTCGGCGGTGCCTGCGCGTGCCAGTTGCGCCGAGATCATGCGGAATGCCTCGCGGGTCAGTTCCAGGGTCGGGCGCCTGATCGTGGTCAAGGCCGGCCAGATCGTCGTTGCCAGCGCCGAATCGTCAAATCCGCAGACCGACAATTGCTGTGGCACATCGATCCGGTGGCGGTGTGCGACCGAAACGACCGCGGCTGCCATATCGTCATTGCTCGCAAAAATAGCCGTTGGCCGGTCCGCCACGCCGATCAGCTGTTCGGCGGCGATCAAACCGGATTGATAGGTGTAGTTTCCCTCGGCAATGTGCGCGGGATCCGCCGGCAAGCCTGCCAATGCAAGGGCATCCTGGAAGCCCGACAGCCTTAACCCGGCCGATGCGTATTGCGGATCGCCCTTGATAAACCCCAGGCGGCGGTGGCCGAGCGACAGCAGATGCTGCGTCATCGTTCGCGCAGCGGTGCGGTCATCGATCCCGACCGAGGCGATCTGCCGGCAGCTTCGGCGGTTCAGGCCGGTCGCCACCATGACGATGTTCAAGGCAACCAGCTGGTCCACCAATTCGCAATCATCGGCCAGCGGCGGGGCCAACACCACCGCGCGGACTCCGCGTTCGACCAGGTCGGCGATGGCGGCGCGGCGTTGATCCGCGTCGGCCACGCGGTGGACCACCAAGCTGGCATGGGTTTTGGTAGCTTCGTGCAGCAAATGCACCAAAAACTCGCCGAGCGAGCCGGGATTGGGGAAGCGATGCAACAGCCCAACCCGCAGCTGCTCGGCTCCCGACAGCGCCCGCGCCGCCAAATTGGGGACGAACTTAAGTTCCGCGATCGCCCGCTCCACCATTTGTCGGGTTTCGGGGGTGACGATCGCCTCGCCATTTATCACCCGCGAGACCGTGGTGTGCGATACGCCCGCGCGGCGGGCGACATCGCGCACCGTGGCGGCCTTTATGGCCATTGGCTTCGATCGTTGCGGCAATGGCTCTACCCCCATTGAATTAGACACGATGTTACGCTCGCCGCCGGGATCGCTCGCACCCGGCGTTGCGGTGCCAGCCAGCACGTCGGGAGCGGCAAGCCATCGTTGATACCGCCATCATGTCGTTTCGATAGCGCTGCATGATCGCGTCCAAAAAGTAAAATGATGCAAGGCAAGCCTTCGACCGCAAATAGGTTGTTGCGCCCGGTCTGGGATCGGCCGTTTGGGCTGAAGAGCCAGTACAGGGCGATCGGAATTGTCTTAAGCTTGGGCACGTGAAAGTTTCTTGATCGGGTGACTTCGAGGTGGCTTTTGCCTCAATTCCGGAATCACTTCAGACCTTCGGCTCGATCGAAATATACGAACCCTTCACTTAAGCATTGCCGTCCAAAACCACAGTCCTCTCGGTTCAGCTATTTTGCTATCCACGAAGACCGTCCACGCGGTTAAGCATTCACGCCGTGCGCCTGTCAAATGTTACCGGGAACACCTTGACAGGTCGCTGAACCGCTCGGATAACGGTAACAGTTTTCAAATGCTGCCATGTATCGCTTCGGATCGAGACGGCGGTCTTGGCGGACAACAGGGATAATGACCGCGTCCGAAACGCGCGGCAATGGGGGGATGATTATGAAAAGGACCGTTAGTCGCGGCTTGTCTTGCCGCGTCCGTTGCCTGGCGACGACCGCAGGGTGTGCGCTCGCCGTGTCGCTGGCACCGACCGCTATCGCCGGGACGCAGCAGCAGGGCCTT
The DNA here is from genome assembly GCF_000786205.1 of Sphingomonas sp. 37zxx. Lineage (GTDB taxonomy): Bacteria > Pseudomonadota > Alphaproteobacteria > Sphingomonadales > Sphingomonadaceae > Sphingomonas. The sequence goes on along the minus strand of NZ_JROH01000015.1, from coordinate 16,502 downwards.
GCGAGCGCCGAGGCCAGGGCAACCGATGCAGGTAGCGCCGCGCCACAAACCTCTGCCAACCCATCGGCCCGGCCTTTGGCTGTCCCGCCAGCCGGTGCAGCTGGCCCTGTGCCGACAGGGCAACAGGCGGACACAGCCGGCGACGAGCAGGTGGCAAGTGAAGCGCCCCCGCAGCAGGCCAGCGGCAGCGTTGACCCCGGCGACATCGTCATCACCGGCTACCGCAAGTCGCTCGAGGATTCGGCCAACGCCAAGAAAAACGCGACCAACTTCATCGATTCGATTTATGCCGAAGACGTGGGCAAGTTTCCCGATCTCAATCTTGCCGAATCGCTTCAGCGCCTGCCGGGTGTGCAAATCGATCGGGATCGCTCGGGCGAGGGAACGACGATCAACGTTCGCGGGCTCAGCGCCGGCTTTACGGTGACCACCATCAACGGCTTTGCCACGACCACCTCGGCCTATTCGGGCAACGAAGGCCGCGGTTCGGGGCTGGACGTGCTGCCGAACGAGCTTTTCCGCCGCCTCACCTTGAGCAAGTCGCCAACCGCCGACATGGTCGAAGGCGGCACGGCGGGGGTGGTCGATATGCAGCCGCTGCGCGCGTTCGACCGCAAAGGCTTCAACATCAGCCTTCAGGCGCAGGGCCAATATCAGGATGCCAGCGGCTCGACGACGCCGCGCGCCGCGCTCATCGTCAGCAATCGGTTCGATACCGGCATCGGCGAGTTCGGCATATTGGGCGCGGTCGCCTATGCCCAGCGCGACTATCGCAGCGAAAGCTTCGATACGATCGGCTGGACAACGCTCAACGTAACCCAGTCCTGCCCCACAACCCCCGCCGGGATTGCGTCGGGTTGCAACCCCTTGTCGATCCCCGCTGGCGGGTACGGTAATGGCGCCGGCGCCCGGCTGACGACGGTGCCGCGAAACGTTCCGGCTGAATTGGGGCTGGGAGCGCCCGGATCGCGCCTGACTCAGTGCCTCAACGGCGCGCCCGGCGGCACATCGGGGCTAAGCTGCCAGGATCTCAGCTATGCGCTGGTCCCTCGGTTGATGCGTGCCGAGCAAACGATCGGCCAGCGCCGGCGGATCGGCGGGCTGCTGAACCTCGAATATCGACCTGCGCCCGAACTGCGCTTTCGCAGCGATTTGATGTTCAGCGACGTCAAGAACGACTTTCGTCAGCATCAGCTGATGATGGTCGTGCGCAGCTACAATAATCAAATCCCGATCGACTTTGTATTGAACGAGGATCGGGTGCTTACGTCCGGAACCTTCGCCAATACCTATTTCCTTAACCAGTCCGATGGTGGCGATACGCCGTCCAGCATGTTCTATCGATCGGGCGCGATGGAATGGGACATCGCGCCGACGCTCAAATTCACGATGTCGGGCATGATGAACAGCGGGCGGCTGCGAAACGAGGCGTTGCAATACACGATTCAGTCGGCTGCCCCGACGACACCACTCAACTTCCATCCCGCAGGAACGCCGCAACCGGCCAGTTTGCCGGGGGTAAACTTGACGCCCACCAACACCGGCCAGGTCGGCTATTATAATTACACCCCCGGCGATCTGACGCCGTCGATCACCAGCAACGTCGATTTGCCGAATTACCGGGACTATTATTGGAACGAAGGGCGTAACGGCGTTTCGGTGCAAGAGCTTGAGCAAAAGGCGTTCCGGTTCGATCTGAGCGGCGGTGACCCCAACAGCTTCCAGCTCTCCACCGGCTTTATGAAGAACGTATTCGATCGGCGGATCAGCTCATGGTCGGGGGGGCAGACGGCAGCCTGTTTTACCCGCGGCCTGTGCGGCACCAACTTCGCCTCGACAGCGCCGTCGCTGGTACAGGCGATTCCGAATTCGCAACTGCCCAACTTCATGATCCCGCTGCCGTCGATGAACCTGTTCCAGAATGCGCCGTTCGACGCCGGGTTCAACAAGGGTTGGCTGGTTCCCGATTTCGATAAGATCGCCGACACCGTCGACCTCGATTATTTCCGCGATGGCATCAATCCCGGCGAAACCGCTGCCAGCTATCTTGGATCATTCGCTCGGCGCGATCTGTTGGAAGATACGACGTCGGGTTACATCATGGCTGATGGTCGTCAGGATATTTTCGACCGCGAACTTCGCTTCAACGCCGGCATCCGCTACGCAAGCACATTCCAGCGAGCAAATGGTCGGGTAAACGACTTCATCCTTATTGGGGGGACTGGGCCGACTATCCTGTCCTTTTCAAACAAGTACGACAATTTCCTTCCCAGCGCGAACCTTGCCTATTTTGTGCGACGCGATCTGGTGGTGCGAGGCGCAGCAGCGCGAACTGTCACCGGGGTCAGTCCAGCCGACCTTTTGCCGGGCTACAACCTCAATTTGGACGCGGACACCTTCGACCTCGGCAACCCGGAATTGCAGCCATTCACGGCGGACAATTTTGACGTCGGCATTGAATGGTATCCGCGATCGCGCACGGTGCTGACGTTCAATGCCTGGTGGAAGAAGATCTACAACTATCCCTATGTGCTGCGAACGCAGCGCCAATTCAGCGAGTTGGGGATTGATTTCGCCCGGCTCACCGAACGCCAGCGGGCCGGCATCGACAATAATGGTGGTGCCAATGCGGCGGTGCTCCAGGTGCAGCAGCGCGACAATTCCGATCTGGTCATCAACTTGGCCGGCCAGGAATTTCAATGGGTGCAGCCACTGGATTTCCTATTCAAAGGTATCGGATTCAACGTCAACGTAACGCACATCAGTCAAAGCCTGAGCGGCGAAGTGCCGCCAGGGCTGAACCCCAATGCCTTGCTGGCCGGGCTGTCGCCATGGACCTATAATGCCACCGGCTATTATGAGTCCAAGGCGTTCCAGGTGCGTTTCTCTTATGTCCATCGTGACGCAACGCTGGCCCGCGTTTGTCCGTGCGACAATGTTCCGGGCGATCAGTATAATATTGCGTCGGATTATCTCGACGCGCAGATTTCGTTTCCGCTGCCCTTCTATCCAAAGGCGTCGTTTACGATCCAGGCGCAGAACCTGCTCCAACAGGTGCAGCTGTCACAGTTCGAGAATCAGGAGGCGCGGCCGTATAATGGCAACTTCGCCGGTCGCAACTTCGTTGCCGGGCTTCGCGCGAACTTTTGATTGCGCTGCTGCGGGCGGCGGCGTGTGGAACCGCGCCGCCTGACGAATAGTCGGGTAAGCCCAAGGTCGCGCTTGGGTTTGCCTTTCCAATCGCCAGATGTCCCGCGCCTCCGAAAAGAAGGTTTTTCGCAGGCTGATGGCTTGGCGAGCCAGGCATGCTAAGGCTGCGGGCATGTCAAATGCCCGAAGCAATACCGGCGTCGTCGACGTCGATGGTCTCCAATATGACTGGCAACTCCAGCGCGAGCCGCACCGGTCGGATGACGACGGATGGAAGGGTATGGTGATTTGCCTGCGGCAAAAGGATACCCAACGCGAGGCGTTGGTGGAATTCCCGGCCCCGAAGCGCTTGTTGAAAGGGCTGCCGCGGGGGCGTCTTCAGATCGACGATGCGACCGTTTCCAGGAGCGTTCGCGCGGCGCTGGCGGCAGGCTGGGAGCCGATGTCGCGCGGCAAGCCGATGGTCTTTACGGTCGACGCCGACGGCAACTGACCTATCGACGCAAGCCCGATCGCAGCTGGTCGAGAAACCCGCCGTCGACGACTGCCGCTGGGTGCTTGCCGATGTGGTCAGCGACTTCGATGCTGTGCGGGGATTGCGTCGGTACAGCGGCATTGGAACGATGTTCCATTTGGAGGATGGGCTCGAAGCGCGTAAATAACGTCCTGCGCCATGCCCGCTTTGCTTATTCCGCCGCGTCCGCCGCGAACTGACGAATGGGCACCCGCTTGGACGGCGTTCGTCGGACGGCGCGCCAACAACAGCGTCTATGGCTGGCCCGAGGACGCATTTCGCTCGAGCTGGAAAACGCGCCAGGTGCTGGGCTTTACCGTGCACCTTGTCTCCGATCCCGATGCGATCGCCCGCGTGCTGCTCGACAACAAGGCCAATTACGAGCGGCCGGCTTTGGTCCGCAAGCTGCTGCGTGCGGCATTGGGCGAGGGATTGTTCAATACAGAGGGCGAGAGCTGGCGCGAACAACGCCGGATCGTGGCCCCGACCTTCTCACCCGCCGCAGTTTCAAATTTCGCGGATACGATTGCCACGGTGGTGCAAGGCCGCATCGGCAGGTGGCGGACCGGTCCCTTGCCGATGGATATGGCGGTGGAAGCGACCGGCACCACGATGGCGATCATCGCCGAGACATTGTTCGACGGTGATGCCCGACTGACAGCACCTGCGGCGGCGGGGCATATTACCGCGATGCTTGATGCCGCCGGACGCGCGCGGGTTATGGCGATGCTGGGTATTCCAGCATTTGGACCGGGCAGCGCGCGCGCGCGCGCCGGTGGCCGGTTCCTGCGCGATACCTTGGGCGCGATGGCGGATGAGCGTGCGGCTGCCGGGGGAGGGGATGACTTTTTCGGCAATCTCGTGGCGGCGCTGCACACCCGGTATTCAGCGGTGGAAGCGCGTGAGCTGGCGGTGGACAATGCCGTCGCCTTTTACGTCGCTGGGCACGAAACTACCGCGAACGCGCTAAGCTGGACCATCTATCTGTTGGCCGCGCAGCCCGATCTGCAGGACGAGCTGCGTGCCGAGGCGGCAGCGGCGCTTGCCGGGGGCGATATGCGCGATCTGGATGCCCGGCTGCCCCGGCTTCGGGCGGTGCTGGACGAAAGCTTGCGCCTCTATCCTCCTGCACCCCGCCTGGACCGCGAGGCGATGGCGGACGACGAACTGGCAGGGCGGCCGGTGCGTCGCGGCGATCTGATCTCGATCTGGCCCTATGTGCTGCACCGCCATCATGCGCTGTGGAGCGAGCCCGATGCGTTCGACCCTCAGCGGTTCGCGCCCGATCGACGCCTGGCGATGCATCGCTATCAATATCTCCCCTTCGGGGCGGGGCCTCGGGTCTGCGTGGGCGCTCGGTTTGCGATCGTGGAAGCCCTGATCGTCCTGGCGCACTGGCTCACCGCACGGCGGTTTACCCTTCGGCCTGGGCCGCCGCCGGTACCCGTTGGCCGAGTGACGTTGCGTCCCGAGCGAGGCATGCCGCTGACCGTCAGCGCGATCCATGAGGTGCGACCCTCCGCATAGGGTTGCGGTGTTTTTGCCGCGCGGCACCGCCGACGGTAGATTGGTGCGGGCCAGCAGACGTTCGATAGGCGAGGCAGCTCGGTTGGTCCCGGTGTCGCGGCCATTTCTCGCGCTACTGCTGGGCAGGCCAGGTGGACAGCGCGCCCGCACCCGGGGGGAGCGGCGGCGCTCAGTCCAGGGTGAGCAATGCCGTTGCCGCCGATTCGGGGTCGAGCCGCTCGATCAGCGATTGCTGGATCGCGCGGGCGGTGCGCGGCACCTTGCCGGCATAAGCTGGCTTGCCATTGACGATCACGCGCACCGGACGGTCGAGTTCGACCAGCCGGTCCGACAGGCGCAGGGTGGTGCCCGCCGGCACGGTGCCGCTGAGCGTGATGGTCTGTCCGGCGACATCGGCGGTGATCATGTCGCCCTGCCGCGCGGCTGACGGATCGGGAATTTCGAGCCAGTAGAAGCGCGGGTGCGTCACATCATCCTGCCGCCACACGATCCGGCGGGGCCAGGGATTGCGCGTAAAGCTGGCCATCCAGGGCAGCGCTTCGGCATCCTTGCCGCTCATCCAGTGCGGCAGGCCGGGATAGATGCGGGCCATATGAACATAGCCGCCCGGATCGGCGGCGTGCAGCCGGTCCAGCTCGGCGTTCTTGTCGGCGGCGATGCGGTTGCGGTCATAGGCCGCGTCGGCGCCGCCCATGAAGATGGCGAAGGGCAGATTGCGCAGCCCGAGCAATGATGCATCATTGGGGTGGCCCGCCATCATCGCGGCGGCGGCAAAGCGATCCGCCAGTCGCGGCGCGAGCTGCCACACGCCGTCGCCGCCAGCCGAATAGCCCATCAGATAGACCTTGTTCGGGTCGACGCCGTTGAGCGCCACTTGCGCATCGATCAACCGCTGGAACAGCGGATCGATATGGCCTTCATGCCATAGGTTCCAGCTGTCGGTGGGTGCGCGCGGCGCGAGATATATCCCCTCGGCAGGGGTATAGAGGCGGATCTGGTTGCGCCATTGCTGATCGTTCACCGCCGGCGCGGCATTGCCGCCGCCATGCATCGAAATCCATAGGCTGCGATGCCCCGGCGCGGCGTCGCCAAAGGTCTTGCTGTCCCATTTCAGCGCCTTGTCGCCGATGGTGACCTGCTTGGCTGCCATCGCATCTGCTTCGGCAGCGGCGATGTCGCGGGTCCGGGCCGCAGCCAGCAGCGTCAGCGCGCGGCTGGCGTCGGCCTTGGACAGGCGACGGGCGAGCGCTGGGTCGTCGAGCCGCCGCTGGGTTGCCGGTCGCGCCAGCCACGTTTCAATCGCCGCCAGGGAAGCATCCGCATGGCCCTGCGACCGAGGGGCGGGTGCCGCAAGCGACGGGGCGGTGAGGGGAGCGACAAGCCCAAGGGCCAGGCATAGGATGGTTGCGCGCATCGCAATACCTTAGCCGGAGCACGAGCAATGTCGAGGCATAGGACTGCATTTGGGTAGGTTTTGGTGCGGTTTCGGTCCGTTGCCGTCAGCCGAGCGAGCTTGGGGGCGGGGCAGCCATCATTGCGTCGGTTCGGCTTTGCTCAGCAGCGTATATCGCGACCCGCGAGCGGCTTTCAGCGGCTTTACAGCCCGATAAAACGACGATGGCAAAATGGCCGGGCACATCATCCGGGGCAATCGCCTTACGGGCGATAGGTGCTATGAGCATGCCGCATGATTGCGGCTGGCAGGAGTGGAGGGACTCGAACCCACGGCCCTCGGTTTTGGAGACCGATGCTCTACCAACTGAGCTACACTCCTGCAGCCTCATCGCCCTAGCCGGGCCTTTCGCGTGCCGCAACAAAAACCGAACCATCGGGGGTGCAGCGCTCACGGTTTTGTCAGGTATTAGCCGACATCACCGCGGGCGGTGGCGTGGTGGAAAGCCCAATTGCGCCGAAAAGCTGGGTTTCAGGCAGCGATGCTTTCGCCTCGCTTGCGCCGCGTCGCCAATTGCCGTGCCTCTTCGGCGGGCAGTGGGCGGCCGAAATAATAGCCCTGTACCTTTGAGCAGCCCAATTCCTGCACCATCCGATGCTCTTCCTCGGTCTCGACTCCCTCGGCAGTCGTCGCCATCCCCAAGGATTGCGCCAAGGCAACGACCGCGCGGATAATTGCAATCGCCTCGCGCACCCCTTTCGACGCACTTTGGACAAAGCTTCGGTCGATCTTGATCGACGAAAACTTGGTGCGCGAAAGATAGCCGAGCGACGAATAGCCTGTACCAAAATCGTCGAGGCTCAATCGGCATCCCAATTGTAGTATGTGATCCAGAACCTTGACCGCACCAGTGCCTTCTCTCAAGAACACGCTCTCGGTGACTTCAAGCTCCAATCGATCCGGGGAGATTCCGGTCTGCGAAATCGACTGGGCGATAACCGCGACAAAGGCCGGGTTGTGCAATTGCTCGGCGGACACATTCACCGCGATTCGGATGTCGTCGTCCCATTTGGCTGCCTCAGTACAGGCATTGCGAAGCACCCATTCGCCGATCGGCGCAATCAGTCGCGCGTCTTCGGCCAGCGGGATGAACTTGTCGGGGCTGATTGGTCCCATTGTCGGATGAGTCCAGCGCAGCAGCGCTTCGAATCCGGTCAACGCGCCGGTGCCAGCATGCACGACCGGCTGATATTTCAGGGTAAGCTCATCATTCTGCAAGGCATTGCGGAGCGCGATTTCGAGCACGCGGCGCTCCTCGGCGGCGACATGCAGCTGGGGCTCATAAACATTGAACGCCCCGCCGCCGGCGTCCTTCGACCGGTACAGCGCCAGATCGGCCGACCGCACCAGCATTTCGGCGCTGCGCCCGTCGCGCGGCCCGACCGCAAGACCGACGCTCGCCCCGATATATAAAGTGTGCTGGTCGACCTCATAGGAGCGCGACAGTGTCGAAATGATCGTGCGCGCCAGCCGCTCGAGCCGATCGGTATCGCGCGCATCGCGCACCACTACCGCGAATTCGTCACCGCCAAGCCGCCCGATCACCTCGTTATCGGTCACCAGATGCGCCAGCCGCTCCGCCACGCGCTGCAACAGCCGATCGCCCAGCGGGTGACCCAGCGAATCATTGACGGCTTTGAACCGATCAAGATCGATCATCATGAACGCGCAGCGCCCGCCCCATTTCTCCGCCTCTGCCATCGCCCGCGCCAATGCTTCGTTCAGCAGCAAGCGGTTGGGCAGGCCGGTAAGCATATCATATCGCGCCATGCGATTGATCTTGTCGGTCGAGGCGCGCGCTTCGGTGACGTCGGAGCCGACGCCGCGAAAGCCGACGAAATCGCCGCGCTCGTCGAAGCGGGGGTTGGCCGAAATCTCCCACCAGCGCTCTTCCGAACCCGCCGTGACCGGTAACAGCAGGTCACGAAACGCATCGCGGGCCTTCAAGCGCTCGGCAAGTTTGTGGAGCCCTGCGGGGAAGCTGCCGGTTTCCCAATGCGGGCCGGCCAATACCTGCAGGAACGACATGCCATCGATCGTCACCGCATCGAGGCCCACCGAATAGGCGAAGCGCGGCGATGCCCGAATCACCCGGCGCTGGGCATCGGTTTCCCACAGCCAATCGGCACCATTGTCCTCGAATTCGCGCAGCAACAGGCTGACGGTTTCGTCGCGCTCGGCCAATGCGATCTCGCTCGTCCGAATCTGCACCAGCGCCTTGCCGCGCACGAAGCACGCTACGATCAGCAATATCGTGAAGAACCCCGATGCTGCCGCCAGGACCGGGCCGGTTGCGATCAGCAGCGACACCGAAATCGATGTGCCGACGACCGTAAGGAAAATGATGGTCGCCAGCGGTAGCGCCGCCAGCGCGACCGCCGATGCGGTCATCAGAATCGACAGCGTCAGCCATAGCGCCAGCGCCGTCTCGCCCTGTGCATCGGGGCCAAAGATGACTGGCGCGACCGCCCAGACTACGCCCAGCGCCAGCCCCTCATAGGCGGTGTCGCGAATGTCCCCGGTCGTGGCGGTCAGGCGCGTGCGACCACGCGAAGACAGCCGGCGAAACCCTACCGCCGCTGAAACGAGCCCGACCACCGAACCCCAGACTACCAACAGCGAGAGCGGGGTGATGTCGCGAAATTGCAGGACCAACAGGGCCGCGCCAAGCACGTTGGCGGCAAGCAGGAACAGCGCAAGTTGGCTGCCCGCGTTCAACTGTGCCGCGCGGATTGGACCCCAATCGGTCAAATCGCGCGGATCGTGAATACCTAGAAGCGCGCGGGTATCGATCCGCGGCTTGGCGAACTGGGAGGTGGTATCGCTAGTCACCCGATCTCCGTAGCGCCGGCTGGTTAGCGAGTGGTTATAGTGACAGCATCGTAACGATTTAATCGACCGCGTGGGCGAGGGGGGTGATCGCACGGCTTGGCACCGTGCGATTACCCCCGTCAGGCGGCGATGTCGTAGGGCTTTATCTCGCCCGCCAGGTACAGATTGCGGGCCTTTGCGCGGCTGAGTTTGCCGGAGCTGGTGCGGGGCAGGGTGCGCGGCGGCACCAGTTCCACGACGCAATGCATGCCGGTGACCGAGCGTACCCGTTCGCGGATGTCGTCGCGCAGCCGCGAGCGTTCGGCATCATCGCTGGTACGGCATTGGACCAATACCGCGGGGGTTTCCTCGCCACCCGGGGTAGTGATTGCGAAGGCGGCGATGTCACCCGCCTTGAAGCCGGGCAATTGCTCGACCGCCCATTCGATATCCTGCGGCCAGTGATTGCGGCCGTTGATGATGATCATGTCCTTGGCGCGGCCGACGATATAGACATAGCCGTCTGACAAATAGCCCATGTCGCCGGTGTCGAGCCAGCCATCGACCATGCACGCATCGGTCGCGGCATCGTCGCGGAAATAGCCCGCCATCAGCGACGGCCCCTTGCACCACACCTTGCCGATTGCCTTTTCGGGCAGCGGGGCACCGTCTTCCTCACGGATTTCTACTGCCATGTCGCGCACCGGCTTGCCGCAATTGACGATCGCGCGAAAACGCTGCGGGCGTCCGCCGTCGACCGACATGCCCGAAAGCTGCGTTTCCTCGACCAGTTCGACGACGATCCCTTCGCCCGGCGGCATGATCGACACCGCCAGCGTCGATTCGGCCAGGCCGTAGCTTGGCAGGAATGCCGACGCCGCAAAGCCAGCATCGGCAAAGGCATCAACGAACTTCTGCATCACATCGGGCCGGATCATGTCGGCACCGTTGCCGGCCACCCGCCAGCGCAACAGGTCAAATCGCTCCGACGCCTTGGTCTGGCTCGACATGCGACGCGCGCAAATGTCGTAGCCGAAGGTGGGCGAATAGGAGAGGGTGGTGCCCGGATTGCGGCTGATCAGATCGAGCCATGCCAGTGGGCGGCGCGCAAAATCCTCGGTCTTGAGATAATCGGCCGAAACCTGATTGGCGACTGGCGAGAGCAGGCAGCCGACCAGCCCCATGTCATGATACCAGGGCAGCCACGAGACGCAGCGATCGCCGTCGATCAGCTTCATCCCGTGCGAATGCGCCGCCAGATTGTTCAGCAGCGCGCGATGGGTGATGATCACGCCATGCGGAAAGCGCGTCGATCCGCTCGAATATTGCAGATAGGCGATGTCGTCGGCGGTGGCGGTTGGCAGGGTCACCGGGGCGGCTTCACGCGCGCCGAAGCTCTCCCATTCAATGCCCTCGACCCCGGCGATCCGCGCCGCTTCCCCCGCCATTGCCGCGAGCTCGGCGGGGTAAAACAGCATCGTCGGATCACAGCTTGCAAGCTGGACGCGCAGTTGCTCGATATAGCTGTCGCGCCCACCGAACGATGTCGGCAGCGGTAGCGGTACCGGCCAGCCGCCAGCATAGACCACGCCAAAGAAGAGCGATGCGAATTCGGAGCCGGTTTCGGCAACCAGTGCGATGCGGTCACCCGGAGCCATGCCTGCCGCAACCAGTCGCGCGGCTTGGTCGAGCGCGTCGCAGCGAAGTTCGGCATAGGGATAAGCCCGCGCCAAATTGCCGCGAGCATCGTGAAAATTCAGTCCACGCTCACCGCGCGCAGCATAATCGAGTGCCTCACCCAGCGTTTCGAAATCCGAAAAGCGGCGTGGCAGCCCATCGCTGCTGGGCGTTGCCGCCCGGTTGGTCATTTCGGATAATCTCACGTCACGCGGTCCCGACACCCTTTTTTCATCATTTTGCAGGCTATACTGCCCGTTGCGGCGATGGCTTTCGTTGCGCAGCCGACCAAAAGCAAGCTGCCAGCCGATTTTTCACCGATCAATGCACTTTGCTAGATCGTGCGCCAGTGTGGCACAAACATGGCATGGCCCGAATCCGCAGCCCTGCGCCGCCGCTGGCACCCGACTCGCTCGAGCGATTGGCGCTGCGTTATGTCGAGCGTTTCGCAACGACGCGGGCGAAGCTGGCGACCTATCTAGCGCGAAAGATTCGTGAACGCGGTTGGGCGGACGATGCCGCTCCGCCGGCGATCGACCCGCTGGTCGAGCGGATCGCCGAGCTTGGCTATATCGATGATCGCGCTTTCGGCGAGGCTCGCGCTGCTGCGCTCACCCGTCGCGGATTCGGCTCGCGGCGGGTAGCGATGGCGCTGCAACAAGCGGGGGTTGCCGGCGAGGATGCCGCCGGGATCGTTCCACGCGCCGAGGAGCAAGCCGTTGAAAGCGCGCTGCACTTTGCCCGCCGCAAGCGCATCGGCCCCTTCGCCCGCGAGGCGGCCGAGCGTGCGGGGCGCGAGAAGCACATGGCCGCGATGATTCGCGCGGGCCATGCGCCCACTTTGGCACGCCGCATCGCAGCAATGTCGCCTTTGTCCCATTCCGGTGAAGATACTGATCTGGCAGGGTTACTCCTCCATTCGCTTTCTTGAAACGCTGTGATAAGATATTCGACGGGGGTAGAATAAAGATGCGTTTAGAGCCGCAATGTGTGCCGGATGCTTTCGGCGGGGGGGTGCCGATGGCGCGCGAAGACGATCATGAGTCGCAAAGCGATGCATTGGTATATGCCGGCGTCGTCAAATGGTTCGACGTTACCCGCGGATTTGGCTTCGTCGTCGCCGATGACTTGGAAGTGGGCGATATATTGATCCACTTTTCGGTTTTACAGGATCATGGCCGCCGCAGTCTTCCCGAAGGCGCTCGCGTCGAATGCCGTGCGGTTCGTCGCCAGCGCGGCTTCCAGGCGAGCGAGATCGTCGCGATCGATCTTTCGACGGCAATCGAATTGCCCAAGCCGCGAAGTGCCGCCGATCGTACCGATCGCTTGAAACTGGTCGACGACGCTGGACCTTTCGAACCAGTGATCGTCAAATGGTTCAACCGGCTCAAAGGCTATGGCTTCCTTGTCCGCCCGCAGGCCGAGGGTGATATCTTCGTCCATATGGAAACGCTCCGCCGCGCCGACATCGACGAGGTCGAGCCCGAACAGCCGCTACGGGCGCGGATCATCGACGGCGACAAGGGGCCGCTTGCAGTAGCGATCGAAAAGGCCGAATAACCCGGCCATGGTCTTGCGTATCTTTCGGTCGCCGATGCTGGTTTGCGCGGCATTGCTTGTCACCACCGGTTGCGATGCCGGTGGTTCCGCCAATGCGCTGTCGGCGCAGTCGCCGGCGGGTGCTGCCGCCGCTGGCCAGGCTTCGGTTCCGCTGACCATCGCCACCGCCGGTGGCACCCATCGCTTCGATGCCGAACCGGCGGGCACGCGCGCCGAGCAGGATCGCGGGCTGATGTATCGCACCGACCTCGGCCCGAAATCGGCAATGCTGTTCTATCCCTATCCCGCAGAGGGCGGGGGGCCGCGCGAGGCCAGTTTCTGGATGAAGAATACCCCGACGCCGCTCGACATCATCTTCATTCGTGCCGACGGCACGATCGCCACCATCGCCGAGAACACGGTTCCTTTTTCCGAAGCGCCGGTCGCGTCGGGTGAACCGGTCGGTGCAGTGCTCGAGTTGGTCGGTGGGCGGGCCGCCGAACTGGGTGTTTCGCCCGGCGACAAGGTCAGCTGGCCCGGCTTTCCCGCGCGCTGAACCCGGCTTTCCCGCGCGCTGAACCCGGCTTTCTGACGCTGGCGTGGCGGGGGTTCGGATTTCGCCGATCGCCACGTTGCCACACCCCCCGCGATCGCGCTATTGGAGCGCGCATGGGTATCCTCGGTTCGATCTTCACATGGTGGAATGGTGCCACCATCGGCACCATGCTGGCGCTACGCGGCAAGCAGCGGATGGGCAGCGATTCGCTGGGCAACGTCTATTGGATGGGCGGCAAGGACACTGCCGGTCGTCCGCGTCGCTGGGTGATCTATAACGGCCCCAATGACGCCAGCCGCGTGCCGCCCGAATGGTTCGGCTGGCTGCACCAGCAAAGCGACGACGTGCCCGATGGCTCGATACCGCCGCGCATCTGGGAAAAGCCCGCAATGCCCAATCTCACCGGCACCGCGCTTGCCTATCGCCCGCCTGGAGCGATGGAAAAGGGCGGACAACGGGTGCGCGCAACCGGCGATTATGAGGCCTGGTCGCCCGAGGGATGATGCTTCGTCGGATTCTCGGCGGCACCGCCATCGCCGCCGCGATTGGCGTTGGCGGCTGGCAGGGCGCAGCATGGCTGCACAATAGCCGTGCCAGCGCTTCCGCGCTCACCGTTGCCAGCACCTCGATCGAGGTGCCTGAACCGGCTACGCAACCAGCCGTTGCGCCTGCAACCCCGGCATCGGATGGGGTGGTCACCGTCGCGAGCGATTACTCGGCGCTGGCCGCCGCGCGCGGCACGACACCGATGGCGCAGCGCGTTGCGGTAGTCGGCTTATTGAACAAGCGGAACGGCGAAAGCCGCGACCTGACGCTGCGGCCGGGTCAAGCGGTGCGCGTCGGCGATGCGATCGTGCGCCTGCGCGCCTGCGAAGTCACCGCGCCGTGGGAAGCCGAGCAATATATCGGCGCTTTTGTGCAACTCGACACCCGTGGCAGCGATGCCAAATGGCGGCGCACCTTTTCGGGCTGGTTGTTCAAGGAACGGCCCGCACTGAACGTCGTGCCGCATCCGATCTATGATGTGTGGCCCAAAAGCTGCACGATGTCGCGGCCAGAGACCGGCCCCGATACAGTGGATTTGTCCAAGGCGGCAGATGGCGCGACGCCGACTTCGCGCAGCCGATCCAGCGCGCCGAACACGCCGGTGACCACCGGCGAACCCGAAGCCAGTCCCGCCGAAGTCTCGCCAAGCGATGCATTGAGCAACGCCATATAGGCATCGCGCCGAATCTCGACCGCGCCCATCGTGCGGAGATGATCGGTCTGAAACTGGCAGTCGAGCAGCGTGAAGCCACCGACCCGCAGCCGTGCCGTCAGCCAGGCCAGCGCGACCTTGGATGCATCGGTGGCGCGGCTGACCATGCTTTCGCCGAAGAATGCGCGGCCAAGCGCTAGGCCATACAGGCCGCCGACCAGCCGATCGCCATCCCAGCATTCGATCGAATGCGCGAAGCCACGTTCGTGCAACTGGGCAAAGACATGCGCGATCGGAGGGTTGATCCAGGTTTCAGGTCGGTCGGTCGCCGATTGCGCGCACAGCGCGACGATGGCGTCGAACGCACGATCGGCGGTTACCCGATACCGATCGCCAAGGATCGTCTTGCGGAGCGATCGCGACAGGTGAAACCCGTCGAGCGGGAGGACGCCGCGTAATTTGGGTTCGACCCAATAGACGCCGGGGGCGTCGCGGTGGTCGGCCATCGGGAACACGCCCATGGCATAGGCGCGCAATACCAGGTCGGGATCGAGTTCCTGGTAAAGCGACAGCCTGCGGGTCATTTCTGCGCCGACAGCCGCCGCTCGATCGCCTGCCACAAATCGGCAAAGGCGGCCTGTGCCGCACTCCGTGGAGCGAACGCCCCCACTGGCAGGCGGCGCGCGGCCATGGTTTCGACCATGCTTGCCATCGGGATCACCGGCCAGTCGGGGTGCAGCGCCAGCCGCTCGGCATGCAGCTTTCGGCGCTTGTCGACCATCGCATGGACCGGCAGCAGCGGCACCTTGCCCCCCTTGCGGTCGAGATGCTGGACCACTTCTTCGAACGCGCGGGTTGCCAGCGGCGAGGGAATGATCGGGACGATGATCAGGTCGGCGGCGCGCATCACCTGTTCGCTGGTTTCGGTGAGGCCCGGCGGGCAATCGAGGATCAGCCGGTCATAGGCCGAATCGAGTGAGGTGACGAGCTTTGCCAGCCGCTTCTTCTTGTCGAGCGCATGAAACACGACGTCGAGGCTGCGAAGCGAAGTGTCGGCACCGATCAGGTCCAGCCGGTCGATGCCTGTCGGGCGCACCAGGCGGGTCGGTTCGACATCCTTGGTGAAGATCGCCTGCGCCGAATCGGTCGCTTGCTGGTCGCGGCCGAGCAAGAAGGTCGAGGCAGCCTGTGGGTCCAAATCCCATAGCAACGTGCGCCGTGCCGATAATTGTGACGCGCACCACGCCAGATTGACCGCGAGCGTCGTTTTACCGACGCCTCCCTTCAAGCTATAGACCGCCACTACCGCCAATTGCACGCCGCTCCCGCTATTGCCCGGGCGGAGCATGCCCCAACCCGGTATCCCGGTGCAATCACAGCGAACAATAAAAGCTGACCCAAATGAAAAGGCCGGCGGGTCGATCCCGCCGGCCTTTGATCATGGGAGGGGGCAAAAGGTCAGGCGTGGCAGCTTTGCTCGCCCTTGCCCGGCTGCGTCACGGTGATTTTTTCCATATCACCGGTCAACGAATAACCCTCGGCGACATAAGGCTGGCCTGCCTCGGGTGCGCGAAGCTGGGTCGGCGTGCCGCCGGGCTCGCTGCGGACCTTGACCTGCTTGTCGCCGTCGAAGAACTCGACATACAGCAAGCTATTGTCCTTGCACCGGAACGCAACGTTGCCGCGGATCGCCGGCGGCAATTCGACGGGTGCCGCCTTTTCCTTTTGGGCAGCCAGCGGGTCGGGCGCGCGGGTGTCGATGACTTCGGGTTCTGCCTGCTGGCATGCGGCCAGCGACAGCGCGGCGAGAACCGCCACGGCGGGGAGGATGCGATGCTTCATGGCCCAGCGATCTCGCGTATGCAGCACGTGACGTCAAGCGAAACTACCAGCGCGTGATGAGGCCGAACGCTGTTTCATTATTGCAATGCGGTACGGACAGGCCGCGTCAATATAGGATTAGTGCCGGGTGCTGTGAGCAACCACCAGGCTAGTATTGCTGTAGAGCGTTTGCATTCGCCCGATCGAACGGGCGGGAGAAGAAATGGCGGTGCCAGATGAAGCACCGCCGCCATAT
>NZ_JROH01000014.1 GCF_000786205.1 Sphingomonas sp. 37zxx | reverse complement strand
CCCTTTTTCAGCAGCCTGTTAGTGGTCCGATGAAGCCTTTATCAAAGTACGGTATTCGGCAAAGGGGTGCTGGCGGCGCGAGGCGCCGCCAGCCGGTAACCTCGCGCTGCCTCAGGCTGTTGCGATGCCGGTGCCCGACAGCCCTTCGATAATGTCGCAATTGACCGCGATCAGATCGTCGATCGATTCCCGGCCGGCGATGACGTCGCTGGTGAACTGATCCACCCACAATGCCAGCGAGATGATGCTGGCGCGCGCCGTCGGGGGAAGCTCGTTCCCGGTAGTACCGCAAACCGCGGAGAAAGTGTGCCACAGCTCACGATTGCGATGCAGCGCGGGCATTAGCTGGCCGCGCGAATGGCCGGCGTCGCGTGCTTCGATCATGTCACCGGTAATCTGCCACATCAGACGTCGTTCGGCCTGGCGGGGCGTTTCGATGATGTTGCGGGCACGTTCATAGGCGTTGAGCGACATAGGCTTTCCTCTGGCTGATACTCCATTTTAGACGGTTCTCAGCGCGAAGCGCGGCAACCTTGCCACTGCTCCCTCCTATAATGTGGTGTGCGCCATTCAGATCGATGGGCACCGACCGATGGAGCCTTCACATGCATGAGACGATACTCGCCAGTGCGCTTCCGCGAGCGTTGGACGGCTATGACCGCGTATCCATTTTGTCGCTCGACTGTTTCGATACGCTGCTGTGGCGCGACACCCATGCGCCAAGCGATGTGTTCCGCACGCTGCAAGGCACGACGCAGCAACAGCGCATCTGGGCCGAACAGCGCGCCCGATCGCGCGCGATGGTGCAGCGCCACGGCAAGGAAGTGAGCATCGAGGATATTTATGTCCAGCTGCTCCCGAACGCCGAGCCTGCCGAACGCGCGGCGATGATCGCGGACGAACTGGCGGCCGAAGCCTTTCACTGTTTTGCCTTTCTACCCACGGTCGAGCTGATGCGCGACGCGCGGCGGCGCGGGCTGAAGATCGTGATCATCAGCGACACCTATTTGAACGCAGTGCAGCTGGGCGACCTGATCGCCCGCGCCGCCGGTGATGAGGTGCGGTCGCTGATCGATGAGATTTTCTGTTCCTCCGAATTCGGTGTGTCGAAGAGCGACGGCCTGATCGTCAGGGTCATCAAGAAGCTGGGCGTGCGCCCCGAAACCATCCTGCATGTCGGTGACAACCCCAAGGCGGATCTTGCCGCCGGCAAGGCTGCCGGCGTGCATGCGCTGCATCTGAAGCAATTTTCATCGGCCACCGAGCAACGCCTGCGCCTGGAAGCGGCGACCAGCGCGATGGTCGATGTCGGCGGTTTGCCCAGGAACGGGCATATCCAGCCCCACCGCGCACCGATCGCGATCGGCGAACCGGCGATCGATGATCCTGCCGAATTGCTGGGCTTCACCACCATCGGCCCGGTGCTGCACGGCTTTGCGCACTGGATCGCGCACGAGGCGGCGGCGCTGCGGGCCAAGCGCGCCGGGCAGGTGCATATCCTGTTTCTGATGCGCGACGGCCATTTGCCGCGACTGGTGTTCGATGCGGTCGGCAATGACCTGGCAACGCATGCCGCCGAGATCAGCCGATTCACCGCGACGGCGGCGAGCTTCGCGACGCAGGAGGATGTGGTCCATTATCTCGAAACCGAAACGACCACCCCGGCGCATGTGATCCTGAACCAATTGCTGTTCGAGCCGCAGGAGCAGACGGTGATCCTGCGATCGCTGCCCGCCGATCAAAACCATGTCGCCTTGTGCAAGGCGATCCGATCGGGATCGCGCATGAAGCAGGTGCTGGCGCGATCGAGCCAGTTCGCCGAGCGGCTGAAGGCGTATCTGAACGCGATCGTCGCGCCGGCGGTGGGCGACACGCTGTTGATGGTCGACCTTGGCTATAATGGTTCGGTGCAGAACCAGGTCGAGCCGGTGCTTCGCCGGATGCTGGGTGTCGACGTCGCGGGGCGGTATCTGTTGCTGCGCGAACAGGAGATTTCGGGCCTCGACAAGGCCGGGTTCATCGATGCCAATGGCTATGATGCCGATACGCTCGACGCATTGTGCGGCAATGTCGCGGTGCTCGAACAGCTTTGCACGGCAGCGCAAGGGTCGGTCGTCGACTATACCGCCGACGGCAAGCCGGTGCGCGCGGTCAACGCCATCAAGGGCGGGCAAAGCACGGTACGCGACTCGGTGCAGCGCGGTACGATTGCCTTTGCGGGCGGGGCCGACCGGGCGATTATCCGACCTGAGCCGCGAACCGGATCGATCGGGCATCAGCGCGCTGCGGTTGCTGCCCTGGCGCGGCTGATGTTCCTGCCGATGCCGCAGGAGCTGGCGGTGCTCGAACAGTTTCAGCACGACGTGAACCTGGGGGTCGGCTATACCGTGCCGCTGTTCGATCCGGCGATCGGCCGCCAAGGCTTGCGCCAGCGCGGGCTGTTCTACATGCGCGGCGAGGAGCGGATGTATCTGCCCGCCGAGCTGAATGGCGAAGGGCTGGCGGTGAAGCTGACGCTGTTCGCGCAGCGGCGATTTGGCCTGGCGCTGAAATACGCCGATTTCTTTGACAAGACGATCACCCTGCCGGTGCTGATCGCCGATGGCCGCAATGTCGAAACCGCGACCATCACCGCCACCCCGACGCATGACGGCTATTACATCGCACCGATCCCGATCCATGACTGCCGCTATGCGGTGGGGCTGCAATTTGGCCGGCTGTATGAATGGCTGCAGGTGGAAAGCGCCGTGTTCATGCCGGTCGATCGCTTCCTGAGCGAGCAGCAGCGCGCCGGTGCCGAGCAGGTCAACGCGGTGCCGACGCTGGAAGGGATGGAGCGCAACGGCGCGCATCTGTTCCGCTGTGAAGACGAAGCGTCGTTCATGATGATTCCGCCACCACCGCGCAAGGATGCGCGCGCGATGATGCTCGCCGTCGTCTTTCGCCCGATCACCGAGCGCGCCACCGCGCGCGCCGCAGCACCGATCGATGCCCGCGCCGCATTGGTTGGGGAGGACGTGGAATGACCGACCTTCTGATCCATTCGATGCGTGAATTTTCCGACCTGATCCTGGGCAGCCTGGGGTGCGCCGAGGCGCGGCATGTGGTCGAGATCGGTGCCGAGTTCGGCGGCATGTCGCAGATGCTGGCCGATTATGTCGAGGCGGTGGACGGCCATCTCACCAGCATCGATCCCGCGCCCAAGCACGAGTTCCTGGCCTGGGCCAAGCGAGCGTCGCAAGTGACCCATGTCGCCGCGCCGAGCCTGGAGGTGATCGACACGCTACAGAACGTCGATGCCTGGGTGATCGACGGCGACCATAATTACTACACCGTCTTTCACGAGCTTCAGGCAGCCGCGCGGGTGGGCAAGCGCGACGGCAAGCCGTTGCTTGCCTTCCTGCACGACGTGAGCTGGCCCACCGCGCGCCGCGACATGTATTATGCGCCGGAGCGGATTCCCCCCGAATATCGCCACCCCCACACGTTCGGGGCCGGCGCGATGCTGGGCCGGATCGATCTGGTGCCGGGGCAGGGCTTTCGCGGCGAACAGGCATGGGCGATGGCGAACCGATCAGGCGGGCCGCGCAATGGCGTGCTGACCGCGGTGGAGGATTTCATCGCCGAATCCACCGCGTCTGGCCGGCCATTGGCCTTTGCCCATGTGCCGGCGGTGTTCGGGCTGGGCATCCTGTTCGATGTCGAAGAATCCTGGAGCGCCGCGATAGCCGAGCTTGTCGCGCCCTATCACGACAACCCGTTGCTGGCGTCGTTGGAGCAGAACCGGCTGCGAAATTACATGAAAGTGATCGAGTGGCAGGACCGCACCGCCGCCTGATGCGCGGCGAGTCCTAGAATTACTAACCCGCATGCCCGCACCGTCGCATTCTTCCTATAATGCACTACGGGCCATCGCTCGAGGAAACCAAGTACGTCATGTTGAACGGTGTTGGATTTTTGATGATCCTCGGATGCGTCTTCGGCAGCTTTTTGCTGTCGGGGGGAAGTATGGAGGTAATCCTTCATGCCTTGCCGCATGAATTGATGGCGATCGTCGGTGCATCTATTGGTGCATTCATTGTCGCCAATAGCTTTGCCACGGTGAAGAATGCAGGAAAGGGACTGGTTCGATCGTTCAAGGGGTCGCGCTGGAAGGACAGCGACTATAAAGACCTTTTGACGATGATGTATGGCTTGCTCAGCACGTTCAAGAAGGGCGGGGCAACCGGCATTGAATCGCATCTGGACGATCCGGCTTCCAGCAAGTTGTTTTCGCCGTATCCGCGCTTGTTGGCCGACCACCATCTGATTGAATTCATTTGTGATTACTTGCGAATGATGACCATCAGCCTCGAAGATCCCCATCAACTCGCCGAGGCGATGGAGAACGACATCGACAAGCACCATGCCGAAGAGCTGCTGCCGCAAATGGCGTTGCAGACGATGGCGGACGGCCTGCCGGCGATCGGCATCGTGGCCGCCGTGTTGGGCGTGATCAAGACGATGGCGTCGATCGATCAGCCGGTGGAAGTGCTGGGCGCGATGATCGGCGGCGCACTGGTCGGCACCTTTTTGGGCGTGTTGCTGGCGTATTGCCTGGTTGGCCCGCTTGCTTCGAAATTGCTGTCGATCGTCGATGACGACGGCAAGCCATTCATGATCGCCAAGACCGCGATCCTGGGTCACGCGCAGGGTCTACCGACCCAGGTCGCGGTTGAAATCGCACGGCGGATGATCCCGTCGAGCTTCGCTCCTTCTTTCCAGCAACTCGAGACTTCGCTCGAAGAGGCTAAAAATGACCTTAACGCTCTCCCCGCCTGACCCCGACGCCGAGCCCGGCGTGATCTGCCTGAGCGGGCATGGCACGACGGTGACCGCCGTCGACCTGCAGGCCCAGTTGATCGCCGCTGCGGATACCGTCGACGGCACGGCAATCGATGCTTCGTCGCTGCTCAGCGTCGGCCAGGCGGTGTTGCAGCTGCTGATCGCCGCTCGCCAGGAAGCGATTGAGCAGGATCAGGACTTTCGTTTCGTCGGCGTAAGCGACGCTTTTTCAGAACGGGTATCGGGCTGCCAGCTCGCCGAAGCGATTGGCCTCGAGGCCGGAAAGGAACTCTCCCAGTGAGCAAGCTCATTCTCACCGTCGACGATTCCGCAAGCATGCGGATGTTGCTTAAGACCTCTTTGACGGCACAAGGCTTTAGGATCGAAAGCGCCAATGACGGCCAGCACGGTCTTGAGCGGATGCACGATGTCGTTCCCGATCTGCTGATCACCGACATCAACATGCCCAAGATGGACGGGTTCGAGCTGATCGAAGCCGTTCGCGCGGTGCCGCAGTTCCGCGGCACGCCGATCCTGGTGCTGTCGACCGAATTTTCGGATGAAAAGAAGACCCGTGCTCGTTCGGCAGGAGCCACGGGCTGGATCACCAAGCCGTTTGATGCCGAAAAGCTAGGAGCGGCAATCCGCCGCGTCTGCCCGTGAGCGACGAACTCGACGAAATCCAGGCGATCTTCTTTGAAGAATGCGCCGAAGGACTTGCCGTAGCCGAGCAGGGCCTTTCTGCGATGGCGGCGGGTGATGTGTCGAAGGACGTGATCGCCGGCGTGTTCCGCGCGGTGCATTCGATCAAGGGCGGGTCGGGCGCATTTGGCCATTCGGCATTGCTTGCCTTCTCACATTGCTTCGAGAACGTGCTCGACGAGGTGCGTTCGGACAAGATCGTCCCGACGGCAGAGGTCACGAAGGTGATGCTGACCGCGTTCGACATTCTGGCCGACCATGTCGCGGCCGCGCAGGGTGTGGCGGCGCTGCCGTCGGACGCTGCGGTACTTGCTGCGCTTGAGGAGATTCTGGCGCACAAGGGTGTCCCAAGCGCCGGCGGCGCGGCTGTTGCGGCACCTCCTGCCGCGGCCGTTGAAGCGGCGGCACCCCAGGCTGCCGCAGCACCCGCCGAAGACGAATTTGGGTTCAGCCCGGTTGTCGCGACGGTCGATGATTTCGATCCATTTGGTTTCGAGCCGGTGGGCGTTGCGCTGGACGATCTGGAGCCGTCCGAGCCGATGCCGTGGACCGTCCGTTTCGGTCCGTCGCGCGCGGCACTGGCCAATGGTGCCGAACCATTGCTGAGCATCCGCGAAGTCGAGCGGATCGGCGGCGTGATCTTGTCGTGTGACGTCTCAGGGCTGCCATCGCTGCGCGATATTGACCCTGAAGAGAGCTATCTCGTCTGGACGCTGTCGGTGCCCGCGACGGTCGACGAAAGCGCGATCGCCGAGTGTTTCGATTTCGTCGCGCCTGATTCGCTGATCGAGATCATCCCGGGCGTCGCGCCGGAAGTGCCGACCGTGGCCGAGCCGGAGCCGGTGGTCGAGGCTGCACCCCAGCCAGAGCCAGAGCCAGAGCCAGAGCCCGCTCCGGTCGCTGCTGCGCCAGTGCTGACGGTGGTCGAAAAAGCACCGCCGCCGCCGCCAGCCGCGCGCGCCGCGCCCGAACCGCGTCCGATGGACCCGGTGAGCCAGACGATCCGTGTCGATCTGACCAAGCTCGACATGCTGCTGAACCTGGTCGGCGAGTTGGTGATCCGGGGGTCGATCCTGTCGGACCGGCTGTCGCCACTAGACCAGGAGCGCGTTGAACTTCCCGAACTCGCACGGCTGACGCGCGAGATTCAGGACAATGTGATGTCGCTGCGCGCGCAGCCGATCCGTCAGGCCTTCTCGCGCGTGCCGCGCATGTTGCGCGACCTTAGCGTCGAGACCGGCAAGCAGGTGACGCTCGAGGTGAGCGGTGAAACCACCGAAGTCGACAAGGGGGTCATCGAGAAGATCGGCGATCCGCTGACCCATATGATCCGCAACGCCGTCGATCATGGTGTCGAAAGCCCCGAGGATCGGGTGGCCGCCGGCAAATCGCCCCAAGGCCGGATCACGCTTTCCGCCGAGCAGAAGGGCGCGCGCATCCTGGTGCGCGTCAGTGATGACGGCAAGGGGATCGATCGGGCGCGGGTGCGCGGCAAGGCAGTCGAAAAGGGTATCATCGCCGCCGATGCGGTGTTGTCGGATGACGAGATCGACCAGCTGATCTGCGCCCCCGGCTTCTCCACCGCAGAGACGATCTCGAGCATTTCGGGTCGTGGTGTCGGCATGGACGTGGTCCGCTCGAACGTCGAGGCGCTTGGGGGCAGGGTGGACATCACCTCGACCCCCGGACAGGGCACGACATTCACGATGATCCTGCCGCTGACGCTGGCGATCCTCGACGGCATGATCGTTCGTCTGGCGGGGCAGCGCTTCGTGTTGCCGCTGGCCAATGTGATCGAGACGGTGCGGCCCGAGCCGGGGCAAGTCCGCGCGATGACGCCGACCAGCGAAGTGATCGAACTTCGCGGGCAATATCTGCCGGTGCGGCGACTGACCGACCTGTTCGGCTTCGGTGCCGAAACGCGCCGCAGGCCCGAGGAGTCGCTGGTAATCATCGTCGAAAGCGAGACCGCCGGCCATGTCGGTCTGATGGTCGATACGATCGACGATCGCCGCGAAGTGGTGATCAAGAGCCTCGACCAGAATCTCCACCCGATCCGCGGGCTGGGTGGTGCCACCATCCTGGGTGACGGATCGATCGCCCTCATTCTGGATATCGACGCGCTGGTCTCGTCGGCGGGCCAGATACTCCAGAAATTCCCACTCAAAGGATTGGCAGCATGAGCACGTTAAACTCTCCTGGTGAACGCAAGATCGTAACCTTCACGCTGGGTCATCAGATGTTCGGCATCGACATGACGTCGCTGATCGAGATCCGCGAGTGGGAAGACCCGACGCCGCTGCCCAGCGTCCCGGCCTATATCAAGGGCGTGACCAACTTGCGCGGCACCGTGGTCCCCGTCGTCGGCCTGTCCGAACGGCTGGGTTGGGAGCCAAGCGTACTGCATGCGCGCTCGTGCATCCTGGTCGTGACGATCGCGGGCAAGCAGGCTGGCTTTCTGGTCGATGAGGTCGCCGACATCATCCTGATCAACGAAAGCGAGATTCAGCCGGCTCCCGAAGTCGAGATCGGCGAGCCCAGCATCATTGCCGGGCTGGTCCAGGTCGCGCCGCGCACCCAGGAAGGTGCCGCCGCCGGTGATGCATCGACGATGGTGCTGCTGCTCGATCTCGACGCGCTGAATCTCACCCAGCATCTAGAGCTGGCTGCGTAATGGACGCCGTCGTGACCGGTTCGTCGCCAAGCAGCGCTGATGCGCTGAAAGCGGCGGGCAACGCCGAGCTTGGCAGCGCCGAGTTCGCGGCGATCGCCAATATCATGCAACGCGATGCCCGTATTCACCTGACGCCGGCCAAGATCACGCTGGTCCAGTCGCGGTTGAGCCGGCGGCTTCGCGCGCACGGGCTTTCGACGTTTCGGGACTATGTCCAGATGGTCGGGGCCGATGCCGAAGAGCGCGCGGCGATGATCGTCGCGCTCACCACCAACCACACGCATTTCTTCCGCGAAAATCATCATTTCGAGCATCTATGCCGCACGGCAATGCCGTGGTTGCAGGACCGTGCGCGGCGACAGCCGGTGCGGATATGGTCGGCGGGCTGCTCTAGCGGTGAGGAAGTCTACACCATTGCCATGTGCCTGCTGGGTACCAGCAGTGCGTCGGCGTCCTGGCTTCGCCAGGGTGACGTTCGCTTGCTGGCGACCGATCTGGCGCCGCATGTCGTCGCCAGCGCCGCCAAGGGCGTGTATTCGGCCGAAACGGTCGCACCGATTCCCGCGGCCTATCGCGATCAATGGATGCGTCAGGTCGGCCCGGACTATGTGATGGTCGAAGAAGCGCGGGCGCTGGTGACGGCGCGCGTCCTGAACCTGTTCGACGCCTGGCCGATGCGCCAGCAATATGACGTCATCTTTTGCCGCAACGTGATGATCTATTTCGATGATGCAGCCAAGGCCGAGCTCGAGGCCCGGTTCGTCGACATGCTCGCGCCGGGGGGGTATCTGTATATCGGTCATTCCGAACGCCTGATCGGTGCTGCTACGAAGGCCATGAGCAATTGTGGCCAGACGATTTATGTAAAGCACGGTGGCCGGACATGACGCAGATGCAACCTCCTGTACGGGTATTGATCGTCGACGACAGCGCATCGATGCGCGCCGTGTTGAAACGCACGCTGTCAGCCGATCGTGAGATTGAAGTGGTCGGTGTCGCCCCTGAGCCCGAAGTGGCACGGGCGATGATCAAGGAACTCAACCCCGACGTCATCACGCTCGACATCGAAATGCCGGGCATGGATGGCCTGTCGTTTCTCGAACGGATCATGCGCCTGCGGCCGATGCCGGTGGTCATGTGCTCGACGCTTACCGCGCGTGGGGCCGAGGCTACGATCGAGGCACTTCGCCTGGGCGCGGTCGACTGTATCGCCAAGCCGACGGGCAACCCGCTGGACATTGCGCTGAGTTCGGAGCGGCTGTGTGCGACGGTGAAGGCCGCAGCGCGATCGACGGTGCAGCGTGCAGCGGATGCGGGTACGCCGCTCAAGCCATCGCCGCCCGGCACCTTGCGCGACGTGGTGATCGCGATCGGCGCATCGACCGGCGGGGTCGAGGCATTGTTCCACATCCTGAAGGCGCTGCCGGTGCATTGCCCGCCGATTCTGGTGGTCCAGCACATGCCGGCCGCCTTCACGCCGGGCTTCGCCGCACGTCTGAACGGCGAGTGTGCGCTTAACGTCGTAGAAGCGCAGGATGGGACGCCGATCGCCACCGGGACCGTCTATATTGCTCCTGGGGGGTCAAGACATATGGAACTGATTGGGGGCATTCACGGTCGGATCAAATTGCGGGCGGCTGAGCCCTATAGCGGCCATCGCCCGTCGGTGGACGTCTTGCTCCACTCGGTCGCACAGCTTGGTCCATCGGCGGTCGGCGTCATGCTGACCGGCATGGGCTCCGACGGTGCCGCCGGGATGCTCGCGATGCGACAGGCCGGTGCTCGCACGCTTGGCCAGAGCAAGGAAACCTGTGTCGTCTACGGCATGCCGCGCGCAGCGTTCGCGCTGGGCGCCGTGGAGCGCGAAATTGCCTTAACCGCCATGCCCGGGGCTATCCTCGGCGCATGCCGCAAATGAAGTTTGGAAGCGATTGATGCCAGCCGCAGCTGCAATCAAGGTGATGGTGGTCGATGACCAGACCAGCATGCGCGCGATGATCCGCCGTACCCTGCAAGATTTGGGGTTCAAGGATATTCGCGACAAGGCTGGCCCGGTGGACGCCCTTGGCGCGATCCGTTCGGATCGGGTCCACCTGATCATTTCGGATTACAACATGCCAGACATGGACGGTCTGCAGTTCCTGGAGGAAGTGCGTAAAGATCCTGTGATCGGGAAAACTGTATTCATCATGCTGACCGGCTCTGCCGATCGCGACATTGTGCAGAAGGCCGCTGCATTGGGAGTGAACAACTACGTCGTGAAGCCGTTTTCCGCAGCCGCGCTCAAGGAAAAGATCGAGCGCGTCTTCGGCGAATTGTCTTAACGCCATGCGCCGCGTTTCCATCATCCAGGGTGAGAACCACGTATCCGGTGATCCGGACGTGGTGATCTCGACATTGCTGGGATCGTGTGTGGCGGTATGCTTGCAGGATCCCGAGAGCCGCGTCGGGGGCATGAACCATTTCCTGCTGGGGGAACCGGGCAAGGACGACGATATCCGACAAGCCGATCTGCAGCGCTATGGCGTGCATGCCATGGAGCTGTTGATCAATGCCCTGATGCGCAAGGGCGCATCGCGCTCGCGCATGCGCGCCCATCTTTATGGTGGGGCCAACATCATTGCCGGGCTGGGGTCGATCGGCGCCAACAACGCGGCCTTTGCCCGCAGGTTCATGGAAACCGAGGGCATTGCGATCGGTCACTGCGATCTGGGCGGCACGCATGCCCGGCGCGTGGAATTCATACCCTATGAAGGCAAGGCCCGCTCGCGTGCGGTTGCCGAGCCACCCAAGATCGTTCGCGCGCCGGTGGTGTTGCCGGCAGGCGATGGCGATCTGGAATTGTTCTAATCGCGTCGCTGGCGTCGGTTTTCTTTCAGCACTTCGGAACAGGCTTCAAGAGCTATGGCACAAATCGATAACCTCGCCGGGACGCTCTATGCTGCCATCGCGACCGAAATCCGCGATGTACGGATGCTGATCGAGCAGCTTGCGGACACGTTGGTGTCCGACGAGGCGTTTGCCATGGCGTATATGGAACAGCTCCAGACCTTTGACCTGGTCATCCAGCGCGCTGACGAGAGTGCCGATCTGCTCGACCGGATGGCAAAAGGCGCCAAGTCGGTGGACGCGGTCAGCCAGGTTCGGCTGGGTATCGTGCAGGACAAGCTGCGCTCGGCGCTGTCGCTGGCGGCCTGATCGGTCATGGCGCTCGCACCCAAGGCAAAAGAACCGACGATTGTCATCCGCAAGGTAAAGAAGGGCGGCCATGCGGCGCATCATGGCGGCGCGTGGAAGGTCGCCTATGCCGATTTCGTGACCGCGATGATGGCCTTTTTCATGCTGCTCTGGTTGCTTGCCAATCCCGACAAGGCACAGTTGAAGGGACTGGCCGAGTATTTCTCGCCCGAAAGCCCGAATTCGGTGTCGTCCGCCCCGATGTCTTCGGCGGCAGGCAGCCGGCCCGTGGCCGGGGGGCAACCCCGCAAGGCCCCCGCCGATACCAATCGGGCGCGCCAGCCAGCCAGCACCCCCCAAACGCAAAGCGGCAAGGGGCGCGGGGCGACCGCTACCGCACCTGATGCATCGATGCGGATCATGGCGGCGGAACTGCGGGTCGCACTCGAAACACAGCCCGACAACCAAAGCAGCATGCGCGTCGAAACCGACCGCGAAGGCGTGCGGATCACGCTGATGGATACCAAGGGCCGGTCGATGTTCGTCGCCGGCACTGCCACGCTCAACCCTTTCGCTCGCGTCATGCTTTCCACGGTTGCGCGCAAGATGGCACCATCGGGCGCGCAGATCGCGATCGAGGGGCATACCGACGCCATCGGCGGCCAGAGCGACGCGAATTGGCGGCTGTCGAGCGAGCGTGCACTGGCGGCGCGATCTACGATGATCGCCGCAGGGCTGACGCCTGACCGCTTTACCGAGGTCGTCGCGCTGGCAGGTACGCAGCCTGTGTATCCCGGCCAGCCCGACCGCCCCGAAAATCGCCGCATCACCATCATCGCCGTGGGCGAAGCACCGACGCTGCCCAGCGATACAAGCTTCAAATTTTGAGATTGGACCAGGAGTGAAACCAGTATTAGCGCTGCCGCTGCTGGCACTGGCGGGAATTGGCGTCGGTGGCGGTGCCGCGTTCGGCGTGCGAACGCTGATGCCCGCGTCCGAAGCCCAGCCCGAACAGCCTGTCGCCGAGATGACGACCAGCTTTACCCCGACCGGCAAGATCCTCGCCCCGCTGGTATATGCTGACGGGCGGCTGTCGGGCTACGTTCAGTTCGACGTGCAATTGGAAACGAACGAGGAGGATGCGGCATTCGTGACGCCGCGCATGCCGGTGCTGCTGAACGCCATCAACATGCGTACGTTTCGCGCGCCGATGGCCAGCGGCCCTGACGGCATGCTTCCCAATCTGGAGGTTTTTCGCAAGCTGGTGAAGGCGTCGGCAGATGAAGCGTTCGGCCCCAAGGTGGTTCGCCGGGTCGTCATCACGCAGGCCGGCCCGGCATGACACGGGCGCGTTCCTATGCCCGCAGATCGATTGTTTTTCGCAAAGGAGTGTTGGACATGGCCGCAGCGTCACCCACCCGCGAGGACACCGCGCTGAAGTCGCGCGATGCCCGTCTGACGACCATCTTCCTGGTCGGTCGCCTCTCCGACGGCATGCGCGACGATCTGTGCCGCATTCGTAACATCTCCACCGGCGGCATGCGGATCGAGACGCTGGCCCCGGTCGATCGCGGCCAGCCCATCTGTGTCGAGCTGAAAAACGGCGTGACGGTCCGATCCGAAGTGGTCTGGACCAAGGATGGCTCGGCCGGGGTTCGGTTCATCGCGCCGGTAGACATCGCGCAAGTGCTGGCCCCGCCGGCCAAGGCACCGCGCGTACGCAATGGCGTGGTCCCACGCGCACCCAGGCTGACCGCTGATTGCCCGGTGGTCGTGCGCCATGAAGGCCATATCGCGGCGGCAGTGCTGGTCGACGTTTCACAGGGCGGCGCGCGCGTGCGGGCAAACGGCACGCTTGGCGTTGGTGATTGCGTGGTGCTGTGTATTCCGATGCTCGGGTCCAGGCGCGCGCTGGTGCGCTGGGTCAGCGACGATATGGTCGGCCTGGCTTTTGCCGAAAAGCTGGGGTTTGCCGAGCTGGCGCAGTGGCTGGCACGCCCCGAACGCTTTGCGCGGGGGCGTGCCAGTCTCGTCAACTTACCCCGCCAAAACTCCTGACCAGCGACCCCGCGACCAGCGCCCAGCCATCGACCAGCACGAAGAAGATGATCTTCATCGGCAGGGCGATGGTCGGCGGTGGCAGCATCATCATACCCATCGCCATCAGCACCGCCGACACCGCAAGATCGATGATCAGGAACGGCAGCAGCAGCAGGAAGCCGATTTCGAACGCGCGCCGAAGCTCCGAGATCATGAATGCGGGCATCAGCGTGGTCAGCGGCATTTCGGCGCGCGTGACCGGGGGTTTGCCCGACAATTGGGAAAATAGCCGCAGGTCGTCGGTGCGAACATGTTTCAGCATGAACTGCCGAAATGGTTCGGCGGTCTTGGTGAAGGCTTCCTGTTCGGTCATCGTGCCGGCGCTGTAGGGCGATACGCCCTGCTCCCATGCCTGTTCAAACGTCGGTGCCATCACGAAGAACGACAGGAACAGCGCGAGGCTGATGATGACCGGGTTGGGCGGCACGCCCTGTGCGCCGATCCCGGTTCGCAGCAGCGAAAGCGCCACCACGATACGGGTGAACGACGTGACCGTCATCAGGATTCCGGGAGCCAGGCTGAGCACCGTCAGCATCATGACCAGCATGATCGCGCGGCTCGAAACCGATCCTTCGCCAAGGTTGATGGCTGCCGACTGGGCAAAAGCCAAGGTCGGCACCGCCGTCGCGATCGCGACTCCGGCTAGCATCAGGGGCCATTTACGCAACGTCCGTCTCCTGCGGTGTTTCGACGGCTGTGGCGCGTCTGGTTCGCGTGCCCCCTGGCAGGGGCACGGGTGGCTGCATCGCGTCCGTTGACGGGGCCGCTGCAGCGGGTTCGGTTCGAGGGGCGGGCGATGCACCGGTCGGATCGACGGTTGCGTCAGCGGCGGTGGCAGCGACAGGCGCGGTGCCCGATCGCGCTGAGGCGATCGAACGAGCGGCATGTTCCAGCGCGCTGGTGAATGCAGCCGCGGCCGGTGCGGTCCGTTGCCGGGCACGATCGACCAGGATCGAGAAACTCTCGACCGCTTCGGCGGCTGCCGCTGCGCGCGCCTCGCGCTGTTCTTCGCGGCGGACGGCGGCTTCGGCGCGAGCCAATGCCCGTTCCTCCTCAGCGGCAATATCGGTGGCATCCTTGGTGATCGCGTTTTCGATGATCAGGTGACCCTCGGGCGCGATCAGCATCAGATGCTCATGGCCATCGCGCCGGACCAGGGCGATCATCCGCCTGCCATCGATCGGCAGCGTCTCGATCAGCTCGAGACGGCGGTCGATGCTGCTGATGGCGCGACCGGGCAGGCGCAGGTCAAAGCGGCGAACCATCCACAGCGCGCCAGACAGGATGGCCAGCACCACCGCCAGGCCACCGAGCATCCGCAATAATGACGAAGGATCCATCAGTTGCGGATCCGCTGCACGACTTCGCTGATTTCGAGCGACATCTGGTCGCCATCGACCATCACCTTGCCCTTGGCGATCAGCTCGCCGTTCACATAGACCAAAGTGGGGTCTTCATGGCCGCAATCCAGCGGGATCATCGCGCCGCGACCCATTTTCAGGATCTGGCGGATCGGCACCTGCGCCGACCCCAGAACGATGGACATGTCCACATAAATATCATCGAGCACGCTCATCGCCACGATCTCCTTCTTGTCGGATTATAGGAAAAGTTTCCGCGAAGACGCCGGGCTAGGCAATTTTTGCCTATAACTGAATCGACGGCCAATTCGGCCACCGGAGACCATGAATGGATTTGAAAACTTCGTTGGGCGTGTCCGCATCGGGATTGCGGGCGCAGTCGCTCCGCATGCGAGTGATCGCCGAAAACCTTGCCAATGCGGACTCGGTTTCGCGCACGCCCGGCGGCGACCCGTATCGCCGGCGCATGCCAAGCTTCAAGTCGGAGGTGGATCGCTCGACCGGTGCTACCGGCGTGACCGTCGCGTCGGTCGAGAGCGACAGAAGCGATTTTCGCCGCGTGTACAAGCCCGGCAGTCCGGCCGCCGACGCTGCCGGCTATGTCAAAATGCCCAACGTCAATTCATTGGTCGAATCCGCCGACATGAAGGCGGCGCAGCGATCCTATGAAGCCAATCTCAGCGCGATCGAGGCCGCCAAGGGCCTGACGATGCGCACCATCGACCTTCTGAAATAAGGATTGCTAACATGTCTATTGGAGCATTGGACGCGGTATCGGCCTATGGCCGCGTACTCGGCGCTGGCAAGGCGCCGGCAATCACCGAAAACGAAGGCGCCGGCGACAGCGGCGGCGCCTTTGGCAACATGGTGGAAAAGCTGATCGGCGATGCCGCCACTTCGATGCGCAGCGCCGAGGCGGCAAGCGCCCAGCAGGTTGCCGGCAAGGGCGACCTGATCGACGTGGTCACCGCGGTCGGTGCGGCAGAGACTGCGCTCGACACCGTCGTCGCGGTGCGTGACCGGATGGTGAACGCCTACTCCGAAATCATGCGGATGCAGATCTAGGGCGATGGATTCGTTCGTCGCAATCGAACTGGCCAAGGCCGCGATGATCCTGGTGCTGACGATCGTCGGCCCGATGCTGATCACCTCGCTGGTGGTGGGGGTCGTGATCGGGTTGTTCCAGGCGCTCACGCAGGTGCAGGAAATGACCCTGACCTTCGTTCCCAAATTGATGGCGATCGGGCTGGTCATGCTGTTGTGCCTGCCGATGATCGGCACGGCGCTCAGCAACTTCATGGGGCTGATCACCGACCATATCGTGCGCGGTTGAGCCATGGACGATCTGCCGGCCCAGGCCGCGACCTTCTTCATCCTGTTTGCGCGCGTCGGCGCGATCCTGATGCTGTTGCCGGTCTTTTCGGAAGACGCGGTGCCGGGCAAGATCCGCTTGATGCTCGCGCTGTCGATGAGTGCCGGCCTGTGGTCGATCATCGGCGCAAAGATTACGCCGGTGGCAGCCGACAGCGTGATGCTGCCCGGCATTCTGATCGCCGAGATCCTGACCGGGCTGGCGATCGGCATGATCGTCAAGATTTTCTTCATGGCCATCGCCATGGCGGGGTCGATCATCAGCCTGCAAGTCGGCCTGTCGTCGGCGCTGATCAATGATCCGGCGCAAGGCGGGCAGGCGGCGGTGCTGTCGAAACTGGTGAACGTCGCCGCGGTCGTCGTCTGCATGGCGGCGGGGCTGCATCATCTGTGGATCGCGGCGATCGTTCGTTCCTATGCGCTGTTTCCGGTCGGGGTATTACCGCCGGCTGCCGATTTCGCGATGCTGGCGGTGACGACGATCGGCAAGGCGATGAGCCTGGCGATCAGCCTTTCGGCACCGCTGCTGATCTATGGCATCGTGT
This sequence comes from Sphingomonas sp. 37zxx, assembly GCF_000786205.1. GTDB lineage: Bacteria > Pseudomonadota > Alphaproteobacteria > Sphingomonadales > Sphingomonadaceae > Sphingomonas. The sequence continues at coordinate 44,725 of NZ_JROH01000014.1, read as the reverse complement.
TCAACATGGCGTTGGGCCTGTCCACCCGGCTGGCTCCCGCCATCCAGGTGTTTTTCCTGATGCAGCCGCTGAACCTGCTGCTTGGCGTGACGCTGTTCGCCAGCATGATCGGCGGCATCCTTACGGTGTTTTCCGATGCGATGATGGTGTGGATGCAGACGAGTTGGGTGTGATCGATGGCGACTGACCAGGACCAGAAAACCCACGACCCAACCGACAAGAAGCTAAGCGACGCGCGGGCCAAGGGCGACATCGCCACCGCGACCGAGATGCGGCATCTGGTGATGTTCCTGGCCGCGATCGTGGTGGCGGGGGGCTTTGGCACCTGGACGTTGGCGCAGGTCGGGCCGCTGCTGGTGGGCCTGTGGGGCAATGCCGACGATTACCGGATGGAGCCCTATGGCGCGCAGGCGTTTGCCACCGGCGTGATGGGCGGCGTCGCCAGCAGCCTCCTGCCGATCCTTGGCATGTTGTTCGGTTCGGCGATGTTGATCCTGTTCGTTCAGGGGCGGCCGACCCTGTCGTGGTCGCGGGTGAAGCCCAAATTTTCGAAACTGTCGCCCTTCACCGGCTTTGGCCGCGTCTTTGGCAAGCGTTCGATGGTCGAATTCCTCAAGACGTTGGCCAAATGCGCGGTGGTGATCACCATTGCGGCGATGCTGATCGTGCCGCGCATGGTCGCACTCGACCATCTGATCGATGCCGAACCGCGCGCGATCGCCCAGGCGGCGAGCGGGCTGGTGCAACAACTGATCCTGGCGGTGGCGATCCTGGTCGGGATCATCGCGGCGTTCGATTTCCTCTATCAGCGATATTCCTATTTCCAGCGCATGAAGATGTCGCTGCAAGAGATAAAGGATGAGCATAAGCAAAGCGAGGGCGACCCCAAGATCAAGGCCAAGATCCGTCAGATCGGGATGCAGCGCGCCCGCCAGCGGATGATGGCGGCGGTGCCGACTGCCAGCGTGATCGTCACCAACCCGACCCATTACGCCGTCGCGCTGAAATATGATCACGGCACGATGGCGGCACCGGTCGTGGTGGCCAAGGGCGTTGATCTGGTGGCGATGCGTATTCGTGAGGCGGCGACTGCGGCGGGGGTGCCGATCGTCGAAAGCCCGCCGCTCGCTCGCGCACTCTATGCCAGCGCCGCGATCGATCGACCCATCCCGACCGAGCATTTCAAGGCGGTCGCGGAAATCATCGGCTATGTCATGCGGTTGGCAAGCCGGAAGGGTTGAGCTGCCGCAACATGCAGCGGATTTACTTCAGATGACGATGTTGTGTTTTGCCAATTCCACCTTCATGCGAAGCTCGAGCTCTTGCAGCAATACGGCGATCGCCGGATCATGCGCTTCTTCGCGCGAAGCCGTCCAGGCAGCGATTTCCTGCAGCTTTTCAACCGGCGGAAGCCCAGCCAGCATAGCAGCATTCAGGCTCTCGAGCGCACGAAGGCCGCGATCGGCATGCGCGGCGATCCGCCGCCGCTGTTCAATCGGTCCGTCGCTGGCCGCCAATGCCACCAGCATTTCCACGCTGACGGGTTGGGCGGGTGCCGATGCCGGCGCGGCATTGGGCACCGGTGCCTCGGCAGCCTGAAATGGCGGCACCTTTGGCAGCGCGGCGAGCAGCACAGATTGCAATGGAGCGGCGAGCCCGGTGATGCGCAAGGAATTTACCTTTCAGAGCCGGAAAACCATATTCTATCCTATAAGATACTATTCGCAAAGTGCCTATAAAACTCAGGAAATTCATGCAGCTCCTTCGTCGTGCTCTATATTTGCTGATTGCGCCGATGCTGGCGTGTGCGCCGTTGTCGGCATGGGCGAACCCGCGTATCAAGGATATTGTCGACGTCGAAAACGTCCGGCCCAACCAATTGGTTGGCTATGGACTGGTCGTCGGCCTGGCGGGTACCGGCGACCGGTTGCGGAACGCGCCGTTCACCGAAGAAACGATGCTCGCCATGCTCGAGCGGATGGGAGTTAGCGTTCGCGGCACCCAGATGCAGACGCTGAACGTCGCCGCGGTTTCTATCTCGGCGACGATGCCGCCCTTTGCGCGCGCCGGGTCGCGGATCGACGTCCAGGTTTCGTCACTTGGCGATGCTCTCAGCTTGCAGGGCGGCACATTGCTGGTGTCGTCGCTGCGCGCGCTTGACGGCGAAATTTATGCCGTGGCGCAGGGGCCGGTGGCGGTATCTGGGTTTAAGGCGCAGGGTGCGGGAGCGAGTATTTCGCGCGGCGTAACGACTTCGGCGCGGATCGCCGGCGGGGCGATCATCGAGCGCGAGGTGAACTTCGCCTTCAAATCGGCCACCAGCATTCGGCTTGCACTGAAAAACCCCGATTTCACCACCGCTCAGCAAGTTGCCGCAGTGATCAACGCGCGCTTTGCGGGCACCGCCGAAGTGCTCGATCCGGCGACGGTCGAGCTGGCGGCACGCGGCGGGTACGACGGATCGCTGATCAACCTGGTTTCGGCGATCGAGAATCTCGAGGTCAAGGTCGACCAGCCCGCGCGCATCGTCATCAACGAAGCATCGGGCACCGTCGTGATGAGCAGCGATGTCAAAATCAGCCCGGTTGCGATCGCACAGGGCGGGTTGACCATCAGCGTCAGCGAAACCCCCGAGGCGTCGCAGCCTGCACCATTCTCGAACGGCACCACCGAGGTGCTGCCACGCACCCAGATCGAGGTCGATGACGGCAGTGGCAAGTCGCTGGCGCTGCTGAAGGACGGCACGTCGCTCAAGGCGCTGGTCAGCGGCCTGAACACGCTGGGTGTCAGCCCTCGCGACCTGATCACCATATTGCAGGCGGTGCGAAGCGCTGGTGCCTTGCAGGCCGAGATCGTCGTCCAGTGATCGGCCAGATCGCCACCGTGGCTGCCCCGGCGCAGCCTGCCGCGTCCCCGCAAGCCCCGTCGTCGCCCGCCGTCACCAAGGCGGTCCGCGACGCGGCGGCAGCGCGGGACACCGCGCAGCAGTTCGAAGCGGTGTTCCTGGGCCAGATCACCAAGATGATGCTGGAAAGCGTCGAGAGCGACGATCAGTTTTCAGGCGGCGCGGGCGAGGAAATGTTTCGTGGCGTGCTGGCCGAACATATGGGCACGGCAATCGCCAGCGTCGGCGGCGTGGGCCTTGCCCCGTCGGTCCTGGCACAAATCATCAAGATGCAAGAGGATGCCGGTAATGGCGAATGACTTTATCGATCTGTTGGTGTCGCTGACGGCGATCATGGAAGAAGAAACCGATCGATTGCTGGCCCCCGGCCGGCACAATGATTTCGCCGAGATGGTGGTCGCCAAGACCAAGCTGGTCGGCGCGATCGAGGCGAAGATGGCGCAACATGCACGTACCCGCGATACCTGGCTCGCCACACTCGACGAAGAAACCAACGACCGGCTGATGACCGCGATCCGCGATCTGGGCGCGGTTGCCCAGGTCAATGCCAGCGTGCTCGAGCGGCAGATCGACTTGTCGTCGGAAATGATGAGTGTCGTGGCGACCGAGGCGCGTCGCCTGTCGGGCACGCGAAGCGCGATCTATGGCGCGAGCGGCATTTTGAGCCGCACCGAGACCGCAACCCCGATTTCGATCAACGCCACATTGTAACAGCAGGGTCGTGTTGATCGCGACCTTTGCCTAGTGGTCCTGGAGATTCTGACATTTGCTACCCCCTTCGGCTCAGTCAGGAGCAAATGTCAGAATCTCCAGGACCACTAGCAATTATTTGATTCTAGTGGATTGATTTTGACATTCGCAGCGAGAGCGTGCCGCAGGCGGGATGCGAATGTCAAAATCAATCCACTAGCGCCGCCGTATACCCACTCGATCACCACAGCCTGATGGCATCGTTGGTGGCTGGGCGGAGCGGCGGCGTTTTGGTTTCATGAGGTCGGGTCAGTGAACCGGGACAGGGTGCGGCCTGCAAACGGGGTCGTAGCCTTTGCCCATGTCCAGTCCGACCGCCCAGACGGGAACGTTCGCGCTTATCCGTTTCGACCGATGGCGCTTTTCAGCAGCCCCAGTTGCTTGCGGTACAGGCTGGTCACCGTCGCGAAATCGGCCTGGATCTGGCCCATCTTCAACAGCTGATCCTCCAGCGCCACATTGTTGCCGTCGGGCTTGGTCTCGCTGGTCGCTGAATCGAGCACGATGCTCGCGGTCATCGGCTGGCGTGCGCCCAATGCGGCCATGCCGCTGGTCAAGGTGATGCGCGGCCTGGAAACCGAAGGCTTGCCGCCGCCCTGCGACAGCAGATCGGCAAATTTGGGCTCGATAACCTCGCGCGCCTTGAAACCGGGCGTTTCGCTGTTGGCAATGTTCTGCGCGATCACCCGCTGGCGCTCGGACAGATGTTTCATCGAGACATGAATGCCTTCAAGCAGCGGCGAGGTTTTCATGGTCAGAATCCCGAGAAGAAGGCGTTGAAGGTGGTTTCGGGGGCTGGCGTCAGCCGAGCCAGGGCTGACTTGTAATTATCGAGCTGTGCCGCTTGTGCGGCGGTGAGCGCCGTCGAGCCTCTGACCCCGTCGGTCAGTGCGGCTTTGCCTGCATCCCAGTACATCGAACGATAGGCGGTCTGGGTGGTCGAGATCGCCGCGTTCAGCGCGGTCAGCGTCGCGGCGGCACCCTCGCGGGTCGAGACGTTTAGCCCTTCAGTCAAGGCAAGGCCGAAATTGCCGCCGGGCATGACCTTTGGCGCGCCACGCGCAGCCAAGATCGGAACGGCAAGGCGCGAAGGATCGAGCCCAAGCTTTGTCAGCGCATCCTTGCCCGGCGCGCCCGCGACAAGCGCGACCGACGATCCAGCGGTGGCATCGATGTTCAGCACCATCGAGCCGGACACGATGCTGGTTGCGACCTTCGCCTTAGATCCGGTGATCCGGCGAATGCGATCGGCCAGCGTCGTCAGCGTATCATCCGCCTGGATCACGATTTTTCGCGCCGGCCCGCCCTGGACACGCAGCGAAAATTCGTCGCCGGCGCGCAGGCTGGTCTGAGCCACCAGCGATTCGGATGCCGGCGGATTGAGGACACCGCGGCGCAAGCCAAGCGCGCCCAGGATGTTGTCGCCGCCCTCCGATGCCGCGATCCGCACCGGCTCGGTACGCAGCGCGGCCTGGCCGAACTGGTTGGTCGCCTGCACTATGCCGGTGACGGCATCTATCCGGCTGACAAAGCCGTCGACTGCGCCGCGCAATGCGCCACCCAGGTCACCGGTGGTGCGGCCACCGACGAATAGCGAGCCATTCATGAAGGCGATGCTGTCCACCTGATCGTCTCCGCTGGTGCTGAGATAGGTGGTGGAGGCGGTGGAGAGATTGCTGTCGATCCGCGTGACAAAGCCGTCGCGACTGGTGGTGCTGGCGGCATTGACCTGGGTACCGGCGATCGCGGCGGTGGTTGCGCCGACGACCGCGATCGAGCCGTCCTCGGCCACTGCGATCGCGCGCGCATCGGCGACGCCCAGCGTCAGGCTGCCAAGGTCGTTGGTCATGTCGGTCGAGCTGATGCTGCGGACGACCGCGGTGCCGCTCTGGTTCATCAGTGCCAGCAGATTGCCGTCTTGCCCCAGCGTCAGCGCGGTGATCGATTCACTGCCGCCATTGTCGATCCTGCGCCGTTCGACGAGCTTGCCCGTCGAATCGAGCCGGGCGAGAAACGCATCGCCGCCATTGCCGGCGGCGCGGCCGCCGACGAAGACCTGGCCATCGTTGCCAAGCACCAGCGCCCGCGCGGTATCGGCCCCGAACGAGGGGATGACAGTCGCGAACCGCTCATCGCCCTGCGACGAAAAGCGCGCGACGATCATGTCGCCATCGCGGTTCTGGCCGTCGAACGACCCGTTGACGGTGCCCGCGACCAGGATGTCGCCACTGGCCGAGATCGTTACCGCTGCGCCCTGCGCGCCGCCGGCGGCACCCAGGCTGCGCTGCCAGACGGTTTTGCCCTCGCTGTCCAGCTTGGTCAGGAACAGATCGTCCTTGCCGCTGGACCGGTTGGATTGCAGGTCGCCGCTGGTGGTGCCGACGACATAGCTGAATCCAGCCGCGTCGGTGGCAATCGCCTGCGACGTCGTATCCGCCATCACCGTGATCGGTGCGGCGGTAGTTTTTGGCGCGGGACGCGGTGCGACCAGCTTGGCCTGCGCGGTCGCGGTGGTGTCGATCGCCGAAATGGTGCCTTGCAGGCTGCGAGTCATGGCGTCGTCGGTGTCGGTGAAGCGAAGCACCTGCGTCGCCACCGGCTGCCCAAGCGCTGCCTGGCCGCTGACTGCGACCAGCGAATCGGCGGCATCGACCTGATCGATCGAAACCTGTTCGAGGCCGTTGGGTGCCTTGACCGAAAAGCCCCATTGCCCCGAGCTTTTGTCGGGCACGAACCGCACCAGCCAGCGCGGCCTGGGATTGCCCGAATCATCGAGCACGACCGAGCCGTCGGGATTGCGAAGCTGAATCTTCTCGATCTCGGCATTGATCGCGTCGGAGACTGAATCGAGCGTTGGCGGCTGCGGAGTCTGGGCAAGATCGACGACGATCTCGTCGCTTGCACCCGGCTTGTTGAGCGAAATGCGAAGCTTTTCGGTGCCGGTGATGCCCGGCAGCGGCGCGTCGCGCTCCTTCAAAATACCGGTGCCGGTGAACTTCGTTGGGTCGGCGCGCGCCACCGAGACGGTGGTGGCACGGCGCGTGGGCAGTCCGAAGGACAGTTCGAGCTTGTCCGTCGGTGCCTGCCCCAAAAAGGCCTGAAGGTCGGCCATTCCCTTGGCGAAGGTCGCCTCCAGCACCTTTCGCTGCGCGTCGGAGGTCCCCGTGCGCGTTGCCGCCGTCGCCAGCAATTTCAGCCGATCGAGCGCCTTGTAGGTCGTAAAGGCGGTCTGGACGTCGGGCGACCCGGCGTTCGGCAGCGAAGCCTTGGTGTCGATGATCGTCGACATCCGCCGGATCGCGGATAGCTGCACCGATTCAGGCGTGCGATCGGCCGGCTGCCGCCAGGGCGGCGTGGTTGGAGCGAGCGTGAACTGGGCCTTTGCGGCACGCACAGCACGCGATTCGAACGCGAGCGGCGCGGCAAAAATGCCGAAGCTGTTCGTGTTCGTCATCATCGACAAGGCCGCCAGGCCATTAGACAGATTAATTGTCACTGCATCGGCGCTCCTGCACGGTCGTTCCGCTTCCTTTCCTATAATAGAGGCATTGGGGGTCAGGATGCCGTGTCTGGCCGGTTAAAAAGTTTGGACGCTGATGAACATGATGGCGATTGGTGCGCAACCACCTGAACTAAAGCGATTTTCCGGCATGGAGCGGGCTGCTGCGCTGATGCTGGCTTTAGGCAAGGAACATGGCGCGCCGATCTGGGACGTGCTGTCGTCGGACGAGGTGCGCGAACTGTCCGCCTGTATCTCGCAGCTCGGCCGGGTGCCGTCGACCGTCGTGGAATATCTGCTGGTCCAGTTTTCGGGCGAAGTGTCGAGCATGGCTTCGCTCCACGGCTCGTTTGAAACGACCGAGCGGCTGCTGGACGGGATATTGCCCGAAGACCGCGTCAAAGAAATCATGGAAGATATTCGCGGCCCGTCGGGCCGGACGATGTGGGACAAATTGTCCAATGTCAGCGAATCGATTCTCGCGACCTATCTCAAGAACGAATATCCGCAGACCGTCGCGGTGATCCTGAGCAAGCTGAAGTCCGATCACGCCGCGCGCGTGCTGACCGAGCTGCCGCATGACCTGTCGGTCGACGTCATCATGCGGATGCTGCGCATGGATACGGTGCAGAAGGAAGTGCTGATCGAGGTCGAGCAAACGCTCAAGACCGAGTTCATGAGCAACCTGTCGCGATCGCAGCGACGCGATCCGCACGAAACGATGGCCGAAGTGTTCAACGCGCTCGACCGGGCGACCGAGGAAGCGATGCTGAGCGCACTCGACGATCGCGCGCCCGAGGCGGCGGAGCGTATCCGCGCGCTGATGTTCACGTTCGAGGATCTGGGCAATTTGCTGCCGCCGGCGATCGCGACGATCGTCCGCAATGCCGACAAGCGCCAGATGGCGCTGGCGCTGAAGGGTGCTCCGCCCGAAATCCGCACCCTGTTCTTTGGCGGCATGACCGAGCGCGCGGCCAAGCTGATGCGCGAGGATATGTCCGGCATGGGACCGATCCGCGCGCGCGAAAGCGAAGAGGCGCAAAGCGGACTGGTGCGGCTTGCCAAGAGCCTGGCCGATCGCGGCGAGATCATGCTGGTCGATCCCAAGAACGACGACGCGATGATCCTGTGACGCCTGTACGTCGCCATCGGATCGGGGGATGAACATGGCATTCCAAACCAAACCATTTGCGTTCGACCGGATATTTTCGACCGCCAAGGTGGAGGAAGCCGACGCTGTCGAAGCGTTGGCGGTCATGCGCGCGGAGCGTGACCTGTTGCAATCGCAACTGGAAACCGGCCTGGTCGTCGCGCGCGCCGAAGGGTTCGAGGCTGGGCTGGCGCAGGCGCGGTCGGAAACCGCGGTCGCGCTGCTGGCGGCCGCCGACGCGCTGCACGTGTCGCTCGAAGCGGTCGAAGAGGAATTCGCCGCGATCGAGCAGCGGCTTTCGACCGTCGCCGCCGACGTCGCGATGGCGGCGGCCGAGGGCCTTGCGGCGCGTGCGCTGGAGGCTGATCCGGCGCGTCCGATCGACGAGGCGATTGGCCGCGTCCTGCTACAGGTCGCACGCGGCCAGGAGTTGCGGGTGCATGTCCATCCCGACCTGCTCGAGAAAATGGAGGCGCTGATCGCCGAGCGGCAATCGCGCGATCGGCGGCGGCTGTCGCTGACCTTGTTCGCCGATGCCGCGCTACCGGTGGGAGACGCGCTGATTTCGTGGGAGCAAGGCGGCCTGGCGCTGGATGCGGCGGCGCGGCGCGCGGCGATCCTGGCCGAGCTCGACCTGATGTCGCCGAACCAGCCAAATATCGACACGACAACGAGATAACCGGCAAAAATTACCTACCCGGCAAAATGTTCCGCGATGCTTCTTCTATAATGAGAGGGCGGGGCCAAGGCTCTGACCACAGCATTGGGGCCGACTTTGAACGGATTGCAAAACTTCATCGGCCAGTTGGGCAAGGGCCGAGTGATGCTGATGGCGGGTGTCGCCATCGCATTGCTGGGCGTCCTTGCCGCAGTAGCGTGGCGCGGCAGCTCCAGCGAGCTGGGATTCCTCTACACCGACCTTGATCCGTCGGTGGCATCGTCGATCACGCAGAAGCTGTCGGCGCAGAATGTTCCTTTTCAGCTTTCGCCCGACGGCACGTCGATCATGGCGCCGCGCGAGCAGCTCGCCGAACTTCGCATGGCGATGGCGGGCGAGCGGCTGACCGGCAAGATCGGGTATGAAGTGCTCGATGCCGAAGAGCCGTTCGGCGTTTCCTCTTCCCGCGCGCGGATGAACGAAACCCGCGCGATCGAGGGCGAACTCGAAAAGTCGATCCAGAGCCTGGATAATGTCCAGCGCGCCCGCGTCCATATCGTGATGCCCGAACGCGCGATGTTCGCTGCCGAAACGCGCAAGGCGACGGCGGGGGTCACCGTCAAGACCAATGGTCGCCTGCCGGCCAACGCGGTGCAGGCAATCCGCTATCTGGTTTCCTCCTCGGTCCCCGAATTATCCGCCGACCAGGTGTCGATCGTCGATCAAAGCGGCGCTTTGCTGGCGCGGGCGGGTGAAGCCGACGAAGTCACCGGCTCGCAAGCCGATGATCGCCAGACCAGCATCGAGGGCCGGTTGCGCGCCCAGATCGAGGAAATGCTCGAGCCGATCGTCGGCATCGGCAAGGTCCGCGCGCAGGTTTCGGCGCAAGTGGGCCGCGACCAGACCCGCGAGGAGGTGAATGTCTTCGATCCCGACAAGCAGGTGATCGGGCGCCAGGTGACCGTCGAAAGCGGCGACCAGAGCGACGAAAACAGCGCGGCACCCGATGGTGCAACGGTCGGCGCGCAGCTGCCCGAGAACCAGGGGCTGGCCGCGACTGGCACCACGAATGGCGAGACGCGCAAAACCGCGCGCAACGAGACGTCCGAAGACATTACCTACCTCAACAGCCAGTCGCGCACGGTGACAGTGCGCGCGCCGGGCAAGCTGGCGCGGCTGACCGTCGCGGTGATGGTCGATAGCGGCAAGAAGGCGCTGCCTGCGCCCGAAATCGCGCGCCTGACCCGATTGGTGCAGAATACCGTCGGCTTCGATGCGGCGCGCGGCGACAGTGTTGTCGTTGAAAGCATGGCCTTTGCCGTCGACGATCCGATGGCCGACGAAGCGGCTGGCTGGTTCGACTGGGCTTCGTCCGATCAGCTCTACAGCTTGCTCAAGCTGGTGGTGATCGCGGCAGCCGGATTGATCGCGCTGCGGATGATGCGGCCCAAGCTGACGCCCGAACAGGTCGAGGAAGCCAAGCTGCTCGCCGATCAGAGTGCCGACGTGCAGGCGCTGGCCGCGCGCGGGGCCGAGGGCGATCCAGCGGCGCTGCTACAGATCGAACAGATGCGCGAGGCGGGCGAGGATGTCGCATTGCTCGACCAGGAAATCGCGCTCGCGCAGGTCGATGGGCGCATCAAGAACTCCTCGCTCAAGAAGATCGGTGAAGCAATCTCTGCCAGCCCTGCGGAATCGGCGTCTGTGATCCGCCAATGGATGAACTCATGATGGAAAACCCGGAGCCAATGGATTTCGATTCTCGCGACGTAGTGCCGGCAGCTGATTCAGCGCCATCCGATCAATTTCCGATCCTGGAAGATTTCGACGCGATCGACGAACAAGCGATGCCGATTACCGACGCCGTTGCCAGCTTGCAGGCGGTGCATGATGTGCCGGTTACTGTGCAGGCGGTGCTGGGACGGTCGCGGATCGCGATCGGGGAATTGATGCAGCTCAAGCAGCACGCCGTGATCGAGCTCGATCGCCGCGTCGGTGAACCGGTCGACATTTTTGTCAACAACCGGCTGATCGCGCGCGGCGAAATCGTGATGATCGAAAGTCTGCTGGGCGTGACGTTGACCGAAATCGTCCGCCAGGAGCGTTGAATCATGTTTTCGACCGACCCGGTACATCTTGTCCTGATCGGCAAGCCCAATGGGGCCTTTCATCTGGCCGCAGCAATGGCGCAGGACGCCGGTGCACAGGTTCGCCTTGCCGAAACCACGCTGGAGGCGCTGTCGATCCTGCGTGCCGTCGGCGGTGACATCGTGATGATCGATGTCGAAGAGGATGTTGCCGGGTTCATCGCGCAATTGCGATTGGAACGGATTGCCGTGCCGGTGCTGGCATGCGGCATCAATGCGTCTGCCGACCTGGCAGTGGCAGCGATTCGTGCCGGTGCGCGCGATTATGTGCCGCTGCCGCCACAGGCCGAACTGATCGCCGCTGCGCTGCTGTCGGTGGTCCGGCACGGCACGCGGATGATCGGCGACGATCCGGCATTCGTGCGTACCGTCCAGCTGGCGCTGGCGATCGCACCATCGAACGCGCCATTGTTGATCGTCGGGCCGATGGGCGCGGGCAAGGAAGTGATCGCGCGCACCGTGCATGGCGCGTCGGGCCGCAGGGGCCGCTATCTGGTGGTCGATTGCGATGCCGGCGACGATGAACTGCTGGAATCCGAATTGTTCGGCCACCGCGTCGGTGCGTTCGAGGGTGCGATTGCCGCGCGACGCGGCCGGGTCGACGAGGCTAGCGACGGCACCATCATGCTGCGCAACATCGATTCGCTGTCGGCGCCGTTGCAGGCGCGGGTGCTGGCCATGCTGCACGGGCAAGTGCTGCCACCCGGCGGCGGGAGCCTTTTGTCGCTGGGCGCACGGGTGATTGCCAGCACCACCCTCGATCCCGATCAGGCGGTTGCCGCCGGCCGTTTCAACCCGAACCTGCTGGCGCGGATCGGCCTGGTCCGGATCGTCATGCCGCCGCTTGGTGCGCGACCGGGCGACATCCTGCAGTTGGCCGATTATTTTGCTGAAGGCTTTGCACAGGCCAATGGCGTGCCGGTGCGTCGGTTCGACGCCGAGGCGATGACCGTGTTGCGGCACCATGACTGGCCGGGCAATGTGCGCGAACTGGAAGATACGATCCATCGCGCCGTCCTGCTCAACCGTGACGAGTGCATCGGCGCGGCGTCGATCGTTACCGCCGATGGTCATCCGCTGGGGGCAGATGCCGATAAACCGATTGAGCCGGACGCTATCCCCTTCGTCGCGCGAACGGTGGAGGATGTCGAACGCGACCTGATCCTGCAGACGCTTCGCCACTGCCGGGGCAATCGCACCTCGGCTTCGACCATTCTTGGCATATCGGTGCGGACGATGCGGAATAAGCTGCGGGCGTTCATGGACGCCGGCATTCCCGTGTCGCCGGCGTCTTGATCGGGTCACCTGGCATGAATTTCAATCTGGACGAGATGATCCGCCGGTTCGGCCTGGGCCGCGATCTGGCACTGGCGGGCGGCGTGATCGCGATCATCGCGATGCTGATCCTGCCGCTGCCGGCGTGGATGCTCGACATGGGGCTGGCGCTGTCGATCACCTTGTCGGTGATGATCCTGATGACGTCGCTGTTCATCGAAAAGCCGCTGGAGCTGTCGGCGTTTCCGACGATCCTGCTGATTTCGACAATGCTTCGGCTCGGCCTCAACCTGGCATCGACGCGGTTGATCCTGGGGCATGGCCATGAAGGCGTGCAAGCCGCAGGCGGTGTGATCGGCGCGTTCGGCGAATTCCTGATGGGCGGCGAGCCCGTGATCGGCCTGACGATCTTTGCGATCCTGGTCGTGATCAACTTCGTGGTGATCACCAAGGGTGCAGGGCGAATCGCCGAAGTCGCGGCGCGCTTCAGTCTGGATGCGATGCCGGGCAAGCAGATGGCGATCGACGCCGATCTGTCGGCCGGCATGATCACCGACGTCCAGGCGCGCGAGCGCCGCACCGAGATCGAAGCCGAAAGCGGCTTTTACGGCGCGATGGATGGTGCATCCAAATTCGTGAAGGGCGATGCGATCGCCGGCCTGTTGATCACCGCGATCAACATCGTCGTCGGGCTGATCATCGGCGTGGCGATCCACGGCGTGCCGTTTGGCGAGGCGTTCCACACCTATACCACTCTTACCGTCGGCGACGGGCTGGTCAGCCAGATTCCGGCGCTGATCGTTTCGACCGCGGCTGGCCTGCTGGTGTCGAAGGGCGGCATCGCGGGCAAGACCGGCAACGCGCTGGGCGTGCAGCTTGGCCGTTATCCCAAGGCGTTCGGCATGGTTGCGGTGCTGATGGGCCTGTTGGCGGTGCTGCCGGGGCTGCCGTTCGTGCCCTTCGCCGCCTTTGCCGGGCTGAGCGGCTGGCTGGCGTGGAAGATGAGCAAGCAGGCCGAGGCATCGGCACTGGTTGCGCGAATCGCCGAAGCCGAGGCCGAATTTGCCGCACAGCCAACCGATGAGCCGGTGTCGCGCACTCTGGCGATCGACGCGGTTCGGCTGGAAATCGGCTATGCCTTGCTGCCGCTGATCAACGATTCGAACGCCGAACCCCGGCTGGACGATCAGGTCCGCGCGCTGCGCCGGCAAATGGCGCTCGATTTCGGGTTCGTGCTGCCGGCGGTTCGCATCATCGACAATATGGCGCTGAAGGCGAACGAATATATCGTCTACATCAAGGAGACCGAAGCGGCGCGCGGCGAGATCCGGCTCGACAAATTGCTGGTCGTCAATGCCGGTGGCGGCAATCTGGGCATTGCCGGCGAAGAAACCCGCGAACCGGTGTTCAACCTGCCCGCCTTGTGGATCGACCGCAGCCTGCGCGACGAAGCCGGGGTGCGTGGGCTGACCGTGGTCGATTGCGGCACGATCATCACCACGCATCTGACCGAATTGGTGAAGGACAACATCGCCGACCTGCTGTCGTTCACCGAAACGCACAAGCTGATTACCGAAATCCACAAGGATTCGGAAAAGCTGGTGGCCGAAATCGTACCCGGCAAAATCTCGATCTCGGGGGTGCAGCGCGTGCTGCAAAACCTGTTGTCCGAGGGTATTTCGATCCGCGACATCCCCACGATCATGGAAGGCATTGCCGAGGCAGCGCCGGTTTCGAACAATATCGTCCAGATGACCGAGCATGTTCGCAGCCGGCTGGCGCGCCAGATTTCGGCGCAACAGACCAATGCCGGCGCGATCCCGATCCTGACACTGTCGCCGCATTGGGATGCCGAATTCGCGCAAAGCATCATCGGGCAGGGCGATGATCGCCACCTGGCGATGGCCCCGTCGAGCCTGCAGGCATTCATCGCCGATGTACGCGAAACCTATGACCGGCTGGCCGCCAGCGGCGAGATACCGTGCATGCTGACCAACCCGTCGATCCGCCCCTTTGTCCGCTCGATCATCGAACGGGTCCGGCCGGCGACGGTGGTGCTGTCGCAGAATGAAATCCATGCGCGCGCCCGGATTCGCGCATTGGGCACCATCGGCTGACCCCGGATGCGCCGGACCCTCTATAATAGATTTGTCGGTCTATGCGTCCGGCGGAAAGGCCCTGCATGACTGGCGCAATCGATACGGGAATGTCGCCCTTGTTACCGCTGCAATCGATGCCGACCGCGAATGCGGGCGCAGCGGCTGATAGCTTTCGTCCGGTGGTCGATGCCTTGCTTGCGGCAACACCGATGCCGATGCCCGAATTTCATCAAGGGCTGGCGCAAATGCCGGCATCGTCGATGCCGCGCAATCTTCAGCCATTTCCGGGAATCGAGGCGCATTTGGCTATCTCCGAGCCGGTCGCGCCGATGCCGAGCGCTGGCGACCAGGCGGATATGATCGCTTCGTCCGCGTCGGCGTCGAGCGATTCGGCACCGGGCGCGGCTACAGCGCTCGCCGGTGCCTTGCCGGGTCCGCAGCCCGCAATGCCCAATGCGGATTCTGCCGCCGCGTCGAGCGATCCGGCATTGGACAATCTTGCGGAAGCCGAGCCGCTGTCTACCACGGAAACGGCGACAAGCTCGGTTTCGCAAGCGGCCCCAGCTTCTCAGAAGGCAGGCGAAGCTGCGCCGATGGTGATGTTCGCGCTGAATGGAGCCGCAACTTCGGCTCCCGCCGCCGACGGGGACAAGGTTTCGCAGCCTTCGCGCAATGAAGCCGCTGAACGTCCGCCAAGCCAGCGTTTGACGCCTGCGGTGCCGATGGCAGTATCCGAGCCGCCGCCGCCGCCGCCGCCGCCGATTCCGATGGCATCGCCCGCATCTTCGCCGGTGGTCCTGCAAAGCCTGATGGCTTCGGCATCGCCGATCGCGATGATTCAGTCGAGCGAAGCCGAATCGGTCGCCGTGGCGCCGGAGATCGACGAAGCGCCAGCCGCGCTGCCGGGCGAAGCGGGTGCGGCGACGTCGTTGCTGGCCGCATTATCGATCGCGCCTGAGCCTGTACGGGCGATGGTGGCACCCGAAGGCGATACACGCACTTCAGGCCAGGCGGCCGTATCGGCGACGTCGATGGGATCGACCCAGCGCGACGCCCCTGCAGCTAATGACGAGGGGTTGCCTGTCGATAGCTTTGGCAGTCTGGTCGAATCAGGGGCGGGGCCGGGCATTCCGGGCGACGGCCCGCGACCAAGTGCAACGCCGGGCGCAATGGGCGGCATCACCGCCGCCGCACTGTCGCGGCCCGATACCAGCCAGCCAGTCGCGCCGTCGCAGCCGAATTTTGCCGCCGAACCTGAAATCGTCGCGCGTGCCGGTCGATTGGGGCAATCGATGGGTGTCGAAATCGCAAATCGGCTGGCTGCCGGCGGCGAGGAACTGGTCGTCCGATTGGTGCCTGCGGATATGGGCAGGATCGAGGTGCGGATGACCTTCGACGACCGCACCGGGCTGAGGGCAGTGATCACCGCCGACAATATGGCGGCGCTTGACATGCTTCGCCGCGAAAGTGGCGATCTCAGCCGATCGCTTAGCGATGCCGGCATTCGCAACGACCCGCAAAGCCTGCGCTTTCAAAGCGATGGCGGCGGCGGCAACGGCCAGCCGCGCAACCCCTGGTTCGACCGCGATGGCAGATCGCCGCGCGGCGCATCCGAAGGCTTTGCCGACGATGCGACCCCCACTCCCTACCGAGCGATCCGCACCAGCGGGCGCTACGATCTTTTGGCATAGGAAAGGCCGATCATGACGATCATCCCCAGCACCGCGACCAGTGCGATCACCAACCCTGCCGCCGCCGCGCCAAACAATGTGCTGGGCGCGGAATTCAACATGTTCCTGAAGCTGCTGACGACTCAGATGCAGAATCAGGATCCGCTGAGCCCGATGGACAGCACCCAATATACCCAGCAGCTGGCGCAATATTCGCAGGTCGAACAGACCGTGCAGCAGACCGCGACGCTCAAGGACATCCTTGCCCGGCTATCGACGCAGGATATGTCGCAGGCGGCGGGCTTTATCGGCAAGGAAGCGGTGTTCGCCTCATCGGTGTCGGGCCTGGGCAGCCAGCCGGCAAGCTGGGCCTATACCGCCACCGGGCAGGTGAGCAGCGGTACGGCGGTGGTTACCGACGCGACGGGCAAGGTCGTGCTGTCGCGTGCGCTCGATGGCGGTGCAGCGGGCGGCAAGATTAGCTGGGACGGCGTGATGGCCGATGGCACCAAGGCACCCGCAGGGGCCTACACCCTGTCGATTCGCGCGATCAATGCAGCGGGGGCCTCGATCGCAACGACGATCACCAGCTCGGGCACCGTCAACGACGTCAGCTCCAAAAATGGTGCTCTGTCGCTGGGCGTGAATGGTGTATCGCTGCCGATCAGTGCGCTGATCCGCCTGGCTGAAGCTACAAATTAAATCGCACGGTACGGCGTAAAAACACGATCGATCTGCAAAAGATACTGCTGTTCACGCTATAATAATAAAGAGGACCGAAGCACGCCCCCCTTCGTGACTTCGCCTCCCCCCAACCCTTGGGTTGTGGTCGTTCAGGCAGGAAGGACAGATCTTCACATCTGTTCTTCCTGCTTGCATGACAAGTTAACTTGGTTCAGTGCGCACCGCGCCGCGAACCTGGGGTATCACCCATAAAAAAACCCGGCCGTTACGCCGGGCAATTATCATCCTTCATTTCGCGTCACCGGTGTCTTTCCGGCGCCTGCTTAGTTGGGCTGTGCCCCATCTTGCGGTGTGGGCGTGGCGCAAAGTGCGGTCGCGACCGGACGCCGCGCGAGCGCTGCACGCCAGGGGCCGCGCTCGACAGCCGGCTTCCAATGCTGGGGGATCGCATCGGCGATTTCGATACGTGACGGGCAACCCTGCATGCTGTCGATCCAGAAATCGTCCATGATGCAGCCGGGAAGCGCGGTCGGCTTGGCAACGGTTGCGATGCATTCTTCGACTGCGGGATCCTGCTGCGGCCCGATCACGTCGATCACATCGTCCAGGGTCATGCCGGGCGCGCTGAGCAAGCGGGCGGCAGCGGCCACCCACAATGCCTCGACGTCGCGCACAGCGATCGTCAGGTTCACGCGATATTCCGGTTGCGGATGTTCGGAGAAACCGAACGACTGCGTCTCAAGTCCGCTACGATTTTCCCAGTTCACGCCGGTCTCCGTTTACCTATCAGCAGCATCTTGTTGCTACCTTGGTTTCATTCGCTTTTTTTGAAGCCGTCAACTATTGCGTAATTCCCCGTATGAGGGTTTTTGCGGTAGTTGGGGCTATGGTATAAAATCTACTGCAGGCGATGCCCTGCCCGGCGGCTGAGTTCGCGCGAGTGCGCGATCACCACCGACAGCTCGGCATATAATCGGTCCCAGAACGGGGCCGGAATTTCGAATGGCGGCACGACATTGCCTTGTGCCAGGACCAGACATACTTTTTCGGTCTGGGCAAGGCTGAAGCGGGAGGCAAAGGCGCCGTCGACCGTTTCGTCGGGCAGCGGATTGGGCAGTGCCAGCCGTGCTGCGATGATGTAGCCGCACAATACTTCGGTGCCATAGCCGTCCAGCGCCGCCTGGGGATAATGTTCGCAATCCGGGCGCTCGAACAGCACCAGCGCACCCGTAGGATGGGCCTCGACGCTGATCCTTAGGCGTGAGCCAAAGGCGTCGGTAATCTCGCGAACTCTGGGAAACACGCCGAACCCCTCAAACTGTGCCGGCATTGCGCCGGCAAAGGGACGTTGCCCCGACGATCTGGAAAAAAAGGGCCGGGATGAAAATCCATCCCGGCCCCGAGACGCCCATTACTTCTGGGCGCTCGCCGAACCTTAACGGAACAGCGAAGTGATCGTCTGCGGTGCCTGATTGGCGATCGACAGTGCCTGCACGCCAAGCTGCTGCTTGACCTGAAGTGCCTGAAGACGCGCCGACTCCTTGGCCAGATCGGCATCGACAAGATTGCCGATCCCCGATTCGATCGAGTCAGACAGCTTGCTGGTGAAGGTCGACTGCGCATCGATCTGACGCGAGGCCGAACCCAACGAGCTGAGCGACACAGCAAGGTTGGTCTGGGTCGTGGTCAGCGTGTCGATCATCGCAGTGGCTGCGGCGGTGGTGCTGATGTTACCGCTTGCACCGACCGTGATGACCGAGCCGCCCAGGTCGAGACCCTGGTTGGCAACCGACAATGCGTCGGGCTGATAGCCGGCCGTGGCCGCGTCACCATCCTTGAGCGACTGAAGTGCGCTCACTGCGCCGCCGCTTGCCTTCAACAGGTTGGTCCCGTTGAATTCCGATGCGTTGACGATCGTGGTGATCTGATCGCGCAGGGCCGTGAAGTCCCGGTTGATGCCGTCACGCGATGCCTGATCGACCCCTGCGTCAGCAGACTGATAGGCCTTGGCCTTCATCTGGTTGACGATGTCAGAAATCTGTTCTGCACCTGCGATCGCAACGTCCGTCACGCTCTTTGCGCGTGCCAGCGACGACGTAACCGACTGAAGACCGCCAAGGTCGCTACGAAGGCTCTGGGCGGTGGTGTAGGCTGCCGAGTTATCCTTGGTCGAAGCCACGTTCATGCCGGTGGTGATCCGGTTCGAGGTCGTGTTGAGTGCCTTCGTCGTTGAAGTCAGGCTCTGCAACGCTGCCATTGCGCCGGTATTGGTGTTGACCGAAAAACCCATGATTATTTCCTTCTGGAAAAAAGGCCGCTTCTGCGACCTGAGCCAGAACCGCTGGCCCGCGGCGACCCGGAGAAACTTCCGGCCCGCCCTTCATTGTGGAAAGAAATATAGGACAACCCAAATTGGGGCGGGTTTTTATTTCATCGTTAACGCGGGTTTACGGCACTCGGCGCGGCATCAGAACGGGAACAGCGCGTCATAGATTTGCTGGCCCCAGCGCGCCTGCTGCGCGTCGGTCAACTGGCCGCGCCCGCCATAGCTGATCCGTGCCTCGGCGATCTGGCTGTGGCGGATGCTGTTGTCGCGGCCGATGTCTTCGGGCCGGACCATGCCCGACACCACCAGCTCACGCAGTTCGAAATTGACCCGCACTTCCTGCTTGCCGCGGATCAGCAGATTGCCGTTGGGCATGACGCCGACCACGGTCGCTGCGATCGTCATGTTGATCGTCTCGCTGCGGCTGGTGTTGCCGGCACCGTTGGACTGCGAGGTCGAGTTGGTATCGACCAGCCGGGCCGGGTTGACCGCCCCCGGCAGCGCGTTGGCCAGCGGCGTTTCTAGCCCGAGCAGCGCGGCGATTCCCGATTGCTCGGAGCCGCTGCGCGTCCGCGTCGTGGTGTTGTCGACCGCCGCCCGATCGGAGATGTTGATCCGAACCGTGACGATGTCACCCATCCTCCCCGCGCGCTGATCGCGAAAAAAGGCGCCGGCTCCGGTGCGGAACAGCGACGGGCTGGAACCGGTGGCAGGTGCGTTGGCGGTCATTCCCCCCGCCATCCCGCCGGGCGCGCCGCCATTGGCCAGAAAGCCCGCGCTGCGAAGGCCCAGCGACGGTTCGACCGAAGGCATGGCCATTTCTTCGGCCGGCGACAGGCGCGGAGCCTTGCCGACCGCTTTCAATCGACCGACGGCGCCGCAGCCCGATAAGACGGTGGCGAGTAGCACGAGCGGGATGACAGTCTTCATTGCAAGTCCTTTGGTGCGCCGGAGGCGCTCAATTCGGCGACACGCGCACGGTGCCCGTGCCATCGACGACGCCGTCGAGGGTCCGATTGGTCGAAAGGCTGACGATGCGGACGAAATCGCCCGCCGCGCCGTTGCTCAGCGCGCGCCCGGCGGTGGTGATCGACAGGCCGCCATTGCGGAGCAGGATCGTGATCGGTTCGCCGCGACGAACGAGTTGCGGACGGATCACGTCGCTGGTCCGCACGATCGCGCCCGCCGCCAGCGACCGCGAGGCTTCCATGCCGACAATGTCGCGCAGCGGCGGTGCCGCGCGAAGCTGCGCGCGCGGTATTTCCTGTTCGACGAAATCGCCGGCGGACAGCAAATCGCCCTTGGCGACCGCGCGATCGAGCACTGGCACGGCAACCATATCGGCGGCGGGGGCGGCAGGCGCGGTTTGCGCCTGCGCTGTCAGCGGCGTCAGCGCCGCCAGCCATATCAGGGCGATGCGGTGCATATCAGCGCAACTGGCTGGTCGTGCCCAGCATCTCGTCGGCGGTCTTCACCACCCGGCTGTTCATTTCATAGGCGCGCTGTGCGGTGATCAGCGCGGTGATTTCGCTGACCGGATTGACGTTCGATTGCTCGATGAAGCCCTGTATCAGCGTGCCGAAGCCGGGTTCGCCGGGAGCTGCGATGATCGGCTGGCCCGATGCTGCTGTTTCGAGGAAAGTATTCCCGCCCAGCGCCTCGAGGCCTGCTTCGTTGACGAAAGTGGCGAGCTGCAACTGGCCGACGGTTTCGGGGATCGGGTTGCCGGCGATCGTGACCTGAACCTCGCCGATCTTCGAAACGCCGACCGAAAGCGCGCCCGGTGGTACGATGATGCCCGGCTGCACCGGATAGCCATCGGAGGTGACCAGCTCGCCCTGGTCCGAAAGCTGGAATGAGCCGTCACGGGTATAGCCGATGATGCCGCCGGGCATGATGACCTGGAAAAAACCCTGCCCCTGGATCGCCAGATCATAGGGATTTACCGTCTGTGACAATGCGCCCTGTTCGGCAATGCGATAGACGCCGCCGGTCTTCACGCCCGCGCCGATCTGGATACCGGTCGGCAGCCGGGTTTCGTTGCTCGATGCGGCGCCTGCGCGCGCGACCTGCTGATACAGCAGATCCTGGAACTGGGCGCGCTGCCGCTTGAATGCGGTGGTGCTCATATTGGCGATGTTATTTGAAATGACGTCGACATTGGTCTGCTGGGCCAGCATGCCGGTGGAGGCGATCGATAAAGAGCGCATGGACTACCTTTCAAGAAATAGAAGACAGGAAAGCAGAATTCAGGTGAAGCGGCCCAGCCGGCTGATCGCGTTCTTGCGCAATTCTTCCATGCCCTGGGTAAGACGCTGGCTGGATTGATAGGAACGGAGGATCTCGACCATCGCGGTGGTCTCGACGATCGGCTGGACGTTCGATCCCTCGACGCCGCCGCTGACCAATTTGGTCTCCCCGGCGGCCAGGATGCGGCCGCCAGCGGCGGTCATCAGCCCGTCGCCGCGCGGCGAAACCGCCGCTTCGTTCTCGAAGACGGTTACCGCTAGGCGGCCAAGCGGCCCTTGCGATCCGACGACCGATCCGTCGGCACCGATGCTGAGATTGCCGAGTTGGTCGGGCGGCACATTGACTGGTTTGCCATTGGCATCGAGCAGGCGTTGTCCCCCCGCGGTCGCCAGATCGCCCGACAATAGCACCTTGACGAAGCCTGCCCGCGTATAAGCGGTGCCTTCGGGGGTTTCGACCGCGAGATAGCCGGGGCCATCGATCATCACGTCGAGCGGGTTGCCGGTCGGCTGGAACGCGCCCAGCTGGACGTCATGGACGGCCCCGTAATCGAGCACATAGGATGTTTTGCGGGCTGACGGCACCGCATTTTCGCCGCTGCGCTCGACATATTCATGGAAGACCGGCTGTTCGCGCTTGAAGCCTACCGTGCTGGTATTCGCCATGTTGTTCGCCGTCACGTCCAACCGGCGACGCAGCGCCTGTTCGTGGCTGAGCAGCACGTAGGAGGAGATATCCATCCGTCTTAGCTTCCTAAAATAATCGTCGGCCAAATGGCGCTAGGCAGAAATTGCCGCCCGCTCATCCTATATTAGAGGGGAAACGCACGAACGAGGCGACGTCGCGCAATTTGCGGCGATCGGATCGACCGAAAGGGAAATCATTGTCCGCATCTGAACCCGCTGCCGAGGCGATCATCGAAGCCACTGATCCGGATGCCGCGCCGCCGGCAAAGGCTTCGCGCTTCGGCAAGCGCACCCTGATTATCGTCGGTGTCGTCGTGCTGCTGCTGCTGGCAGCCGGGGGCGGAGCCTTTTTCTTCCTGGGCTCAGGCAAGTCGGGCGAGACCGCCGAGGTCGAGGCCGAGGTCGATAGCAGTTCAGAAGAAGGCGTAGCCTATGTCGAGGCGCCGCCGATGGTAGTGAACCTTCGCGGCTCGGACGATACGTCGCGCTTCCTGAAGATCCGCTTCACCTTTGTCCCGGCGTCGACCGCGGCGGGTGAGAAAATTACGACGAAGCTGCCGTTGATCATCGATTCATTCCAGCCATTCCTGCGCGAATTGCGTCCCGAGGATCTCGCGGGTTCGGCGGCGGTGTTTCGCGTCAAGGAGGAAATGCTGGTTCGCGCCACCGAGGCGATGGGGCCGGGCGTGGTCAAGGACATCCTCATTCAGGACATGATTCAGCAATGAGCGATGATTTCATGGATTTCGAAATCGCCGCACCGGCTATGTCGGTGGGCGATGGCGATGCCGATGCCTTTGATCAGGCAAGCATCGACGCGATGTTCGGCGGCGGCGCGACCGTCGCCAAGAAGAGCGGCCTGAAGGCCGTTATCGAATCGAAGGTCATCAGCCACGAACGGCTGCCGATGCTCGAAGTGGTGTGCGAACACATGGTTCGCAGCTTTGCTACCAGCATGCGCAACCTGACATCGGACGCCATCGACGTCAGCCTCGACGAGTTGACCTCGATCCGCTTTGGCGAATTCATGGGCCGGCTGGCGCTGCCGTCGATGATCGGCGTGTTCAATGTGGTCGAGTGGGACAATTACGGCGTCATAACCGTCGAATCGAGCCTGATCTATGCGGTGGTCGATGCCTTGCTGGGCGGTCGGCGCAGCGGCGGGCCGATGCGGATCGAGGGCAGGGCGTTCACCACGATCGAAACCACGCTGGTTTCCAAGATGCTCGAACTGGCGCTCGCCGACCTGGCAGTAGCCTTTGAGCCGATCGCGCAAGTGGGCATCATGCTGGAGCGGATCGAAACCAACCCGCGCTTCGCCGCGATCGCCGGGCCGACCAACATCGCCGCTGTGGCGACGTTTCGCGTCGATATGGAAGGGCGCGGCGGCAAGTTCAGCATCCTGTTGCCCTATGCCACGATCGAGCCGGTGCGCGAAAAGCTGCTCCAGCGCTTCATGGGCCAGAAGGTCGGGCGCGGGAACATCTGGGAAGAGCATATGGCCAACGAGCTGCTCAAGACCGAAGTGACGATCGATGTGGTGCTGGGCGAAAAAGTGCTGCGCCTGGAAGATGTTCGCGGATTTGAAGTGGGCCAGACGATCACGCTGGATACCGCGCCCGACGATCCGCTGGAGATACGATCGGGCAGCGTGCCGATGGGGCTCGCGCAGATCGGCCAACGCCGCAACAACATCGCCGTCCGTCTGCTGGCCGACATGTTCAAGGAACTTCCGCGATGAACTTCTCGATCCTGACCGACATCCTGACCATGATCTTTTGCAGCGCGGTGCTGGTGCAGAGCGTTCGCCTGATGCGCTATTTGCGCGCGATGAAGGAAACCGATCTCGCATCGATGGTCGCGGCGCTCGATACCGCGACGGGCGAGGCAAAGGCGGTGCTGGCGGATTTGCAGCGCACGCTGCGCGTCGATTGCGCCGCCAATGCCCGGGCGATCGCGACCGGCACCGCGATGCGCGAGGAGCTGACCGTGATGGCGGGCATCGCCGACGCGGTCGCCGAGCGGATCGTCGAGGCGGTGGAGCAGACCAAGCAGTGCCCCGCACCTCTGCCAAAATCGGCTGCCAAGGCGGAAGGCAAGACAGAGGTCAAGGTTGCGGCCAAGCCCAAGGCCGAGCCGGTGTCCCAAGCCAAGCCCGAGCCGGCAAGCGAGCCTTCGCCTTCGCCTGCGCCCAAGCTTGCGCCTGCACCCAAGCCGACCCCAATGCCAGTTGCCGCCAAGCGGATACCGCGCGTACAGCGTGAAACGCTGGCGACCAAAAGGCTTGCGGCACGAAGCCTTGTTGAAGGAACACCGGCATGAGCGGCAGGCCCTCGTTGCTGATGGTGACCGCGATTGCGGCGATGCTGTCGACCGTCGCGCATGCGGTTAGCGTCGCGTCGCAAGATGCGGTGCCGACCCGGTTGGGCAATGCGATCAAGGAAGATGTCGCCACCCGCGACCGGGCGGTGGCGCAGCGTGCTCGCGCCTTGGCGCTTCGCGAAAAGGTGGCAAAGGCTGCCGAAGAGCGGATCAAGGCCGATATGCGAAAGCGGCAAGAAGCCGATGTGGCGGACGCAGGGGCTGCCCCCGATGCCGCGAATCCCCGAGCAGTCGAAGGCGCGCAATATGACGAGCTGGCGCGCATTTATCAGGCGATGAAACCCGCCAAGGCTGCGATGGTGTTCGAGCAGCTTGACATGGATGTGCAGATGAAGGTCGCACAGCGCATGCGCGAACGATCGACCGCGCTGATCCTGGCGGCGATGAGCCCCAAGGGTGCCGCTGAGCTTAGCATGTCCCTGGCGCGCAAGACGCCAAAGAAGCGGGAAGTGTCCACTGCCCGGCCAGCGCGACCGGGCGAGCGGCCGGCAACCTAACCGGCGGATACCTCGACGATAAGGATGTCGGCGACGTCCTTATTCTCGGCCTTCAGCGCAGTCGTCAGCTCAGCGCGCAGTCGCACGGCATCTACCGGCGCACGGGCTGAGGCATAAAGGCGAGCAAATTCAATCGTGCTGCCGATGGTGGCGGCGCGCAACGCTGGCAGGCGTTCGGTCAGCCGGACCAATCCTTCGGCATCGTTGGCCGCCAGCACCAGCTTGACACGCAACGCCCCTTCAATCTGTCCCAATCCGATGATCGGCACGACGACGGGAGCCAGCGCGACCAGCTGCGGCGGCAGTTGTGAGGGGGCCGCGCCGTCAGCGGCCGATCCACTGAGCGCGACGGTCGCGACCGCTGCTGGTGACAGCAGCTTCATCAAAGGATTGGCGATGGGACGAACTCCGCACACGCAAGGCACAATACCCGGCGCTGTTCCTATAATAGAGGGTTACCGATTAACAGGGAATGTCGATTGAGTCAGAACCAAAGGCCGCGTCGTTCGGTGATGATCGATTCACCGATCGACATGCCCGTTGCCACCAATGCCGCAGACACAAGCTTGGCCCCCGTCGAAGCGGAGCCGGCTGCCCCCAGCCGGCTGTTGTGGAAGCTGCTGTATCTGGCCGCCTGCCTTGGCGGCGGGATCGCGGTGGCACTGATGCCGCAGGGTCCGGCATGACCATTCCACGCCGATTTGCGTTGGCCTTTACCGCATTGCTCGGTTCGACCGCGATGCCGATCGAGACGGTTCGTGGTGATGTCCCGGCCAAGGCGGCAGCAGCCGAAGTGCCGGCCCCAGTCCTTGCCGATGCAGAGGCCGCCTCCGAACCGGCCAAGGCAGTGCAGGCTCCCAAACGGGCCGGGCCGCCCTTGCCCCCGTTCGCGCCGCAATTGTCGAATCGCAAGCCGATCATCGACAGCACCGGATGGAAGTTTGACGGGCAGGGCACCGGCTGGGCCGATCTGATCGCCGCCAGACCATCGAATCGGCAGGCGGCACGCTGGGCCTATGCGACCCGTCAGATCGCGCTTGGCCGGGGAGCAGAGGCGATCGGCGCGCTCGAGGTGATGCGACAGGATGAGCCCGATCTGGTGCTGGTGCCGGCGTTCGAGCTGGCGCTGGGGGCAGCGTTCACCCAGCTGAACCGGCCATCGGCGGCGATGGCGGCACTGACCGCCGAAGCGCTGCAAACCAATGCCGAGGCATGTGCCTGGCGGCTGCTGGCATTGGCGCAGGGGCAATTGGCCGCGCAGGCACTGGGCCAGCTACGCTGCGCGTTGCCGGCGCTGAACACCCGCAATGTTGCCAAGCGAACCCCGTTTCTGCTGGCTGCCGCCGGCGCAGCGGCACAGCTTGGCCGGCCCGAGCTTGCCGAACAATTGGTGGCGGCGATGCCATCGACCGATGCCGCCGCAAACCTGGTTCGCGGCAGAGCACGAATAGCGCTTGGCCGCCGCGCCGAGGGACGGTTGCTGCTGGCCCAGGCGCTGCAAACGGGGGACCGTAGCCAGAAGCTGGATGCCGAAATAAGCTTGTTCGAGGATGCTGCCGTCCAAAAGCCGCTGGACGGCAAGGCGGTTGCGCGGTTGCGCGAAATTGAGTTTGTCTGGCGCGGCGGCGACGTCGAGCGTCGCGCGCTGCAACTGAGCCTTAAGGTAGCCCAGCAGGCCGGCAACGTGCCGCAAACGCTGGCCGCCGGCGCTGCATTGTTCCGCTATTTCAATGGCGGGCCGGATCGGGCCGGACTGGCCATCCAGCTTCAGGAAACACTCGGCAAATTGCTCGCGCCCGAAAACCGGATGCCGCTGGATCAGGTGGCTGGACTGTATTGGGACTATCGCGATTTGTCGCCCGCCGGTGCCGATGGCGATTTGCTGGTGATCCAGTTCGCCGATCGCTTGCAGGCCGCAGGCGTTTATGAACGCGCCGCCGAATTGCTCGACCATCAATTGCGAACCCGCGCGCGCGATATTGCCCAGGGGCCGTTGTCGGCGCGGGTCGCGACGCTGTTCATCCTTGCGGGCAAGCCCGATCGTGCGCTGTCGGCGATCCGGGATACCGAAGAAAACGGCTATCCCGACGACATGCTGTGGGCGCGCCACCGGGTCGAGGCGATCGCGCTCGATCAATTGGGCCGGTTCAACGAAGCATTGGCGGTGTTGCAGGACGTTCCCGATGGCGGCGCAATCAGCAACGAACTGCATTGGCGGCGGCAGAATTGGGAGGCGCTGGTAGCGTCAGGGCCGGCAATCGGCACCCCGGCTGCGATGACTGAAGTTGGCCAAGCGCGTATTCTGCGCCAGGCAGTGGCACTGGCGATGCTGGGACGCGAATCCGACCTTGGCGATCTTCGGGTACGGTATGGTGCGGTCTTTGAAAAGCTGCCGACTGCGGCAGCATTCGCGGCGCTGACCGCGGCGGTGGGCGATGTCGACCCCGCGACGCTGAGCGCGGCAATGGCGGCGATCCCGTCAGCCAGCCCGGCGGGTGACCTGGCCGACCTGATCGACGCCGCTCCACAAGGGGCCAATACAACCATGGCTGCGGCAACGGGCAAGCCATAAAGCGCCAGCATCAAAGCATGGGGCGCAAAGGAAAAGGCGCGAACCACTCCCGGTTCGCGCCTTTTCCTGTTTTTGATACCGACGGCTTGGCGGTGGCCGGTACGACCGGCCACCAATCAGGCGTCAGCGTAGATAGTTGCCAAGGCTCAAGTCGGCGAGCTGCGCGAACACCGAATAGCTTGCTTGCAGTATCGTCTTTTGCTGCGCCAGATCGATCGCGACTTCGCCAAGGTCGGCGTCTTCGTTCCTTTCGATGATCGATTTCATCAGCAACGATCGATCAGCCGCGCGGGTGCCCAGCGTTTCGACCTGCGCCTGCTTGCGACCATTTTCGGCATTCACGCTGCGCAGATCGACCAGGCCGGTATCGATCTCTCCGGCGGCCTTGGCCATCAGCGCGACCTGCGCGTCGGTGGGTGCGCCGATGATTGGGCCAAGCTCGGCAAGCGTCTGAAACGCAGTATATAATTTCGTGCCAATGGCATTGGCGGTCACGCCATATTCGACATCTACGCCATCGGAAAGCCGCACCGATGCCGTTACATTGTCATTGACGAACGCGGCAGAGGCGGGGGTGCCGATGGTATCGGCCAGGGTGTTGGGCAGGAATGGCGGGCCATCGGTCTGGGCACCGCCGAACAACGATACGCCGCCGCTCGATGCGTTGAGCGCGTTGCGAAACTGGTTGAACGCGGTTGCGATCGCTTCGGTCACGCCGGCACCTTCGCGCGTGCCGATCGCAGTCAGCAGATCCTGCTTGAGCGTGTTCACCGTGGTTTCCATCGTGCCCATGTTCGCATCGTTTAGCGACAAGGCGGTGCTGACCTGTGCCGATGCAGTTTTATAGGCGTCCTGTTGTGCGAGCAGCGACCGTGCGGACAAGTTGCGCACCGCCTCGGTACCCAATGAGGCATAATCGGGTGCCTTTTTGCCGGTTGCCAGCTTTTGCTGGGTTTCGGCCAGCAACTGCTGCGATCGCTGGATCGCGATGTTCATGCTGCGCTGAAGCGGAATGGTGGCGACGCGGGACATGGTGTTTCCTTAATTCAGCATCGCCAGCAATGTGTCGTACATCTGGCTTGCGGTGGTGATCATGCGCGCGGAGGCGGCATAGCTGTTTTGCAGAACGACCATGTTGGCCAGTTCCTCGTCGATGTTGACGCCCGAAAAACTGTCGCGGCGATTGACCGCATCGTTGCGGCGCGCGGTTGCGTCATCCAGCGCGGAATCGGCGCGCGATGCCGCCATCCCGAGATTGCCGAGCAGCGTCGCGGCGCGGGCCGCGCTGGTGGTGGTGCCGTCCTTGCCAAGATCGACCGTCGCTTCGAGCCGATCGACAAAGGCGGTTGCGCCGCGATTGTCGCCGACGCCCAGCGCCTTGCCACCGACCGGCACGCCGGTTTCCAGCCGGGCCAGCCCCAGCTTTTTCGAGTCCAGCAGAATGTCTTGCCGTACCCCTGCGCTGGCAACGCCGCTCGATGCACCGGTGAGCTGGACGATGCTGGCAAAGCCCTGGCCGGTGCCAAGCCGATCGGTCGAATCCGAAGCGACCGACAGGACCGCACCCTCGACATTGGGGTTGGCCTGAAACTGCACCCGCCCTTTGGTGTCCATCGCGAAGCTGCCAAAGCCGCCGAGTGGGCTGGCATTCAGCTCGGTGATGAGATCGGCAAAGCTCGGCCCGCCCGATCCGGTCATCGTGTACCGGGTCAGCGCCCGGCCACTGGCATCGCGCAGCACGATGTCGGTGGCTTGCCCCGCCGCGAAGCCGTGCGCGTCTGACGGCACGAAACCCGACGGTACCAGCGGGCTGCCGGCACTGCGGATCAGGTCGTTCAGCCCGAAATATTGCGAAAAGCCGCTGCCGCCGCGATCACTCGGATTGGTGGGAGGCTGAGCAACGACAACGCCGTCACCGGAGGCGGTGGCCTTGATCGACAGGACGCCATCGGTGAACGTCGCGGTAGCGTTGCCGCCAAGCCCGGCGTTGATCGCTGCAACCGCATCGTCGACCGTCGCGGTCGCGCCCAAGGCGGTGAAGTCCACCGTGGTCGACGCCACCAGTTCGCCATTGGCTTTGGTGACGGCAAATACGGCCGAGCCGGTAAAGCCCAGGCGGTCGGCCCCTGTCAGCGCGCCGGGGCGTCCCTGAAGCTGATTGGGCGCGGGCACCGTCGTTCCGGCATTGGACACGGCGTTCATCGATTGCGCGACGCCGGTAAACAGTACGCCAAGCTGTTCGTTGAAGCGCGGAAGGACGCGATCGCGCAAGTCGAGCAGCCCACCAAGCTTACCCCCTACCGCAGCCGATTCGATCGTATCGCCGGTGGCAGTGCCAACCCCTGTGCTGCCATCGGCAAACCGCACGGTAATGACCGGATAGGTGGTTTGTCCGTCGCCGCCGACCGAAGCCGGCATCGACAGCTGGCGCAGGCGGTTGTCGAGCAGCGGCACGCCCGATGCGGTGTCGATCGATACGCGGCCATTGGCCTGTTCGCGCACCGTGATGCCGATCATGCCCGACAATTCTTCGATCGCCGACATGCGTTGATCGGCGACCCCTGCCGAGCTGCGGCCGTTGCCATCGAGCCGGACGACACTGCCGTTCAGGTCATCGATCCGCTGCAACAGCGTGTTGATGCGTTCGACACTCTGGCTGATCTCGGACTGGGTATCCAGGCGAAGCGAATCGACGTCGCTGGTCAGCTGGTTGATGGTGACGATCGTATCTTGCACTTCAGCGGCAAAGGCGGCGACGGTCTGCGTCGAACCTTGCGCGCCGGTCATGGCGATGGCCGATGCCTTGATCGAATCGAGCCGGGCGGGTAGCCCGGATTCGGCACCGGGCGCGCCAAGCAGCGCCTGAAGCCGGCCCAGATAGGCCGACATCACTTCGGTATTGCCCATGTCGCTGCCGCGCCGGTACACGGTGGCTTCCAGAAAGCGATCGGCGATGCGACTTGGCTCGCCGATCTTGACCCCGTTCACCAGCCCGGCGGTTACCCCGGTCGTCTGGGTTACACGCTCGCGGGCATAGCCGGGCGTGTTCACATTGGCCATGTTGTTGGAAACCGAACGCAATCCGGCTTGCGAAGCCGCAAGGCCGGACGCCGCGGATGACATAATTTCGTTTAGCGACACACCCGCATTCCTTGTTCCCGCCCGGTCGGCGGGGCGCTTCCTCAAAAGAAAGCCATCCCCGCCCTGTCATCAAATGCGATGGATTAACGCTTCAGATTGCTGACTTCCTGCAGCATTTCATCGACGGTCGTGATGATCTTGGACGATGCACTATAGGCACGCTGGAACCGGATCATGTTGGTAAACTCTCCCGCCAGGTCGACGGTCGATGCCTCGAGCGTGTTGGCGGAAATCCCGCCGGCTCCCAGCGCGCCGGGTGCGTTGATCGACACGCTGCCCGACTGGTCCGAAACGCGATAGGCGTTGCCCGGCAAGCGGGTGAGGCCGTCGGCGTTCTGAAAATTGGCCAGCGGCAGCTGGTACACCGCGCGCGACGTGCCGTCTTCAAACACTGCGCTGACCACTCCCTCTTCGGAAATGCGGATCGACGAAACGCTGCCCAGCAGGCCGCCATCGACGTCCGATGAGATCAGCGACGATGGGCCGCCAAACGACGTCAGGCCGTCGAGCCCGCCATCGGTGCCAAGAGCGAGCGTGATCGGGCTGGAGGCGGCGCCGTTGGTCCAGGTGGGCGTCAGGGCCGCGAACATGCCGGGATCGGATGCCGCGCGGTTCAGGCTGCCGTCGGGGTTAAAGGCGATACCGCCGCTGGCAAGCAAGCCGCCGGGAGCGGTAACGTCGCTCGCAGGGGTGGCGTAGATTTCGCCCTCCCACGAATTCGGGCCGGTCTTGAGGAATGCCAACGTGACCGAATGGCTGCCGCCCTGTGCGTCGACAATGTCGAACGTGCGTGAGAAATGTGCCGGCGTAGTGCCGGCGGCAAGGTCGCCTGCGGCATAGGCGGCGGTAAATGCGGGGGTCACCGAACTGAGGTTCGCGCGCATCTGAAGCTGGCTGGTTGCGGCGGCGGTGCCGGTGAGCTGGCTGACGCGAACCGGCGTCAGTGCCGCAAGATTGCCGGTGTTGACGTATTCGCCCTGTGCGTCGAGCGGCCAACCCTGAAGATAATAGCCACCGGCATTGCGCAGAAAGCCGGAATTGTCGGGCGTGAACGAACCAGCCCGGGTATAAGCGATGTTAGCGTCCGCGCCGACGCCATCGCGCGTGATGAAGAAGCCCGCTCCCTCGATGCCGATGTCGGTCGAGCTGCTCGACGCCTGCAGCACGCCCTGCTTCGACACCAGCGAGCGCGTCACCGCGCCAACGCCGCCGGCGGAATAGGGAACACCGGGCCGGCCATCAGCCACCAGCGTGCGAAACTGGGTATCGGCGCTCTTATAGCCGACGGTGTTGATGTTGGTGATGTTGTCGGCAACGCCGGACATCGCCGTCGAATGTGCGTTGAGGCCAGAAACGCCGGCGTAGAGGGCTGAGTATAGGCTCAAGGGAAGTTCTCCGCGAAAAATGCCCCGATCGCAACGGGCGCTTGCCTCTTTGTAGGATGATTGCGCGGCTCGGGTACGGAAAACCCCTGATATTTGTGTTTCGACCAACCCGGCAATTTTTTCCTATAAAGAATTGAGAGATTGGGGATTGAACATGACACTGAAGATTGCCTTGCGCGACGGAGAGAAGCTGGTGGTGAACGGCGCGGTGTTGCGATCGGTCGGCCGCACCGAGTTATGCGTCGAAAACAACGTCTCGTTGCTGCGCGGTCGCGAGATCATGTCGCCGCAAGAGGCATCGACCCCCGCTAAGCGGCTCTATTATGCGTGCATGGTCGCCTACATCGATCCAGATGGCGCGACCGCGCATCATGACGAGATCATCGAATATCTGCGCGACCTGATCGGCGCGCTGGCATCGCCCGAAGCCAAGGCGGTGTGCGCCAGCTTTGCGCGCAAGGTAGCCACCGGCGATTTCTATCGTGCGCTTGCCGATTGCCGTGCGCTGATCAATTACGAAACGGTGCTGCTGTCCCCTATCGATGATCGGACGTTCGAGCGGGTGCAATGAAAAGCCTGGCCGCAGCGGCCCGGGAAATCCGCGAGCTATCGCCCGATCAGCGCTTCGGCCGGGTCGTCGGCGTGCGCGGCACCCTGATAGAGGTCGAAGGCCTGGACGGCGCGGCGCGGATCGGATCGCATATCGCGGTGAACGCAGCCGGCGGCGTGGTTGCCGCCGAAGTGACCGGGCTCGATCGCAGCATCGCGCATTGCCTGCCGTTCAGCGACCCGCAGGGGATCGCATCGGGATCGCGCGCCGATCTGATCGCGGGCTGTTTTTCGATTCGCCCTTGCGACGCCTGGCTTGGCCGAATGATCGATGGGCTGGGTGTGGCGATCGATGGCAAGGGGCCGCTGCCGATCGGCATGGATCCGCGCCCGATCAAGGCATCGCCGCCGCCCGCTGCCGAGCGGGCTCGGGTTGGGGGGCGGATGGGAACCGGAGTGCGCGCGCTGGATATTTTTGCGCCGCTGTGCAGCGGCCAGCGGCTGGGCCTGTTCGCCGGATCGGGCGTGGGCAAATCGGTGTTGCTGTCGATGCTTGCGCGCTGGACCGCGTGCGACGTCGCGGTGATCGGCCTGATCGGTGAACGCGGCCGCGAAGTGCAGGAGTTCGTCGAGGACGAATTGGGGCCGGAAGGGCTGGCGCGAAGCGTGGTGGTGGTCGCCACGTCGGATGAGCCGGCATTGATGCGCCGCCAGGCCGCCTGGACGACGCTGGCGGTGGCCGAGCATTTCCGCGATCGCGGGCTGAACGTGTTGTGCCTGATGGATTCGGTCACGCGCTTTGCGATGGCACAGCGCGAGATCGGGCTGGCCAGCGGTGAGCCGGCGGCGACCAAGGGCTATACCCCCACCGTCTTTGCCGAACTGCCGCGCCTTCTGGAGCGCGCGGGACCGGGCCGGGCGGGGCAGGGGGCGATTACCGGCCTGTTCACCGTGCTGGTCGATGGCGATGATCATAATGAGCCGGTGGCCGATGCGGTACGCGGCATTCTGGACGGGCATATCGTGATGGCGCGGCGGATCGCCGAGCGCGGGCGATACCCGGCGATCGACATTTTGAAGTCGGTCTCGCGCACCCTGCCCGGCGCGCTGAGCGACGAACAAAATATGACCCGAATCGCCGCGCGATCGGCGCTGTCGACCTATGGTGACATGGAAGAGATCATCCGGCTTGGAGCCTATAAAATGGGTTCCAACCCCGAGGTGGACCGCGCGGCATTGCTCGCGCCGCAAATCGAGGCGTTGCTTGGCCAGACGAAGCAGGATCGCGGCGATGTCGCGGCCAGCTTTGCCGCGCTCGACGCCATCATGGGACAGGAAATGTGAAAACACCCTATGACGCCGCGTTGCAACTGCGCCAGCGCGAGATCGACACGATCAAGGTGTCGATCAGCGTGGAGCACACGCACATGCGCGAATTATCGATGCATCGCGATGCGATCGACACCACCGTTCGCGACGAAACCGCGCTTGCCAGCCAGCATCATCAGTTTCCGTCGGACACGTTCGTCGCGCGGATGCGGACGAAGCGCGCCGCGCTGAGCCGCGAATATGAGGCGCGCGACCAGCGGCTCGACCTGCTGCGGATACAGGCCGCCGAGGCCTATGGCTCGCTGAGCGCGATCGGCGCGGCGGCCGATCGCCACCGTGCCGAGGCGTTGCGGGTCATCGCGATCGCAGAGCAGGACCAGATCGACGATTTTTCGGCGGCGCGCTTTACGCGGACGCTGAGCGCGGCCCGCCGGCTGCGCGCCGCGCGGACGGATAAGCCATGATCACCGCCACCGAGTTCGGGCGGCTGGCACCCAATGAGAAAGCGGCGCTGATCTATGCCCAGGCGCATGGCGATGTGTCGTCGCGGCTGTGGCGCGCGGCGCTGGGAAGCGGCGGTTTTTCGGGTGACGAACAGACCCAGGCGCGTTTGGCCGATAATGCCGACCTGAACCTCGATACGCTGCTGGCGCTGGCCGGGCGCGCGAGCGCGGCGCGAATCGCCCCGTCTCCCTCGGCTTCGCCGCCTGCCGCTGCTTCGTCGGCGCAGCTGCCTTTGTCGCCGCTGTCGTCGTCGCCAGTGTCTTCGTCGGGGCTGCCTTCATGGTCAGTTGACGAGGAGGCGGTGATCGACACCGGGTCGCGGGGGATGCCTTTTGGTGGCTCGGCAATGGCGACGGCAGCATCGTCGGGCGCGGTTGCGGGTCTCGGGGCCAATGCGCAATTCGGCCAGGCGCTGGTCGCCGCCGCCGAGCGGACGAAATTGCCCGCAGCGGTCCTCGCCGCGATCGTCGATGCCGAAGCGGCCAAGACGCGCGACGGCGCATGGCAGCCGACATCGCGCAATCCGCGATCGAGCGCTGCCGGGCTTGGTCAATTTCTGGGTGGCACCTGGCAAAGCGAGGCCGAACGTCCCGGCACCTGGCTGCACGACACCGCGGTTCGGCAGGGGTGGTTGGGCAGCAATGGCCGCGTGCTGCCGGGCGCGAAATCGGCGCTGTTGGCGCTGCGCTACGATGCAACAGCCTCGATCCATGCGACGGCGGACTATGCGACTCGCAGCCTGAGCCATCTGAAACAGGCCGGAATCGCGGTAGGCGGGAATTTGGCGACGATCGCCCATGCGGCGTATCTGGGCCATCATCTGGGCACCGCCGACGCGGTGCGGTTTTTGACCGACGGATTGGATAGCGGCCGAGCCAAGCGGCTGCTGGGCGCACAGATCGGCAGCGGTGCCGCCGACCGGCGAATCGGTGAGGCAAGCAGCGCGGCCAGCGCCCATCGTTCGTGGTTGCTCGACTTTGTGAGTCGCAAAGTGCAGCCCGATCGATTCGTTAACCTGATCCCGGCGGCCAACGGCTAGGCGAATTTGGGCGAGAAACTAGGAATAAGTATTCCTACATATAGGATTGGTAACAAAGCCTTATAGGGTTGGGTGCCAAACCTTGGAACAGGGATCAACGGGCACGGTGCCGGTCGGTTCCCATTCTGGGGGAATAAAATGTCGAAGATCACGATTGCACTGGAAGCCGCCGTCGCCACCGTCATCGCGGAAACCCCCGCAACCGATGGGAAGCCGAGTGCACGCCGCCGCGCCAATGTTGATCGCGCTTTTGCAACCATCCTGAAGCTGATCGCACCGCGCATCCGCCACTTCATCCGCCAATATGGCCTGGTGTCGCATTGGGAGGACGCCGAGCAGTGCTGCGCCATCGCAGTCCATCGCGCAATTATGGGATATGATCCTACCAAGGCGCAGTTCACGACCTTTGTGAACTGGCAAATCCGCGGCGAGCTGCAGAGCCTGCGCTTCCGCGTGATGACCGATCAGCGCCCCTCGGCCAAGAAGGTCGATGCCGTCACCGTATCGCTGCACGCCATGACCTCGAACAGCGATGGCGACGAAGCCAGCCTCGAATCGATCCTTGAGGACGAAAGCGCGCTGGCCCGCACCGAGGCGGGTGCCTCTGACTATCTGGCGCAGTCGGCCACCAATTCGCTGATCGAAGAATATATCGCCTATCAGCGCACCGTTGGCGTCGAGCAACTGCGCAAGCGCCCGCGTCCCAAGCGTGCGATCCGCGTCGAGCCGACCGAGCCCGGCACCGCAACGCTTCGCCGGTCGCGTGGGCAGGATTTGTGCCCGATCGAGCTGGCAAAGCTCGAAGAGAAGCTGGCGCGTGACAAGGAAATCGTCGAGCGCCGCGTGTTCGACGTCGTGGCAGCGGGCGAGGCCGACATCGATCGCGGCGTGACCAAGGAGCGGGTGCGGCAGATCACCAAGCGCGCCGCGCAGACCATCGCCGACCTGACCCAGCAAAATCCACGCTTCGCCATGATGGCGGAATATCGCAAGCCCAAGGCAACCGGCACCCGGACGCGCAGCCGCGCCGTCAACCTTGCCGAGACTGCGCCGATCTTGCCGGCCATCGGCCAGCCGCACAATACGCTGTCGCGCCTGGTGGCGGTCGATCCCGGCTCGGAGCCGCAGGTCGCGGCACGCTCGGGCCAGGAAATCGCAGACTGCAGCGGCGCGGATGAAGCGCAGATCATGGTGCAGCCAGTCGCCACCAACGCACCCGGCAGCAGCGCACGTCATTGACCCAAGCATGGGCCATGCGCGTGGATTGGCGGGTTTGGCGGGGCATTGTTTTCGCAGTCGTTTATAGGGTGGCTGGGTGTTGAAGAAGGCGGGCGCGGCAGAATCGTTCTTGCGGGCAGCGTGGGAAGGCATTGCCCATCTGCAGTCGCAAGACAGAGCGCTGGCCGAACTGGCACGGCCGATCGCGGAGCAGGCGCGGCCCCTGCTATCGGCCAGTCGATCGTTGCTACTGTCGATCACCGTCGTGCATGCCGATGATCAAGCGATCACGATGTGCTGGAATGGCGACATTCATCCGGTGCCACTGGAGCAGGCGTTGGAAAAGGACAGTTCCGTGCTACAGCGATCGCGCAGGCTGATCGAGGCGGCGGGGCGCGATGTGCTGACCGAATTGAGCCTGCGCTGGCCGGTGAACGCAGCGCCGCCAGCGATGGGCATCGTAACTGACGGGGGCGGGGTGGTTTTTTCTTCGCACCACCCTTCGCCACTGTCGCCGAACTGGTTGGCGATGCATCAGGCGGGTCTTTGCGCGCCCATGATATTGCTGGACTTTTCGCCAGAAGGGGCCTGGGCGCGGCTGACCGAGCCGATGTCCAATACGATCCGCCACTGACATCCAATTGAAATTATCGTTTTGATCCTATACTGACGCCCTAGCGGCGGAAGCGATGGGGCTTTGCCTGCGCTTATGGCGGATGCCCGATGGCTCGTACCCGATATTCATCGTCGCAGGGTAAACGCCCGCCGGCAGACCTCACCCAGATCGGCAGCGTGGCCGTAACCGACCTGATTTCGCCGGCCCCGATCGTGATCGATCGGTATCGCGCTTTTGTCTTTCCCAATCGGGTGCGCGAACAGCGCCAGCATTTGGGTTGCAGCAAGCTAATGCAACTCAGCAACGCTTTGCCATCGATACCCTATATCCGCCTGTCCAAGATCGAGCGCGGCGAAGTCGTTGCCCGTGCCGACGAACTGCGACAGATTGCACGAACGCTGGCGATTGCGCCAGTCGATCTGTTGAGCGACCTGAGCGAGCCCGGTTTCGACATTGCCGCCTGGGCCGAGCCGTTTCAGGACAAGCGCCCGGTACCGATCGATGAAGAGCGGATGGCGGTCCTGCTCGCGGCTTCGCTGCGGGTGATGCGATACGCCGATGCCAGGCTGACGATCGCGGCGCTCGATCGCGATTATGATCTGCCGCCGGTGATTCTGTCACGGCTGGAAAACGCCTATAAGACGCTCGACCGGTGGAATGGCGGGACGCTTGATTCACTGTGCCGCCTGTTTGGCGTGGTGGACGCAGCGGCGCTGCGGGACGAGGTGGAGCAGAGATACCGGCGAGGCGAGCTGGATGCCTTCGTCAACAAAATTGCCGATCCGAATATGCGGATGGCGCGTTCGCGCGATGTGACCACGTCGTTGCGGCACGAATTGTCGCGCGGCACCGACCGGCAGACCGAAGCCGATCCAGCCCGCCCGGCAGCCGCCAGATCGGAGCCTCACCAATCGCAATCGGCGGCCACGGCGGCGGCTGTCTCGTCACCGCAGGCCGCTGAATCGGCCCCCGCAGCATTGCCGGTTTTCGGGGTGCCGATTGCGGGCGGGTTGATCGGCTTCGAGCGGACCAGTGCGATGATCGACGCGCCGGCTCAGGCGGGGCCGCGCGCGTTTGCGCTGCGCGTGTGCCGCGCGACGCTGGGGCCGGGGCTGCCGGCAAGCGCGGTCGTCGTTGCCGACCCCGATCGCCCGACTGCGCCCGGCGGCCTGGTCGCGATCCGTACCGCCCAAGGGTTTCGGCTGGCCACGATCACCTTCGACCGGATGGGCGCTACCAAGGGCTATACCACCCAACCGGCGATGGAGATCGACATCGACGATATCGACCCCGTCGATGTGATCGCGATTACCGCCGCGGTCTATCCCTAGCGGCTCGCCGTCGAGCCATGCCGGGGTAAGGTCGATCATTTCCAATGGCATAGGCGGTTGACAGGCCGGGTGCCGTTGGCGGATGCCTGTTCGCGGCGGGGTGTATCCGCATCGTAACGCCCGGAGTTTCATGAACCACCTGGCCATCGTCATCGCGCTGATCGGCGTCATCGGTATTGGCGCGCAATGGATCGCCTGGCGTTCGGGCTTGCCGGCGATCGCGCTGATGCTGGTCGCAGGCATCGTCGCCGGGCCATTGACCGGGATCATCCGGCCCGAAGAAGATTTCGGCCATCTGCTCGAACCTGCGGTGTCGCTGGCGGTGGCGGTGATCCTGTTCGAGGGCGGACTGAGCCTGAACCTGCGCGAGCTTCGCCACGCCGAGGGTGGGGTGCATCGGCTGGTGCTGCTGGGGGTGCCGATCGGGTGGGTGCTGGGCACGCTTGCCTGTTATTATGTCGCGGGGCTGGTGTGGCCGGTCGCGATCCTGTTTGCCGGGATATTGGTGGTTACCGGGCCGACGGTGGTGATCCCGCTGCTTCGCCAGACCAGCGTGGCGGCGCGGCCGCGCGCGATCCTGAAATGGGAAGCGATCGTCAACGATCCGATCGGCGCGCTGTGCGCTGTCGTCACCTATGAGATTCTGCGCCAGGCGGGCGGCGGGGCCAGCGCGTTGCAGGTGACGCTGTCGCTGCTGCTGGCGGCGTCGGTCGCCGGGCTGATCGGCTTTGGAGCCGCGCGCGCGCTGGGATGGGCGCTGCCGCGCGGGCATATCCCCGAATATCTCAAGGCACCGGTACTGCTGGTGGTGGTGATCGGCACCTTTGTCGGATCGAACGCGATCCAGCAGGAAACCGGATTGCTGGCGGTGACGGTGATGGGAATCGCGCTGGCCAATATGGGGCTGACCAGCCTTCGCGACATCGTGTCGTTCAAGGAGGACATGACGATCATCCTGGTGTCGGGAGTGTTCGTGCTGCTGTCGGCATCGCTCGACCTGTCGGTGCTTCGCCAATTTGAATGGCGATTCGGGTTATTCCTTTTGACGTTGCTGTTCGTCGTTCGCCCCGCCACCGTGCTGCTGAGCCTTGCGTTCAGCCGGATTCCGTGGCGCGAGCGGTTGTTCGTCGGCTGGATCGCGCCGCGCGGCATCGTCGCGGTGGCGATTTCGGGACTGTTCGCGCTGCGGCTGGACAATCTGGGCTATGGCGATGGCGGGACGTTGGTGGCGCTGTCGTTCGCGGTGGTCGCGGCGACCATCGTCGCGCATGGCTTCAGCATCGGCGTGGTGGCCAAGCTGCTGGGGCTGACGGTGCCTGGCGGTCACGGCATTTTGATCGTCGGCGCGACGCACTGGGGGCTTTCACTGGCTGAGGCTTTGCGGGGGGCGGGGGTTAGCGTGGTGGTGAGCGATACCAGTTGGCAGCGGCTGGCACCGGCGCGCGCGGCGGGGATTCCGATCTATCATGGCGAAATCCTGAGCGAAGCGACCGAGGATCGGCTCGACCTGCAGCAATTCGGCACGATGGCGGCGGTGACCGAGAACGAGGCGTATAACGCGCTGGTGTGCAATGAATTCGCCCCCGAACTCGGCCGCGACAATGTGTATCAGCTG
Organism: Sphingomonas sp. 37zxx; assembly: GCF_000786205.1. Classification (GTDB taxonomy): domain Bacteria; phylum Pseudomonadota; class Alphaproteobacteria; order Sphingomonadales; family Sphingomonadaceae; genus Sphingomonas. Next base: position 4,448 of record NZ_JROH01000014.1, on the reverse strand, counting down.
GGCGATGCCGCCGGCGATGATCCGCGCAGCCTGCCCGCCACGCTGCGCGGACGGGCGCTGTTCGGGTCGGGCCTGGGGGTCGAGGATCTGGCGCGCCACGATGCCGCCGGCTGGGCCTTTGCCAGCATCGACGGCGCGGACAGCGCGCGATTGCAGTCGGGCGCTACGGTCGAGGCAGGCGGGGTCGAGGCAGGCGGGGTCGAGGCGGGCGGGGTCGAGCCGCTGCTGCTGATCCGCGCCAATGGCGGCATCCGCTTCTTTACCCATGCCTCGCGCCCCAGCGCCGCCGCTGGCGACACCGTGCTAATCTATGGCCCCCGCGATGAAATTGCCGCCTGGAAGCCTACCGAAGTGCCGCCCCCGCCACCGCCAGAGGCCAGCGACCCATGACCCTGCGTTCGATGTTTCCGCTGCTGTTGCTGCCACTATCATCGGCATGTGACCGCCCCGCGCCACCGCCCGCCGCGCCAAAGGACAATGCGGCGCGCGAGGCGCAACCCAGCCAGTCGATCATGCAGCCCAAGGTGATCGCAGAGATCAAGCCTGCCCCCGCGCCGGTGGCAACGCCCGAGCCGGTGCGCTTGCCGGAGACGACCATCGCCTTTGCAGCAGGCGCTGCACTCGATCAGGCGGGACGAACCGCGCTCGACGCACTGTTGGCCGATCCGGCGCTTCCCGACGCGGCGCGCTATGTGCTGCGCGGCAGCAGCGATTCACAGGGCAGCGATGCCGATAATCTGGCGACGGCGCGCCGCCGCGCGCAAGCGGTGCGGGCGTATCTGGTCGAGCAAGGGGTAGCCGCCGATCGGATTACGGTCATCGCGCTTGGCGAGCACCGCCCGGTCGCGCCCAATGCGACCTTGGACGGGGCCGATGACCCCGCCGGCCGCGCGCGCAATCGCCGGGTCGATGTCGAGGTGTTGGCACCCACGACCCAGGCCGAGCCGACGCCCGACCTGCCCGCCGCAACCGATCGCGCCGAGCCTTGAAAAGCGAAAGGCCGCCCCTTGTCGGAGCGGCCTTTCCATTGTCGACTGAAGTCGGCAACGAGTCAGATGCAGACGTATCCCGCCGAGGCGATCATGGTTGCGCCCGAAGCCGCGTTCAGTGCGTGACAATGAGACATTCGATCACCTCCTTTCAGTTGTTGACGATGATGCAAAGATGGCCCGTGGCGCGCGGGTTGCAAGGCTGGGGCGGCAATAATCGGCGAAGAAGGCCGCAACGATCGCCATTTTCAAAGATCGCAGGGGGGACTTGGCGACGGGCAGGGGGCAACCCCATGTTCAGGGCATGAACGATGATCTGATCCAGCTTGGCCTGATCGACGAGGCCGACATCCTGCTCGATGAAGCCGCGCTGTTGCTGGCGCTGTGCGATCACCCGCAAACCGATCCCACGCCCTATCACGACTTGCTGGACGCAGCGGCGGCCCGGCTCGATTCGCTGAATGGTGGCACCAGCGACGCCGATGATCGCGCCGACAGCCTGTCGGCGGTGTTCGGCGACGAGCTTGGCTTTAACGGCGACGAGCAAAGCTATGACGATCCGGCCAATGCCGATCTGATCGGCGTGATCGATCGCCGCCGCGGGCTGCCGATAAGCCTGTCGATCCTGTATGTCGCGGCGGCGCGCAGGCTTGGCTGGACCGCCAATATCCTCGACGTGCCGGGGCATGTGCTGGTGCTGGTGGGGCAGGAAGCCGCGCCGGTGATCGTCGATCCGTTTCGCGGCGGCGCGCGGGTGGGCCGCGATCGGCTGGCCACGCTGATGACCGGCGTCGCCAACCATGTCGCGGTAATGCCCAATCGCGCGATCCTGGTGCGGCTGTTGCTGAACCAGGCATCGCGCGCCGAGCGGGCGGGCAAGGGGCGGCGGGCGCTGGAGCTGTATCGGCGGATGACGGCGGTCGCGCCGGGCTTTGTCCAGCCGTGGTGGGAGCGTGCCCGGCTGGAACTGGTCGACAATGACTTTGCCGCCGCTCGCGTGAGTTTAAGCGCGATACTGGAGGTCACCCGTGATCCTGCGGTGCGGCATCGCGTGACCAAGACATTGCGCGCCTTGCCGGTGTCTTAACTACGTCCGACGGGATTTTTCGGGACATAGATCGACAAAGCCGATTACTGCGATGCAGCATTATCATTGTCGCGATGCGGCATGAGCCCCTATATCCGGCATTCAGGATTTAACGGAGGTTCCCATGTCGCTCATCGGTAGCAAGCTCAAGCCATTCACCACCCAGGCGTATAAGGAAGGCAAGTTCGTGTCGGTCAGCGACACCGATGTCGCCGGCAAGTGGGCGATATTTTTCTTTTACCCAGCCGATTTCACCTTCGTCTGCCCGACCGAGCTGGAAGATCTGGCCGATGTGTACCCCACGCTGCAGCGCATGGGCGTCGAGGTCTATTCGGTGTCGACCGACACGCATTTCAGCCACAAGGCATGGCACGACAGCTCGCCGGCGATCGGCAAGATCAACTATTACATGCTGGGCGATCAGAGCCATGCGATCAGCAACAACTTCCAGATCCTGCGCGAAGGCCAGGGCCTGGCCGATCGTGGCACCTTCGTGATCGATCCCGAGGGCGTCATCCAGCTGATGGAAGTCACGTCGGAAGGCGTCGGCCGCAACGCAGCCGAGCTGCTGCGCAAGATCAAGGCAGCACAATATATCGCGGCGCATCCGGGTGAAGTCTGCCCGGCCAAGTGGGAAGAGGGCGAAGAGACGCTCGCCCCCAGCCTCGACCTGGTCGGCAAGATCTAAACCGCTCTACCCCTTGGGGGCGACCACGGCCCGGGGTGGAGTTTGCTTCCGCTCCGGGCCGTATCGTTTCTGCATTATCGGAGTTTCCTATGCTCGACGCCAATCTGACGCAGCAGCTTAAGGCCTATCTGGTCAATATCCGCGAGCCGATCGAACTGGTCGCGAGCCTGGGCGATGATGCCAAATCGCGCCAGATGGGCGAGTTGCTGAACGAAATCGCCGCGCTGTCGGACCAGGTGACCGTCGTCACCGGCCATGACCGCCGCACCCCCAGCTTCATGATCCGCCGCGTCGGCACCGACATCGGCGTCCGCTTTGCCGGGTTGCCGATGGGGCATGAATTCACCAGCCTGGTGCTGGCACTGCTCCAGGTGGGCGGCCATCCGTCGAAGGCGGCGCAGGATCTGCTCGATCAGGTCCGCGGGCTGGAGGGCAGCTATAATTTCGAGACCTATTTCTCGCTGTCGTGCCAGAATTGCCCCGATGTGGTGCAGGCGCTGAACCTGATGGCGGTGCTGAACCCCGGCATCACGCATACCGCGATCGACGGCGCGCTGTTTCAGGACGAAGTCAACGAGCGCAAGGTGATGGCGGTACCGACCGTCTATCTGAACGGCGAGACATTCGGCCAGGGCCGGATGGAGCTGGAGCAGATCGTCGCCCGGCTCGACACCGGCGCGAGCGCAAAGGCTGCGGCCAAGATCGCGCAAAAGGAGCCGTTTGAAGTGCTGATCGTCGGCGGTGGCCCCGCAGGCGCGGCGGCGGCGATCTATACCGCGCGCAAGGGCATCCGCACCGGCATCGCCGCCGAGCGTTTCGGCGGGCAGGTGCTCGACACGATGGCGATCGAGAATTTCATCTCGGTGCCGCATACCGAGGGGCCAAAGCTGGTCGCGCATCTGGAACAGCATGTCGCCGACTATGATGTCGATGTGATGAACCTGCAGCGCGCGCAAAAGCTGATCCCGGCGACCGGCGAAGGCGGGCTGCACGAAGTGGTGCTGGAAAACGGGGCGTCGCTGAAGGCGCGTTCGGTGATCCTGGCGACCGGCGCGCGCTGGCGGCAGATGAACGTGCCCGGCGAAGACCAGTATAAGAACAAGGGCGTCGCATATTGCCCGCATTGCGACGGGCCGTTGTTCAAGGGCAAGCGCGTCGCGGTGATCGGCGGCGGCAATTCGGGCGTCGAGGCCGCGATCGACCTTGCCGGTATCGTCGCGCATGTGACGCTGATCGAATATGACAGCGCATTGCGCGCCGATGCGGTGTTGCAGCGCAAGCTGGCCAGCCTGCCGAACGTGCAGATCGTCACCTCGGCGCTGACCACCGAAGTGCTGGGCGACGGCAGCAAGGTGAACGGGCTGGTCTATAAGGACCGCAACAGCGACGCCCTCCACCAGGTCGCGCTGGAGGGTATCTTCGTCCAGATCGGGCTGGTGCCCAACACCGAATGGCTGCGCGGCGCGGTCGGCCTTAGCCCGCATGGCGAGATCGAGGTCGATCATCGCGGCCACACCTCGCAGCCCGGCATCTTTGCCGCGGGCGATGTGACGACGATCCCGTTCAAGCAGATCATCATCGCGATGGGTGACGGGTCGAAGGCGGGGCTGTCGGCGTTCGACTATCTGATCCGGCTGCCGGCGGAGGAAACGCGCGACTGGGAACAGGCGGCCTGATCCTTGCC